>NZ_JAJPWM010000007.1:0-463401 GCF_046549095.1 Streptomyces sp. x-80
GGCCGAGGGGTGCCTCGGCCGGCCGCGCGCCGGGGTGGTGCGGGGTGGGACCGGTCAGATGTGGCCGACGCCGGCGCCCGCCTCCGCGTTCTCACCGCGCTTGGTGAAGGTCGCGACGACGGCCGCGACGATCGCCACACCGCAGGCGACGGTGAAGGCCAGGCCCATGCCCGAGACGAACGTGTCGTGGGCGACGGAGGTGATCTTCTGGGCCAGCTCCGGCGGGGTGCCCTTCGGCACCGGGGCGAAACCGGCCGAGACGGCGTCGGCCGCCTGGGACATCTGCGCGGGCGGAACCGGCGGCAGGCCCGCCGACTGCCAGTTCTCGGGGAACCGCTCGTCGACGCGGGAGGCCATCACCGCGCCGAGCACCGCCGTACCGAGGCTGCCGCCGACCTGCATGCCGGCCTGCTGGAGACCGCCGGCGACACCGGAGAGCTCCAGCGGGGCGTTGCCGACGATGACCTCGGTGGCGCCGACCATGACGGGTGCGAGGCCCAGGCCGAGCATCGCGAACCAGAGGGCCATCGGGCCGTTGCCGGTGTTCGTGTCCAGGCCGGACATGCCGAACATGGCGACGGCGGTGAGGACCATGCCGCCCACCAGCGGGATCCGCGGGCCGAACTTGGTGATCAGAGCGCCCGCCAGCGGCGAGCCGACGATCATCATGCCGGTGAGCGGAAGGAGGTGCAGACCGCTGTCGACGGGGCTCATGCCGTGCACGTTCTGGAGGTAGAACGTCACGAAGAACAGGCCGCCCATGAAGGCGAAGGACATCAGCACCATCAGGACCGTGCCGGCCGTCAGCGGCACGGAACGGAACATGTGCAGCGGGATGAGCGGTTCGCGGACCTTGGTCTCCAGAACGGCGAAGAGCGCGAAGAGAACGATCGCGCCGATCAGGAAGCCCCAGGTCTTCATGTCGCCCCAGCCCCACTCCGACGCCTTGATCAGCGGCCAGATGAGGCAGAACATCGCGCTGGAGAGCAGCACGATGCCCGGGATGTCGAAGGACCGGGGGGCGTTCTCCGCGCGGTGGTCCTTGAGGATCACCAGGCCGAGGACCAGGGCCAGGACACCGACCGGGACGTTGATGAAGAAGACCGACTGCCAGCTGACGTGCTCGACCAGCAGCCCGCCGACTATCGGGCCGCCGGCGGTGGAGGCGCCGATGACCATGCCCCAGATGCCGATGGCCATGTTGAGCTTCTCGGCCGGGAACGTCGCCCGCAGCAGGCCGAGCGCGGCGGGCATCAGCAGCGCGCCGAACAGACCCTGGAACACGCGGAAGGTGATGACGAGCGCGACCTCGCTGGAGAACCCGATGGCGGCGGAGGCGGCGGCGAAGCCGAGAATGCCGATCAGGAAGGTCTGGCGGTGGCCGAAACGGTCGCCGAGTTTGCCGGCCGTGATCAGCGAGACGGCCAGCGCGAGCATGTAGCCGTTGGTGATCCACTGGACGTCGGCGAGCGAGGCGCCCAGGTCCTGCTTGATGGCCGGGTTGGCGATGGCGACGATGGTGCCGTCGAGGGCGACCATCATGACGCCGATGGCGACGGAGAAGAGGGTCAGCCACGGATGGCCCCGCAGCCCCTTCCGGGGCTCCGGTACGGGAAGTTCCGGTGCGGTGTCGGCAACCGGGGTCTGAGAACTCATATGAGGAGATTAATGTCAGCCACTGACAGTTGACAAAGTAATTCATGAGTCGGTAACTGTCATTTACCTCACAGGTATCCTGAACAGCGGTAACACCGTGGAAAGGCGGCGCAGGATGGCGACCCCGACGCCGCAGACGACACCCTCGGGCGGGCTGCGCGAGCGCAAGAAACAGCGCACCCACGACGCCCTCATCCGTGCGGCGCTGGAGCTGTTCACGGACCAGGGCTACGAAGCGACGACGATCGACGAGATCGCGGAGGCGGTGGACGTCTCCCAGCGCACCTACTTCCGGTACTTCGCCAACAAGGAGGAGGTCGTCTTCGCCGTCCAGGAGATGGTGGAGGCCCGCTTCGTGGCGGAATTGCGTGGCCGGCCGGCCTCCGAGGCCCCACTGACCGCGTTGCGGCAGGCCGTACTGGGGGCCTGGGACGACATCGGTGGCGCGATCGCGTCGGTGGTCCCGGTGGAACTGCACATGCGCGCATGCCAGATGATCGAGTCGACGCCCGCACTGGTCGCCGCGCATCTGCGGCGCTCCTCCGATCTGGAGGAGGAGGTCTCCCGGCTGATCGCCGGACGCGAGGGGCTGGATGTGGACACCGACCCCCGGCCGCGGGTGCTGGTCGCGGCGTTCGGCGGGGTGATGCGGGTGGCGAGCAAGGTGTGGGGCGAGGGGCAGGATTGCAGCGTGACCGCCATCCGCGAGCTGACCAGGTCCTACCTGGACCACATCAGGCCCGCGTTCGACGACAACTGGCGCACCAGGTAGGCGGGAAGATCCACCGGAGACGTCAACTCCGGGCGAGAACTGTCGACTCCGGATAAGGAACGGATAAGGGAAGGCCGCCTCCGGGCCATCGGTTCACCACTCGATCCGCCCTGTGCCGCCCGGCCCACCTCATCTCGGCGCCGGCGTCCCAATTGATCCAAATACCCAGCACGAAACGTGAGATGACTCACGGGATGTACGGGTGGCCACTCCCGTCTCCTAGGCTGGCCCGCGGTGACTTCCTTCCAGGGCTTCGGCCCCACATTCGGTTTTCTGCAATCCACCGTCTGGCGTACGGCACTCGCTCTGGTGGTGGTGTTCGTGATGCTCGCGCTGACCGGCTGGACCGCCGTCAGAAGCTCCAAGGAGGATGCCAACCCCCTGGCCACCGCCAAGGCCGCCTGGCGGCACGCCACCTTCCTCGGGCGCTCGCTGCCCGACCCCCAGGGCACGCCCGCCGCGCTGCGGGCCTTCTTCTCCTCCCTCGACCGGGCCGAGCGGCAGCAGCTCGCCACCCGCTATCCGCTGGTCGTCGGCAATATGGACGGCGCCCCCGTCACCCTGCGCTATCGCGCCAACCGGATGGCGCTCGACCAGGCCGGAGCGATCGCACGGCAGCGCATGGATGATCACCGGCTCACCCCGGTCGGCCGCCAGGAGGCGGGCCGGCTGATGCACCGCTTCGAATCGCTGATGCGGGACAACCGGCAGATCCTGGCCTTCGACCCGGCCGGCGGCGGCCGGGTCGCGGAGGTCTTCGGCGACCTCCAGAACGCGCACCGGGTCTCCGTCGTCGTGCCCGGCGTGGACACCAACCTGTCGACCTTCGAGCGCACCGCGCGGGCGACGAGCGCGCCCGTCGGCATGGCGAAGGCCCTGTACGGCGCGGAGCGGGCCGCCCAGCCGGACGCCCGAACGGCCGTGATCGCCTGGGCCGACTACACCGCGCCCGCCGGCCTGGGCGTCGAGGCCGCCACCGGGCAGCTCGCCGCGGCCGGCGCGGTCCGGCTGCGCGCGCTCGTGGCGGGGCTGCCGGCCGACAGTTCCGTCTCGCTGTTCTGCCACAGCTACGGATCCGTGGTGTGCGGCGTGGCGGCCCGTGCGCTGCCGTCCAACGTGACGGACATCGCGGTGGCGGGCAGCCCCGGGATGCGGGCCGCGAGCGCCGCCGGGCTGGGCACGCGGGCGCGGGTCTGGGCGATGCGGGACGCCGACGACTGGATCCAGGACATCCCGCACCTGGAGGTCGGCGGGTTCGGCCACGGCGCGGACCCGGTCGATCCGTCCTTCGGCTCCCGGATCCTGTCGGCCGACGGCGCCGTCGGACACGCGGGCTACTTCGTGCCCGGCACCCGGAGCCTGCACAACTTTGCGCTCCTCGGGGTCGGTGCGATCTCTTCGGTGAAGTGCGCGGCCTACGCTCCCCGGTGCAGCGCGGATCTGGCCTGAGGAACGGCGGACCGCCCGGAACACGGTCCGCCGGACCGGCGCGAAGCCTGTACCTGCGGGAACCGTGGCCGGGGCGCGGTGGACGGCGGGACGGGCGGCGGCGGATCGCTTGACGCGCGTAGCGCAAGGTGTCCGGAAGGGGGACGGGTGGGCAACCGCCCGCATACGATGAGCCGCATGGGTGATGTGCTGGCCGGTTTTCACGCCGTCTGGGAGTTCGACACGGACTCCGTGCTCATCCGCTTCGAACGGGGGATCCGCAGGCCGAAGCTCTTTCAGGCGCTCGGCGAGCGACGCGTTCCGTACGAGGCGTTGAGGTCCGTCGAGGTGTCCGAGGGCAGACGCGGCACGGTGGTGCTGCACGCCGTGCCCCGGCGCGGCGCGGACCCCCTGATGGAGGCGGCCGACGGCCAGCTCAAGGAGGACTCGGACCCGTACCGGCTGGTGCTGCCGGCCGAGCGCGAGACGCTGGCCGATTTCTACGCCGACGAGCTGCGCACCGCGCTGGGCCCCGACGCGAAGGAGCCGGCCGACCGGCATCTGGTGGCCGCACCGGAGGCCCCGCTGCACTTCAAGGCGTACGACGGCAAGGCGTCCTTCGACGGCCGGTCGGTCGCCTTCCGCTGGTCCTGGACGGGGGCGTCCTCGGCGAAGTGGAAGTGCGGCGACCGGAACTTCACGGTCGGCGAGCTGGCCGGCGTGGAGTGGCGGTCGCCGGAGGTCCTCAACGGCTATCTGCGGCTGCTGGAGCGCGGGGCCAGGGACGCGTCGCCGGGCGAGGCCGACCAGGATCCGGCCGCGGTGGTCTTCGGGCTGGGCTACGGACCGGTCCACGAGTCGCTGCCGTTCGCGGCCGCCGTACTCCAGGCCGTGCGGGCCGCCGAATCGGATCAGGAGACACCCGAGCGCGAACCGGTGCGCCGGGCCGGGGACGCGGGCCGGGACCCCGCCGATATCGCGGACCGGATACGCCACCTCGGCGAGCTGCACGAGGCGGGGCTGCTGACGGACGACGAGTTCAGCGCGAAGAAGGCCGATCTGCTGGCGGAGCTCTAGCCGACGGGGGCTCAGGCGAGCGGCGGA
Organism: Streptomyces sp. x-80; assembly: GCF_046549095.1. Taxonomy (NCBI): domain Bacteria; kingdom Bacillati; phylum Actinomycetota; class Actinomycetes; order Kitasatosporales; family Streptomycetaceae; genus Streptomyces; species Streptomyces sp. x-80. The sequence goes on from NZ_JAJPWM010000007.1 coordinate 4,961, forward strand.
GCTCACGCGAGCGGCTGGGCGGGCCGGGTGCGAGGCAGGGGGCGGGACGCGAGGCCGGCGGCCGGGTGTTGACGGTGTCCGCCCGGCCGGGGGCACGTCATACCGTGGTACTGCCCGGAAGCCCGGACCACGGTATGACGTAGCGGTGACTACGCTCCGCTTACAGTGATTCTGCGATGTTCACACGATCTCTCATCCCAGATCGCGAGCCGGCCCGGAGCTCCGGGCGCGAGTCGGCCCGCAGCCGGGCGCTGCGCGCCGCGCGGCAGGCGCTGCGCGTCCTGGCCACCGAGCTGGGCACCCCGACCGGGCCCGGCACGCCGCTGTTCGGCCACGTCCGCAGCCGCCGGCTACGCCGGCTGCCGTACTTCGTCGCGTTCGCGTTCACGGTGTTCCTGCTGCCGTCGACCATGGGCGTGCTCACCGACTACGGCTTCCGCGGCGAGCTGGCCGGCTGGCTGGTCGGCGGGCTCGCCATCGCGCAGACCGTGCCGCTGCTGCTCGCGGTGACGCGGCCGTTGCAGGCATGGTGGGTGATCTTCTCGGCCGACATCCTGTGTGCCATGGCGCTCCTCGGCACCGGCGGTACCGAGGGCCGCGCCTGGCCCTGGCCGCCCCCGGTGATCGTCGGCTATCTCGTGCTGATGCTGGCGCTGTCGCTGCGCGAGCGGCGCCGCACCCTGATAGCCGTCTGGCTGACGACCGGGGCGGTGGGCTTCCTCTTCGCGCCGATGACCCCGGACCGCAGCGACGGCACCGGAGTGCTGCTCTTCGTCCTGACCGGTGTGCTGCTCCTGATGGGCGCCAGTCTGCGCGAACGGGGCGCCGTCCAGCGGAAGTTGCGGGAGCAGGAGACCATCAGCGAGGCGGAGCGCGCCCGCCGCACGCTGCTGGAGGAGCGCACCCGGATCGCCCGCGAGCTGCATGACGTCGTCGCCCACCACATGTCGGTGATCACGGTCCAGGCCGACAGCGCCCCCTATCGCATCAGCGGGATACCGAAGGAGGCCCAGGAGGAGTTCGGGGCGATCGCCGCGACCGCCCGGGAGTCCCTGGCGGAGATGCGCCGGCTGCTGGGCGTGCTGCGCAGCGAGGAGACGGAGCGGCACCACGGCCCGGAGAAGACCCCGCAGCCGGGGATCGGCCAGCTGCCGAAGCTGGTCGAGGGGACCGTACGGGCCGGTGTACCGGTCGAGTTGGCACTGCCGGAGAAGTTGCCCACGCTCGAACCGGCGGTGGATCTCTCGGCGTACCGCATCGTGCAGGAGGCGCTGGCCAATGTGGTGCGGCACGCCCCGGGCGCGCGGGCCCGGGTGTCGGTGACCGCGACGGCGGACCGTTCGCGGCTGACCGTCCTGGTCGTCAACTCCGTGCCGCCCGCACCGTCCGCGCCACTGGAGCCCAGCGGTACCGGGCACGGTCTGATCGGTATGCGGGAGCGGGTGCGTCTGGTGGACGGTTCGCTCGACACCGGGCCGCTGCCCGACGGCGGCTTCCGCGTCGCCGCCCGGCTTCCCCTCTCCTCGTCCCCTCCCACGGCAAAGGACTCCGCCACCACATGACCACTCGGGTGATCATCGTCGACGACCAGGCCATGGTGCGGGCGGGTTTCGCCGCGCTGCTCGCCGCGCAGAGCGACATAGAGGTGGTGGGCGACGCGCCGGACGGGGTGCAGGGGGTGGAGCTGAGCCGGCGGGTGCACCCCGATGTGGTGCTGATGGACGTCCGGATGCCCGAGATGGACGGGCTGGCGGCGGCCCGCCGGCTGCTCGATCCGCCGGCCGGTGTCACCCACCGGCCGAAGGTGCTGATGCTGACCACCTTCGACGTCGACGACTATGTCTACGAGGCGTTGCGCGCGGGCGCGTCCGGGTTTCTGCTCAAGGACGCGCCACCGGCCGATCTGATCTCCGCCGTGCGTATCGTGGCGGCCGGCGAGGCGCTGCTCGCGCCGTCGGTGACCCGGCGACTGATCGCCGATTTCGCCCGGCAGCGGCCGACACCGCGCGCGGACCGGAACGCGCTGCGGCGCAACGGCCTCACCCCGCGCGAGACGGAGGTGCTGGAGCTGATCGCCCGGGGGCTCTCCAACCAGGAGATCGCCGATGCGCTGGTGCTCGCCGAGCAGACCGTGAAGACCCATATAGGCCGCATACTCGCCAAGTTGGAGCTGCGGGACCGCGCCCAGGCCGTGGTCTTCGCGTATGAGTCGGGGCTGGTCACCCCCGGGGAGCGGTGAGGGCCGGGAGGCGGACGGAACCCAGGAGTGGCGCGGAGACCGGAGTGGCCCGGAGACCCGGAGTGGCCCGGAGACCAGAGGCGGCGCGGACGACAAGCACGGCGAGGGGCGAAAGGGAGGAGAGCGGGCGAGCGGACGAGGACGGGAGAGCGGCCAGGGCCCGGTCCGGCAGGGCGCCGGTCCCCTGCCCGCTGCGTCCGGCTCCTGCCCGCCCCGCCCGGTGCCGGACCTCGTGCCCGGCCTTCTTGCCTGACCCGCCCGGCTCCCGCCCGCCCGTCCCGGACCTCCTGCCCCGTCTGCTCGCCTGACCCCGTCCAGCTGCCGCCCCGTCCCGGACCTCCTGCCCGGCCTGCTCGCCTGACCCGCCCGGCTCCCGCCCGCCCGTCCCGGACCTCCTGCCCCGTCTGCTCGCCTGACCCCGTCCGGCTGCCGCCCCGGCCCGGCCCGGCGCGTCCCTCCCCGTACCCTGACCCCGCCCCTCCTCCCTGAGGACGAGAGGGGGCGGTGCCTCCTACCCCGGTACCACCAGGGAGTTGGCCCCGCAGCGTGACGCCGCGTCATACGTCCCCTTCCTACGCTTCCCTCTGTCACACCGGCCAAAGAGGGAGCACCACCATGCCCGTGCTGCGAACCGCCGCCCGACGCGGCAAGCGCGCACTCATCGCCGGCGCGCTCACGGCGGTCATCGCCGTCGGCACGGGCGGCTGGGCGGCCGGTTCCGCGCAGACCGCCGTCACCGGACCCGGGCCCGGCGCCGCCGCCTGGCGCGCCGACCACTCCCTCGGCGTCCCGCTGCCGGACCCCGCGACCGCGGCCCCCGCCGATGTCGCCCGTTTCTTCGCCTCGTTGACCGACGCCCAGCGGCGGGCGCTCACGGCCCGGCATCCGCTGACCGTGGGCAATCTCGACGGCGCACCCGTCACCCTGCGGTACGAGGCCAACTCCCGGGCCCTGAAGGCAGAACGGGCGCGGCAGCTGACCCTCGCCACCGACCCGGCCGGCACCCTCCAGGACCACCAGCAGGCCACGAAGGCGGCGGACCGCTGCACCGACCTGCTCCGGCCCGGCCGCCACATACTCGCCTTCGACCCGCGCGGCCGCGGTCAAGTAACCGAAGTACACGGCGACTTGGCCGCGGCACAGCGCACCGCCGTGATCGTCCCCGGTTCGGACATCGATCTGGCCTCCTTCGACCGGTCGAACGACCCGTACGGCACACCGACCGGCATGGCGACCTCGCTGCGTGCGCAGATGGCCGTCGACGCCCCCGGCACCCGTACCGCCGTGATCGCCTGGACCGGCTACACCACCCCGGTCGGCGTCGGTCCGGACGCCGCCACCGGCCGCCTGGCCGAGGCCGGTGCGCCGCGGCTGGCCCGCTTTCTGTCCGGCCTCGCCGCCACCCGCATCCCGGCGCCCGCCGTGCTCTGCCACAGCTACGGTTCGGTCGTCTGCGGACTGGCCGCGCCGGATTCGGGCCGTGGCGACATCGCCGACCTGGTCGTGTTCGGCTCCCCCGGGATGCGCCGGGACGGTGTGGCGGAGCTGCGCACCAGCGCCCGGGTCTGGGCGGCCCGGGACGCGTCCGACTGGATCGGCGACGTCCCGAACGTCGAACTGCTGGGCCTGGGCCATGGCGCGGATCCCACCGACCCGGCCTTCGGGGCGCGCCGGGTCTCCGCCAGGACGGCCGAGGGCCACACCGGCTATCTCGCCCCCGGTACGGACTCCCTCCGCAACTTCGCCGCCATCGTTCTGGGCGATTACGCCGACGTGCGCTGAGCGCCCCGACCCCGTACGGGCCCGCCGCCCGGGGAACGCCGCAGCTCACCGTCCAGCGCGGTCCGGTACCGCGATCCTGCTCCGCGACCGGATCACCGGGCTCCCGCACCGGACCGCCCGCTGGGCGCCGGCCGTGGTCCGCCGCCCCGTCCGCGACGACGTTCCGGTGCCGGCGCCGGACCGCGCTGCCCGCGACCGCCGTGTCCGTCGCATCCGCGCCGTTCCTGGGCCCGGTCCCCGGCCCGGCCGTCGCGCCGTACACCGTCGGCCATCGGCCGGCTCGTCGCCCGGCCGGCCCGGTTGCCCGGCCGCGCCGGGCCGCACTGCTCGTGACCGGCCGCACCATCCGCCGCTCCGAGGCCCGTGGGCCGGCCTCTCCCTCCTGTGCCGCGCCGGCGCGGCCGTCCGGCGCTGCGGGGTTCGTCCTCGTCCCTCTCGGTCTGACGAGTCAGTCCGACGAGCGAGTCCGCACGGAGAACGGTGCCGCACGGAGAACAGCACCGCACGGAGAACAGCGCCGCACGGAGAACAGTGCCGCCAGGAAGCGGGACAACAGCAACGGACGGCACGAGACGAGAAGCAGGCCCGCCCCCGCGGATCACGCCCCCACCCGCCGCGCCCCCTCAGCCCATCCCCGGAAACGCCTCCACCAGTCGGGGCGGAGCCGCCTGTCGCCAGGAGTCCACGAGGATGTCCCGAAGCTCGGCACTGTCCTCCAGGGCGGCGAGTCGCACCCGTACCCAGGCGGAGGCGGCCTCGTGCGGCGGTACCCAGAACTTCTCCGGTTCCGCCGCGATCAGCTCCTGCCGCTCGTGGATCGGACAGCGCACGGCGAACGACGTCTCGTCGTCGGGGATCGTGACGAACATCTTCCCGGCGACCCGGAAGGTGGGCATGCCCCAGGCCACCTTCTCCGTGGTCTCCGGCAGGGCCAGGGTGATACGGCGGACGTCATCGGAGTCGGTCATGGTCACCACGTTAGACAACACAGGGAGCCGAATGCGAACATTCGTTCCCTTTTCCTCGTGATCCCCTGGAGATATCGGTGGTCCTTCTCAGCAGCCACCGCTGACCTGCGGCGGACACCGACGCCGGTGCCGGCCCCCGTACCGGCACCACCACCGGCCGCGTCCCCCGCCCGGCGTCCCCGCCCCGCGTCCGCCCCGGTTACTCCCGTCCGGCGGACGTGAACGTCATGTCCGCGTACCGCGGCCCCGCGACCTGCCCGGCGATCGGCTCCAGGAGTGCCAGATCCTGCTCGCTCAGCTCGATCCGGGTCGCGGCGGTGTTCTCCTCGACGCGGCTGCGCTTACGGGTGCCCGGGATCGGCACGACGGCCAGTCCGTGCTTCGCCGCCTGCTGCTGCACCCAGGCCAGGGCGATCTGGCCGAGCGTGGCGTCGTGCGCCGCGGCGACCTGGCGGACCGGCTCCAGCAGCGCGGCGTTGGCGGTGGCGTTGGCGCCGGTGAAGCGTGGCTGCTGACGGCGGAAGTCGCTCGCGTCCAGTTCCTTGCCGGCGTCGACGAAGGCGCCGGTCAGAAAGCCCCGGCCGAGCGGCGAGTACGGCACGAAGCCGACGCCCAGCTCGGCCGCGGCGGCCACCACGCCGTTCTCCACGTCCCGGCTGAACAGCGACCATTCGGACTGCACCGCCGCGATCGGGTGCACCGCCTGCGCGGCCCGCAGTTCGGCGGCGGTCACCTCGCTCAGCCCCAGGTGCTTGACCTTGCCCTCGGCGACCAGTTCGGCCATCGCGCCGACCGTCTCCTCCAGGGGGACGGCCACATCGCGCCGGTGCATGTAGTAGAGGTCGATCTCGTCCACGCCGAGCCGCCGGAGGCTGCCTTCGATGCACCGCCGGATGTAGGGGCGGTCGTTGCGGATGATGCGCTTGGCCGGGTCGTCCGGGTCCACGGAGATCGCGAACTTGGTGGCCAGCACGACCTCGGCGCGGTTCGCCCGGATGAATGGCGCGATGAACTTCTCGTTCTCGCCCGCGCCGTACATGTCGGCGGTGTCGTAGAGCGTCACGCCGAGCTCCAGCGCGCGCTCCAGTGTGGCCCGCGCCTCGTCGGCGTCGGTCGGTCCGTAGGCGAAGCTCATGCCCATGCAGCCGAGGCCCTGCACCCCGACGCGGGGGCCGCCCGTGCCCAGTTCGACCGTCTTGATCTTCTCGCTACCCATGGAGACCTCAGAACCTCTCGGACGCCCGTCGGGCGTCGGCATAGACGTCGATCTTGTAGTCGAGCACATCCAGCGTGCTCTGCAACTCGGCGATACGCCGCCGTACGTCGTCACGATGTGCCGTCAGCAGCGCCTCACGCTCGGCGGCGGTGCCCTCGCCCGCGCGCACCAGCTCGGCGTAGCGGACCATGTCCGCGACCGACATACCGGTCAGCCGCAGCTTGGTCACCAGGCCCAGCCAGTCGAGATCGCGGTTGGTGAAGCGGCGCTGCCCGGTGTGGGTACGGTCCACGTGCGGCATCAGGCCGATCCGCTCGTACCACCGCAGGGTGTGGGCGGTCAGCCCGGTGTGCTCGGCCACCTCGCTGATCGTGTAGCGGTCCTGGCCGGCCGGCCGCGGGTGGACGGGTGGCGGCCCGCAGCTGCGCACCCGTGTCCTCCCCGGCCGGCCGGCCGACACCGCGTCGTCCAGCACCGCTTCGCTCTGCGTCACCGTCATGGCCGCGTCTCCCCTTCTCCCACGTCTCCCTCTCGACCCACCGGGTCCCCCTCGACATCGTCGACAACCGCAACGCTAGAGACTTCGAGTGCACTCCAAGCAAGCACCGGTCGGCCCGGCGGGGGCGGGCGTTAGGCTCGGGACATGCTGAGCCTGCGGATGATCGAGAACTGGCCGGTGCCCACCGCTGCGGCCGCCGTCGTACGAGCCGATGGCACGGTGGCCGGATCGTACGGCCCCCAGGATCATCGCTTCCCGCTGGCGTCCGTCACCAAGCCGCTGGCCGCCTACGCCGCACTGGTGGCCGTGGAGGAAGGCGCCGTCGAGCTGGACGACGCGGCCGGATCCGAGGGGTCCACGGTCCGCCATCTGCTCGCCCACACCTCGGGGCTGGCCTTCGACGAGCCGCGCACGATGGCCGAGCCGGGCACCCGCAGGCTGTACTCCAACGCCGGTTTCGAGGCGCTCGGCGACCACCTCGCCAAGGCGACCGGCATACCGTTCCCGCAGTACGCGCACGAGGCGGTGCTGGAGCCGCTCGGCATGACCGCGACCACACTGGCCGGCTCGCCCGCCAAGGACGGCGTCTCCACGGTCGCGGACCTGATCCGGTTCGCCGCCGAACTCCAGGCGCCGCGGCTGCTGGACCCGCAGACGCTCGCGGCCGCGACCTCGGTGGCCTTCCCCGGTGTCACGGGTGTCCTGCCGGGCTACGGCCATCAGCGGCCCAACGACTGGGGTCTGGGCTTCGAGATCCGCGACGGCAAGTCGCCACACTGGACCGGCGCCGCGTCCTCACCGCGCACGTTCGGCCATTTCGGGCAGTCCGGCACGTTCCTGTGGGTGGACCCGGACGCCGGACGGACGGCAGGCCACGCCCAGGGCGCGGCCTGCGTCGTACTGACGGACCGGGCCTTCGGGCCGTGGGCCGTCGAGTGCTGGCCGCCGCTGACCGACGCGGTCCTCGCCGAGCTGCGCTGAGCGGGCCGGCGCGGTGGCCGGGCGGCCGGTCCCCGCACCACGCCGGCACGGCCGTCATCCGTACGTGGGTTCCGGCCCCATCTCCCAGATCAGGCACTCCGCGGCGGCCGGTGCCCGCAGTTCCAGCTCCACCCCGCCGGTGATCCGCGCCGCGTCCCCGGGCCCGAGCCGCTCCGCGCCGAGCAGCACCTCACCCCGCACCACGTGCACATACACCCGCGCCGCGGCCGGGACCGCGGTGCGCGCGCCGTCGGTCAGCCGCCGTACGTGCAGCAGCGCGCCGGCCCGCGGCACCGCGTACGGCGTGCCGTCGGCGATCCCCCGCACCACCTCGTACGCCGGTTCCCCGCCGAACTCGGCGGGCGCCAGCCACATCTGCACGAACCGCAGCGGCCGCGCGGCATCGTTGCGTTCCTCGTGCCGCACCCCGCCGGCCGCGCTGAGCCGTTGCAGGTCCCCGGGGCGTACGGTCGTCTCGTGGCCGGCCGTGTCGCGGTGCGTCAGCTCGCCCTCGACGACCCAGGTGACGATCTCCGTGTCGCGGTGCGGGTGCTCGTCGAAGCCCGCGCCGGGCGCCAGCCGCTCCTCGTTGCAGGCGATCAGCGCGCCGAAGCGGAGATTGTCCGGGTCGAAGTGCAGCCCGAAGGAGAACGCGTGCCGGGACGCGATCCCGGTGTCCGTGCCGCCGCCCCGATAACGTTCCTCGCCCCTGTACACCCGAATCATCGGTCCACCGTAGCCCCGCCGCGTCACCTCTCCGTCCCCATAGGGCAGGCTTGTCCCGTGTCTGAACCCGCACCGCGCGCCCCTCACCCGCACTCCGCGACCCTCCGCCGCCTGGAGAAGTCGTCCGGCAAGCTGGCGGCCGGCGCCATCGCCCGGATGGACGCCACGCTGCCGTGGTACCGCGCGATGCCGCCGGAGAACCGTTCCTGGATCGGCCTGGTGGCGCAGGCCGGAATCGCCGCGTTCACCGAATGGTTCCGGCATCCCGAGACGCCGCAGGCCATCAGCACCGATGTGTTCGGTACCGCGCCGCGCGAGCTGACCCGGGCGATCACCCTGCGCCAGACCGTGGAGATGGTCCGGACGACCATCGAGGTCATGGAGTCCGCGATCGACGACGTCGCGGCGCCCGGCGACGAGTCGGCGCTGCGGGAGGCGCTGCTGGTCTACGCCCGGGAGATCGCCTTCGCCACCGCGCAGGTCTACGCCCAGGCCGCCGAGGCGCGCGGCGCCTGGGACGCCCGGCTGGAGTCGCTGGTCGTCAACGCGGTGCTCTCCGGGGAGGTCGACGAGGGCGCCGTCTCGCGCGCCGCCGCGCTGGGCTGGAACTCCCCCGAACATGTCTGTGTGCTGCTCGGCACCGCCCCCGACGGGGACAGTGAGCTGACCGTCGAGGCGATCCGGCGGGCCGCCCGGCACGCCAAGCTCCAGGTGCTGACCGGTGTTCTGGGCACCCGCCTGGTGGTGATCGCGGGCGGCTCGGACAATCCGCTCAAGGCGGCGAAGTCACTGATCGGCCCGTATGCGGCGGGTCCGGTGGTGGCCGGCCCGGTCGTCTCCGACCTGCTCGCCGCGACGCGTTCCGCGCAGGCCGCGGCCGCCGGACTGCGTGCCTGCGCGGCCTGGCCGGACGCACCGCGGCCGGTCCTCGCGGACGATCTGCTGCCGGAGCGCGCGATGGCCTCGGACCCGGTCGCGCGCGAGCAGTTGGTGGAGGAGATCTACAGACCGCTGGAGGAGGCGGGGTCGGCGCTGCTGGAGACGCTGAGCGTCTATCTGGAGCAGGCGAGCAGTCTGGAGGGCGCCGCGCGGATGCTCTTCGTGCACCCCAACACCGTGCGCTATCGGCTGCGACGTGTGACTGACGTCACCGGCTGGTCACCGTCCGATGTGCGCTCCGCCTTCACTCTGCGTATCGCGCTGATCCTGGGGCGCCTGGCCGGCAGTGAGGCGCAGCTCTAGACTTTTGTCGAACATGAACAATTCCCCCGATGGTTCTTCGTCCCTGTCCCCACGGGCGGGCGGGACCTCCCGCAAGAGAGAGTGTGAGGGTGCTCGTACTCGTCGCTCCCGGCCAAGGCGCTCAGACGCCCGGCTTCCTGACCCCTTGGCTCGACCTTCCCGGTGTCGAAGACCGGCTCCGTGAGTGGTCGGCCGCCATCGACCTGGACCTGGTCCATTACGGCACGAAGGCCGACGCGGACGAGATCCGCGACACCGCCGTGGCACAGCCGCTGCTGGTCGCCGCCTCCCTGGTCAGCGCCCGGCAGCTGTTCGCGACGCCGGAGGACTTCGCGGCCCGGGTCGGCGCCGCGGCCGGCCACAGCGTCGGCGAGCTCGCCGCGGCCGCGCTGACCGGCACGCTCCCGGACCTGGCCGCGATGACGCTGGTCCGCCGGCGCGGGCTGGCCATGGCCGAGGCCGCGGCCGTCACCGAGACCGGTATGGCCGCGCTGCTGGGCGGCGACGAGGCCGAGGTCCTCCCGCATCTGGAGAAGCTGGGCCTGACGGCGGCGAATGTGAACGGCGCCGGCCAGCTCGTGGCCGCGGGCACCGCCGAGCAGATCGCCGCGCTGGTCGAGGACAAGCCGGCCGGCACCCGCCGGGTCGTTCCGCTGAAGGTCGCCGGCGCGTTCCACACGCAGCACATGGCGCCCGCGGTCACGGCCCTGGAGTCCGCCGTCGCCGAACTGCCGGTCACCGACCCGCACACCCGCTACGTCTCCAACAAGGACGGGCAGGTCGTCACCTCCGGCCAGGAGCTGGTGCGGCGGCTGGTGGGCCAGGTGGCCAACCCGGTGCGCTGGGACCTGTGCATGGAGACCTTCAAGGAGCTCGGTGTCACCGCGCTCATCGAGGTGAGCCCCGGGGGCACGCTCGTGGGCCTGGCCCGGCGCGCCCTGCCCGGCGTGCAGACTCTCGCCCTCAAGACGCCCGACGACCTCGACGCGGCCCGCACGCTGATCGCCGAGCATTCCGCAATGGCCGAATAGGAGCCCGAAGCGCATGACCTCGAAGATCAAGCCCGCGAAGGGTGCCCCGTACGCACGGATCATGGGTGTCGGCGGCTACCGCCCGACCCGTGTCGTGCCCAACGAGGAGATCCTCAAGCACATCGACTCGTCCGACGAATGGATCCGTTCGCGGTCGGGCATCGCGACCCGCCACTGGGCGGGCCCGGAGGAGACCGTCGCCACCATGTCGGTGGAGGCGTCCGGCAAGGCGATCGCCGACGCCGGGATCACTCCCGAGCAGGTCGGCGCGGTGATCGTCTCCACCGTCTCGCACTTCAAGCAGACCCCGGCCATCGCGACCGAGATCGCGCACCGCATCGGCGCGGACAAGCCGGCCGCGTTCGACATCTCCGCGGGCTGCGCGGGCTTCGGTTACGGCCTGACCCTGGCCAGGGGCATGGTCACCGACGGCGCCGCGGAGTACGTCCTGGTGATCGGCGTCGAGCGGCTCTCGGACCTGACCGATCTGGAGGACCGCGCGACGGCCTTCCTGTTCGGCGACGGCGCGGGCGCGGTGATCGTCGGCCCCGCGAAGGAGCCGGCCATCGGCCCGACCGTCTGGGGCTCGGAGGGCGACAAGGCCGAGACCATCAAGCAGACCGTGGCCTGGGACGCGTACCGTACGACTCCGGTGCCCGGTGGTGACGGCCCGCAGGAGCGCACCGCGCCCGAGGAGATCCGCTACCCCGCCATCACGCAGGAGGGCCAGGCGGTCTTCCGGTGGGCGGTGTTCGAGATGGCGAAGGTCGCCCAGCAGGCGCTGGACGCGGCCGGCGTCAGCCCGGAAGACCTGGACGTCTTCATTCCGCACCAGGCCAATATGCGGATCATCGACTCGATGGTGAAGACTCTGAAGCTGCCGGAGAGCGTCACGGTCGCCCGCGACGTGGAGACCACCGGCAACACCTCGGCCGCCTCGATTCCGCTCGCCATGGAGCGGCTGCTGGCGACCGGGCAGGCCAAGAGCGGCGACACCGCGCTGGTCATCGGCTTCGGGGCGGGTCTCGTCTACGCCGCGACGGTCGTTACCCTCCCCTAGGCAGGATCTACGCAGCGCCCCACGTCCCCGGACGTGGTGGCCGCTGTACAGAACTTCACCGAATAACGCATTTTCCCCCTAGAAGACCGAAGGAGCGCCACTCATGGCCGCCACCCAGGAAGAGATCGTCGCCGGTCTCGCCGAGATCGTGAACGAGATCGCCGGGATCCCCACCGAGGACGTCCAGGTGGACAAGTCCTTCACCGACGACCTGGACGTTGACTCGCTGTCCATGGTCGAGGTCGTCGTCGCCGCCGAAGAGCGCTTCGACGTGAAGATCCCGGACGACGACGTCAAGAACCTCAAGACGGTCGGCGACGCGACCTCGTACATCCTCAAGCACCAGAGCTGATCCAGCTCCCGCGCATGTCGCCACCCCGCGGTGGCGCCGTCGATTCAGACCCCTCTACCCGTGGAGTAAGAATTCCCGTGAATGCGACCAATCGCACCGTGGTCGTCACCGGTATCGGCGCAACCACACCGCTGGGTGGCGACAGCGCTTCGACCTGGGAAGCCCTGCTCGCCGGCCAGTCCGGTGTGAGCAGTCTCGACCAGGACTGGGCCGCCGAGCTGCCCGTCCGCATCGCCGCTCAGGCCGCTGTCGACCCGGGCGAGATCATCCCCCGGCCGCAGGCCCGCAAGCTGGACCGCTCGGCGCAGTTCGCGCTGATCGCGGCCCGCGAAGCCTGGGCCGACGCCGGTTTCACCGCCAAGGCGGGCGAGGACCCGTCGGTCGACCCCGACCGGCTCGGCACCGTCATCGCCTCCGGTATCGGCGGCGTGACCACCCTGCTCGGCCAGTACGACGTGCTCAAGGAGAAGGGCGTCCGCCGCGTCTCCCCGCACACCGTGCCGATGCTGATGCCCAACGGCCCGTCCGCCAACGTCGGCCTGGAGGTGAACGCCCGCGCGGGTGTGCACACCCCGGTCAGCGCCTGTGCGTCCGGCTCCGAGGCCATCGGCTACGCCATCGAGATGATCCGTACGGGCCGCGCCGACATCGTCGTCGCGGGCGGCACGGAAGCGGCCATCCACCCGCTGCCGATCGCGGCGTTCGGCAACATGATGGCGATGTCGAAGTCCAACGACGACCCGCAGGGCGCCTCCCGCCCCTGGGACACCTCACGGAACGGCTTCGTCCTCGGCGAGGGTGCCGGCGTGATCGTCCTGGAGTCGGCCGAGCACGCCGCCGAGCGCGGCGCCCGGGTCTACGCCGAGGCCGTCGGCCAGGGCGTCTCCGCCGACAGCCACGACATCGTGCAGCCCGAGCCGTCCGGCAACGGCATCGCGCAGGCGCTGCGCAACCTGCTCGACTCCAACGACCTCGACCCGGCCGAGATCGTGCACGTCAACGCGCACGCCACCTCGACCCCGCAGGGTGACCTCGCCGAGCTGAAGGCGCTGCGCAAGGCGTTCGGCGACGATGTCGACCACATGGCGATCTCCAGCACCAAGTCGATGACCGGCCACCTCCTGGGCGGCGCGGGCGGCGTGGAGTCGGTCGCCACGATCCTGGCGCTGTACCACCGCGTGGCGCCGCAGACGATCAACATCGAGAACCTCGACCCCGAGATCGACGTGGACATCATCCGCGACGAGCCCCGGAAGCTGCCCGTCGAGGGCCGGATCGCGGCCCTGAACGACTCGTTCGGCTTCGGCGGCCACAACGTCGTCCTGGCGTTCCGCTCGGTCTGACCGGCCGCAGTACACCGTCCGCCGCCCGTCGGTCCCCTGTGCGGGGCCGGCGGGCGGCGGCGTTCCGTGCCCCGCCGGCGGCGTCCTGGTGCCCCGCCCGGCAAGCCCTGCCCCGTCGCACCGCCCGGCACGGGCGCTCCTCACGGGGCAGACCTTGCCGGTCACGGCACTAGCCGGTGAAGCTGGCGAAGTACGCGGCGACGCCGTCCTCGCCCCCGTGACCCGCCGCGGACGCCCGCCGCAGCCGCTCCGCGACCGCCGGCATCAGGTCCGTCCGCACCCCGGCCTGCCGCGCCGCCTCGGTGATCAGCCGGGCGTCCTTGCCCGCGGCGTCGACCGTGAAGCTCGCCGGGTACGCGCCGGAGAGCACCATCTCCGCCTTCGTCCGCAGATACGGCAGATCCAGCGTGCCGCCGGCGATCACGTCGAGGAAGGCACGCGGGTCCGCGCCGAGCCCCTTCGCCAGCGCCAGGGACTCCCCCACCCCGCCGATGACGGTGAGCACCCAGCTGTTGACGACGAGCTTGAGCCGGCTGGCGGCACCGTCCGCGGCGTCGTCGCCGACCCACACGGTGCGCGAGCCGACGATCCCGAAGATCAGCTCGGCCGCCGCCCGGATCTCCTCGGGCCCGGCCGCGAGCACCGTGAGCCGCCCTTTCTCCGCGGGCATTCTGGTGCCGAGGACGGGCGCGTCCACGAGGTCGAGGCGGTGCTCGGCGGCGAACGCGGCGAGCGGGGCGAGGCCGTCGACGCCGACCGTGCCCATCTGGAGCCAGAGCAGCCCCGGACGCAGTGCGCCGCGAGCCTGCCGCAGGGCGTCCAGCGCCGCCGGGCCGTCGAGCAGCATGGTCAGCACGGTGTCCGCGCCGTCCACCGCCCCGGCCGGGGTGTCCATGACACGGACCCCGTCGGCGGCGAGCGGTTCCGCCTTGGCGCGGGTGCGGTTCCAGGCGCGGACGTCGAGCCCGGCCCCAGCGAGGTTGCGGGCCATCGCCGCGCCCATGATTCCGGTGCCCAGCACCGCTACGGAGGGGGTGCCGGCGGCGGTGCCGCCGGGAGAAGTGTTGTCGGCCATGACGCGCACGCTAGGTCGTGGCACCGGCTCGCGGGGCACCGTGGCGGGCGTGTCCCGGCGACCGGGCTCCGGTCGCACTCCCCCGGCGCACGTCCGCGCCGGGATCCGGCCCGGGGCGGGTCGTCACCGTGCCGGCCCGCCCTGAGGGCTGTCCCGTAGTACCTGGCGGGCGCGTGACGACAGCTACGGCACCCCGCCGCATTGTCGGAACGTCCACCTGCATGCAGGATGCGGACGCTCCTCCGCCTTGCGATGCACCGCATCCGACGCCGCGCGCTGAACCACCAGGTATGACGGGACAGCCCTCAGACGACCTGGTGGAGCCAGCGGACCGGGGCGCCCTCGCCGGCGTACCGGAACGGCTCCAGTTCGTCGTCCCAGGGCTTGCCGAGCAGCTTGGAGACCTCGGCGGCCAGTTCGGTCTCGCCGCTCGCGGCGCGGGCGAGCGCGGCGCGCAGCCGGTCCTCGGGGATGAGGATGTCGCCGTGGATGCCGGTGACGGCGTGGAAGATCCCCAGTTCGGGGGTGGCGCTGTAGCGCTCGCCCTCGGCCGTGGAGCACGGCTCCGCGGTCACCTCGAAGCGCAGCAGATGCCAGCCGCGCAGCGCGGAGGCCAGTTTGGAGGCCGTGCCCACCTCGCCCTGCCAGGAGAACTCGGCTCTCCAGGTGCCGGGGGACGCCGGCTGGCGGATCCAGTCGAGATTGACGCGCACACCGAGGACACCCGCCACGGCCCATTCGACATGCGGACAGAGCGCGCGCGGAGCGGAGTGGACGTACAGGACTCCACGTGTCGTCACCGGGACCTCCAGTGCGGTTCGAGGTTCACCTTCCCCAGCGGCCTCGTACCCGTTCCGGATGCGGCGGGGACAGCTGCTGGCATTCTGCCCCAGTGGTCACTCCAGCACCACCATGACGAGGTGACCTACAGTAAACACCACTGGGCGCAATTTGCCGTAAAAGGGACAGGAAATGACGTGAGGTAATTTATCTCCACCGACCGCGTCAAGCACTCCACGTCACCGCCCGGCAGGCATGGGGGCAAAGCTACCGCGCGGTGCGGATCCCGGTGGTGACGTACCGTCGGTACCGGAAGACATATCACCCACCGGCCGGAGGGGACAGGCCATGGCCCGGACCGATCGACCCGTGCGCGCCCGGCGTCGTGGCACCGCTCCGCGCACCTGCCTCGCCTCGGTCACCGCCGCCCTCCTGTTCACCCTCGCGGGCTGCACGGCGGACGACGGCGCCGGCACCGCGGCCAAGCGGCCGGCCCCGAAACCGGCGCCCGTCTGGCGTACCGACCCCGGGTCGGTCGCGGCGCTCGGCGACTCCATCACCGTCGGCTTCGACGCCTGCTCGGCGCTCGCCGACTGTCCCGAGGTCTCCTGGGCGACCGGCACCGACCCCACGGTCGACAGCGTCGCCCGACGGCTGGTCAAGAACCCCGCGACGCACAGCTGGAACTACGCCAGGACCGGCGCGCTGATGAGCGATCTGCCGGGCCAGGTGGCGCAGGCCACCGCGCGCAAACCCGCCTTGGTCACGGTCCTGATCGGCGCCAATGACGCGTGCCGCAGCAGTGTGGGGGCGATGACCCCGGCGGCCGGTTTCCGGGCCGGTTTCGAGGCGTCGATGAAGCAGCTGCGGCGCGCCCTGCCGCACACCCAGGTGTATGTCGCGGCGGTGCCGGATCTGCTGCGGCTGTGGTCGGAGGGGCGCAAGAACCCCCTGGGCAAGCAGGTGTGGAAGCTGGGCATCTGCGGGTCGATGCTGCACGATCCGGACGATCTGACGAAGGCCGCGGCGGACCGGCGCACGACGGTGCGGGAGCGGGTGATGGCGTACAACTCGGCGCTGGCGGACGTGTGCCGCAAGGACACGCTCTGCCGGTTCGACGGCGCGGTCTTCGACTACCGCTTCACCGGGGAGCAGTTGAGCACCTGGGACTGGTTCCACCCGGGCACCCGCGGACAGCGGGAACTGGCGGCGCTGGCGTTCCGCGCGATCACCCGCGAGGAGCCACGGCGGCGGTAGCACCCGCGGGGCGCCCGCCCGGTCCGGCCGTCAGGCCCGCCGGCGCTCTCCGGGACACCCCTAAGGGCCTGGCGGACAAGTTCATCCTCTTCGGGGACTCCCGTGGCGCGCCGAAGCCCGAGGATGGGTGTCGAAGGGTTCCGCATTCACGGGGAGACAACTGACCATGGCTCGCTTCCGCACATCCCATCTCGTCCTGTCCGGTGCGGCGATGACCGTCCTGCTGACCGGCTGCTCCCTGACGGCGACGTTCGGACCCGCGAAGCACGCGGAGCGTACGTACGCGGTGGACGGCAAGGTCACGGCCCTGTCGGCGACGACGCACGGCGGGGACATCGAGGTCGTGCCGGTCGACGGCGGCGGTTCCGTCAAGGTGACCGAGAAGTACGAGTACAGCAACGACAAGCCGAACCCCGAGCACAAGGTCGAGGACGGCACCCTCACCCTGACGGCCCCCGACTGCCCCATGGGGGAACGCTGCACGGTCCACTACAAGGTGCTGCTGCCGCGTACCGCCTCGGTCGATCTGCACACCAGCGGCGGGGACATCACCGTCCGCGGCACGTCCGGTGCCATCACCGCGAAGACCAGCGGCGGGAACGTCATCCTCGTCGACTCGGCGGCCCGCACCGCGCAGATGACGACCAGCGGCGGGGATGTGGAGGCCGGCTTCACCACCGTGCCCGACGACGTGTCGGGGAAGACCAGCGGCGGCGATGTCACCATCCGCGTGCCGAAGGGCTCGTACGCGGTCGACGCCTCGACCAGCGGCGGCACCCGCAAGGTCACCGTCCCCACCGACGAGTCGTCCCAGCACAAGGTGACCGCGCGGACCAGCGGCGGCGATGTGACGGTGCGGGCGTCGGGTAACTGAGCGGCGTCGGGGCGCCCGCCGCCGGTCCGGCCCCCTGTCGTCCCGGGGCACCACCGGCTTTACTCGCCCCATGAGACGCATACGTACCAGGCTGGGCGCGCTCGGTATCGCGCTGACCGCCGCGGTCCCCCTGTCCCTGACGGCGCCGGCCACGGCCACCGCGACGACCTCGGCCACCAACGGCACACCGGGCATCGCGGCCAGCGCCACGGCGCCCACGGTGGAGGAGGGGCGGCTGGCACAGGCCGCGCCCCGGGAGATTCTGCGGCGCAGCGGATTCGACGCGTGGCAGCCGGAGTTCGCGCGCGGGCTGGCGCGGGTGACGACGTACCAGGAGGGCCGGCGGTATGTCGCGCGCGAGGGGCGGGCGCTGTGGCGGCGGGCCGTGGACCGCGTACAGGGGCGCGGTCCGGCGGGCGGCGACCTGAGCCGGGACGACGACCGGCCGCTGTACTGGGCGCGGCTGGGCATGACGAAGGAACTGCGGGCGTGGCAACCCGGCTTCCGGCTCTCCCCCGCGCAACGGACCGCGCTGCTCGAATCGTTGGAGCGCGGTTCGCGGGGCCAGGACTCCATCGAGCTGCCCGCCGGGAAGCGGGTACTGCGGGTCGTGGTGACCGGCTTCGACCCGTTCCAGCTGGACGACGACGCGCGGCGCAGCAATCCGTCCGGGGCGGCGGCGCTGGCGCTGGACGGGACGACGGTGCGGACCGCTTCGGGGCGGTGGGCCCGGATCGAGACGGCGGTCTTCCCGGTGCGGTGGGCGGACTTCGCGGCCGGCACGGTGGAGCGCACCCTGCTGCCGCATCTGCGGCGCGGGCCGCGGCAGGCGGATCTGTTCACCACCATCAGCCAGGGCCGGCCCGGTCAGTTCGACGTCGAGCGGACCAACGGGGCCTGGCGGGGCGGCTTTCCGGACAACGCGCGGGAGTCGCGTACCGAGACCGTGCCGATCCCGGCGGGGGTGCCGACGGTGCTGCCGCAGCCGCAGTGGACGACCACCAGCCTGCCGTACGCGCGGATCGTCGCGGCCGGCACCGGGCCGTATCCGGTGCGGGACCACACCACGGTGACCGAGATCCCGGCGGGCGGCGGCGCGCCGGTCGTACGGCCGGACGGACCGACGCCGGGGTCCACGGCCCGTGCCGGGGGCGGCGGCGACTATCTGTCCAACGAGATCGCCTACCGGGCGACGCTGCTGCGGGACGCGGTGCGGCCCTCGTTGCCCGGCGGCCATCTGCACACGCCGGTACTGGAGTTCGGCCCCGGCAACACGGACCCGGCGGGCGGACGGATCACCGATCCGGTCCTCGAACGGAACCGGGCCGCGATCACCGGGCAGGTGCGGCAGATCGTAACGGTGGCGGCGTCGGCGGTGGCCGCCCGGGGGTAGGCGTCCGGGACGGGGCCGGGAACGACCGCTCGGGGGGGGCGGGCCGGGCATGATGGGCCGATGATTATCGCCGCCGCACAGTTCTCCCCGGTCCCGCTCGATATCGACGCCAACGCCGCGCGGATGGCCGCGCTCGTCACCGAGGCCGCCGGGCGCGGCGCCGGGCTGGTCGTCTTCGCCGAACTGGCGCTGACGCAGTACGACACGGCGGCGATAGCCGCCGCTCCCCGGCGGCTGACGGTCACCCCCGACGACGCCCGGCTGGCCCCCGTACGGGAGGCGTGCCGGGCGGCCGGGGTCGCGGCGGTGGTGAACGCCGCGGCCCCCGCCGCCGGGGGCGGACCGCGGCCGACGATCAGTTCGTTCGTCTACGGGCCGGACGGCGCGCTGCGCACCCGCTACGACAAGCGGAATCTGACCCCGGCGGAGCTGGAGGTCTTCGCACCCGGCACCGCCGACGGCCGCTGCACCCTGGGCGGGATCCGCTTCGCGCTCGCCACCTGCTACGACTCCAGCTTCCCCGAGGTGGCGGCGCGGGCCGCGGCGGACGGCTGCCAGGTGTATCTCGCCAGCGCCTTCCACGACTCGGCGGACCGGGTGGCGGGCTACGCGGAGCTGGCGCGCGAGCACGGGCTGCATGTGCTGCTCGCCAACGGCACGGGCACCGGGAGCCCCGGCCCGGCCTGCGGCCGCAGCGGCGCCTGGCTGCCCACCGGCGAGCGGGAGGCGACGGCGGGCGCGGGCCCGGTCCCCGCCGAGCTGGTGCTGACCGATGTCCGGGACCGGATCACGCTGATGGCCGACCCGGCGGTGGCGGCGGTGCCCGTAGCGGAGTGCGGCGAGGAGCTGACGGACGTACGGACCGTGTCGCCCGCGCTGCTGGTGTCCGGGCTCCGGCACGACGAGCCGGGCGCCTTCGCCCTGCTGCGGGCGGGGCTGCTGCGGCGGCTGCTGGTGGCGCAGGAGTCGCTGCCGGACGGGCTGCGGCTCCAGATCGTCGAGGGGTACCGGCCGCCCGACCTGCAACGCCGCTACTTCGAGGGATACCTGCACAAGCTGCGCACGGCACACCCGGAGCGGTCCGCGGCGGACCTGCACCGGGCCGCCAGCCGCTATGTCTCACCGCCGGAGATCGCCCCGCACAGCGCGGGCGGCGCGGTCGACCTCACCCTCGTCACCGCCGACGGCGGCCCGCTCGATCTGGGGACACCGGTCAACGCGAGCCCGGAGGAGAGCGACGGCGCCTGCTACACGGGCGCGCCGGTGTCCCCCGCCGCCCGCGACAACCGGCGGGTGCTGGGCGCCGCGCTGACCGCGGCCGGCCTGGTCAACTACCCGACCGAGTGGTGGCACTGGTCCTACGGCGACCGCTACTGGGCGCTGGCGACCGGCGCGGACCACGCGCTGTACGGGCCGGCGGAGCCGGTGCGCTGACACCCGCCCCGCCGGCCCGCCCGGTCGGCGGCCCTTTCAGCCCGGTCAGGCCCCGGTCCGGCCCCGGTCAGGCCAGCTCGTCCAAGGTCGGGTAGGACGGCTGGGCCCCCGGCTTGGTGACGGCGGCGGCGCCGACGCGTACGGCGAAACGGGCCGCGTCGGCCAGGCCGTCGCCGCGGGCCAGGCGGGTGGCGAGGGCGCCGGTGAAGGCGTCGCCCGCGCCCGTGGTGTCCACCGCCTCGACCCGTACGCCCGGGATCTCGCTGAGGCCCGAGGCGTCCAGGACCAGCGCGCCGTCGCCGCCGAGGGTGATCACGACCGAGCGGGCGCCCTGGTCGCGCAGCGCGTACGCCCACTCCCCCGGCTCGCCGCCGGCGCGCCCGGACAGCTGACGGGCCTCGTGCTCGTTGACCACCAACGGGTCAGCGGTGGCCAGGAGTTCGGGCGCGAGGGACTCGGGGGCCGGGGACGGATTGAGGACGACGCGGGTGCCGCTGTCCGCGGCGCTCGCGGCGGCCGCCCGTACGGTCTCCATCGGGATCTCCAGCTGGAGGGAGAGCACCGCGGACCCGGCGATGACGTCCTTGGCGGCCGCCACGTCGTGCGGGGTGAGGGCGGCGTTGGCACCGGGCGAGACGACGATGCTGTTGTCGCCGTCCGGGCCGACGATGATCATCGCGGTGCCGGTACGCGCCGTCCCGTCCACGATGACCGGGGCGACATCGGTGCCCGCGGCGCGCTGGGCGGCCAGCAGCAGTTCGCCGTACGCGTCGCCGCCGACCCGCGCCAGCAGGGCGGTGCGCCCGCCGAGCCGGGCCGCGGCGGCCGCCTGGTTGGCGCCCTTGCCGCCGGCCGATTCGACCAGGTCCGTGCCGAGCACGGTCTCGCCCGCGCCGGGCCGCCGCCCGACCCGCACCGTCAGATCCGCGTTGGCCGAGCCGACCACCAGGACGTCGTACATGTGCCGCTCTCCCATTTCTCGCCTCACCCTTCCTCCGTGCGGGCCCGTGCGGGCCCGTCCGCACCGGTGCCGGTTCGCGGCACCGGCGTCAGCCGTCGAACTTCGCGGCGTTCGCCGCCGTCACCAGCACCACCGGCACCTTGACGTCCTTCGGCAGCCGCTCACCGCGCGACGCCTTCACCGCCCAGTCCACGGCCTGCTTGCCGAGGAGCCGGGGCTGCTGGGCGACGGTCGCGGTCAGGCTGCCGGCCCGGACCGCGGCGATGCCGTCGGGGGTCCCGTCGAACGCCACCACCTTCACGTCCTTGCCCGACCGGCCGCCCAGCGCCTTGGACGCGCCGAGCGCCATCTCGTCGTTGGCGGCGAACACCCCGCCGATATCGCGGTGTGCCTGGAGCATGTTGGACATCACGTCCATGCCCTTGGTGCGGTCGAAGTCGGCGGGCTGGCGGGCGACGACCTCGATGCCCGGGTACTTCTTGATGCCCTCCTCGAAGCCCTGACCGCGCTCGCGGGCGGCCGAGGTGCCGGGCTGGCCCTCCAGGAACGCCACCTTGCCCTTGCCGCCGAGCGATTCGGCGAGCGTTCTGGCGGCGAGCCGGCCGCCCGCGACGTTGTCGGAGGCGATGGTCGAGCCGACCTCACCGCCGTTGACGCCGCGGTCGATGGAGATGACCGGCACCTTCGCCCGGTTGGCGACGCCGACGGCCGGGACGGCGGCGTCGGAGTCGACCGGGTTGATGATGGCCGCCTTGACGTCCTGGCTGGTGAACGTCTCCATCTGGTTGATCTGCTGGGTGGGGTCGTTCTGCGCGTCGGTGATGTTGATGCGCAGGCCGCGGGCGTCGGCCTCGGCCTGCGCGCCTTCCTTGACGCCGACGAAGAACGGGTTGTTCATCGTGGACAGCGCCAGGCCCAGGTCGGTGTCGCCGCCCCGGTCGCAGCCGGCCAGCCCGAGGGCGACGGCCGCCACCAGCCCCGCCGCCAGCACCGCCCGGGTCCGCGTACGGGCCGTCATCGCGCGCTCCGGCGGCGCAGCGTGTCCAGGAGCACCGCCAGCGCGATGACCAGTCCGGTGGCCACCTGCTGCCAGAACGCCGAGACGCTCAGCAGGTTGAGTCCGTTGCGCAGCACGGCGAGGATCAGCGCGCCGATGAGCGTGCCGGACGCCTTGCCGGAGCCGCCGGAGAGGCTGGCGCCGCCGATGACGACGGCGGCGATGGCGTCCAGTTCGTAACCGCCGGCGGCCTGCGGCTGGGCGGAGGTGAGCCGGGCCGCCAGGACGATACCGGCGACGGCGGCGAACAGACCGGACAACGCGTAGATGACGAGCTTGCGGCGCTTGACGTTGATGCCGGAGAGGCGGGCCGCCTCCTCGTTGCCGCCGATCGCGAACATCGCGCGGCCGGCGTACGTACGGGCCAGGATCAGCGCCGCGATCAGCCCCATCGCGATCATGACGAGGACGGGCACCGGCAGCCAGCCGCCGAGGGTGTCGCCGAGCCTGCTGACGGAGGCGGGGAAGGCGATCGGTGAGCCGCCGGAGATGACCAGGGCCAGGCCGCGGCCGACCGAGAGCATCGCGAGGGTGGCGATGAAGGCGGGCAGTCTGCCGTAGGCGACCAGCGCGCCGGAGACCAGTCCGGCCGCCACGCCGACCGCGAGGCCGAGCAGTACCGCGATCCAGACGGGCAGCCCGTCATGGGTGGCGGCCCAGGCGACGACGGTGGCGGCGAGCGCGGCGACCGAGCCGACCGACAGGTCGATGCCCGCCGAGACGATCACGAAGGTGACGCCGAAGGCGAGGATCGCGGTGACGGACGCCTGGACGCCGACGTTGAGGAGGTTCTGTCCGTTGAGGAAGTCCCTGGAGAGCACCGCCATCACGACGACCAGGGCGAGCAGACCGCCGAGCGGACCGTTCTTGAGGACCGCCCCGGTGAACCACCGGCCGAACCCGTGCTCCCGGCCCGGGGGCGGCGGGGTGTGGGCAGGGGTTTTCAGCAGCTCAGTCATCGGAGCCCTCCATCGCGCTCTGACCAGGGGTGTTCGTGTTCTCGACCGCGTTGTCCCGGGACGGCGGTGTCCCGGTGCGGAGCGCCCCGTTCGGGGACCGGACGGCCAGTTCCATCACCGCGTCCTGGGTGGCGGCGCCGGCCGCCAGCTCACCGGCCAGCCGGCCCTGTGCCATCACCAGCACCCGGTCGCTCATGCCGAGCACCTCCGGGAGGTCGCTGGAGATCATCAGCACCGCGCAGCCGGCCGCCGTCAGCTCGTTGATGAGCTGGTAGATCTCGACCTTGGCGCCGACGTCGATACCGCGCGTCGGCTCGTCGAGGATCAGCAGCCGGGTCTCGGTCAGCAGCCATTTGCCGATCACGATCTTCTGCTGGTTGCCGCCGGAGAGGGTGCGGGCGTGCTGGTCCAGTCCGCTCATCCGGACCTTCAACTGCCCGGCGACGGCGGCCGCTTCACGCCGCTGGCCGCGCCGGTCCACCAGCCCGCCGCGGGTGTCCCGGTCGAGCCGGGCCAGCGTCAGGTTGTCCAGCAGGGAGGCGTCGAGGACCAGGCCCTGGCCCTTGCGGTCCTCGGGGACCAGGCCGAGCCCGGCGCGCATCGCGGCCCGGACGTCGCCGCGGACCAGTTCTCTGCCGTCGATCTCGACCGTGCCGGCGTCGTAGCGGTCCACGCCGAAGATCGCCCGCGCGACCTCGGTGCGGCCGGCGCCGACCAGCCCGGCGAGGCCGACGACCTCACCGGCCCGTACCTCGAAGTCGATGTCCGCGAAGACCGGTGCGGCCGGGGAGCCCTTGGCACCCCGGCTGCCGTGCCGGGTCAGACCGCGCACCCGCAGCAGCGGCGCGCCCGGTGCGCCGGGGCGCTCGCGCGGGTACTGCTCGGCGATGTCCCGGCCGACCATGAGCCGGATCAGCTCGTCCTCGCCGGTGGCGGCCGGCACCTCGTCCACCGAGCGGCCGTCGCGCAGCACGGTGACCCGGTCGCCGAGGGCGCCGATCTCCTCCAGATGGTGGGTGATGAAGATGATGCCGACGCCGGACCCGCGCAGTTCACGGACGATCCCGAAGAGCGTCTGCACCTCCTCGGAGGTGAGCACCGCGGTCGGCTCGTCCATGATCAGGACGCGCGCCCGGAGGCTGAGCGCCTTGGCGATCTCGACCATCTGGAGCCGGGCGATGCCGAGTTCGGCGACCGGGGTGTCCGGGGAGACGTCCAGCCGGACCCGGCGCAGCAGTGCGGCGGCGCGGGTGCGCATCGTCTTCTTGTCGATGAGGCCGAGGGCGGTGCGCGGCTGCCGGCCCAGGAAGATGTTCTCGGCGACGGTCAGACCGGGGACGAGGTTGAACTCCTGGTAGATGGTGGCGATGCCGAGCCGCTCCGCGTCCTGCGCGGAACGGATCCGTACCTCGCGCAGCGCGGCGGGCGTACCGTCCCCGCCGCCGTCTGCGACAGGGGCGACGAGAATCCGCCCCTCGTCGGGGCGGTGGGCGCCGGAGAGCATCTTGATGAGCGTGCTCTTGCCCGCACCGTTCTCGCCGAGGAGGACGTGTACCTCACCGGTGCGCAGGTCCAGGTCCACGCCGTCCAGCGCGCGGACGCCCGGGAACGACTTCGTCACCCCCTCCACGCGCAGCAGTTCGCGGCCGCCCGGTACGTCGTCGTTGACGCCGGTCATGCGCTGCCCCTCTCTTCTTCCTCGGTTCGCTTTCCCGGTGCCGTGCCCCGGGCCGGTGTACGGGCCGGCGGCTCACCGCAGGAGCGGCGGATGACGAGGTGCGCCGGCAGCAGCACCGACTCGGCCCGGCGGCCCTCGATGCGCTCCAGGAGGGTGCGCACGGCGGCCCGGCCCAGTTCGCGGGTGGGCTGGGCGATGGCGGTCAGCGGCGGATCGGTGTGGGCGAACCACGGCACGTCGTCGTAGACCACCAGCGCCATGTCGTCGGGGACGCGCAGCCCGCGGGCGCGGAGCTCGTCCATCGCGCCGAGCGCCATCAGGTTGTCGGTGGCGAGCACCGCGTCGGGCGGCTCCGGCAGGTCCAGGAAGCCGCTCATCACCCGGCGGCCGCCGGTGTGCTGGAGGTCGGGGGTGGCGCCGACCCGCTCGTCGGGCAGCGCGATGCCGTGGGCGGCCAGCGCCGTACGGAAGAGGTCGAGGCGCTCGCCGCCGGTGGGGGTGCCGGCCGGGGCGACGATGATCGCGGGGCGGCGGCGGCCCAGGGCGGCGAGGTGGGCGGCGAGTTCGGTGAGCGCGGTGCGGCCGTCGGCGCGTACGCAGGGGGCGTCGATACCGGGCACGGTGCGGTCCAGCAGGACCAGCGGGGTGCCGGAGGCGACGACCTCGCCGATCATCGCCGAGCCGGTACCGGCCGAGCTGACCAGCAGACCGTCGATCCGGCGGTCCAGCAGCGTACGGATGTAGTCGTCCTGCTGCTCGGGGCGCTCACCGGCGTTGCCGATGACGAGGCTGTAGCCGAGACCGCGGGCCGCGTCCTCGACGGCGTCCGCCAGCTCGGTGAAGAAGGGGTTGGTGAGGTCGCTGATGACCAGGCCGAGGGTGCCGGTCCGCGCGGTGCGCAGCGCGCGGGCCACGTTGTTGGGGCGGTAGCCCAGCTCCCGTACGGCGGCGAGCACCCGCTCGCGGGTCTCCGCGACCGGCCCGTGGCCATTGAGAACCCGGGAGACCGTGGCGACGGAGACCCCCGCCCGCTCCGCCACATCTTTGATGTTCGCCATGGCGCCGTTGCCATCCTGTTCATGCGATCGACGTGTAATCGATTTCGTGGGGCCTACGTAATCGATTACACGCCGGATGCGTCAAGGCATCGCAGAGGTTGCCTGCGTCACACCGGGGTGTCCTGCGACGGCGATGCGCACGGACGTGATGGCGGGCCGGTCTCCGGCCGAGGACGCCGACGAGTACCCGGCCCGGCGCACCGCGCGGCCTGGACGCGGCATGGCGGCAGCGGCCGGGCGGCTCGCCGACCGACGACCGGCGCACCGGGCCCGTCGGGCCGTTCGCCGTACCCCGTGCGGGCCGGGCTTCGCCGCCCGGGGGAACGACGCGGGGAGGCGAGCCTGAGCACGATCGCCCCGGACGCCGGACCGAGGGCACGGGCCGCCGAGATGGCAGTGCGGATCGCCGTCCTACGGAGCGGATCGCCGCCGGTTCGGAGGGCGGCAAGCCGACCGCGTACCGGGGCGGCGGCCCGCACCGGCCCCTGGCGACCGAGCTGCCGAGCTGCCGAGCTGCCGAAGTCCGGCGCGTACCGGTTCGAGGTGGTGACCCGGCCCGCACATATCGGGGGCCTGTCGGTCCGATGTCGGCGGCTTGTCTGCGGGGTCTGGCACCTTTCCAGGGATCCTGCCGAGTGCCCGCCCGGCAGGCCGACCCGCAAGGAATCACCATGACCACTGACGTCACGATCATCGGCGCCGGACTCGGCGGCCTCACGCTCGCCCGCGTCCTGCACGTCCACGGCATCCCGGCCACCGTCTACGAGGCCGAGCCCTCCCCGACGGCGCGCGCGCAGGGCGGGATGCTCGACATCCACGACCACAACGGGCAGCTCGCCCTCCAGGCGGCCGGCCTGATCGACGAGTTCCGCGACCTCATCCTGGAGGGCCGCCAAGCGATACGGCTCCTCGCCCCGGACGGGACCGTGCTGCTCGACGTACCCGACGACGGCACGGGCGGACGCCCCGAGGTCCAGCGCGGCGAGCTGCGACAGATCCTGCTCGACGCACTCCCGGCCGGTACCGTCCGGTGGGGCCACAAGGCCGACGGCGTCCGGTCCCTCGGCGAGGGCCGCCATGAGGTGACGTTCGCCGACGGCAGCACCGTCGTCACCAGCCTGCTGGTCGGTGCGGACGGCGCGTGGTCACGGGTCCGGCCGCTGCTCTCCACCGCCACACCCGAGTACATCGGCAGGTCGTTCGTCGAGACCTACCTGTTCGACGCCGACACCCGGCATCCGGCCGGTGCGAAAGCGGCCGGCGGCGGGTCGCTCTTCGCGCTCGCGCCGGGGAGGGGGATCCAGGCCCACCGGGAGAGCGGCGGGACCCTCCACACCTACGTGGCGCTCTCCAAGCCGCAGGACTGGTTCGCCGCCATCGACTTCACCGATACCGCCGCGGCCACCGCGCGGATCGCCGAGGAGTTCGACGGCTGGGCACCGGAACTCACCGCACTGATCACCGACTGCGACACCGCGCCGGTCCTGCGCCCTCACTACGCGCTGCCGACCGGACACCGATGGGACCGGTTGCCGGGCGTGACCCTCCTCGGCGACGCCGCCCACCTCGCGGCCCCGAACGGCGAAGGCGCCAACCTGGCCATGTACGACGGCGCGGAACTCGGCAAGGCCCTCGCCGCGCACCCCGACGACATCGAGACCGCCCTCACCGCATACGAGCAGGCCATGTTCCCCCGCAGCACCGCGGCCGCCGCCGAAGGCACCCACCTCCACGAGCTCCTCTTCGGCGACGACACACCCCACAGCCTGATCACCATGTTCACCGGACACGAACAGGGCCGATGAGCCGCTCACACCCCGAACCGACGCTGCCCTTCCTGCCCTTGTCCACCCCACACCGCCTGGGCGTCTTCGTGCCCCATCTCCATGGATCTCGTTCATGGCCACGGCCTTGACCTGCGGCGACCCGATGGCTCGCGACGCTGATCCGGAGGCTTTCCCGGCTGATGTGGTCCGGCGTGCGTGAATGCCGCTCGCCGTCTCCGTCACCGTGGATCGGCGCCGGCGTTCCGTGGTGACCCCAAGTCCGGGTGTGCAAGGACGGGTCGGGCAGCCGTTGAAGATCTCGGCGAGGCTGTCGGACTGCCGGCTCCCGTCCATGAGCGGGCTGTACGCGACGTCCGAAGTCCCACCCGTCAGGCGAAGTCCACGGCGGCCGGTGCGGGGCCGGCGAACGCCAGCGGGATCTGCCGGCCGCGGCGGCAGACGAGGCGATGGACGAGGCGGTGAACGAGGCGATGGTGCCGCTGTGCGCGGATCATCTCCGGAACGGTGTGCAGGTCGAGGTGCCGGTAGCGGACGCTCCAACTGCCCTGCGTCAGGCGGGCGTTGATGCTGACGTGGATGTGGATGTGGATGTGGTGCGAGGCGGGGACCACCAGGTCGGCGCTCTCGTCCCATCGAAACGTCCCGGCGAACCCGGTCGTCTCGGCCTCCGTCCCGGCGAACCCGTCGTTTCGCCTTCCGCCTCAGTGGCCCCAGTCGTGCCGGCAGTTGTACGGGCGCCGGGTGGTTGTACCGGCTGGGGGGCGGGTGTCGCAGAGCCGTGCATCGCGGGCCTGCTCCGGGCTTCGGCGGATCGAAAACCTGGTGTGCTCAAGCCGGTTTGCATCCGTATGCTTGTGCGAATACTTGTGCGAAATTCGCGGCGAACGGGAGGAGGAGACCGTGAAACTTGCCGAGGCGCTGGCAGAGCGTGCGGAGGCGACGCGTCGTGTGGAGCAGTTGCGAGCGCGCGTCGTCGGCAGTGCGCGCTATCAGGAGGGTGAGACGCCCGCCGAGGATGCGGCCCAGTTGCTGGCCGAGGCCGGTGAGGTGCTGGGCGCCCTGGAGACGCTGATCCGGCGGATCAACCGAACCAATGCCGCAGTGGAGATGGGCCAGGACGGCACGCTCACCGATGCGCTCGCGCGGCGGGATGTGCTGCGGCTGCGTCACTCGGTGGTCACCGCGGCGGCGGACGCCGCGGCGGGTACGGGCGAGCGGGGATACGGTCGCCAGCTTCGGTCCGAGCTGATGATGCTCTCCGCGCTTCCGGTCGCGGAACTGCGCGGTCAGGCGGATGTGCTCGCACGGGAGATCCGTGAGATCGATGTGCGGATCCAGCGGACGAACTGGGAGGCCGATCTGCTGGACTGAGCTGTCCCAGCAGGGCGTGACGATGTGGAGCAGGTAGCCGTTTCGGAGGCGTGCACACACCGAGGGCCGGCGGTTTTCCGGCCCACTCCTGGCGCGTGAAGAGCAACGCGGGGGTTCGACTCCCCATCAACAGCGCAGCTCAGCACCGCGTACAGGTAACGGTGCATATCGCACGGCACATCACCATGTGCAGATCCGAAACGGTGAGGGCGGGCTCGGGGTCTTCCACATCGCAGCAGGCCCGATCAGCGGAGACAGGGCATTTTCCGGCGTGTGCCGCAGCCCGGACACCACACGCCGAGCGGACGCTCCCCCGGGGACGCGCGCGTGAGCGGACGCGGTCAGACTCCCTTGGTGCGGGCCCGTACGTGCATGCGCTCGCCCTGCGGTCCGTACAGCGCGAGCCATTCCACGGGACGGTCACCGGCGTTGGCGACGCCGTGCGGTACACGGGTGTCGAACTCGGCGGCCTCGCCCGCGGCGAGGACGAGGTCGTGCTCGCCGAGCGCGAGGAGCAGCTGTCCGGACAGGACGTAGAGCCACTCGTACCCCTCGTGCATGCCCTGCTCGGGCCGTCCGGTCCGGGGGGTCTTGGGTGCGGGCAGGATCTGTTTGTAGGCGTGCAGCCCGCCGAAGTGCTTGGTCAGGGGTATCCAGGTCTGGCCGTGCCGGGCGATGGGGCGCGGGTGGATCCGGGGATCGCCGGTCTGCGTGCCGACCAGTTCGTCCAGCGCCACGCCATACGCCTTGGCCAACGGCAGCAGATGCTTCAGGGCGGGCTCGCGCTGTCCCGTCTCCAGCCGGGAGAGCGTGCTCACGGAGATCCCGGTGACCGCGCTGAGCCGGGACAGCGTCGTGCCGCGCTGCTGCCGCAAGGCGCGCAGCCGAGGCCCGAGGGCGGTCAGGACGTGTGCGAGGTCGTGGTCGTCGGCGGGGCCGCCTATGGCCCCTGTCGCGGAGTCACTCATGTCCCCTATTTGCCGCCGCGGCAAAGATCATTGTCAAGCCGGAAAGCCGGGGCGCAGCCTGCCCCCATGACGGAGCACACCAAGACGAGCGAGACCATCGCGGACGCCGGAACGGGCCCGCTGTCCACCGAGGAATTCTGGGACGCCCGCTACCGTGCCGGCGAGCGGATCTTCAGCGGCCGCCCCAATGACGCCCTGGTACGCGAGACGGCGCCACTGCGCCCCGGCACCGCGCTGGAGCTGGGCTGCGGCGAGGGCGGCGACGCCATCTGGCTCGCCGGGCAGGGCTGGGCCGTCACCGCCACCGACGTATCGTCCGTCGCGCTCGACCGGGCGGCCGGCCAGGCGCGGGCGGCGGGCGTGGCCGACCGGATCGACTGGCAGCGCCACGACCTGGCCGAGTCGTTCCCGGCCGGGACGTACGACCTGGTCAGCGCCCACTTCCTGTACCCGCCCGAGCCCTCGGCCCGTGAACAGATCCTGCGCCGGGCGGCGCAGTCCGTCGCGCCCGGCGGAGTCCTCCTGATCGTCAGTCACGCGGGTCCGCCGTCCTGGGAGCGGGACCCCGACCCGGACTTCGTCTTTCCGACCCCCGAGCAGCTCCACGCGGCGCTGGACCTGCCGCCCGAGCAGTGGGACACGCTGGCCTGCGAGACCTACGAGCGCCCCGCCACGGCCCCCGACGGGCAGCCCGCCACCCGCCTGGACAACACGCTCACACTCCGCCGGCGCCTGGACCGGGCGCGAGCTCTCTGACGTGGCCGAGCGTGGCCCCACAGGAGCCCGCGCGCTTCGGGAGCCGGCCGGGATGCGATGGGAATGCGGTGGGGATGCGGTGGGGCAGGGCGGGGTTCCGCCGGAGAGGCTACGGAGACGCGGTGCGGGCGGGCGTGCCTGATGACGGACAGGGGACGGCCCCGCCGGGGCGCGCTCCGGCGGGGGGTGCCCCGGCGGATGCCTGACGGACGCCTGGCGGACGTCGGCCGGCGGGCACCCCCACCGCCCCCTGGCAGCGGTCGCCCGGCGCACACTCGGCGGACGCCTCAGGAGTCGGGCAACGGCCGGGGTCCGCACCCCACTTGGGCCGCACCTCACCTGGGATGCGGCCCAGGTGAGATGCGGCCCACCCGAGAGGTGGCCCACCCGCCGTGCGGCCCCCGGCGCCGGACGGCCGCGGCGGCACGGACGACACCGCGGCGGCCGGGCGGAGCCGGTGCGCCCTGACCGCCTCCTGCGGCAAGCCACCGTGGCACTCGCCCCGACGATCACGGTGGCGCGCCCCAAGTCCCCACTGCCGCCTGTCCAGGGTCAGTCGGCGAGGCTCACGATCATCTTTCCGGTGTTCTCGCCGCGCAGCAGGCCGAGGAACGCCTCGACGCCGTGCTCGATGCCGGCCACCTTGGTCTCGCGGTACTTCAGCTCGCCGGAGCGGATCCAGGCGGAGACCTCCTGCACGAACTGCGGCTGGAGCGCGGCGTGGTCGGCCACCAGCATGCCCTCAAGGCGCAGCCGCTTGCCGATCACCAGCGCGAGGTTGCGCGGCGCGGGGGTCGGTTCGGTGGCGTTGTACACCGAGATCATGCCGCAGATGGTGGCGCGGCCGTGCACCTTGAGGGAGCCGATGGCCGCTTCGAGGTGGTCGCCGCCGACGTTGTCGAAGTAGACGTCGATACCGTCGGGCGCGGCCGCCTTGAGCTGCTCGGCGACCGGACCGTTCTTGTAGTTGAAGGCGGCGTCGAAGCCGTACTCCTCGACCAGGAGCTTGACCTTCTCGTCGGACCCGGCGGAGCCGATGACCCGGGAGGCGCCCTTGAGCCGGGCGATCTGGCCGACCTGGCTGCCCACCGCACCGGCCGCGCCGGACACGAAGACCGCGTCGCCCTCCTTGAACGAGGCGACCTCCAGCAGGCCCGCGTAGGCGGTGAGGCCCGGCATGCCCAGGACGCCGAGGTAGGCGGTGAGCGGGGCCAGCTCCGGGTCCGCCCGCACGGCGCGCTCGGCGTCCAGCACCGCGAACTCCCGCCAGCCGAGGCCGTGCAGGACGTGGTCGCCGACGGCGAGGGAATCGGCGCGCGAGGCGATGACCTCGCCGACCGCGCCGCCGTCCATCGGCTTCTCCAGCTGGAACGGCGGGACGTAGGACTTCACGTCGTTCATCCGGCCGCGCATGTACGGGTCCACGGAGAAGTGGAGGTTGCGGACGAGGATCTGGCCCTCGCCGAGCTCGGGCACGGCGGCCTCGCGCAGTGCGAAGTCCTCCGGGGTGGGCCAGCCGTGCGGGCGGGCGACGAGGTGCCATTCACGGCCGGTGGTGGGCAGAGCGGACATCAGCGCGATCCTCCAATTGCTTCAGGTACTGAAACAACCATGCTCCTCGATATTTCATGTTGTCAAGCAAGTGGGTATCCTGGTGTGTATGACTCCGCGCGCAGACCCCCTGACCTGCGAGGTCGTCGACCTCATCGGCACCGTCGTGGCCCGTTACCACGAGGAGTACGAGCACGCCGCGGCCGAGCACTCCCTCACCGGTGCGCAGGCGCGGGTGCTCAGACTGCTGGCCGTCGAGCCGCTGCCCATGCGGCGGATCGCGCAGCGGCTCAAGTGCGAGCCGTCGAACATCACGGGCATCGTGGACCGCCTGGAGTCGCGCGGCCTGGTGGAGCGCCACCCCGACGCCGCCGACCGCCGCGTCAAGCTGGCCGCCCCCACCACCGAGGGCGCGCACACCGCCGAGCGGCTGCGGACGTCCCTGGACTTCGCGCGCGAGCCGCTGGGCCGGCTGACCGCCGTCGAGCGCACCCTGCTCAAGGAACTGCTCCAGCGGATGCTGGGGATAGCGCCCGAGGGGGACGACGACGAGGCGGACCGGCCGGAAGGTCCGACGCCGATCTAACCTGGGAGCCATGAAGCCCCAGAGCACCACCCGCCACACCGTCGACTTCTACTTCGACCCGATCTGCCCGTTCGCCTGGATCGCCTCCCGCTGGATCCTGGAGGTCGAGAAGCACCGTGCGCTGAAGCTGCGCTTCCGGGTGATGAGCCTGTCGGTGCTCAACGAGGGCCGCGAGGATCTCCCGGAGGAGTACCGCCGGCTGCTGGACGACGGCTGGGGCCCCGTACGGGTGTGCATCGCGGCCGCGCAGGAGCACGGCGAGGACGTGCTGCGCAGGCTGTACACCGCGCTCGGCACCCGTATCCACCGCGACGGCCGGGACGGCCCGGAGAACACCGCCGCGGTCATCGACGAGGCGCTGGCGGAGGCCGGACTGCCGGCCGAGCTGGCCCGCGCCGCCCGGAGCGACGCCTACGACGACGCGCTGCGCAAGAGCCACCACGAGGGCATGGACCCGGTCGGCGAGGACGTCGGTACGCCCACCCTCCACATCGACGGAGTGGCCTTCTTCGGCCCGGTCCTGATGGCGATCCCGCGCGGCGAGGACGCGGTACGGGTCTTCGACGGCGCCCGGCTGCTCGCCGGTTACGACAAGTTCTTCGAGCTGAAGCGGACCCGCACCGGCGACTTCGACTTCAGCTGACGCCGCGGGCGGGGGTCCGCTCCGGCGCCGCGTCCGCCGGGGCCGGAGCCGCGCCGGACGCCGCCGCCTCGTCCGCCGCCGCCCCCGCCGTCGTCCGCACGCCCCGCAGCATCGCCATCGACAGCACCGCCGCGCAGACCAGCACGCCCGCGGCGACGCCGCCGAGCCGGCACCGGGCGACCGGGTGCCCTCGACCCGGCGGATCACCCAGGAGTGGGGCGTGCACCTGCTGAACGGCATGGAACTGCTCATCGAGCGGCGGGCGGCGCAGGCGACTTGAGGCCGGCGCAGGCCGCCGCCGGTCCGCCCCGCGGGTCACGGCAGAGTGGTCCGCCCGACGGCGAATCGCCGCCCCCTGCCCCGCTCCGCAGAAATCCGACTCCTCCCCGGCCGGAAAGCCGGGGTCCGCCCGGAGGTATCCGATGAACCGCTCCGCCGACCACAGCCCGTCCGCCGGCTCCGGCACCCCGGCCGGCCTGCCCGGCCCCGTCGCCTTCCAGCTCGTGCTGCTGCGCCGGATGGCCGACCACCACCCCGGGCTCGTCGAGGACGCGCTGCGCCGACTGGGGGTCTCCCGCGCGGAGCTGCGCGAGGCCAACCGCCGCTGGCAGGCCCGGATGCACGCACCGCGCGCGCCCGGCGGCGTCCAGCCCTACCGCGCCCTGCTCGGCGCCCCCGAGACCGTCACGGCCCGCCGCCTCGGCGATCTGACCTGCGAGGCCCTGAGCTGGCCCGTCCCCCTCTGGCCCGAGCTGCGGTTCGAGGTGCTCACCGCCGGCCGGGGCGCCGTCTGGAACGCCTGGCTCGTCCGGGCCCCCGGCGCCGCCGCCCCCGCGCTCCGTACGACCGCCGACCTCATCCCCTGGTCCTGCACCGTCGACGAGGTCGCCCGCGCCTTCGCCCCGGCCCGTCCGATGGAGGGCAGCGCCCCCACCCGCTGGCGCCTGGCCTGCACCGCGCCCGGCCCCGAGGGGGAACTCCACGACATCGTCACGGAGTTCACCTGGGGACTCTTCCAGCACCGGGTCGGCTGACCGCCCCCTCGGCGCCCCGCGACACCTCTCCGGGCCCCTTCCCCTTCCACTTCCACTTCCTCTTCGTCTTCACCTTCGTCTTCACCTTCGCCCGGTCGGCGGACCCCCACCGCCCCCGTCCCCCGACCGGCCCTCCCAGCAGGCAGCTGACGGACCGCGCGCACAGGATGACCGACGAGAGGTCCGTAACGGACGCTCCGCCGCCACCGGCCCTCCGGGGAGGAGTCAGCCATGACCATCAGCCTCGCCCAACTGCGCCGTTGTTCGATCGCCGTCGATCTCGGCGCGTCGCGGACCAGGGTGTACGTCAAGAACCAGGGGCTGGTCGTCGACGAACCGACCGTCGCCGCCGTCAACGTGCGCACCGGCGCGCTGCTGGCCGTCGGCGCCCAGGCCGCGGTGATGGACGGCCGCACCCCCGACTACATCCGCGTCGTCCGCCCCGTCTCCGGCGGCACCGTCGTGGACATCGACATGGCGCAGCGTCTGCTGCGCCATCTGGTCGGCGACAAACTGCGCAGGGCGTGGCGGCGCCTGCCGACGATGCGGGCCGCGGTCTGCCTCCCGTACGGCAGCCAGCCGCTGTCGCAGCGGGCCGCCGTGGAGACGCTCAGCGGTATGGGCGCCCGCCGCGTCGAGCTGGTGGACACCCTCGTCGCCACCGCGGTCGGCTGCGGGCTCCCGGTGGAGCAGCCCGAGGCGACCATGATCGTGGTGTGCGGGGCCGGTACGACGCAGATCGCGGTGCTCTCGCTCGGTTCGATCGTGGCCGCCGAGACCGTCGCGGTGGGGGGCGACGCGATCGACCACGCGGTGATCCAGCACCTGCGGCTGCACCATGAGCTGATGATGCCGGGCCAGGCCGTCCACCCCCTGCACCTGGTGCTCGCCGGCGGCGGGGCCACCCCGGGCTCCACCGAGGTGCACGGCCGGGACATCGTCAGCGGCCTGGCCCGCTCCGTCCAGGTGGACACCGAGCGGGTACGGAACGCCATCACCACGCCGCTGACCGCGATCCTGGACGCCATCGGGGCGGTACTGCGCCGCTGCCCGCCGGACCTGGTGGCCGATCTCGGCGAGCGCGGCATCATGCTCGCGGGCGGCGGCGCGCTGATCCCCGGCCTGGAGCCGATGATCCAGCAGGCCACCACCATGCCGGTGCACATCGCCGACCGCCCCGGCACCTGCCCCGTACGGGGACTGGGCGCCATGATCGAGGGCAAGGTGGAACCCCTGCACCTCGACCCCATGGCCCCGTAGGCCCCGGACGGCCCCGTAGGTCCCCGTCCCCCGCCCCGCGCCGCCGTCCGGCAGCTCAGAGCGAGCGGGCGTTCCAGGCGACCACCGCGGGGCGGCCGTGCTCGGTCCCGAGGAGGCCGACCGCCCCGGTCTCGAAGGTGAAGCACCCGCCCGCCGCGGGCGGCAGCCCGAGCCTGCGGGCGGTCAGCACCCGCAGGAAGTGGGCGTGCGCCACCAGTGCCACCGCACCCTCACCCGCCGCCAGGTGGGGCGCGAGCCGCGTCAGTACCCGGTCGGCGCGCGCCCCGACCTGCTCGGGCGACTCCCCCGGGTGCCCGGCGGGGCCGGGCGTGACGCCGTCGGTGAACAGGTACCAGTCGGGCCGGTCGCGCAGGATCTCGGCGGTGGAGCTGCCCTCGTACCCGCCGTAGTCCCATTCCCGCAGGTCGGGGTCGACCGACGGGTCCGCGAGGCCGGCCAGCTCGGCGGTGCGCACCGCGCGCGCCATCGGGCTGGTGTACACCCGCGCGATCTTCCGGCCCGACAGGAGCGGCCGCAGCGCGCGGGCCTGCTCCTCGCCGTCGGCGGTGAGCGGCAGATCGGTCCAGCTGGTGTGCCGTCCCGAGCGGCTCCACTCGGTCTCGCCGTGCCGGATCAGGAGCAGCTCGCTCACTCCGCCCGCTCGCTCTGCTGGGACTCGGCGACCGACGCGCGGACCTGGTCCATGTCCAGACCGCGGACCTGGCCGATGACGTCCTCCAGCGCGGCCGGCGGGAGCGCGCCGGGCTGGGAGAACACCGCGATGTTGTCCCGGACGATCATCAGCGTGGGGACGGACTGGATCTGGAAGGCCGCGGACAGCTCGGGCTCCGAGTCCGTCTCGACCTTGGCGAAAACGAGGTCCTCGTGCTTGTCGGACGACCGGGCGAAGATCGGCGCGAATCGCTTGCACGGGCCGCACCAGGTGGCCCAGAAGTTGATCAGGACGAAATCGTTGCCGGAGACGATCTCGTCGAAGTTGTCCTTGGTGAGCTCTACCGTGCTCATGCGTTGCTTCCCCACTTCCGGTCGGTCTGTCGTCGGTGTCCAGGCCGTGCAGCTGCGGTAACGGGAGCGCGCCGGAAGGTATTCCGGGTGGCCTGATCCCGGTGGCCGCAGCCGTGCGCCGGACCGGCCGCTCCCCCGCCCACCGCACACCGTCCTGCACCCGCCGCTCCCCGGCCGAATCGGCACCCCTCCCGGCGCGGCGAACCGGCCACCGCGGGACGGCCGGCGGAGCCCGCCGCGCGGGACGGGGCCGTGCGGGCCGCCGCCGGCGGCTAGCATCGCCGGCAGAGACCAAGAACGGAGTTTTCATCTGTGCGTCATCTGCGCGTAGGCGTCGCCATCTTGACCATGGGGAACCGCCCCGACGAGCTGCGGGCGCTGCTCGACTCGGTCGCCGGACAGACCCTCAAGGCGACCCACATCGTGGTCATCGGGAACGGCTCGCCGCTTCCCCCACTGCCCGAAGGGACGACGGGCGTCGAACTGAGCGAGAACCTCGGGGTCTCCGGCGGCCGGAACGCGGCCCTGGACGAGCTGCGGAAACTCGGCGACGTGGACGTGGTGGTCGACCTGGACGACGACGGGCTGCTGATCAGCCCCGATGTCTTCAGCCGGCTGGCGGAACTGTACGCACACGACCCCGAGTTGGGCATCGTCAGCTTCCGCATCGCCGACGAACGGGGCCGCACCCAGCGCCGGCACGTCCCGCGGCTGCGCGTCGGTGACCCGGCGCGCGGCGGCTATGTGACGACGTTCCTCGGCGGCGGGCACGCCCTGTCCCTGCCGATGCTGGACCGGATCGGCGGGTGGCCGGACGAGTTCTTCTACGCGCACGAGGAAACCGACCTGGCCTGGCGGGCGTTGGACGACGGCTGGCGGGTTCTGTACGCGCCGGAGATGGTGCTCCAGCACCCCTGGACCTCGCCCACCCGGCACGCGGTCTACCACCGCATGGTGGCCAGAAACCGTGTGTGGCTGGCGAAGCGGCATCTGCCAGCGCTTCTGGTCCCGGTCTATCTGGGGGTGTGGACGGCGCTGACCGTCGTCCGGAACCGGTCGGCGGCGGGGTTGCGGGCGTGGGCGGGCGGTTTCGCCGAAGGCGTCCGCACACCGTGCGGGCGGCGCAAGCCGATGCGCTGGCGCACGGTGTGGCGGATGACGAAGCTGGGCCGCCCGCCGGTCATCTAGGGCCCCTCCCGGCTGGCTTTGCCCGGTCGCGCCGCCCAGCCGGCGCGCTCCTTACGGGACAAACATTGCCGGTCACGGCACTGGACCGGCGGACGGCCGTCCGCCCCGGGCCGCCATATGTCCTCGGCCGCCGTACGCCCCGGGGCGGCGGTGTCACACGACCGGGGCGAGCCGGATGCCCTCGTAGGCCAGCCACTGGGCGTAGGTGTGCAGTCCGTAGATGAGGTCGGTGGTGGCCCGCCGGTCCGGCGGCGGGGGCCCGGCAGGCGTCGGCGGCCGGGGCGGGTCGGCCGGTGGCGCGCCCCCGACGACCGGTACCGGCCGGACGGCCTTGCGGACCGCCGCCGCCATCTCGGCGACCGTGCACCGGGCGTCGTCCGCGAGGGCGGTCGCCGGGCGGGCGGCGTCCGGCGCGGGTGTGCGCACCATCGCGGACAGGGCGTCGGCCAGATCGCTCACATGCAGCGGCCGCAGCACCTCACCGGCGCTCTCCTCGATGACCAGGGGCTGACTGCGCAGCGCCGCCCACACCAGGCGGCCGATCCGCGAGTCGCGCGCGCAGCCCGGCCCGTACACGTCCCCGACGTCCAGGGTGCGGATGTCCGCCGCGGCCGCCGGGCGGGCGGGGTGGCGGAGGGTGACGCGGGCGCCGCCGTCCCGCTCCCCGCCGTGCAGCCCGGTCAGGTCGAGCACCGCGTCGTAGGCCGGTTCCGCGGTGCGGTCCGGGGCCGGGTCCCGGGGGGCCGACGCCAGGGCCGTGACCCGGTGTCCGCGGTCCGCCAGGCCGCGCAGGAGGTGTTCCCCCAGCGGCGTGGCGGAGCCGAGCACCGCTATCCGGCGGGATCCGGCGGGGCGGGAGGGTTTCGCCGGACGGGGTCGGGCCGCGGCTTCCCGGCCCGCTTCGATACCGGCCCGGGTGATCCTCGCCAGTTCGTCGCGCAGCTCGGCGATCCGGTCCTCGGTGTGCGCGTAGCTGATGCCGCCGGGACCCACGGTCGCCAGGGCCTCGGCGAGTACGGCCGCGTCGGGTGCCGTGCCGCCGTCCGGCGCCTCGCACCGGTGCGCCTCGCGGCGCTGGGTGAATCCCATCGTGAAGGCGGTCAGCCAGGTGCCCTTCGCGGCGCTCAACGGGACGGCTTCGGCCATTTGTACGATGGCCGGTTGAAGTCTTTCCCTCCGTACGCCGACGCCTTCGAGGTACTGCTCGCAGTCGAGGTGCAGCCAGCGCGACGGCCCGGGGCCGTCGTGGCGCACCGCGCACTGCGCCACGCCGTGCTTGAAGAACGGCAGCACCTTCAGCCCGCTCAGCCGGGCCCCTTCGCGACCAGGAACGTCCCCGGGCAGAAAGCACACCGAGCGGCGCGGCCCGCGGAACGCATTGCCGGAGATACTGCCGTGGTCCTCGTGTTCGGCGAGGCTCGGCACCGAGACGTACGCCGGAATTCCATTGTCGCGCAAGTACCGGTACATCAGGATGTCATCCGGCCAGGCGTCCAGACGGTTTCTGCCGTAAGCCACGAATCCGGCGGCGACCTGTCTGGGCAGAATGATGGCCACACACGGGAAGTACTCGTTGACGGCGCTCACCCAGCGGGCTCCCGCCATGGCGCCGAAACGCACCGCGGCGCCGTTCCGGGAATCCCAGAGCGCGAAGAGCGCGAGCGCGGCGTCCGGCATCTCCTCGATCGCCAGCCGGGCCCGCTCGAAGAATGTCTCCGACAGGATCATGTCGTCCTGGACGACGAGCTGGTGTGTGGCACCTTCCTCAATGGCGGACCACGCCGACAATGCGGTACGCAATACGGACGGTTTTCCCGCGGGGTCCGGGTCCATGACGACCCGTAACGCTCCCGGCGGCGCCGAGTCCGCGAGTCGCCGCGCCGCTTCCAGGCGTTTCGGGTGGGTCATCACGGCGCCGCTCATCCGATAGCGCGTCACAATTCCTCCGGCCGTTTCCGCTGCTCCGGGCAATCCGGCAGCAGGTGAATCCGGACAGTACGGCGGTCGCCATCAGCACCGCAAGACTGCCGAAATCGCGCTCTGGTAACGGCATTCCGTGAACGCCATGCTGACCCGGCGATCAAACATGTTCACGCGTAGGGAGAGGATTCCATGTCCGAGTCAGCGAGGAACACCGGAATCGGGGCGGGAACCGGCAGCGCGGATACCGTCGCCACCCGGCTGGAGAAACTGCGGGACGCCCGCGTGGTGGTCACCGGGGGCGGCGGCCTGGTGGGCAGCCGGCTGGTGGCGCTGTTACGCGAGGCCGAGGCCGAGGTCACGGTGCTGGACCGGCTGGACGCGTATCCCGAGGCGGCGCACACCTTGTTCGGGGTGGAGAAACTCGGGGCGGATGTGGTGGTCGGTGACGTCTGCGACCGGGACGTGGTGCGCCGGCTGGTGACCGGCGCGGATTACGTCGTGCACGCCGCCGCCTACGCGGACGTGGCCGCGTGCACCCGGCGGCCCGACATCGCCTTCCGGGCGAACGTCGAGGGCACCCAGGTGGTGCTGGAGGAGACCGCCGCCTCCGCGGTCCGCCGGCTGGTGCTCATCTCGTCGGCGGCGGTGTACGGCGACGGCGATCCCGGGGTCCGGGGGCCGCAGGTGTTCCACGAGGACCAGCAGCTGCTTCCGGTGTCCGTCTACGCGAACTCCAAGCTCTGGGCGGAGCACCAGACCCGGCTCCTGCTGGGCGGGACGACCGGTACCGAGTACGCGGTGCTCCGGTACTTCTCCGTCTACGGCGACCCGCAGATACCCAAGCCCGGCAGCCATTCGTGGATGGTGGCGTGGCTGTCCATGCAGGCCCGGCTCGGGCGTCCGATGCGGCTGAACGGGGGCGGGGTGCAGGTGCGGGACCTGGTGCATGTCGAGGACGTGGCGGCGGCCACCGCGCTGGCCCTGGTCGAGGACGGGATGGCCGGACAGACCGTCAACGTGGGGACGGGGGTGCCGACCTCGGTGCGGGAGGTGGGCGAACTCATCGCGCCGCACTTCCCCACCTCCCGGTTCATCACCACCCCCCGGCCGGCGGGCGATCCGCTCGGCGGTTACGCCGCGACGG
Source organism: Streptomyces sp. x-80 (assembly GCF_046549095.1). Taxonomy (NCBI): domain Bacteria; kingdom Bacillati; phylum Actinomycetota; class Actinomycetes; order Kitasatosporales; family Streptomycetaceae; genus Streptomyces; species Streptomyces sp. x-80. Next base: position 46,163 of record NZ_JAJPWM010000007.1, read on the forward strand.
AGCGCTCCCGTGAGCTGCTGCGGTGGGCGCCGCGCATCGACGTACGCGCGGGCGTGGAGCGGTATGTGCGCTGGCTGTCCGACACCCCGCAGGCGGTGCCGGACTGGCTGACCGAGTCGGCCGCATGACAGCCTGCCGGCGAAAACCCAGGCGGAACACCACGGAAGGCCACACTCGGGTGAGTTACACCGGCTCCTACCTCTGGTCCGTACGGCAGCACGTCGGCAGCCGGCTGCTGCTCGTCCCCGGCGCGCAGGTTCTGCTGCTGGACGACCGGGGCCGGGCGCTGTTCCAGCAGCGCGCCGACACCGGGGTGTGGGAGCTGCCGGCCGGGGCGTGCGAGGAGGGCAGCGACTTCACCGGCACGGCCGTCCGGGAGCTCGCGGAGGAGACCGGACTGCGGGTCGAGCGGGCGGACCTGGTCGCCTTCGGTTCGCTCTCCGATCCGCGGATCCACACACTGACGTACCCGAACGGGGACGTCACCCACTGTTTCGCGCTGTGCTTCCTGGCCCGCCGCTGGTCGGGAGCGCTCCGGGTGGGCCGGGACGAGGTGACGCGGGCGGAGTTCCGCGACCCCGCGGACCCGCCCGGCCCCCTGCATCCGCCCACCGCTGTGGTCCTGGAGATGTTCCGGGCGTTCAGCTCCACCGGAAGGTTCCAGGCCCGATGAACGTGACGAGAGCAGCGGGCGCGGTCGTGCCGTGCCGGGCCTGTCTGTCCGGCGAGGATCTGGACTGGCTGGGCGGCCGGTCGGTCAGCCTCGCGCTGGATCTGCCGACGACGGCCGGGCTGCGTCCGCCCGGCGCCCGGCCCCCGGCCGCCCCGGGGAGCGACGGCGGGGCGGGGAGCTGGCCGGACGAGGTGTGGGCGTTCCTGCGGCAGCGGCTGTCCGGGCTCGGCCCGCGGCCGCCCGCCGTGACGGTACGCAGTGACGCCCCCGCCGCGAGCGGGCTGTCGTCCTCCACCGCGCTGATCGTGGCGCTGTTCCGGGCGTTCACCGACGCCTGCGCACCGGGCGCGGTCACCGTCCGGACACTGGCGCAGTGGGCCTACGAGTTCGAGTTCGCGATCTTCAACGGCGGCGGTATGGACCACCTCGCCGTCATCGCGGGCGGCGCGCTGCTGCTCCAGGGCCGCACGAGCGGGCTCCCGGACATCCGCGAACGGGTGGAGTTCCCGTCCGAGTGGGCCGTCCTGGTCGTCGACTCGGCCACCAGGAAGGACACCAGCGACCACATCCGCTCGGTACGGGCACAGCTCGCGGCCGGCGATCCGCGGCTCGCGACGTATCTGGTGCGGACCGACGAGGCGTCAGCGGCGGTCTGGGAGGCCGTGCGCCGCCGTGACCTGGGCGCGCTCGGCGCGGCGATGAGCGAGGCGCACACCGCCATGCGGGACCTCCAGGAGATGTCGACGCCGCTGCTGGAGGAGTTGCGGGGGCTGGCCCTGCGCGGTGCCGGCCTGCCGCTGAAACTGAGCGGGGCCGGCGGCGGCGGGGCGCTGGTCGGCGTCTGCGCGGCGGCGGAGCAGGAGGAGCTCGCCGGGCGGCTCCGGCGTGCGTTCGGCCCGGCGCATCCGCGGGTCCGGGTGATCCCCACCCGGGCGGCCGCGGGGCTCGCGCCGGAGCTCGCCGGGCTCGCGCCCGTCGGCCGGGCGGAATCCGCCTAGCGGCGCGTCGTCGCGGTGGCGCCTGTCCCACGGCGCCACCGCGGCGAACCGCCCCGGCCGCCCCGCGACCGCCCGGACCTGCCCAGTGCTCCTCCCGGCAAGCGCCGCCCCGTCGCGCCGCCCCGCACGCACGCTCGCCGCGTCGGCCAAAAGCCCTGGTAGCTCCGCTACAAGAACGTCCGGCCGCCCTGCGATCGCACGCACCGGACGATGCTCCCCACGGGGCGGACATCGCCGGTCACGGCATCAGATGAACGGGTCGTAGTCGCTGCCGGGTTCCGGTGCCGCCGTGCCGGACCCGATCTTGTCGAGTTCGAGGTTGGAGCGGTGGCGCGCGCAGTGGAAGCGGCAGTCCCGGCTCGGGTCCACGATGCCCCGGTCGGAGTTCCGCCAGATCTCCGCCAGGCTGTCGGTCACCGCGTCCCCTATCTTGGCCCCGTCGTTGCCCCGGTGGTAGGAGCACACGTACACCCCGGACGGCGTCACCAGGGTGCGCAGCTCCGCCACCCGGCAGCGGTGGTAGTCCTTCTCCTGGACCGGGCCGACGCGCGACCGCAGGGACGTCAGGGTCGAGGAGTTGACGATCTCGAAGGAGTCGTCCTCCCACCGCGCGGCCTCGCGCAGCTGCTCCTCGACGGAGGCGAGGATCTCCGGCGCCACCTGCACGACATGGTGTCCGTCGTCGAACATGGCCTTGGTCTCGAAGTAGTCGCACCCGATGTCATGGGCGAGTTCCGCCGCCCGCAGCACCTCGTGGTGGTTGCTCACGATGTTGCCGTCCGGCTCCCGCCGGGTCATCACGAGGAAGGAGTAGCCGAGCGCCCCCTTCTTGACCTCGGCCAGCAGGCGCATATTGCCGATGACCTTGTCGAAGACGCTGTTGCCCTTACGGTCCGGCCGGAAGAGCCGGTAGGTCTCGCTGGTGCCGGCGTCGACGGATATCCGGACCCAGGAGGCGTACTCCGCCAGTTCCGCCAGGTTCTGCTTGATGAGGGTGCCGTTGGTGACCACACCGATGGCGATCCCGGCCTCGCCGAGGACGCGCAGCACGGTGCGGGTGCCCCGGTGTGCCAGCGGCTCCCCGCCGCCGATGAGCACCACGCCCCGGACGGACATCTCGACCAGCTCGTGGGCCAGTTCGGCCAGCCGCTCGGGGGTGAAACGTCCCTGGTTCAGTAATTTCCCGCTGATGCACTCGGGACAGGCCAGATCGCAGAAGGTCGTGGGGTCCAGGTCCACCACCAGGGGTCCGCCGGACGGCGTACCGGAGGCTGCTTCGAGGATCCGCGGCCAGCCCGATGGCTGGTACAGCTTGGACACCAGGTCCAGACGGTCGAACGTCACGGTGATCTCCTGCGTGTTGGGAATCAGAAGGGTGCGGCTGCGCATGCGTTCCGGGCGCCGGGACCGTCCCGGCGGCGCTCCGGCGGCGGCTCCCGGGACCGTGTGACCCGGTAGCCGTGCGGGGTCGGCGCGGTCATCCCTTGACGGCCCCGGCCGTGAGCCCGGCGGCGACCCGGCGCTGGACGATCGCGAAGAAGACCGCCACGGGGAGAGCGGTGAGCGTGGCGCCCGCCATCAGTCCGCCGTAGTCCGTGCCGAAGCTGGTCTGGAAGGACACCAGCCAGATGCTGAGGGTCTGCTTGTCGTTGCTGGAGAGCAGCACATAGGCGAGCACGTACTCGTTCCACGCCTGGACCAGGGCGTAGATGGAGGTGGCCACCAGCCCCGGGGCCAGCAGGGGCAGCAGGACCCGGCGGAAGGCGCCCAGGCGGGTACAGCCGTCGACCCGCGCCGCCTCCTCCAGCTCCGCCGGGATGCCGGCGATGAAACCCCGCAGCAGCCAGACGGTGAACGGCAGCATGAACACCAGGTAGGTGAGGATCACGCCGAGCAGGCTGTCGGTGAGTCCGGCGTCGCTGAGCAGCAGGTAGATCGGGATGATCAGCCCGGCCAGGGGGATCATCTGGACGCCCAGGATCACCAGCACGAACGCCTTGCGCCCGGCGAAGGAGAAGCGCGCGAGGGCGAAGGCGGCGAGCGTGCCGATCAGCAGCGAGACCAGTACGGTGCCCACGCCGATGAGGACACTCGCGCGCACATTGGCCCAGAAGGTCGGGGTGTCGAGGGCCCGGCGGAAGTGTTCGAGGGTCAGGTGCCCCGGCCAGAACTTCGGCGGGCTGTGGTGGATCTCCTCGGCCGGCCGGACGGCGGTGAGCAGCATCCAGTAGATCGGGAAGGCCATGACCGCGCTGAAGACAAGGCCGAGCGTGTTGGCCACGGCCCGGCGGTGCCGGGTGCGCGGCCGGGCGCGCCGGCCGGGCGGGGCCGCCGTCCAGGGGCCGGGGGCGTTGTTCACTCGGCTTCTCCCATGGTGAGGATCTGGCGCACGTAGACGACGGCGCCGACCAGCAACAGCAGCACCGTGATCACCGCGATGGCGGCTCCGGTGCTGTAGCGGTTGACGGCGAAGGACTCGATGAAGGAGTAGACGCCGAGCAGGTAGTACTCCTTCTCGGGCTGGCCGCCGCGCATCAGCCAGATCTGGTTGAACACTCCGAAGTCCCAGATCGCCGAGAGCGAGGTGACCAGGACGAAGGCCGGTTTGATCACCGGGAAGGTGACGTGCCGGAAGAGCTGCGGGCCGCGGGCGCCGTCGACCAGGGCCGCTTCCTCCAGCTCCGGGGGGACCTGGCTGAGCGCGGCCTGGAGGGTGACGGCGGCGAACGGGACGGCGCCCCAGACGACGACGCAGGCGATGACGGCGAAGCCCTCCCAGGGGTCGGCGAACCAGTTGTGCTTGCTGAAGTCCAGCCCCGGCAGCAGGCCGAGCAGCCAGTTGACGACGCCGTAGTCCGCGTCGGACAGCCAGCGGAAGATCGAGGCCGCGACCATGATCGGCATGGCCCAGACGGCGACCAGCACCCCGACCATCGTCATCCGCACCCACGGCGCCACCCGGCGCATCAGCAGGGCGACGAGCATCGCCAGCGCCATGGTGGCGGCGACGCAGACGACGGTGAAGAGGGCGGTGCGGCCGACGACGTTCCAGAAGAAGCCGTCGGACAGGATCGTCCGGTACTGGCCGAGCCCGGCCCAGGGCGGTGACGTACCGGAGAACAGCTGCTTGCGGGTCATGTCCTGGAACGAGAGCAGGACCAGATCGACGAGCGGGTAGCCGAGGACCGCGGCGAGGGCGAGGACGGTCGGCGCGATCAGCAGGTAGGGCAGCGTCAGCCGGCCGGCCCGGCGCAGGGTGCCCCGCGGGCGCGGCCCGGCCGCGCGCCGGTGGCGGCCGCCGGGCATCCCCGGGCCCGGCCCGGCCGCCGTCGGGCGCGGCGGATCTGCGGTCTCCATGGCTGCGAACTCCTCGAAAGTAGGGCCTGCACCGATGGGCCTGCACCGCGCTCCCGCGGGGGCCGCGCCGTACGCGCGCGGGGGCCGCGCCGCACTCCTGCGGGGGGGCCGCGCCGTCCTTCCGGCGCCCGCGCGGCCGTCAGTTCTCGTTGATCACGCCGTCGATCCGGCGGTCGGCGGCGCGCGCGGCGTCCTGCACCGACTGCTTGCCCGTCGCGATGTCCTGGAGCATCTCCGGGAGGATGTTGGACTTCTCCACGGCGCCCCAGCCGGGGGCGAGCGGGGTGACCCAGCCCCGCTCGGCGGCCTGTGCGGCCGGGCCGTTGACTCCGCCGGCGGCCACCTCGCGCAGCTGGACGGTGTTGTTGGGGAGCGTGTCGGCGGCGATGAGCCGGCGCTGTGCGGTGCGGTCGGTGAACATCCTGATCCACTCCCCGGCCAGGTCCTGGCTCCGCGACTTGGCGGGGATCGCCAGTGTGGACCCGCCCAGGAAGGGCGGCAGCAGCTTGCCGGACGGTCCGGGGAAGGCGAAGGTGGCGAACCGGCCGCGGAGTTTCGGGTCACCGCCGGATCTGCTGTCGGTGGCGGCCTTCGCCTCCCAGGTGTTGCCGTAGAACATGCCCACCCGGCCCTGGCCGACCACCGCCGGTTCGTCCCCGTTGTCCTTGGAGCGGTCCCCCGCGTAGTAGGCGTCGAGGAGGGATTTCCAGGAGGTGAGTCCGGCGACGGAAGCGGCCGAGGACAGTGCGCCGTGCCAGCGCCCGTCCTTCTTGACCGCCATCTCACCACCCGCGTCCTTCACGAACGCCATCGCCGCGTACCAGTAGCGGCCGGGCATGTAGAAGGCGGAGAAATTCTTGTCCGCGGCGCCGAACTTCTGCTTCAGCTTGTCGAGGTCCGCGAGCAGCTCGGGGTAGCTGCGGGGGGCGTGGTCGACGCCTGCCTGTTTGAGCAGATCGGTGCGGTATATGCCCACCCGGGCGCCCACGTAATAGGGCACGCAATAGGTCTTGCCGTCCATACGGCAGGAGTCGTTCAGCGCATCGAGCCACTCCGCCGAATGGTCGAACTTCGCCGGGTCCACGGCCGCGAAGGCTCCGTTGACGATGTAATTCGTGGTCTCACTGTTCCCCATCTCGACCACATCGGGGACTTCCCGGCCGGCGAGCGCGGCATCGATTTTCTGGTTCTTACTGGTCCATTGCTGGTATTGGACCTTCACCTTGATCTTCGGGTATTTCTTGTTGAATCGGGCATTGACCGTGCCGACCAGGTCCGGCCAGCTTTCCTGGGCGTCCACGGTGAGCCAGACCGTCAGGTCACCCGAACGCTCCGCGGCGGACGGCGATGTGCCCCCTTCGCCGGAACCACAGCCGGCCACGGACGCCAGCAGGACAAAAGCCCCCAGGCCCGCGGTGAAACGGGAGATGCGCTGAGCCATGATCTCCTCCGTCCGGGTTGACAGAACCGGGGGCCTACCTACCCCCCGCGGCCCGGCAAACTACCCGAAGGAAGTTTTCCAGCCAGAGAGCCGCGCTCCGGAAAAGGATCACCCGTCGAATCGGAGAACACGCGTACGGCAGGCGGGAGGCCCTGCCGAACTCCGCGCACCCGCCGCTACCCGGCCGCCGAATTGACGCAAACACAGCGGTGCGTAAAAGATCCGCTCTTGACGGTGATGCACCTGCTGCCTCAGCTTTGCTCAGGTGTCTCCCACGTCCCCGATCGAAGGGTCTGCACGTGACTGAGTACGGCACGATACCCACGGATTCGGACACCCAGCCTGTTTCGGACACCCGCCCGGTGAAGGTCAACGCGTGGAACGGCTGGGATCCCCTGCGCCATGTCGTCGTGGGACGGGCCGACAACGCGGTGGTGCAGGCACCCGAGCCCGCGGTGCGCCGGGACTTCCCCGACGACGGCTTCCCGCTGGGCACCTACGGCCCGATGCCCGCCGAGATGACCGCCGAGGCCAACGAGCAGCTGGACAACTTCGCCGAGATGCTGCGCCGACGCGGCATACGGGTGGACCGCCCGGCCCCTGTCGACTTCAGCCAGCAGGTCGCCACCCCCGACTGGACCCACGATTCGATGTCCGGCTGTATGCCACCCCGGGATCTGCTCCTGACCGTCGGCCACGAGGTCCTCGAAGCCACCATGTCGTACCGCAGCCGGTGGTACGAGTACCTCTGCTACCGGCCGCTGCTGCAACGGCTCTTCGACGACGACCCGGGCATGCGCTGGGAGGCCGCGCCCAAACCGCGTCTGACGGACGCCTCCTACCACCCGGGTTTCTGGGACACCTACAACACCCTGTCCACGGAAGAGCAGTTGGCGCGGGTGCGCGACTACGACCTCGTGCTGACCGAGGCCGAGCCGCTGTTCGACGCGGCCGACGTGGCCCGCTTCGGCAAGGACCTCTTCGTCCAGCTGTCGTTCGTCACCAACCGCAGCGGCTACGAGTGGCTCCGGCGGCACTTCCCCGACCACCGGGTGCACGCGGTGACCTCGACCAACACCCATCCCCTCCACATCGACGCCACCTGGGTGCCGCTGCGGCCCGGTCTGGTGCTGCACTGCGGTGAACGGCTGGCGGACCCCGAGCTGATGGAGTTCTTCCGGCTCAACGACTGGGAGATCGTGGAGGCGGTGCAGCCGGCCAGCTGGGAGCACCCGCCGAAGCTCTCTTTCTGCAGCCCGTGGCTGGCGGGGAACATGCTCAACCTCGATGCGAACACGCTGTGCATCGAGGAGAAGGAGGAGCCGCTGGCCGAGCAGCTCGCGTCGTACGGCTTCGAGATCGTGCCGGTGCCGTTCCGCGCGGTGGGCCCGTTCGGCGGCGGTCTGCACTGCGCGACCGTCGACATCGAACGCGACGGCGGGCTGGAGGACTACTTCCCGCGCCGGTTCGGCCGGTTCTGAGAACCGTTGACCGGCAGGACGGTGGTGAACAGTTGACCGGCACGGCGGCCGGGCGCCCGGCGGAGATCCGGGGCGTGATCTTCGATTTCTACGGCACGCTGGTGCGCATGGTGGAGCCGCTGCCGCCCAGCCACCGGTCGGTCTTCGTCCGCCGGGGGCTGGCCGGGGCCGCCGCGCAGTGGGGTGACCAGTGGGCGGTCGGGCCGCGGGAGGGTGAGCTGCATCTGACCCGCTCCGGCGACGCGCGGACCTACCGGGCCTGGGAGCTGGACCGGCTACGGCGCCGGGCGCGCGGCTGCGGCGTCCCCGAGGGTGAGGTGGACGGCCTCGTCACCGAACTGGACCGGGTGATGAAGGACCTCCGCCTGGCACTCTTCGACGACGTACGCGAGGCGCTCACGGAGTTGCGCGGGCGCGGCCTGGTGGTGGCGGTCTGCTCCAACTGGTTCTGGGATCTGGACCGGGCCCTCGACGGCGTCGGTCTGACCGGGCTGGTGGACGTGGCGGTCACCTCGGCCCGCGCCGGGGCCCGCAAGCCCCATCCCCTCATCTACCGGACGGTGCTGGACCGCTGCGGGCTCCGCCCTGAACATGCATTGTTCGTGGGAGACATGTGGGTGTCGGACGTGCTCGGCCCGCTGGCCGCCGGGATGCGCGCCGCGCACCTGTGGCGGGCGGACCGCGCGGTCGAGGGCGCGGCCCCGCCCGTACCGGACGGGGCCGCGCGGATCACCACGCTGCGCGCCGTCACGGACCTGCTGTGACCCGGCTCGCCCCGTCCCGGCCGGCGCTCTCCCGCGTCCCGGCGTCCTCACCCGCCGGGTCCGGGCCCGCCAGCCGGTCCAGCACATTGCGGGTCACCCGGACGACACCGGCGTCCAGTTCGCGCCCGCAGACCACCGGCCAGTCGGTGGTCCCGGCCGTGAACACCGTGCCGCCGGCGGTGTACAGACCCATCGTCGCCGCCCGGGGTCCGGTGTTCCCCGGCTCGCGGACGGGGCAGTTCCAGTGCCCCGTCCGCAGCTGGTGAAAGTCCTCGTTCACCGGGTCCAGGAGGTAGACGCCCAGGATGAGAAAGGACGTGGGGGTGCCGTCCGCACCCGTGGCATGCGCGATGCCCGCCGCGTCGAGGGTGCAGGCGGCGCCGTCGCACTCGTACCCGATCAGCGCGGTCCCCGCGCCGAGGGCGTCCGGCGTCCCACCGTCCGACCCGTCCCGCAGCCCCGTCCCGGCGTACACCCAGTGATCGGCGTGCTGTACCCGGTACCCCGCCCGGGGGCGGTCGCCCGGCCACTCCCCCGGCCACATACCGCCGTTGCGGAAGCTGACCCCGGTCAGGGCGTTCTCCGGCGCGCCGACGCCCTCGGGCGCCGCCGGCCACCACTGGTCCGTCGCCGGCAGGTGCGGGTAGACGTCCCCCACGTGGTGATCGGTGTCCGAGACGAACGCGGTGTTCCCGTCGGTGAGATGGATCCGCCACCAGCAGGTGTTCGCGCTGAAGAACGCCGCGTTCCCGCCCGCGCGGACGAACGCCGCCACGTGGGCGCGCATCGCGGCGCTCCAGTACTCGTCGTGCCCGACGCTCAGGAACAGGCGGTACGGCGTGAGCAGTTCCGGGTCCTCGTGGAGGTCGAGATCGGTGCAGTACTCGACGTCGTATCCGCCGCGCTCCAGCCAGGCGATGAACGGCGCGTCCCAGTAGGCGAGATCGATGACGCCGCCGGGCCGGTGCATGCTCAGCTGATGGCCGGCGGGCCGGTCCTGGCCGCCGGTCTGGTAGACCGGGTGGTCGTAGAAGCTGCTGGCCCGCTGCACGTCCTCGCGGTCCGAGCGGTTGTAGGCGTGCCGGGTGAACGTCGACTTCTTGTACAGGATGCGCGCGGTACGGCCGGGGTGCCGCGGCCGGACGATGAAGAACTCCCGGGCGTAGCCCTCGATGTCCGTGTCGGTGAGCAGGGGCGTGGCCGCCGCCCGGCGGTCGTCACCCTCGACGAAGTGCGCGAGGTACACGCCCGGCCGCCAGCCGTCCGGTATCGGCACGTCGTAGGGCGGCCAGTCCCAGTCCACGGCGGGCGACGCGTGCGCGGCGACGCCGTCGGGATGCGGCGGCGGGTTCCGCAGCTCCCCGGGATACGGCCCCGACTCCGCCACGAAGGCCAGTTCCCTGCCCAGGCGGTAGAAACGGACGCGGAATTCGTCGGCGTCCGTCGAGACATGGAATGTCAGACTCCGGCCGGCCACCACACTTTCCCGGCCCATATACCCTTCGATCACGTGCCTGCCCGCCCCTCGTCCCGAATGAAATCTCTTCACTTGCGGCCGCTGTCGGCGCGCCGGATCAGGAGATCATCCGGTCCACAACAATGGATACGGCGAGATCAGCCCTCCTGCGGCGAATTCAGGACAAGCGCGCTTACCGTGCGCGTGTTTCCGGGGCGGCGGGGGTAGTGCGGCAAGGACTTCGACCACCCACTCTCCTTGGAGATATCGATGGACAGTGAATTCCGGGTCCGGGAACTGATGCTGGGAATTGAGGGGCTGGCCCTGCTGCGCCATGCGATGAACGGCGACGAGCAGTTCCTGAAAGAGCGGGTGGCGGAGATCCGCGCATTCGCCACCGGGCAGGGCGGTGATCTGCCGGACGGCGGGGCGGCCGTGAGCGAACTCGACGCCGCCGCCGGTTACGCGGCCTGGTCCACCGTCTACGACTCCCTGCCGAACTCCTATATCGAGGTCGAGGAGCCGGTCGTCCACGAACTGCTGGACAAGGGCCCGGTGGGCACCGCCCTCGACGCGGCCTGCGGCACCGGGCGGCAGACGGCGGCGCTCACCGCGCGCGGCTACCGCACGATCGGGGTGGACCAGTCACCGGAAATGCTGGACCGGGCCCGGAAGAACGCCCCGGACGCCGAGTACCGCCGTGGGTTCCTGGAGCAACTGCCGCTGGCCGACGACTCCGTCGACCTCGCGCTCTGCACCCTCGCCATGACCCATCTGCCGGACCTGACCACCGGCGTCGCCGAACTCGCGCGCGTCGTCCGGCCGGGCGGCCGGGTCATCATCTCCGATATGCACCCGTTCGTCATCTCGCTGCAAGGACAGTGCCTCTTCGTGCACGGCTCCGACCAGCTGGCATTCATACGCAATTACGTGCATCTGCCCAGTAGCTATTTGAATGCCTTCGCGGCGGCGGGGCTGACCGTACGGGCCTGTGTCGAACCGGTCTTCAACGGGCGGCTGGCCCCCGGCGGTTACGAGGAGTCCATAGCGGACGCGGCCCGCGCCGCCTGGGACGGCATTCCCCTCGTCATCATCTGGGAAGCCGTCGCCCCGTCCTGACTTTCCCCGTTCCCCGCCCCGGATCGCCGCGAAACGAACAGCAGAGGCCGGACATGACCGTAGAAATGGTGCGCCACTCCGAACGCCCCGAACTCTGGGACCGTATCCCCGAGCTTTTCGCCGGAGTGGTCCCCGAATACAACCTGCACGGCGACATCAACGGAGACTACTGGACACGCCTCTTCGACGAATTTCCGGACCATCAATTCGTCCTCTACGACAAGGAGTGCGACGACATTCTGGGAGCGGGCCGCTCGCTCCCGCGCACCTGGGACGGCACCCCCGAAGGTCTGGGCACCGGGCTCGACGAATCGATCGCCGCGGCCTTCCGCGACCACGACTCCGGAGCCGCGCCCCAGGCCCTGTGTGCCCTCGGCATCGAGATCCCGCGCGCCCACCAGGGAAAGGGCCTGTCGAAGGTCCTGCTGAACCGGATGACGGACGCCGCCCGCGCCGACGGCCTGCGCCATGTGATCGTGCCGGTCCGCCCCACCTGGAAGGACCGCTATCCCCTCGTCCCCGTCGAGCGGTACGCGGCCTGGAAGCGCGCCGACGGTTCGCCCTTCGACCCCTGGATCCGCACCCAGGTACGGCTCGGCGGCGTCATCGCGGCGGCCGTCACGGAGTCCTCCCGCATCACCGGCACGGTGGCCGACTGGGAATCGTGGACCGGAATGGCGTTTCCCGACGACGGGGAGTACGTCTTCCCGGGCGGCCTCGGCACACTGCACATCGACCGCACCCGCGACCGGGGCGCGTACTGGGAACCGTGCGTCTGGATCACCCACGAGGTACGCGCCCGGACGTGAGGTACGTACGCGATCAGACGCGGCGCAGGTGAACCCGTGCGGCCTATGTGATCCCGGGCGGCGGACGTGACCGGACGCGATATACGCGATCACGTCCATACGCGCTCACGCCTGTACACACTCACGCCCGTACGTGATCACGCCCCTCCCGCGTCCCCTCCCTCATCAGGCCCGAGCAGCAGACTCCCGCACCTGATCGCGCTCCAGGCGTACGCCGTGAGCAGTTCGGTATGCGCCGGGAGCATGTCGGGACGCCGTTCGGGGGGCAGCCCCGCCGGCCCGACGGTGGAGACGGCCGCGGCGCGCAGCCGCTCGGCGACGTGGCCGGTGCGGGCACGGGTGCCCGCGCTGTGCGCCGCGTGCCGGCGCGCGGCGTCCTCGGCCTGCCTGCCCAACAGCAGGCAGTGGATCCACAGTTCCTCCGCGAAGGGCGCACCGAAGAGGCGCCCGACCTCCGCCGCGCTCTCCGCGGGGCGCTCGCGCCGCGCGATATCGCGGATCCGCCCCTCGGTGAGCCCGGTGGCGGGCAGGGCCTCCTGCCACCTGAGGTGGCGCCGCGGATCGGCGGCCCGCTCCTGACCGGCCAGGCGCAGATAGCCCTCGCCGTACCGCATGTAGGGGAGCCAGTCCAGTTCCTCCAGGACCCATCCGTGGCAGAGCAGCGGGCGGGCGTCCGTGGCGCCGACCGGGCAGACCGCCCGCCGGACGCCTTGTGACGCATGCCCGTTGATGCTGCTGGTGCCGATGTGCTCCACGACATTGGGTACGGCCAGCAGACCCGCCCGCCCCGCCTTGCGCAGGAAGGCGGCCATCAGCTCGTCGTCGTGCCGCTCCGTACTGTCCCGGGCGAACTCCCGGAACTCCTCGGCCGTCCCGACGGGCAGGCAGATGGCCAGCGTCGGCGCGAACTCCTCCGGCACCGCGCGCACCCAGCCCGCACCCGCCAGCGCGGCCAGCCGGGCGGCGGAGCCGTTGCGCGCGTGCCAGTTCGTGTAGAAGATCAGCGCGTCGTCCGCGAACCGCGTCACGGAACCGGCCACGAGGTCGAGCAGTTCGGGGGGCGCGGCCACATCGTCCTGCACCACCAGGTGGTGGGTCGCCGTGTCGGATACGGCGGACCAGGCCACCAGCGCCGTCCGCAAGGCCGAGGGAGCGCCGTCCGGATCCGGGTCCATGGCCAGCCCCCCGAGACCGAGCCGGGCCGACAACTCCTCGGCCTGGGCCTTGCGCACGGGATGCGTCATGACGGCCGAACTGACCCGAGCTGCGGTCATCGAGGCACTCCTTCACATCGCGGTCAGATCGCGGCCGAATGGCGAGACGCCCTCTGCTCCGCAGCCGGTCACCGGACGGCCCATCGTGGCAGACGCCCCGGCCTGCCCCACCTGCCACAAGGGACAACGGCCGGATCCGGACGGTCGGAAGACCCGAATCCACGGGCTGCCGGCCGGACGCCGCTCACCAGCGCGACGAGCGCCAGGAGGACCGGGCCCGCGGCTCACCGTCGGCAGAGAACCGCACCGCCCGCGCCGGCCGTTCAGCTTCTTCCGGTTCCTCCGGCACCCGCTCCGTACGCGGCGCCTCGCCCTCGTCCGCCGCTCCCGCTCCCCGCACGGCAGCCCAGCCACAGCCGGCCCAGATGACCACGGCCACCACGTAAACCGAGAGCTGGACGACGAGATCCACCGCAAGGAACACCTGCACCGCCATGACGGCCAGGGCGGACAAGACCAACAGAGGTGCGATCAGCACATAGCGCCTGGTGCGGTGCAAGGGACACCCTTCGCCGGAACCGGCCCTGACGCCCTCAGTCTGCGCCGCGCACACCCGGCCGACACCCCTCCGACCCCACCTCGTCGTTTTGGCATATGCCAAGCAAGAGAGCCGCCCGCCGCACGGAACGGAGCCGGAAGCGCACCGGGCGGGCGGATACCGCTCGCCGGCGCCGCACCGCATGCGGACCGCATGAAGGTCCGCGCTCTCGTCGCGCAGCGCGCTATCGGCCCCGGACCGCGGCCGCCACCGTCACCGCGGTCCCGGCGAGGATCGGCGCCAGCATCGCGGCGAACAGCCAGCCGGACACCTCCCGCACGGGCGCGGAGCGCCACAGCACCCCGCAGCCGACCAGAAACGAGATGCCGACGCATGCGTTGAGGACCAGCAGCGCGCGGGCGTTGCGGAGTGCGGAGGCACGGGTGAGGGGCCGCTTCACCCGCCACGGCGGCGACTCTCCGCCGGCGGAGGGCACCGCCCCGCCATCCGGCAGCTCCGCGCGCCGGGCCGCCCGCAGCGTCAGCTCCGCGACACCGGCCAGCAGCAACGTCACCCCGGCATACACGAACACCAGCGCGAAAGCGCTACCGACAGACCGGTCCGTCCAGGCGTCCACGCCGTCGCTACCGATGTGCTCCGGTATCCGGTCCGGCAGGTGCGGATACCGGAGCACCCCCCAGATCGCCAGGGAAGTGATCAGGACGACGCTGGGTGCCAACCACAGCCGTACAGAAGACGACATCACCATGAGGCCGATTGTCCGGCAGGGCACACGGGGCGAGGCGGATGGGGGCCGTATTGGGTCCGCACCGCCTGGGACCGCCGCCGGCCCGGCGGGCAGGGCCGGACGGTGGCGGAGCCGCTCGGCACCCGCACCACCGGCAGATATTCCGGGCGACCGATCCGTCCATCGGGCCGTACGATCACCGGCACAGCCGACAAGACGGACAGATCGAACAGCGGGGCGACGATGAGCAGCGAAGACAGGACCGGAGAAACGGCCGCCGTGCGGCTCGGGCAGGGCACGCCCCTGCCCGACGTACTGGACACCGCCGATCCTGCCGCCTGGATCAGGCTGGACATCGACGTCCGCCACGTGGCCTCGTACCGGCCCGAGTTGATACCGGCGCAGCGGCAGCTCGGCGGCCTGCGTCCGCGCCGCGACCGGAACGCCGCGCTGTCCGAGATCCGTGACCGCGTCGAGCGGCTCGATGAGCCCGGACTCGCGTTCGCCCTGTGCCACCGGAACGGCACCGTACGCAAGGCGGCCCTGAGCCGCGCGGCGGAGTACCCGGCACTCGTTCCCCTGATCGTCCTCCGCGGTGCCGACTGGGCGCCACCGGTACGCGATCGGGCGCAGCACCTGCTGCGGGACATACTGCCCCGCCTCACCACCGAAGAGACCGCCACCCTGGCGCCACTGCTGCTGCGCGTGGGCGACCGGGACCGCGGTGCGTTCGGCGTCGAACTGCTGCGGGAGACCCTGCGCCAGGCACCGCACCGGCGACTCGCGCCGCTGCTCGCGCACGCGGACCGCGCCGTCCGCCGCTTCGCCCACCGCATCGCCGTGGACGAGCAGGTGCTCACCCCCGCCGAACTGGCCCGTACGGCCGCCGGCGACCCCGACACGGCCGTGCAGAACCTGTGCGCCGAGGCGGCGCTCGCGAGGATGGGGGCGGACGAGTACGCGGACGTGCTCGACGCCCTGCTCACCGCGCGCAACCCACGCACCCGCTCGGCCGGAGTCACCGCGCTGCGGCCGGCGGGGCGGCCGGCGGCGGCACAGCCGTTTCTCACCGACCGCTCCGCTCTCGTACGGGCCTGCGCCCGCTACGTCCTGCGGCAGTACGGAACCGACCCCCTCCCGCTCTACCGGTCCTGGTGCGCGCATCCCGACGATGCGGCGCTGCCACCCGGTGCGCCCATCGGGCTGGCCGAATGCGGCACGCGCGCGGACGCCGAGTTGCTGTGGCCGCTGATCACGCACCCGGCGTCCGGGGTCCGGGCCCGCGCGGTGGCCGGACTGCGCACCCTGGACGTGACGGACACGGATCGTCTGCGGCCGCTCCTCGAAGACCCCGCCCCGGCCGTCGCGCGCGAGACCGCCACCGCGCTTCTCCCCTCGGCGGACCGGCTGTCCGTGCCGTGGCTGCGGCAGCTCCTCGCTCCGCACCGGCCACGGCACACCAGGCTCGCCGCATTCCGGCTGCTCGACGCTCAGGGCGGCATCCTGCAACTTCGTACCGCGGTGGGCCTCCTGGACGACGCGGACGGCAAACTCCGCACCTGGGCCGAGCAGTCCGTCCGTCGCTGGCTGCCGCCCCACGGCGTACCACGCGGTGACGCGGAGGCGGCGGCGCTGCTGGACCGCTGCGAGCACCTGATCGGCGCCTATGTCCTGTGGCGGCACAAGCGGGAGTTGGGCATCGCCGGCTGAGGCGCCTCTCGCCGGACCGGTGCGGCGACAGCGGCTCCCTGGACAAGCACTGAGGGACCGGTCCGGTCCGGGCCGCGCGGTGGTACGGACCCGGTCCTGCCCCAGGACCGGGCACCCGGAACGGAGCCTCGACGCCTCCCGCTGTCCCGCTGCCCCGCTGTCCTGCTGTCCTGCTGGCGAGGTGTGTCGGGGTGCTGTCGGTACGGGCAGGCGCTCTGTCGGCGGTGTGTCGGTAGTGGCCGCGATCTTTGGGGAGGGGCGGACGCCGTGGTGACCGCGGCGGCGCCCCTGCCGTAATCGTCCGGTCGTCCGAGAACCAGGAGTCACTGTCATGCCAATCGAACCCCACACCGGATCCTGGGACGTGCACCGGCTGCCGCGGGCCGCGGGCCAGACCTTTCTGGTCACCGGCGGCAACGCGGGGATCGGCTACTTCGTCGCGGAGCAGCTGGCCGGAACCGGGGCAACTGTCGTCCTGGGCTGCCGGGACCTCACCAAGGCCGAGTCCGCCATGGCGTCGATCCGCTCTCGCGTCCCCGGCGCGCGGGTACGTCACCTCCGGCTCGACCTCGCCGATCTGCCGTCTCTGAAGGCCGCTGTGGACACGCTGGGCCTGTCTCGTCTCGACGCGGTGGTACACAACGCCGGAGTAGCACTGGACGAGCCCCCGCGTCGCGTGACCAAGGATGGCCACGAGCTGATGTTCGGCACCAATCACCTCGGGCATTTCGCGCTGACCAGGTGGCTGGCGCCGCTCCTGTCGGCCGCGCCGGCCGGCCGTGTCGTGACGGTCGGCAGCTTCGTGGCGAAGTCCGAGCAACTGGATCTGGACGATCTCCAGTCCCGCACGGACTACCAGCCGAAGCGCACCTACGGACGGTCGAAGCTGGCGCAGATGTACTTCGGCTTCGCACTGGACCGCCGCCTGCGGGCCGCCGGCAGCACGGTACGGAGCGTGGTGGTCCACCCCGGCGGCGCACTGGACTCCCTCACCCCCGCACGTCCGCCGGTGCATGCGCGGACTTCCGCGGAGCGGCTGCGGGGCCTGCCCG
Source organism: Streptomyces sp. x-80 (assembly GCF_046549095.1). Taxonomy (NCBI): domain Bacteria; kingdom Bacillati; phylum Actinomycetota; class Actinomycetes; order Kitasatosporales; family Streptomycetaceae; genus Streptomyces; species Streptomyces sp. x-80. The sequence goes on from NZ_JAJPWM010000007.1 coordinate 63,523, forward strand.
CCGGCCTTCTCCTCCAGGGCAAGGAGGCCGGTGCCTGGCCCGCGGTACGGGCCGTCCTCGATCCGGGAGCGGCCGGCGGGCAATTGTGGGGGCCACGGGCCTTCGGCCTGCGTGGCAGGCCCCGCCTCGAACCCGTCCGGGGCCACCTGGCCGACGCGGCTGTCGCGGCACGCCTGTGGGACGCCAGCGCCGACCTGGCCGACGTGGACCCGGACCTCGGCCTCGGTCTCGGCCTCGGATAGGCGGCATCCGGCGGGCATCGTTTCAGTGGCCGGAACGGGCCTGCCCCTGAGGGCGGACAGCGCATCGTCCCGTACGAGCGGATCGTCCCCGGGGCAGGCCGTACGAGCGGATCGCCGTACGAGCGGCTCGCCGTCCGCCGCGACGGCGGTGACCAGGACGTGGTGACCCGCCGGTCCGCCCCCCTTCCCCAGCTCTTCACGTCCCGGGCACTGACCACACCACGCGAGGCCCTCTACCCTGACTTCGCCCCACACCGCTCCACCGCGCTCCGCCTCGCACCGCTCCGTAACACCCCACGACAACGGAGGCCCGCAGTGCACAGCAGATTCCGCAGTCACCCCCACCGCACCCGCACCGCCCTCGTGTCCGCGCTCGGCCTGGCCGCGGCATGGGCGGGCATCGGCGGCGCGGCACCGGCGCACGCCGCGAGCGTCCCCGCTCCCGACCACGTCATCGTCGTGATGCTGGAGAACCACGGTTACGACCAGGTCATCGGCAGTTCGGACGCCCCGTACATCAACTCCCTGGTGAACGGCGGCGCGAACCTCACCGCCATGCGCGCCGAGACGCACCCGAGCCAGCCCAACTACTACGCCCTGTTCTCCGGCGACACCCAGGACATCACCGACGACTCGTGCATCACCCCGGGCTTCAGCTCGGCGGAGAACCTCGGCTCGGAACTGATCGCGGCGGGCAAGAGCTGGGCCAGCTACAACGAAAGCCTGCCGAGCACGGGCTCCACGGTCTGCAAGAAGGGCAGGTACGCGCAGAAGCACAACCCGTGGTTCGGTTTCGACAATGTCCCGGTCTCCACCGCGAAGACATTCGACCAATTCCCCACGGATTACGCGAAGCTGCCACAGGTGTCTTTCGTCATCCCGAACCTGGACAACGATATGCACGACGGCACGGTCCAGGACGGCGACACCTGGCTGAAGGACAACCTCGGCGCGTACGCGACCTGGGCCGCAACCCACAACAGCGTCCTGGCCATCACCTTCGACGAGGACGAGGGCACCACCGAGAACACGATCCCCACCGTCCTCTACGGCCAGCCGGTCACCGCCGGCAGCACCTCATCCGCCACGTACGACCACTACAGCCTCCTGCGCACCATCGAGGACATGTACGGCCTCCCCCACGCCGGAAGCGCCGCCTCAGCAACAGACATCACCGGCATCTGGGCAACGGGCTGAGCCCCGGCGGCGCCCGGACACCGGACACCGGACACCGGATGTCGAACGCCGGATGTCGGATGTCGGACGCCGTAGGCACACGAGCACACTGGCCACCCGCAACGCCCGCGCGCACGCTTCCCACCGCCGCCCTCTTCACCCTCACACGCTCCGCGTCACCACACCTCTCCGGCCATAGGCGCCCACCAATCCCCGCACCTCCTGCCGGCCCCGGCGCCGACACCGACACCGACACCGACGAACGAGCTCCGGACGAGGGACGGCAGAAGGCCGCGGCCCCCACCAGTGCCACCTGATCCCAGACTGAGGCCGAACCGAAGGCCGCCACGACATCCGTGGCGGCCTTCGGTCTCTCTCCGCCCAACACGACCACGGCCCCGCGGAGTACGAGGGGGCGGCTCCCAGAACTGACGGATCACTTCTGGGCTGCGCCGGTTGAAGGTCAGGCGAGGGCCACAGGCCACAGCGCAGCTCCGTCCCCGCCCCGCCCCTGCCCTGGCGAAAGCCCGGAGGCTAGTCGGCGGGTCCCATCACCGCCACGGTCACGCCCAGGCCGATCATCGCGAAGCCGCCCGCCCCGCCGACCATCGACATGCGGCGGTCCGAGCGGGCGAACCAGGAGCGGGCCGCCGAGGCACCAAGGCCCCACAGGCTGTCCGTGATCAGGCCGATGCCGACCGGGACCAGCCCCAACACCATCATCTGGAGCGGGACATGGCCCGCCGACTGGTTCACGAACTGCGGCAGCACCGCCGCGAAGAAGACGAAGCCCTTCGGGTTGGTGACGCCCACGAAAATACCGTCCAGGACGGTGCGCAGATCGCCACGCCGGTCACCCGCCGGGGCCTCCATATCGGCCACGCGCATCTCCTTACGGTGCCGGAACGCCTGCACACCGAGGTAGACGAGATACGCCGCTCCAGCCAGCTTCACACCCGTGAACACCGCCACCGAACTCTCCACCACCGCACCGAGGCCCCATGCCACAGCGGTCACCAGGAGGTACGTACCGACCTGGTTGCCGAGGGCCGTCGCGAGCGCCGTGCGGCGGCCATGCGCAAGAGCTCTGCCGATCACGAACAGCACGCTCGGCCCCGGAACCGCGATCACCAGTAGCGACATCGCCGCGAACGCGAGAATGCTCTCCGTGGACACCATGTGCCCACCACCTCCTGGATTGTTTCCGGAGGTCATACAAACAGACGGCAGACCGCCCACTCCAGGCTCGTCCACCCGTCAATTCCAACGGGCACCGATGGACCAGCCCAGTCCTCTGGGAACGACGACGGCGCCCCCAACGGTGGGACGGACGAGGGCGCGGGGGCCCAGCGCGTAGAGGCCACCACTGACAACACGACTTGGCCTGCGGAAACACCCAGAACCTGAGAAGCCATGACCCCCACAGGGGCGGGGCAACGCCGAAGCCAAGGCGGGTTTCCACGCCCCTCCGGACGATCCCCGCGGGTGCGGGCGCGGGGCAACGACGTGCCGGAGATCCCGTGCACGTCCTCGCTCGGATCATCCCTGCGGGCGCAGGGGCAGCCTCAAGTTCGTCGGCGCCAAGATCGCCACCGTCGGATCATCCCCGTCGGCGCGAGGTCGACCAGTGTCTCGTGATCCTGTTTGTGTCACTTCGAGCTATTTGCAACGAGTTTCTTGACGTCGGTCTGGACGACGCGGACCTTGGCCAAGATCTCTTCGATGGTTGCGGTCCAGGTGACGGTCTGGCACCTCAGACACCCCCACAAGCGTCCTGCCGCAGCCCCTGACCACCGAGGCGAGGCCCACCAGCGCGGTCGTACCCCGCTCGGAGAAGGTCGGCCCCGGCGAGACGAGCCGATGCCGCCGGAGAAGCAGCATGAGGCGCCCGAGACGGGTGTGAACGCCGAGGGCGATGAGCCGGACGAGGGACTCCGTCCCGCCGCATGACCTGCGTCCCGACATTGTCCCAACATGCGTGATTGCATGATCAGGCCGGGCCGCCAAGACCCTTCCGTGCTCACCTCTGACCAGCTAGGACGCTGGTCAGATCGTTTCTTCACGATCAGGCTGTGGTGGGGCGGGTGGGACTCGAACCCACGGCCGACGGATTATGAGTCCTTTTAGGATCTTGGCGGCCCATGCCGATCAACGTCCGTCCTTGACGTTTTGCCTGGTCAACCAGGATGAGTCTTGTGGCGGCCTCGTTATCTTTGTCGGTCTCTTCCTATCCTTGCGTCCCGACACCGTCCCGACACCGTCCCGATTGGACGGGGAACAGCGGGCTGTCGAGGAATCGCGCCAGCTTGGAGCCCTGCTTCGAACCTGCCCGCAGCGGATTCCCGTTCCAACGCACAGAGGCTCCGCCCCTGATTCCGGGGCGGAGCCTCTGTGGCCAGTTCCGCAGGCCAGACGTTGCTTCGTCAGCCTATCCGGTCCGACCGCCCTGCTCCAGGGGAACTTTCGCGCACTGGAGCGACGCGGCTTGGGGCGTGCCGTATACAGGATGAACCCTCCGCCGGATGCTTCTCCGGCCTAGGGCCTGTCCGATGGTTCGTGGCGAGACGCGGCAGAGTTCGGGGGCGTGTTACTGAGTGTTCTTGTTGGCCAGTTGAGCGTGCAGCCGGACCTGGCGGCCGGTGCCACCGCACCCGCCCTCACCGAATGCAACCGCACGCCCTCCCAATGCCCCGCGCTCCCGTCGCTGGGGCCCTGGCCTGCCATGTCGCCTGGCGGCTACGTTGGCGACCGGGCGCGGCGTCCGCGGGAGAACGCCGGTGACGGGGGTCGGTAGAGAACGTCGCCCCCTCGGTCCCGGAGCGTGTTTCGGGTGTGTGTTCGCCTATGTTCGTCAGCTTGGCGGCCTGACGCCGCTGTTCCGCCATCGCAAGGTCGAGGGTCCGAACCGCCGGTCACCCGGAGGTATCGGTGCCTGTGGACGGGAGCTGACTGCTCTGTTCGTCGTGTCCACTGTGATGTCGAAGGGGAAGTCCATGACTCTGTCATCAGCACGCCGCCGTCTGTCGGCGGTCACCGGTGCTCTGGCCCTGGCCGGAAGCAGCGTCCTCGCTACCGCGCCGTTCACCCCCGCCGCCGCCGCCCCTGTCCAGGCGACCCGGGTATCCGCCCTGGCCACTTCGGAGTTGTTCCAGACGCCTGGCGCGGGCAGTGTGCAGATCCCCGCCGGGATCACCGTCGTCACCGCCACGCTCTGGGGCGGCGGCGGAGGAGGCGGAGGAGGCTCCGACCTGATCGACACCGGCTCTCCCTACAGCACGGCCGGTGGTGGCGGCGGTGGCGGAGGCGGAGCGGCCGCGTTCAGCTGCCGTATCACCCTGCCCGCTCACACCTCCCCGGTGACGCTGCCGTTCTTCGTCGCCAGCGGCGGACAGGGCGCCACCGGCGGGCCCAGCGACGGCTACGGGCAGGGCGGCGCGGGCGGTACCGGCAACGGCACCGACGGCAACGGCCATGCCGGAACGACCGGGTCCTACCGCGCCGGCGGGGGCGGCGGGGGCGGCGCGACCACTACGCTCGGCGATCCCGTCGCCGGCCCGGTCTGGATGCTCGTCGGCGGCGGTGGGGGCGGTGGAGGCGGTGCCTACGCGGGTCAGCAACGAGGCGAAGGCCATGGTGGGAACGGCAGCGGCAGCATCATTCCCGCAGAAGGCGGAGCCGGAGGCGGTGACGGTATCCCGGTGCTTCTTCCCGGTGTGGGCGGTTTCGGCGGCACCCCCGGGCTCGTGGTCGAGTGCATTGCCGTGTCGAGCGGCACACAGGTCCAGTTTCTCCCGAGCGGCAACATCGGCGGCTACGGCGCCACCGGCGGCCACGTCACCTCCGGGCCTGCGGGCGGCGGCGCCGGCGGCAGTGGCGAGACCATCGCCGGCAACACCTACGGGGCCGGCGGACGCGGCGGAGACAGCGCCCTCGGCGGGGGAAGCACCGGCCAAGCGGGCGCGAACGGAACCGTGCTCATCCAGTACTGACACCCAGCGGGCCACTGGGGTGCCCCGGCCGGCCGGGGCACCCGCAACCGTCCAGGCCGCAAGTTCCCGCTCACCGGGAAAGCGGCATCGAGCCAACAGAGCCAGGAACACCCCACCCAAGGCCACCGCAGACACGTTGGCCTACGGCGCGGATGCCGTTACAAGGCGTAGGACGCGTGCGGCTGCGTCCAGTGAGGCCGTGAGTGAGATCTGTTGCAGCGCGCCGCCCACGCGCCACCTCCGCAGACACCTGCTGCGGGCCACGACGGCACCGCACCCCCACACTGCACGGAACGACCCGCTGCTACGCCAGTCACAGGACCCATCAGACAGACCCTAGTGCCGGTTGAAGGGCAGTTCCGCGTAGAGGCACAGCGACCCGCCAGCATCGGACTACGTTTCGGGCTATGTCGCCATTGCGTGGGCCCACCAGTCTGCGTCGCGCGGGAAGAGGTAGTGGCGTTGGCGGGTGACGGCTCCGGCGTCGTTGGTCATGGCACTCCGGGAGGGGCGCGGCGTGGCCGCGCCCCTTGCCGAGTCGTACGGGTCAGTTGGTGCTGGCCTTGGGGCGCCGCTTGGCCGTGCGCTTGCGCGGACGCCGACTCGCGGTGGGTCCGGGCTGCTCATCGGCTTGGCCGCTGATCGTGTCTGCTTGGGCCGGTTCGGACTCACGTGGCGGCTCGGCCTCTGCATCTGGTTCCGGCTCGGCGTCCGCTTCGTTCGCAACCTCGACGAGATCGGGCTCGCGCTCGCCATCCGGCCCGGCCGCCGACTCCGGCTCGGGCCCGTCTTCCTCGCCGGTGTCGGTGGCCGGCAAGGTGTCGCGCTCGGCAGTGACGGCCGCGAGGGCGTTGTCGAAGAGGTCTACCCATGGCCGGTGGCCGACATAGAGGGGTTTGTGCTCGAAGGCCGGGAGGAGGTCTTCGAGAGCGCGCAGGATGATGACTGCCGGTTCCTCCTCTTCATCGGTGACGAGGGTGGTTGCCTTGTTGTAGCGGTGGCCTTCGGGAAGGCGCGCGGCGATGCGCGCCTCGTGAGCGGCGTGTTCAGCGGGGGTGGCACCGGTGGGGAGTGTGGGCGCAGCGTTGCCGGTGATCCACAGCTGAACGGTCACCCCGCCGAAGATGGGGCGGAAGCCGATGGCTCGCCCATCGCTGTAGATCAGGTGGGCTGCGCCGTCGGCGGGCGCTTCGGGGTCGAGGGTCCAGTCTCCTCCGAGGCTCTGGGCGAGGGTGGCCGCCGCTTCTCGGACTGCGGCGTCGGTAATGAGCATGGGCGTGTCTCCAAGAGGTCTGCTGGTGGGACGTCGGGCCCGCCCCCGCGGGGGGCGGGCCCGGTGGTGCTATGCGGGGCGCACCTCGTCGCCGTCGCCCAGGAGCATCGAGAGGGTGGAGCCGTTGTCCCAAGCGACGTAGAGCTGGGCGAGGTTGGCGTCGTACCGCTTGACGGCGCCTTCGTCCCCTTCGGTGAAGTCGGTGTGCGAGTCGGTGGTGTGGACGAGCGCGATGCGGTCGCCCCTCTTGTAGGTCATCGAAACCCCTTTCCCTTACTTCTATTCTATATGCATTCAGGGGAGGGTCAAGATCACCAGCAAGAGGCTTTGAGGCATCTGCCCTGGTCAGGCCGCTGCGTCACGCACCAGGGCCTCGACCTTCCGGATCGCTGCGAGGAAGGCGGCCTGCGAGTGCAGCTCTTCACGCCGCTCCAGGGACTCGCGAGCCTGCTGGGCGGCCTTCGCGGACAGGTTTCCCTCGTGGAGGGTGTCGCCGCAGGCGATCAGGACGTGCGGCCCGAGGTCCCAGAGGATCGCGTTGACGGCGGCCCCGGCTGCCGCGAGTTCGTCAATGTCCGCCAGCGACCATCCAAAGTCGTGTGGGTCGATGCTCATTGCCCGCATGACCTGCACGGTCGCGCGATACATCCCACCGGTGCCGCCGGCAGGCTCGTCGAACTTCATCCCGGGCTGGAGCGACATGCCTTCGAGCAGCATCCGCGCCATCAGTTCGGCGACTTCCGGGGGCGTGTGGAACTCCGAGAGCGCGTCGTGGGCGCCTTGCGAGCGCATGACGGTGAGCAGCGCACCTATCACGTCCGTGGTGGAGCGAGAGTACGGATCGCTGCTGCCGGTCAGGTGCAGCAGCCCTCTGGTGAGAGCCGCTTCGACCACAGCCCTGACGGCGAGGGCGCGCTTCGGGCCAGGCTTCTCGTCGTCGACCCACTTATGGAGTGGCGTGGCCCGGTCGATCAGATCTGGGCGCACGATCCACCAGCGCGCCCAGCATTCGCGGAACGCGGTGAGGAGCTGGCTATCGTCGAGGCTGAGCCACCAGTCGGCAGCGAGGTAGGCGTCTGGGCCGCGCAGGGGCCACAGAGCGAGGGTGGCCACCACTCCGATCGGGATTTCGATGTCGGCCCCGCCTTGGGCGTGGTGCCAGGCGTAGCTGACGGCCTCGGCGATCTCGAACGCGGTCTCGTGCGGGTTCCTCTGCGAGGGACGATAGTGGGCCAGCTTGGGTTTGACCGTGGCCAGCCTGGGGCGGGGCTGGGCGGAGATAGTGACGGGATCCGGCGCTGGCGGAAGATCGGTGAGGTACCTGCGGGGTGTCGCCGCGGGGGCGGGCGGTTCGTCGGGGGCGTCGGCGAACAGGTCGAGCTGGCTCATGCTGCTTCTCCTGGATCGGTGGGTGTTGGACGCGATGCCCCGCGGCGGCCCGAGAGGGTGCGAGCCGCCACGGAACGGCATCAGCGGACTGCGCGCTGGTTTCGCCGGAGCTCGGGGGGATCCGGTTCGCGGTAAGTGACCCACCACCGCTGTTGGGTTGGACTGATCACGGCTCTCCTTCGGGGTGTCGTGGCGCTGGCGGGCGTGTCAACCCTGGGCATTCGGCTGGGGGTAGTGGGCGATGACTTCCGCGATCTCGCGGGCGATGTGTTCCATGAGGGTGCGGATGTGCTCTCTGTCGCCCTCCAGGTACAGGGCCAGGTCGAGGACCTGGGGGGCGGCGGCGTAGTCGAGGAGCTGCCGGTACTGCTCGACGGTGAGCGTCACGAGGTCGTCCGGGCGCAGCGCCCAGGACGCGATCGCGGCGTTGTCAGCGAGGCGCACGGCGGCCCGGAGGGTGACGTCGTCGGGCGAACGAGTGAGGATGATCAGGAACATGGCGCCGAAGTGGTGTTCCGGTGTGTCGATGACCGGTATCTGTGGGCGGGCGGGCATGGCTGCCTCCGGTTGAAGGTGGGCGAACCACTCCCGAATGCTTCTTTTCTATGTGCATTCGGGGTGTGGTGCGGCCCTCGCGAGAGCAAATACGGGGGGGGTTAGCTCTGGGGGAAGTCCACGACCAGAGCCGTGGCGTTGTCGGGGGCGTCATCCAATCCGGCAGCCTTCATCGCGCCCTCGACGCACCTAATGGCCGCGCTCTTCGCGTCTGCGGCGAGGCCGAGGCTGTCGCCGACCCCGCACCCCCGCTCCCCCAAGGGCGCGTAGGCGCCGTCGGTGCACAGCAGCAGTCGGCGGGCGTACTTACGCTCGACGTATCCTGCGGCGATCGGGCCCTGCATCAGGCAGGAGGCGATGAAGTTCCAGTCGCGCCGACCGGGGACGCGGTCGCGCCCCTCCTCTGCGAGGTTGCGGTCCCGGGTGAGGGGGACCGTCACACCGGTCGGAGTCAGCCGGTAGGCCCGCGCGTCACCGCACCAGGCAAAGCGGATGAGGGGCGATCGATAGTCGTCCACCGCAACGACAGCAGTCGCGCTCGGCGCAATCGGGTCGGTACCCCAGTGGTTCTCGATCCTCGCTTGGACGCGCACTGCCGCGAGGGCACGGGCGGGGTCGCCATACGTGGTTGCCATGCGGGCGATGCGCGGTGCGACTCTGCGGGCGAAGCGGTGGGATTCGAGGCTGTCACCGACGCCATCGAGCACGACGAAGGCCCAATGGCCTCTGACCTTGTCCCGCGAGATTGCGTAGGCGTCGCACTGATAGGCGCGTCCACCGCGGCGCTGCGCCACGCTTACACCGAACGGAACGGTGAAGGCGCCCGCGCGCGGGCGCGAGGCGCGACGGACGGCTTCGGCGCTCGGTATGGGCAGCGAGGTGAAGTCGCCGGCGCGGTCGGCCGGTCCGGTAATGACGACTGGACCGCGCAGGATGGGCGGGCAGCTTCCGCCGGTGACGCTCACCCATACCTGCTGGGCGATGTCGTTGACCGTCTCCCGATTCTGGCCGGCGTGGACGACCGCCTTGCGGCCAAGCGAGTAGGGTCGCGCGCCGTCAACATGCAAGCTGATGCCGCGCAGTTGGTCGGCTCGGCGGGAGTCGAGGATGATCTCCTCGATCTGGCCGTCGGGATGGATGAGCAGTGCAGGGGTTGTGGCGATCACTGAAGCGGTCCAATCGTGCGCGGGGTCAGACCCCGGGGGTTGGAAGGCGGAGGGAAGGGCGCGGGGGCTGGCCAGCCGAGCGGGGGGCGTGACACGTATGGGCTCCTTGGCGTAGGTCCGCCCGGTGGCCGAGTTGCAATGTCATCGGCCGCCGGGCGGAGTTCGGGTGGGGCTTCCCCCTCTTGATGCTTCTATTCTATATGCATTAGGAGGGTTTGCGGGATTTTAGGCGAAATTCCTGGTTAAGCGCCTGAGTTATTTCCGCAGCTCAGCGGGAGGTGTGTCATCCGTTGCGAGTTCCCGTATGTGGAGGACAAGGCGCGACCCTCTGACCACGTGCCCGAGCCTCATATCCGGACCGACGACTCGCGTGTGGTCGTCGTCGTCCAGGACTCCTTGGTCCACGAGTCCGTCCACGCACGCCTTGAAGCTGGGATACCAGTTGGCCGGGTCGCGCCGCTGCCGGTCCTCGGGGTGCAGCACGCCGACGATGTGAGCCCTCTCCAGATGCGGCACTGCCCGCGAAGCCGCCCAGGCGGCTCGCCGCAGGACTCTGGTGATGTCGGCGCGACTGTGGTGGTGGAGCCGCTGGTTGGAGTTGAGGAGCAGCAGCCGCGGGGGCAGCGCCACGCGGAAGCGGCGCCCCGGCATCCCGTCGAACCATTCCGTCGTCTCGGCAGCGGCTTCTCCGCGTTGGACCAGCGCCGGCGGCTTGGTCACCGCGGGCACGTCCTCGGGCGCGTATCCGCTCTTGCGTCTGCTTCCCGTCCCGGTGACCGCCGTGGGGTGCAAGCTCGACACGAGGATGAGGCGTTGGCGAAGCCCGGTGGCCACGTCGGCGACCAGGGCGCGAGTGTCCCCCTCTTCGTACTCCACGATACGGATGCGAGCGGTGTCCTGCGGGTGGCAGGCCGCGAAGATGCGGCCGGTTCGTATGTGGGTCATGAGCGGTCCCGGTTCACCAGTGCGTCGACGGCCCTGACGGCGACGGCCGCAGGCCAGAAGACGATGACGACAGCGAGGTACAGCGCCACGGCGACGGGCATCAGTTGCGCGGCCAGGCGCAGCAGCGGTTCGTCGGCGAGCAGCACGGTGAGTGCGGCAGTCAGGATGACCGCCCCGGCCAGCCAGCCGAGGAGGACGAGCGCGCAGAGCAGTCCGGTCACGACCCGCTCTCCTGGTCCGGCTCCACGGGGACGATCCTCAGCACGCCGGCTCGGGCGAGTCGAAGCGCCAGGGAGGTCACCCGCCCCTTGGGGTGGTTGGCGAACCCCTCGCAGATGGCGGGCGTGTCCGTGCCGAGCGTCTTGTGGCAGACGATGTGCCCTTCGTTCGCCACGGCCTTCTTGACCAGGCCCGCGACCCGGCCCTGCTCCAGGTTCATGAGGTTGCCCGGCCGGAAGATGCACGTCGAGCAGCGGTGTGCGCACACCCGGACGCTCCAGGTCGCCGGGTCGGCGACGTCATCGCGCAGCCCGTCCGCCGAGTATGTGGTGGCGCCGTTCACCGGTCAGCCCCCGGCGTGGCCGCGATCACGGCTTCCCCGGTCGCGGCGAGAAGCGTGTGCATGCACGCGGGCCAGAGGTCCGGGTCATCGGACCTGTAGGCGGCGTCGTAGAGAGCCAGCGTGGTGTCCGTGTCGTCGTTGAGGTAGGCGGCGATGAAGCGCGCGGCGAACAGGTGATGCGGGGGGACGGTGTCCTCCGGCCGCGACCCGTCAGCAGTCCTGATCCCCCAGAAGCAGGCGTGGCCATGACTTCCGTGCATCTTCGTCAGCGCGGCCTTGGCGACGGTGGCGATGCCCAAGGCCACCCCATACATCATCGACGGCGTCTGCGTCTCCGACAGCGTGGCGAGGATCTGCACGGACTCCTCGCGCCGCCCCTCCACCCAGCGTCCGACCGCTTCCCAGACTCGCTCGGCTATCTCCTCGCACATCAGCACACCTCTTCGTTCATCAGCTCGTCGCGGTCGACGGTGGTCGCTTCTCGTTCGTCGGGCAGCATGGGCGCCGCCTGGTGCGCTCGTCGGAGCTCGGCCAGGGGCAGTGGGCGGGCAACGCCCTTGCGTCGTTGCCGAAGGATCGTGACGGGCCCCAGCAGCCGGCGCAGGTCCTCTTCCTGCACCTCGGCGTAGGCGTACCGGTCGGGCATGACGTCGAGAAGGTGCCTCCACTGACGCATCCCCGTCCGGACGCATGTCCCCCCGCAGTTGTTGTGGGAGAAGCCCAGCTCGTACAGGCGGGGCCGGGCGACGCCCAGTGCGCGCGCCTCCTGGAACAGTTCGTTCTTGGTGCGCGGAGGTTCCCACTTCGAGCACAGGGGGAAGCGGGTGCGCCAGGACTTCCAGGCGCGGGCGATGGCGGGTATGCGGGCCCTGTCACGCACCGTGGGTTCGATGCCGACGTACACGAGCGTGTGGGCGGGAGCCCCGTGCTCTTCCATCCACGCGCTGCACGGAATCTGCTTCAACGCCCGTGTGCCTGGCGCGAGTCGGCCGTTCCCGAGGAACTTCTTGTCTCGGAATACCTGCCAGGGCGTGCGCCCGTCCGCCACCTTGGTCAGCGGCACCCCCAGCAGACGGCTGGTGTCGTCAGCGAATCTCCACAGGTCGTCATCCTCAATGCCCGTGTCGGCGATGAGGAGGGTGAGGTCGTCGGTTCCGTGCTTCTCGGCGACGCGCACGGCGGCTGCGAAGCTGCCGATGCCGCCGCTGAACTGCACGACGTGAGCGATCACTTTGCGCTCCGGGTTTGGGCCGCCCCGGGTCCCTCCCGGGGCGACAACGGCGTGCAGGTCAGGTGCGAGGCGTCTTCGGGGCCTTCTTGATGGCGCTGCCCTCTTCCGGGAGCGACTTGGTGCCGTCGACCAGGGCCTTGAAGGACGCTCCGGGGCGGAATCGGACCGCCCGGGTGGCCTCCACCTTCACCCGCTCTCCCGTCAGCGGGTTGTGCGCGAGTCGCGCCGGACGCTCCACGGGTGCGATCGAGCCGAAGCCGGTCACGCTGACCCGCTTCCCCTCGGTCACCGCGCGGACGATCGAGTCGAAGACCGCTTCCACCGCCTCTGCGGCGACGGTCCGGGAGCCGATCTTGGCGGCGACGTCCTCGATGAGGAGCTTCTTGTTCATGACTGTCCTTCTGTGGGTTGGGGTGGGAAGCGGCCGAGATCAGGCGGCGGGCTCGCCGAGAGCCAACACCCAGTGGTTGGCGGCTCGGGGTGCGTGCGGTACGTAGGCGACGGCCTCGACGGGGATGTCCGCGTAGCTGCCGTAGGTGCGGCAGCACGGGTTGCCCTGGGCAGTCGTGGCCGGGTTGGTGTGGGAGTCCGGGTCGTTGCTGCCGATCAGGTGCACCCACCGCTCGTAGACGCCCTCCCGGGGCCGGTGCATGTGCAGCCGGACGCCCATGCCGTAGTCCACGCCGTCGTAGAAGATGGCGGCGAACTCGATGCCCGGCGCGGGCAGGTCTGGGTTGAGCTGTGCGATGAGCGCCACGGCCGCGATGGGGCCGAGGAGTTCGCGCATCGATCGGTTGTTCATCTGTCCTACTCCTTCGGTGGATCAGGCGACGTCGGGGAGTTCGAGTTGCTGCGCGTCCGGCTCGTCCTCGGCGTCGAGTGGATTGGGGCCGGGCTGGTAAAAGGGCTGGCAGTCGGGGCACTGTTGCTCGACAGCGCGGCGGTGGGCGCGGGACCCGGCGGCGGTGCCGCACGACTTGCGGATGACCGCCGGCGGCAGCTCCGAGGGGTCGGCGTCCGGCAGGGCGTGAACGATCACGCCGTTGAGCCAGATCCGGCCGCCGCAGACGCCGTCAAACTCGTTCTTGGCGGGCAGGACCTGCCGGATGCAGGCGGCTCGGTAGGGGCAGCCGCCGCAGACGTAGAGGACGGGTTCGCAGATGGCGACCAGGTCCTTACCGGTCTTCCACCGGTTGTCGGCCACAGCGAAGTCGGAATCGCCCCAGCAGGGGGCGTGGTGGGTGACGTGTGTGCCGGGGAGGGCACTGCGAGTTCCGGTCACAGGACGGGCTCCAATCGCTGGCCTATCCACCGCGCGACATTGACGGAGACCGCGTTGCCTGCCTGCATGGTCTGTTCGGCCTGGTTGCCGTAGACGACGTACTTCGCCGGGAACCGCTGGCCTTCGAGCTGTTCGCGGGGCTTGAGCATCCGGAAGTGGCAGTCGTTGATGTCCGGCGCGGAGCGGACCAAGGCGGCCGAGTCGCGGGTGGAGAGGGTGTGGACGGGTTCGGCGGCCGTCTTCACCGCGGCCTTGCGGTACGGCACGACGAGGGTGTTCCTCGCCCGCTCCGGCACTCGGCCGGCGTGGGTGACCAGGCCATGGTGATTGCCCTGTGCGGTGACTCCGCTCAGCGGATTGGCCGCGGGGCTGGCGGTGGCGTGGTTGCGGAACTCGACGATGAACGGGTCCACCGTCAGGAGTGCTTCGCTCTCGCGGGTGGTGCGGGTGCGCAGGGGCACGTCGACGGGAACGGCGTCGGTGTTCCACGAGCCGCCGGTCGGCACCAGCAGTGCGTCACCCTGCTTGGCCGTGCGGGTCGGCAGGGGCCGGTCCTCAACAGCGTACGCCCGGTCGCCGCCCTCCTTGCCGTGCGTGAGGGTGATCGAGCTGGGCTGGTAGGGGAACTTGAGGAGGCCCGCGCGGATGCGGTCCATCGTGGTGTCCACGAGGGGCTTCTTGCGGTCGCCGATGCGTGTGCCGAGGTCGTCCCAATTGATGATGTCGCTGGCCGGGCGGACGTACGGCTCGACCATGGCGTGGCGGCAACGGCTGTTGGGGCAGCGGTAGATGTAGTCGCGCCGGTACTTCCCGATCCGTACGCCCGCCACGTTCCACGACTGGACGGCGTGCACGTCCTCGCCGCAGTCCACGCACGGCGCGAGGGGCCTCGGCTCCAGGTCCGGCTTCCGCATGGTCTTGAGGGTGAAGACCACGTACATCCGGTCGCGCCACTGCGGGGCGCGCAGGTTGACGTCGTCGCCGATGTGGGCGCTGCTGACGCACACGATCTGGTACTGGTAGCCGAGCAGTTCCATCGCTTCGAGCCACTTCGGGAACAGAATCCAGTGGAGACCGAACTCGACCACGTTCTCCACGACGATGGCCTTGAACCGCTTGGCCTCGGCTGCGCGGACGACGCACCAGCCGGTGACCCGGGTCCGCTCGAAGGCGTCCTTGGTCAGGGCCTCCCAGTCCTCGCCCTCCTCTAGAAGGTCGAGCAGGTCCATCTGGTGGGTTTCGCGCCGCCGCCCGCCTGCGGGACTGATCTCGGTGCAGATGACCGACGCCCACAGGACATCGGCGTTGGGCAGGTAGCGCATGGGGAAGCCGGAGATGTCGATGCAGGCGTGGTCCGCGTTGCGGTGGTTGGCGGCGTGCGTGTCGATGGCGAGCTGCCAGTGGTTGATGCCGAGGACCAGATCGTGCCCGGCTTCGACAAGCCCGGTACTGCTGCCTCCTGCGCCGCACAGCAGGTCGATGAATGTTGCCATGGTGTGGTCGTTCTCCAAGAGGTCTGTGGAGCCCGGCCCCGCGTGACGGGGCCGGGCGATGGCTGGGATCAGTGGGTGCGGAATCCGCCGTGTGTCTTGGCGCGGCGCAGGAATGCCGTCCAGTGCCGCCACGTCGGGTTGCCCACGGGCATCTCGGCGATGTCCACGTGCGGGTGGGACTCGTAGGTGGTCAGGGCGGCGCTGATCTCGGCCACGGTGACGAGGAAGCCGTCGTTGTTCACAAGCTTGTAGGCCGGGATGCCGGCGGGCTCGGACTCCGCAGCATCCATGACGGCCTGGTACGCGGCGCGGTACTCGGCGATGCGGTTGGCCGTTGCCTGGTCGGGCCGCGTGCCGGGGTGGAAGTCCTGGATCGCCAGTCCGTAGGCGGACAGGGTCGGGGCGGAGGGAACGGGCAGCTCGGTGAGCATTCCGAAGTCGGCCATCGTGTCGAGGGTTCGCGGCAGTGCTGTCCACGCGAAGCGGAAGCAGTTCTCGTCGCCCTCGGCGGGCTTGCCGTCGGGCGTCTGGATGTACATGTCGTATCCCACAGGTGTTCTCCAAGAGGTCTGCGGCTGTCCGGCCCGGGGCAAGCGGGCCGGACAGCGTTCAGCGGTGGGCTGCGTGACGGTGGTGCTGTTCGCCGCAGGTGGTGCATCGCGGGAGGCGGTCACGGGCCTCCCAGCGCAGTTCGTCGACGACGACTACGGCTAGACCGGCGGCAGCACCGAGGGCGAGCGCGAGCAACGCGAGCGTGACAGTCATCTCGTCCCCAGCTCGTCGCGCGCCGGGCAGGGCTGCATGAGCTGCATGCAGGCGATCAGCACGTGGCTGATCACGCAGTCGCACGGGCACTCCGTGGACTTCTCGGCCACGCCCGGCTGGCCTGCTTCTGCACTGGGCATCAGACGCTGACCTGACCGACGTGGGCGAGGTAGACGGTGACGATCTCGCCGTTCAGCTCCCAGACGGTCAGCGGCCAGTCCGTGCCGCCCTGTTCGTAGATGCACCGCCAGCCGCGCTCCATCAGCTCATGGGTGGCGTAGCCGTACTCCTTGACCGCCGTGTGGCGGTCATCGAAGGGTCCCTGGACGAGCTTGCTGATGCGCCTGTGGTCCTTCGTCACGCCGTCGAGCTGGACGGACATGAGGTCGATCAGCACGGGCGCGAGGCGCCGCTTGGCGACGAAGGCAGCGATCGCCTGGACGAGGGGGACGACGTTGTTGCCGTGCTGCGAGTGCTCGCCGTCCTCGGTGGAGTTGTAGACCATCTCGTCGACGGTCGGATTGTCCTCGTGGGCGCGCCTGACGTGCCAGCCCTCGACCTCCGTCGGGTCGAGGGGCAGTTCCTCGACCGAGGAGATCCACAGGTACGAACCGTCGGTGAGCTGGACGGTGATGCCGAACAGGCCGCCGGAGATCTCGACGTCGGCGACGAGCGGGATGCGCCGCAGCGCGGTGATGACCGGCTCGTAGGCGTTCCACAGCTTGCGCCACAGAGGGTCTTCGGCGTTGCCGTGCACGGGCATCGGGGCCATCTGCGCGGGGTCGTTGCTCACGGTCTTCTCTCCAAGAGGTCTTGAGGCGCCCAACAGTACAGAGTTGGGATCTATTTCGAAATGGATTGAAACGCCTTTGACTAGCAGGCGGAGGGCCTCCACCCCTCCCCTCGCACCCCTCGGGCGACGGCAGTCAGAACCGCCAGCTCGTCGGCGCGGCGCTGGGCCGCATTGGCGATGCACCGCGCCTGGTGGGCGAGGCTACGCGCCTGCATGAGGGCGTGGTGATTGTCGCGGGGGTCGAGGTGGATCTCCCCGCCGCCGATCTCGCTGAGGAGTTCGCCGACGATCTCGTCGCGCACATGCTCGGCATGACCGAGGCCATCGAGGGCACGCTCACGCTCGGCCCGGTCCTTGAGGTCGGCGACCCGGATGAGCATGTCGCCGACACCCTCAGGGTCTTCGCGATAGAGGTCGGCAAGGGCGCGGATCTGCTCGTGAGCCGCGGCGCTGCTGTCGAGTACGAGCGCGCCCTTGTGTTCGCGGCGCAGGGTGGGCAGGTAGCTCATGTCGTCCTTTCAGTCCGAGGGGACCTTCCCCCTTCTACTTCTATTCTATATGCAATGCCGGGCATGTCCAGATTCCTGACGGAATATTCGTTCAGGGGCCTAAGTTTTTTGCTGCCTGCGGGCCTTGGACTGGAGCACCGCCTCACGCGCAGCCCTGCGGGAGGCGTCCACGGACTCCGGGCGCTCCTCGACCTGTTGGCGGCGCTTGGCCGCATCCTCGTGCCACTCATCCCAGAAGCCTCCGTGCGCCTCGCGCTCCGCTGCCCTGGCTTCCTCCCGCTCCCTCTCGCGTCCTGCACGCGGGTTGGTGCCGCAGCCACGGCAGGAGGCAGCGGGGCGCCCACGGTGCCTCGCACAGCCCTTGTTCGGCTCCTCCCGGCCCGGCGTCGGGGTGTCTGTCGGAGCGGGCGAGGGGCCCCCTACGGCGTCAGCCGTGGGGGTAGGGGGGAGAGGAAGGACAGAGGAAGAACCAGGAAAGGAAGGGGTTCCAGTGGTGAAACCCAGTGGGTTCCCCTCATGAAACTCATCGGGTTCCACCGGCGGAACCCTGCCTTCTGGCCCACCCGGGTTTCCCTCGTGGAACCCTGCCTCTCCCCCTGGGTTCCCGGCGTGGAACCCTGTCTTCGCCTGCGGCTTTTCAGTCCTCTGCTGCCGTTCAGCCTCACGGGCTTCAACGTCCTGATACGTCATCACGGGCTTGGCCGGAGCCGAACGCGCCACTCCGGACCGGGCCTTGCGGGGGTTCTTGGGGGCGGCCTTACGGGCCTCCGCAGCCGCCTTGAGTTCCGGCGTGGTCGGCGTGGCCGGTACACCGAGCGGGAAGACCCGGTACACCGCAGCACGGCCTGCCTTGCCGGTCTCCACACGTTCGACGAGCGCCTTGGCTATCAGCTCGGTGACGATGGTGATGGCGCGCTTGTCGGTCACACCGACCCAGGCAGCGAGGCGAGTCAGGCCGGGCCGCGCAAGGCGCGTCTCGTCGTCGGCACTGTCCGCGATCTTCATGAGGGCGAGTTTCTGGCTCTGGCTGAGCACGTCAGGCGGCAAATACGCCGCAGCGATCATCAGTTGGATGGACACGGTTCCCCTTGGGCGGTACGAGCACGGCGGCAGGACGGGTCGCCCCGCCCGTCGTCCGCGGGCGGGGCTGAGGAATCATGGGTTCCGGGTCAGGCCGGCCCGACGTTGATGACCGGGGCCGTCTTCTTGCCGGTCTTCCGCCGCGGGACGGACAACCCGGCCGCCTTGAGGTTCTTGACCATGCGATCGGCGTCCGGCTTCATCGGCACCGGAATGCCGGCGACCTCGTGGAGGTCGACCATCGCCTCCACGTCGTCCTTCTCCTCGTCCTTCCCCCCACGCCAGGAGAGCCTGTTGGGCCCGTAGACCCCGGCCGGGGACTGGTCCAGCTTCTTGCGTGCGAACTTCTTGACCCGGTCACCCTCGCTGGCGAGTTCGTGTCCCTTCACGTAGTCGATAAGCGCCTGCTCGCGGTCCGCGTCGTTGTGAATGAGCGCCGTCTGCTCCGGTACGCCAGGGGCCGTCCCCGGCCAGCACAGGGAGCGGAATGGGCAGTAGTCGCAGATGACGTCCAGGCCCGGCCCGTTGAAGTCGCGCGGCATTTCTTCGGGGTCACTGGCCTCGCGCACGCGCTCTACCCACCACTGGGCCTCGGCAGCCCGCCGGGGGTCGAAGCCGATCTCTTGGATGTGCTCCGCGCCGCTGTCGCGGTTGATGAACCGAAAGCGGATCCGCTGCACCTCCAGCGGGCCGAGACGAGCGAGATACCGCTGACCGGGCACGTCCTCGAAGCCGACCTCGGACAGTGCTCCGGCGTACAGGTGGACCTGTCGCAGCTCGGCGGCCGTGGCCCCGTAGCGGAGGACCCGGTCCCACATGTATGTGGACTTCGTCTTCACGTCCTCCACAGTGAGGGTGTCGGCGGGTATCGCCGGTCTGTGCCGGGCCGGCAAGCGAGCGGCTGTCACCGCGTCGAGCTGGACGACATCGACGTGCCCTCGGATCAGGTCGTCCTGGACGCTGCGTTCCACCAGCCATCCGTACTCCGTGCGTGCCGACTCCAGGAGCCCGTAGTGGATGAACGTGCCGAGAATCGCGGCGCGCTTGTCGGCGTGATCGGTCGGGGTGACGCCATACAGGATGTAGGCGGCTCGTCGGCCGCACACGGTGTCGGATGCTCCGAGCTGGGCCTGAAGGGAGCGAGGGCGTCGGGCGTCGACGTCGTGGGCGGCGTCCCAGATAGAAGGCGCGACACCGTCAACGATGGTGGCTACGGGCATGGGAGTTCTCCAAGAGGTGAGTACGGGCCGGTCACTGCTCGGCGTCCGCGTCCTGCTCCGTGGCCTTCCGCTTGGCGGCGGCTCGGAGCTTGTCGGCATCGGTCAGTGGGCCCTCGCCCATCTCCGAGCGTGGGTTGTCCAGTTCGGCCGCCCTCTGCTCCGCGGCGGCCCGGACAGTGGCGACTTCCTCGCGGCTAAGGCGGTTGGCCGGGTCCGGCACGGAGCGCCACAGCGCGCCGAGAGTGTCCTTGTCCTTGAGTTCACCGATACGGGTCAGCCACGGCTGTACGAGGTCACCGGAGAGCGCGGGCATGATGCGCGGCTGGGATTCGACAGAGCAGCCGAGCTTGTTGAAGACCAGGTCCTCGATGCTGAAGTCCCGCAGGCGCAGCGGATTCTTCTGCTCCACACGCATCCGCAGCGACCGGACCTTGATGATCTGCGGGTCAGCGTTGCGCTTCATTCGCACCCAGCAGGTCGAGTCGAAGCCCAAGTCCTTCTGGGCCGCCACCTTCCACTCGCTCTTGTTCTGGATTGGCTGACCGTTGTCGTCCGTTGCGCTGACCTGCTTGCCGCGGGCCAGGACGATAGAGATGCCGGGCAAGGTGCGCAGCAGGTAGATGATTCTGTTCCACCGCTCCAGCGCGTCGTTCCACAGATTCCGGCCGATGTCGTAGGCGGCGTCCGGGTCCTCTTGGAGCAGTGCCCGGTTCTTCCTCGTCCTGCGGCCCCGCTCGTACGTCCAGTTTGTGAGCATCCGCCACAGGGCCGACCCCGAGTCGATGGTCAGGACGACGGGCGGTTCCCCGGCTGCCGCCGCGCGCCGGGCTTCTGCGTGCACGGCTTCGACCTGTTCGAGGATGTCTCGGTAGGTTCCGTCGTGCTCGACGATCAGGTAGTTGGCGCCCGCGATGGCGGCGTATTCGTCGGCCGATCCCTCGTCGAGGTCGATCCAGTACATCTGACCGATGCAGTCGCTGCTGGAGAATTGTGCCGCCGAGTAGGTCTTGCCGGCGCCTTCCTCGCCCTCGATGAGGAGGAGGGGCCACGGGACGATGCCTGTCGGCTTGCGGGTCTTGAGTTTGATGGCGGGCGGCTTTGCGGCGCCCGCTGGCGCGTTCACGATCTGGCTCCAAGAGGTCGTGGTCAGTCCGCGCGCAGGGCACGGACTTCGAAGAGCGGGGACCACTCCGGGTGTTCGACCAGCAGGAGCCGGACGTACCGGGAGCGGTAGTCGTTGTTCAGCGCGAACTCGTCGCCTCGGGTCGCCGCGCCGTACTGGTAGCGCAGGAGCTCGAAGAGCATCCCGATGCCGATGCGGCCGAACCCCTTTCCCGCGCAGTCAGCGGTCATTCGGGCCAGCGCCCTGAGAACCCAGGGGTTGAGTGCGTGGAATGCCTCGAACCGCTGCTGGATGGTCAGGTTGCCAACGTCGGCGGGGTGGCGAACGGGCTGGATAGTGCCGAACAACGGCGGTTGGTCGATCAGCAAGGCTCCCCCTTAGAGATAGAACACACACCCTGGAGTGTTGGAATCTATCTTTGGCGAAGCCGATTGTCGATCGACAGCACCGTCGACGGCCACCCGGCGGCCCTCTGGGATATCGCATCACACCCCCAACGAATAAGAAGCGCACCCCCTTGAGTGCACTTCTATTCTATATGCAATCAGGGGTGGATTCAAGAACAAGTCGCCCCGATCTATGGCTACTTGGAAGACCGACCTGCGGCCTTGCCGCGCGCCACGATCCTTGCCCCAGGCCCGTCATAGCTACCGTCGGACAGCGCGTCCAGGACCTTCTCATCGATCGCCCACTCGACCCCGCGCGCCACCGCCTGTAGCGCGGGCGCCTCCTCCACCACTGGCCCAAGAAGCCAGATCGGCGATCCGGACAAGGTGTAGTCGGCGGGTCGGAACCGGCCCGTGCTGATGGCGTTCCTCAACAGCGCGTTGGAGGGCAACTGGAACAGTGCCTCCACCTCGGCCAGACCCACCAGCGGCGGAAGCTGGGTCACTTCCGCGACCCAGTACCCCGGGTCCTGCTCCTTGATCACTCGCGCCAACTCGACCTCATTAAGGTTCCTGCGCCGCGGAGTGGTCTCCCCGAAGCCCTTCGCGAACTGCAAGAGCCAGTAAGGCGACCCACTAATGATCTTGGCGTATCGGTAATCGAGCGTATGGTCACGACTGATCCACTGACTGACTTGGATCCGCTTCACGCCGTACAACGCGGCGAACTCGGCCCCGCCGGCCAGGTACGGCTTCCTTGCCGCCGGCCTTTGATCCCCTGCCACTCCGGTGCCTCCAGAACACGGTACGTATGCATATAGATTGTAACCAGCATGGAAGTGGATCCGGATCCCCCGAAGAGCAGGTACTGTGGGTGCTTCCAAGAGGTCGAAGGCCCCCATCGCGAGATGGGGGCCTTCTTCCTTGCGTGCTCGGCATCACTCCGACTTGCTCAGGTCCTCGGCAGCGGGAGCTGGGATCCCTCGTACTTCGGCGGCCGAGCGTAGCCGAGCAACCAGCCAAAGCTCGGCGACAAGTGCTCCTCCGCAAAACGGAAGACGCCGTAGTAGACGAAGGTCGCGATTGGGGTGAGGACACCGGTTACGGCCGTCGGATCCAGATCGAGGCCGTGACGGACAGCCACCGCGACGAGCCAGCCGACCGCGGCCGGGACACCGGTACGCAGCAGCGAGGCGTAGAGGTTCATAAAAGTGCACTCCTTGCTTGGGCTCTCGGATCAGATGAACAACCGGCGCCAGGTCTCGGGGCCGGGGTAGCCGTCGGCGTCGGAACCGCTCCACTTCTGAGCGAGCTGGAAGTCCCGGATATTCAGGCGGTCGGCCTCGCCCCAGTCGCGGGACGGGCCCACGCGGTAGTGCTTGCCGAAGCCGCGCCGGACGAGCTGCTGGCCCAGGAGGAGGATCGACGCGTTCGACTTGCCGGGCCCGAAGGCGCTACGGCCGGGGAACGGCGGCGGTCCCGGCTTGGGTGCGGGGCCCGTAGTGGCCCACTTCGGCATCGGGCCAGGGTCAGTGTGCTGATTTTCAGGCACCTGGCTATGGCCGTAGTGCCCGCCTTGGGTCTCCCAGGTGCGCTCGCTACGGTTCGCGTTCCAGGTCGGCGTGCCCATCGGCCAGGTGTCGGGGACTCCCCAGCTCCGGGCCCAGTCCAGGAGCTTGCCCAGACCCCTGGCCGGCGTATCGCGAACGGTCGCGTAGGACTTCCCGTTCACCCGGCAGTAGGGGAAGAACAGTGTCTCGACCTGAAGGCAGACCCGCCCCGTGCGGTTGGTCCGGGTGCCGCCGGGGGCGTCGACGAGCGACTTCGACCGGCTGTTGGCCGGGTAGAACTGGGCGGTCCTCCCAGTGAACGGGTCCCACAGCAGATGCGGGGCGGCCCCACTGCCGCCGCCGGTGAAGTACCGCACAAGCTGGTCGAACGGGACGAGGTCGGCGGGCTTGGCCGCCGTGCCGTTCTTGTCCCATGTGATGTGCCAGATCACGCGCGGGGCGTAGTGGGTGTCGGTCGGTGCCGTGTCGCCGAGCGGGTGTCGCTCGGCTCCGGGCAGCCAGAGATCGGACATGAGGCGCGTCCTGCTTCTCCCCCGCGCCATGAGTGATCTTCAGTGAGTAGAGCTGGATCTATGGGCTGCCGCGGGCAGCGAGCACGAGTTGCAGCACCGTCAGCAATACGGGTGCGATGAACGCGGAGAGGATCAGTCGACGGTTGGTGCTCGTCTGTTCACGGTCTTGATCGCGCTCGGCCTTTACCGCTTCCAGCTCGCGTTCGAGCGTATCGATGCGCTGGGAGAGGTTGCGCTGATCTGCTCGGTACACCTCCACGGTGACCACCTGGTTCAAGCGGCTCGCCAGAGCGGCGATGTCGCTGCGCAAGTCTTCGCGAAGCTGCGCAAGATCGTCACGCTGATCTTCGCGCAGCCGAACGACGGCACGATGCAGCTCCCACAGCGTAGGTTCCGCGCCCGGCGGCGGGATGCTCACCTCGTGCTCCCTCGGCAGTCGATGGCCCCGCGCCACAGTTTGATTTTACGACTCCGCAGAATCTCAGGGGTCGTCATTGGCTGATACCAGTGGTTGCGCGGTACGGCACCACCGCCTGCCTGCATCCGCCTCCCTTACGGACGACTGGTGGTCTGTGACCTGTCAGTCGAGGGGGACAAGGACTCCAGCCAAAGAAAACCAACTGACTTTGTACGTAGCCGATGTGTAGACAGTGAAATTCCCAGCGGTGTTGAAATCCACGCGGGTTGAAGACACTCCGCCGGCATTGTTGTTGCGGGCCACGGCGAACGGAACCACATCCTTGGGCTTCTCGGCTGCAATCGACGCAAATACAGTGTCGACAAGAAGACCACCCGAGGTATCCACCTGCACTACTCCGGCCATCTGGAGGAAGCGCATCCCCAGTATGCTGATCACGCGCCATCGAGCATTTCCGCCACTGTGCGAAAAGCCCGACTTAAGGGCGAGCGTCTGCCAGTATTCATCTCCGCTGAGCAAGTCACTGCCGGTCCCCGAAAGCAGCTTCCCTTGAACCTTGACCGCTCCGGTCAAAGTGATCGCACTTGTTTCGACAGTGACGGCTGAGATTCCCGAGCCAGCGGCTTTCATCTGAATTTGACCGCCGGTCATCTCAAGATAGGTGAACCCGCCCCCCGCCCCGGCTCCGCGCGAGGCGTACATCTCCACCTTGGCGGTGTCGGAGGCGTCTGTACCGCCCAAGAGGCGCATGTAGCAGTGTGCATCAAGGTTGCCCGTCGGCTGCAATGAAATCTGTGCGTTACCCTTCCCCTCCTGCGCAGAGGTAAGGGCGACCTCCGGCCTGTCCCCTCCAATGCTGGGGGCACGCAAGAACAGGGCTGGCTGGAGCCAGCTTCCGTGATCCGTAATTTCTGCCACCATTACTCCAGGCCCCTTCTCTTCCGGGACGCCTGAGTAGAAGGTCAGAGCCGAATTCTGTGGATCCAGTGCAATCCGCTGCCCCGACTCGGAAGTCTGAACGACACTGCCGGTGATCACTTTACCTTTAAGCGCATCCACGTCGATCATCGCGGATTTGATGGAGCCAGCGGTGAGTATCCCGGCGCGCACCGAGTTCACATCGAAGGCGTCGGCAGTCAGTGATCCCGCTTTGATCTCTTTTGCCGTCAAGGTTCCTGAGAGGACGTCAGAGTCGACAAGTTTTCGTGCGATTCCCTGGACTGCATCCGACGGTGGGCCTGGCATGCCGGCGGTGTTGACCGCCATGAGCTTGATCCAAACCGGGTCGTAGCTGAAGCAGGGCACGGCAACTGTCCCTCCGCTCTGGCTCTCGATAGTGCAGGTCGGGTTGCGGACATCCGGCTCTGTCTCGGCGGACGGCAAAATGTGGACCTGAATGCGTCCGAGGTCCCTGACCGCAAGAGCGGGGTCAGCAGCCCACGTTCCGTCCCAGCCAACCGATAGGCCGCCGAGGATCGGTTCAACAGTCGGGGCGGACGGCGCGAGGGGCGGTTCGCTGTTGACGACGCTGAGCCCCGTGGTGCCATCAGGTTGCTGACCGATGACAGCGCGCAGCGATCCGTCCTCGTCGAAGACTTCGATTGCTCCCCCCTCAATTGAGGAGTAGGCGAGTTTGGCGGTACGGCTCGCGCTGTCGAGGCGTCGCTCCACTGTCGCTATGCGGGCGGCGAGGCGGGCAATCTGATCGGTCATATTCAGGCTCCATAGGTGTAGCGATCTGCCCGCGCCAACTGCACAGTGACCTGCTCCTGCTCATCCACGGACGGAGGCTTAATAGTCCAGCCGGTGATGCGGCACCAGCCGTCGTAAACCGACCACTCGTCATCGATGCGTACCCTCACGTCATCACCCACCTGGAACGAGCCGATGGGGGCAGCGGGGTGGTCGCGTAGAACAACCTCCGTCACCTCGCCCATCACCGACCGGCTGATGCGCTCGGTCCGCACCCTCGACGCGAGCCGGTCTTCCGCTTTCTCGGAGGGCACCTCAAGGATGTGCTCAAGTCGCAGGCGGCCGTTGCGCGCCGCGTCAACGGCCCGTCGGCGTGAGCGCCCCTCCCCCGCTCCCAGCCCGATGACTACCTGGGCATAGTTGTCGGCGTCGTACTCGACAGGGGCTGTCGCCGCGATGTTGATGCCGGAAGTGAAGGAGATGTCCTGTCGCCTGCTGCCCAGCCGCGGCCAGCCCAGCCGTATGTGTTGGACAGGAACGCCGCCGGCCCAGCTGACCGTCTCAGACCACTCCGGGCCGCCCTCGACGGCCACCATGTCATCGATGACGGACCCCAGGGTGGGAGCCTCCCACCACGCGGTGGTGTACGGCTCGGCGGACGTCCCCACCTTCGCGTTGCTTCTGGTCCCGTCCACCGTGACACGGACGTTGCCATCCGGCTGCGACTGGCAGTACGCCCACGCAGCACGTATCACTTCGCACGGGTCGGCATTGACCCATGGCCCGCGGCCATCCAGGTTGCCGTGCAGGTCGCTCCGCCTGGACATGTAGGACCCGAAGCCGCTCGCCTCCAGGCGGAGCTTCTGTCCTTCGGGCTCCGCCCGCCAGATGATGCCGCCCCACAGCAGGGTGCTGTCGCGCTCCACGTAGATGAGGGTGGTGCCGGCATCGACTTGTTCGAGGGCAAGGTTGGCCAAACGTGGCTCGACGACCGCGGTCAAACTCCCCGGTCCGCACAGCTCCGGGCCGAACTCCACCTCGGTGAGCGGCAGATACCAGGCGCGGACGTCACCGGTGAGAGCCTGCGTGGTCAGGTAGCGGTACGACATTGTCAGATGACGCCCTCGTTGAATTCCACGTCGCAGACAATCGAAGTGGCACCGTCCACAGACAGGTTGCCGGTCTCGATCTTGGACATGTAGGTCTGCACGTACAGGACCTGGTTGGTGCCTCGCATGGCGGCAGTGACGCCGATGTTGTCGGCGAGGACGATGGTCGAGCGGCGGACGCCCTTGCCCTGGTCGTCGTCGATGACGGTGTCCTGTCCCTGGATGGTGCCGATGACCTGCTGCATCGACGCGAATACGTTCGCGCTGTCCATGCGCAGTCCGGCGAACGTCGTGACCGCCTTGAGGTTGACGGCCCACTCCGGCACGGCAATGGTCCAGCGCGCGGCGCCGGGCCAGTTGTGCCACTTGTTGTCTTGATACGTGAGGCTCGATGAGCTGCTTGGGAACGCGGTATAGAGGCGACGGTCCCGCCGCGGGTTGGCGATGCTCCGCACGTCCTTGATCATCGCGTCGGTGATGGTCGCGGTGTTCGGCGGGATGTCGAGTCGGGCCAGTGGGATGGCGGTCATGCCGGCCGGCACCGCCGTGGTGGTTGCCGACACGTTGGGGAGCACCTGGAAGTAGCCGATGTCGTCTTTGGCCGGGTCGCGGTTGCCCTCGTACTCCGGGTCTTCGACGCGCTGCATCAGCAGGTCCGAACGACCTGAGGCCCCGGTCGGCGCGACGGGCACGATGGCGTCGCCGACGTTGTACTGCGTGTAAGAACCCTGGCCCCACGAAGCGCCACGTATGACGGATGACCCGTCTCCGACTCGTACGCCGGAACCGGGCGTGGAGAGCTGCCGCACCTTTAGGTCGTTGGCTTCGGTCACACCCTGCGAACCTCGGGCCAGGTCTCTGACCATCATGCGGAATGCGCGGGCGGGGTGGGTGCCGCCGTGGGTGAGCATGGGCGGCTGGACGAGCGTCACAGCAGGTCCTCCTTCTTACAGAGCGGTCCACGCCGACCGCCACGAGACGGTCAGGCGAGTGGTGTTTGTGTAGTCGGCGGCCGTCCAACGGATCTCGCTGCGGCCCGGCGGGATCTGGAAGAGGTCCAGACGGGAAGCTCCGGAGAGGGCCGTGGCGGCGTTCCCGCTGCCGTTGCGCAGCACCCAGCGCGTGCCGGGGCGAGTCTCTATGTCGATGCGCTCGCCGACGCCAAGGACGATGTCAAGGTCGAGGACGTGCCCGGACTCGACATGCAAGATGCGCGGAGTGGCGACGGGACCGGTGATGCGAACCGACGGCCACGCTCCTGTGCTGCCCTCGTTGATCACCCATCCCGGCCTGGTCTCCGGAGTCGCAATGCCAGTGGTGATAGGGGCCACGAGCGGCGCCTTGAAGCCCCCGCTGCTGTGGGAGATGTCCAAGGGCAGGGTGACGCCGGAGACCTCGTCATCGTGCAGGCGCGGATCGAGCGCGGTGAATTCCAGGTCGAGCGGTATCCATCCATGGATGACCTGAGCTGTGGAGACCGCCTCGCCACGCCGAATACGTCCAAAGAGGACCTTGGTCCTGCGTCCGGGCCAACGCAGCTTCAGCTGTGCGAGCGCACCCGCCGTGCGACGGACTGATGCGTCCCCAGCGACCGCTTCGATCTCGGCAAGTTTGTCCAGGGCGGCAGCCGGGTCGCCCGGGGTCCGGATGCCGGCTTCGATCCGCACGGTGCGCGGCGCGTACAGGTCGACCCCGGGGAAAGCGCCGTCGTCGGCTGGGTTCACCACGTCCTGTGTGCGCAGCTCGGCTGGGCCGAGCCCTTCCACATCCGATATGGGCACGGCGGTCTTGTGGCCGATCAGAACTCCGGCGAAGTCAATCTGCCATTCGCCAAGGGGCAGCATCAGATACGCCCCCCGCGCTGAGCGTTCCGCAGCCGCCGCATAATCTCTCCGGTCAGCTCCTGCGGCGAGGCGTCACGACCTTGAACAGTGATCGGCATGTTCTCCACCAGGGCTTTCGGCTGCTGCTGGACGACGGTGACCCTGATGGCGGTCGGCGGCCGGGCGTCGACAAGCCGCAATGCGGGTGCTGCGGCTCCACTGGTCAAACGCGTCCCGAACCGTGTGGCGACCTCGTTCAGGACGGAGAGGGCGCTGCTGCGCTTGGCAGCACCGAGCGGGATGAACGCCTCGCCCTGCGTTTCCGGCTCGGCGAACTTGATCAGGCCGCCGGAGGTGGCATAGAGGCCGGGCGTGAGGATGCCGCCGTCGGCGTATGACAAGCCCTTGTTGGCACGGCTCAGGTCGGAGAAGAACTTGGCGCCCTTCGAGCCCAGCGCGCTCTTGAGACGAGAAAGGCCCAAGTTGGCGATCTCGATAATGTGGTCCTCATCGAGTCCGGTGGCGTCGGCCACCGCGTGCAGGCCGGTCGTGGTGTTCTTAACCGCGCTGATGACCGCGACGAGGTCCGGCAGGTCATCACTGGGAATGGTCTTGCCGGCACTGCGGGCCGCGTCGTTCGCCGCCTGCGCCTTCTTCTTGTCCTTCACCGCCTGGGCGGCGAGGTCGGCCGCGTCCTGGTCACCCCGCTGGGCCAGACGCTTCGCCAAATCACCGAAGCCGTTGGCTGCGAGTTTCGCCAGGTTCCCTTCGAAGCCGGTTTGGTCCTTCACCGCCTGGCGGAGCTGCCCGGTGTACTCGCCGAGGCTCGCCTTCGATGCAGCAGCCAGGTCACGCAGGTCCTTCGCCATAGACCGCAGGTACTTCGAGCTGCCGGTGGCCATCTTGCGAGTGAGGGCAACCCCCTCCTCACCCATATCTCCCAAAGCGTCTGCCACGTCCTGTCCGGCTCGCCGGGCCACGGTGTCCAGGTCGGCGCGCCAACGCTTGGCCGTCGACACGGATTGGTGGAGCTTCTTGGCGAATAGATCGAGGCTGAAGTTGCCCTTCGCGTCTTGCGAGTCGCTGGCGATTCCCGACAGGGAGTAGAGAGTCTGCGGCCGGTACGTGAACCCAGATAGGCCGCCCTCAGCATGGTAAGTAACCTCGCCGCCGAAGCGGTGGGCGACCTCTTCCAAGACGCGCTTGGATCTGGCCCGCTTGGCTCCCGCCAGGGGTATGTATGCCTCCCCCTGCGTTTCCGGCTCGGCCCATACACGCCACGCTCCCGCGGGTGCGATCTGTGCCGTGTGGTCTTCGCGGCGGACACCGCCTTGGGCGTAGAACTCAAGCAGTCCGCCGTTGGCCTGTCTCTTGGGGGCCTGGATCAAGTCCGGGACGCCGTTGCCGTCCTTGTCCCACGAAGTGGCCTGGATCTTGGCGACAAACGGGATGGTCACCACGGCAGGCTTGTTGACGGTAACGGTGATTGTCTTGGTTCCGGGGATGCGCCCCACGGAAGCGCCGATACCGTCGAGCTGGCTCTGCACGGCGGCCATGTCGCCGGACAGCAGTGCGCTGGTGAGGGCGGTGGCCGCTTCCGTTCCCTTGGACTGGGCCACAGCGACGATGAGGCTGAGCATCCCGGACCACTCGGAGTTCGACTGGACGCCTGCCTGCTTGAAGGCGTTCACAACTCCGGTCAGGTCCGGGGCCTTGATCGGCATGTCTGTGCCGTACATGTAGCTGAGCTGCGAGCGGATTTGCTCGACGTCGCCCTTGAGGAAGGACTGCGCGAGCGAGGTGGATGCCTCCTTGCCGTACTTGGCGGAGACATCCGCGAGCAGCTTCATGCCTTGCTCAAGCTGAGCGGAGGCGGCCTTGGGCAGCTTCTTCGCCGCGTTCGACATGTCCGCGACGGTCATGTCACGCATGACGCGAGCGAGCTTGCCCGGGTCGTTCGTCGCTGCGGCGTCGGCCCACGCTTCGGCTACCTTTTTTCCGTACTTCGCCGAGATGGCTGGTAGCTGTTCCAGGCCGGCTCGGAAGGCCGGGGTGGTCCGGGCAGAGGACTCCTCGATGATCGATTCGAGTTCGTCGGCGACCTTGCCTTTGCCCTTCTGGAGCTGTCTCACCAACTCGCCCAGGATGGGAGCCGAGTCAGGGCCGAGCTTGGAGAAGTGATCGGCAAGGTTCAGTCGTCCTTCGGCGGCCAGCAGCCCAAGGTTCTTCTGGAAGTCCCGTTGGGCCTTCAGCTGCTTGCGCAACTCCTCGACGTAGTCAGCGAGCGATGCTTTGGAAGCGTCGGCGGAGCGCCCTGCCTTGCGGTTCGCTTCGGCGACCTTGTCCTGGGCCGCCTTCCATGCCTTTGCCGGATCGACGATCGACGCGAGGGACTTGCCCATCGCTTCCATCTGGTCGGTGAACTGCGGGGCCCCGTTTTTGTCCGTCGGCAGAGACTGGGTCAGGTCCCAGGCGCCGAGCGCCTCCTTTCGGTTGTTTTTGATCTTGTTGTTGACGATGGCCATGTTCGCGGCAAGCTCGTTCTCCTTCTTGACCGCGTCGGACCAGATCGTGTGCTGCTTGTTCAGCACACTCTTGGCTCGGTCGAAGGAGATGTCGTAGGTGTAGCTGCCCCCGGGGAGGATTTCCCAGGAGGCGGCCTTCTTGGTCGCCAGCTCGTCCTTGAGTCGCTGGAGCTTCTGTCCACCGGAAGTGATCGCGTCGATGGCGGTCGCCACGTCCACGCCGGCGTCCTTGAGCTTCTTCACGTCATCGCTGTTGGTGAGCTGTTCGGTGAGGGTGCGCAGGCCCGCTCCCTGCTCGCCCTCGTCCCGCTCCTTGCGCAGGGCGTCGACCAGTTCATCGGTCGCCGCCCTGGCCTTCTGCTTGCTGGCCGAGTAGGCGGCGTACACACCGACGCCGATGGCCAGCAGGGCGGTGAGTCCTGCCACTGCGATCCCGGCGCCGCTGAGGAGGGCGGGCAGCATCGCGCCGCCTGCTCGTGCTGCCGCGAGCTCTGTGCGGAACGCCGTAAGCTGCGCGCCGAACCGCAGGAACGCGGCTTTCCCCAGCAGCGCGGCGGCCGACAGCGCGATCATGATGCCCATCAACGACTTCACCGGACCGGGGAGGTCATTGATCGCCCCGGCCAGGACGTTCAGGTACTCCCCGAGGGTTTGCAAGGCGGGCAGCAGCACACGCGCCATGTCGATGCCGAGTGCCTGTGCCTGGTTCTGAAACAGACTCCACTGGCCCGCGGTTGTGTCGAGCTGGATCGCGTACGCCTTCTGCGTCGCCCCAGCCCGCTCAACCTCCAGGCTGATGCCCTGGTAGGAGGCGGCGTAGTTCTGTCCATCCGCTGCGGATAGCGCCAAGGCAGCACGGACCGCGCGGATGTCCCGCAGGAGGGGAACCAACTGGTCCGCGCTGCCGCCGGTGGCGTTGCGGACTTTCTGCATGACGACGTATAGGCCGTCCTGCTGGAGGGCTGCGGCGGCCGACTCGTACCCGAAGCCCTTGATCATGTCTGAAAGCTCTTGGGTGGGCTTCATCATGCGAGTCAGCAGCATGTTGAGGGCGGTGACGCTCTCCGCCGCCGGGATGCCCGACAGGGTGACTGCTGCGATGGCGGAGCTGATGTCCTCGAACTTAACGCCGGCCGCAGCCGCCATCGGCACGACGTCGCCGAGCTGTTGCGCCAGCTCCTCGAATGACACCACACCGTAGTTGACGGTCTGGAACATGACGTCCATGACGTCGTTGGCCTGCGAGGCATCCATGCCGTACGCCTTCAGCACGCCGAGCAGAGCACGAGCCGACGTCTCGGTGGTCGTCAGGCCAGCGGCGGCGCCGCGGGCGGCCACCTTCAGAATCGTCATCGCGTCAGCGCCGTCGAAGCCGGTCGAGACGACCTGGTACAGGCCCTCAGCGAGCTGACTGGCCGACTGTGGCAGTTGGGTGCTCAGCTCGATGATCTGGTCGGTGAACCTGTCGATGTTCGTGCTGTTGATCTCCTTGGAGATCGTCATGATGTTCGCCATCTGCTTTTCCAGCTCGATGGCGTTGCGCACGCCCGCAATGAATGCGCCGCCAAGCGCCGCACCCATAAGCGTGAACCCGGTGGTCATCGCACGCCGAGTGCGCTCCGAGCGGGCAGCGAGCTGGTTCAGATCACCATCGAGATGCCGGACCTGCCCACCGAAGGCGGTGACTTGGCCAGCAGCCGTGCGCAGGCCACCAACCAAGCCGGCCACACCGGCCTGTATTTGGACGTACAGGGTGTAGGCCCCAGCCATTGGCTACGCCTTCTTCCTGGGCCGAAGCCCGACCTTCACCCCACGCCCCTCCGGACCATCCGGGACCTGCTCCTGCTCCATGGCGATCAGCTCACAGCCCATACACCGGTGCGTCTCGGAGACGTACGCGAACCGGTCGCCGCCCGTCTGCTCGTCCCACTCCTCCGGCCTGGTCCCACACGACTCACACACGGTTCGCGAGTAGGCGAGGTAGGAGATGGCCTTCGCGCGGTCGAGCCCCGACCACCGGCCGTCGCCTGCGCCGGTGAACTGCGAGTGCGGGATGCCGTACAAGGCACAGATCTCCATCTCAGTGCGGAAGCCCGGGTCGGAGATCAGCCTTTTCCCAGGTCAGCCCTCAGTGTCTGGTTGACGAGGAGCGCGCACGTGAAGAGGGCTTTGGCCTCGCTGTCCGGCCAGGCGTCCAGGAGTTCCTGCGCTTCCTGCCCCCTCATCCCAGGGACCTCGCCACCCGACTCGTCACGCTCGATGTGGCATGCGGCGATGAGCGCAGCAGGATAGGTCTCGACGTTGTACTCCATGCCCTGATCGGCCTGGGCTTCCGTCGGCGGATGTTCACGGAGCAGTTGCTCCCAAGCGGGCCGGGGCAGCGCACGGAACGTGAGCACGACCGTGGCTTCCTCTAGTGCGCGCTCAGCATCGTCCAGCTCCAGCTGCTCGGCGACAACCGCGGGCCGGGAGAGAATCCATTCCTCTCTCTCTGCTTCGAGAACGCCTTGCTCGATCGACTCGGAACGAGCCTGTGTACGTGCCTTGGCCAGAGCCAGTGCGGTGTCGGTGACAGCTTTCTTGGCGTGTTCGTCGTCGCACAGACGAAGGCTTCGCTCGGGGAGCTGGCGGGCCTTGAGGCGAGCCATCTTTGCGGCCCAGTGGGCATCACGAGCGAGGGCGGACGCCGGCGGATCGATCGGGGTATTCACTCGCTGGCCCCCGTGGCAGCCGTCGGCACCGCGGCATCGAGAACAGGCTCGTCGGTGATGCCGAACGACACCTTGAACTTCGCGGCTTCGGAAGCGGTGCTGTACGACGGGGAACGGCTCCCGACACGGACGGGAAACACGTCCATGGACTTCGATCCGGCTATATCGCCCTTCCGGAGAATCACGATGAAGCCGACGACGCCCTTGGACAGGAGCGTCTCGATGGCGTCGGCGACCATGTCCTCATAAAAGGTGAATGAGGAGTTGTCTGCCTTGTCCTCGCCGGGGATAGTCGTAGCGAACGTGGACGCCATGTCCGGGGTATCGATGGGCGTGTTCTCCAGCGACCAGCCCTCGACGTCTGAGATGGCAGTCGACAGGTTCGTGGCGTTGGTCGCGGCCAGTTCGGCGCGAGTAGGCACATTGTCTGCGGCGGCGATCGTCTTCAAGAAGTAGAAGACGGTGGTGCCCCGGCGCATGAAACGCTGCTGCGTGGTAGCCACGCGACTCTCACTATCTGGGGACGCAGACGGCCCTGCGTGCTGAAGGCCCGGTCCCCTACAGTTCGGGGGAGTCGGCCCGTGCCGACTGGCCGGGCGTCCGCGAGGGGCCTCCGCGGTGAGGAGTGGGTCAGCTGTTGAGGCTGGTGACCTCGACCGCGAACCGCTGAACATAACTGTATACGCCGCCGGCCGCGTCTACGCCTTCCTCAGTGTCCAGGTCGCGGGACATGACGGCGTAGCCAGCAGGGGAGATCGGGTGGGCAAAAACGCCGGATGGTGTGCGGGCGAGCATTCCGGATCGGACCTTGTCGGCCATCCACTCGGCCTGCTCAGCGGTCGTCGCGACCGAGGTCACCTGGTACATCACACGGGCATCGGCATCGGCGTCTCCGAACGGCGGCCCGGAGGTCGTGCTGCCCACCGGGTAGAGAACGCTGTACGGGGGCGCTGCGCCCGTCGGGGGGCTATTCGCCGTTGGTGCGGTGCCATATCCGCACGACCGTCCCGTTGAAGATATGAGCATGGCTTGGATAGCCAGGCTGAGGATTCTTCCAGACACGGCCATCAGTCCCCCACCGCCCCACGGATAGCGGCCATAAACAGCGGCCGGACCCGTTCAACTGCTGGCCCGACATGAGGATACGGGGACTGATTGTAGATACGACCGAGTGAATCGGCACCCACGAATCCGTACTCCAGACGACGCGCCTGCGGCTTGTTGGTACCCGCTATGCCGGTGATGGTCAGCCCAGAGGTAGTCACCTCGTGACTCCACGAGCGCCGGTAATCGCCCGTCGGCGCGTTGGGCCCTGGTCGACCGCTGGCATTGGCCTTGATAGCGGTCTCCAAAAGCATGACGTAGTGCTGCACAACCGCTGCAACGGTCGGTGAAGCAGATGCGGCGCGTGCGTTCAAACTTGCCGCAATTTGAGGGGCGTTGGAGTAAGCGCCGGAGGATGGATGTGCGTTCGGGTGAGAATTATGGGGCGATGCCATCAGTTCTCCGGGGAGCTTTCGAGCTCTCCGCAGGCCCACTGCTGGAGCTGGGCGAGCACCGCAGCGGTGTAGCCGTGCGGCCCCCCACTCATGTCGGACCGGGCCAGTGCCGCCTTTTCCAGTAGGCCGGGGTCCATTGCGGAAAGGAAGTGGGCAGCTGCCGGCCCAGGCTCGTAGGGCACACCGACGGCGACCCGCGCATACCCGTCGAATTCGGGAACCACGCTCGCACTTGTGTATTGGACCACCAACTCTGGAACTTGCCCCGCTTGATGGTGCATGGTGTAGCCCGCCACGACTGTCGAGTAGTCGACGCCATCGATCTCCAGGAAAGCCCTCGCTCCCTCGGTGACGATCCGGACGCGCTTCAATTCGAGATGCTGAGCGTCTGAGTCCATCCTTCGACTCTAAACCGCTGCGCAGACATCCCTGAGTGCGGCAACAGAGGGGCCCAACGCGAATGTGATCGGCGGCAGTCTCACGCATCGACTCTTTGCGTGTTCTGATCTACCCAGGTCTTGCGGAGGACACTCAACGTGGAGGTCTGGCCGATGTCGAGGACGCGCCAGCTCCGTCCGATAGCGGCTTCGTCTTCTGCCTCCAGAACCGTCACCATGTCTTCGCGCGACGCGACGGGTGCGGATAGTGGGGTGAGAAGCCAATACCGGGACGTGGTGTCATCCACATACGGCTGACCGGCCAGATGAAGAACAACGGACGCCCCGCCCACGGGAAAGATAGCGCCGGAACCTTCGTACACCGTGACGGGAGGGCCTGGCTCGTACTGCCCTGTCTCGGGAGTGAAGACCGGCACCCCCTCCCGGTAGATACGGATCTTGGCAGTGAGGATCTTCTTCTCGACGATCGCGCTGACGGCCCGCAGAGTCAGCCCTTCAGTAGGCACGCTCATGCATTCGAGACTAGCCGCATCCGCCGACAGACTGAATTCCTCGCGCTTCGCTCACCTCGTCGCCGCGTGCGACGTCGTCGCGGCGCTCAGAGAGCGAGTGATCACCGCTTCGCTGGAGTCGAGCGCGGCGGAGAGGTCGGCGGACAGGCCGTCAGGCAGGACTCCACTTCTCAGTCCACAGGACCGGACCAAGTCCCGCCGGTCCTGAGCCTGGTTGTCTGTAACGAGCGTGCTGAAAAGAGCGTGCGCCAGGACTTCGCGGGCCGCGTATCCATCGAGCGTGTCCGTTGTCCGTCGGACCAGATTCGCGACGAGTCGGTGTGCTCCAGGATGTTGGGGACCGACCGCGTCCAAGACCGTGAGGCCGAGGCGGATGTCGAAGACTGTCAGCCCTGGTTGGGCATCGTGGTTGAGGTAGGTGCTCACCAGTTCGGTCGCGCAGGCGTCGAGGTCCTGACCGGCATCGCGGCGACATAGCGCAGTCAGGCACGCGGTGACAGCCTGTTCCCACGGATCGCCAGGCGCCGTGCTGCTGAGCAGTTCCGCAGCGCGTTCGGTATCGCCTGCGGTGAGAGCTGCGACTACGGCGACTTGGCGGCCGTCGAGCATTCGTGTGCCCACGCCGCGGTGCTGCTCGATGTGTGCCAGGGCTTCGGGCCACCGGCCCGTGGTGGTGAGACTGCGCGTGCCGTCGGCGAGTACCACGCGCCACAGCCAGGCGTGGACCTCCCGCCGGTCCTCGTCGGAGCGGGTGAGGTTCGCTGGCACGGTGATGCCCTCGAAGACGGCGGCCCGGCCCGCGCCGACGGCTTCGTACAGGTCAAGGAGTCGTTGGCGGCCGTCGTCGTTGTGGCCGGCGCGGATCTGCAAGCGTGCGAGGTTGACCAGTGGCTCCAGCCCACGGATGGCGCTCATGGCGGGCAGAGGGCAGGCACGGAGGTACGCCTGTGCGTGGCGGTGGCACATGGAGCGGGCGAGGTCAGGCAGGTCGATGTCGGAGGTGAGAAGCGCGGCCTGGTTGAAGACGGCGGAGGCGACGCCCTGGTCGCCTTGTTTCACCGCCTTCGCGGCCAGTTCGACCAGAGCCCTCACACGGGCGTGCAGCGGCAGGCAGGCGGGCCGGAATCGGGCGACGAGCGGAAAGCGCCTTGCTATCGGGCCGTGCGGGTCCATGTATACCCTCTGGAGCAGCGGTGACGGGATGGAGCTGGGGCGAACCGGTGGTGCCCGTCCGCCACGCGACGGGCACCACCTTCTTCACAGCCGGGCGGGCGTCATCGCCAGTCGACGACGATGCGGTTCAGTGGGGTGTCGAGAGCGAACAGGCCGGGGGCCCGCTCGATGGCCGGGGCGTCGAGGGGCTGGATCTCGAACGTGGCCTCACGATCGCGGTACTCGCGGTCCCAGGTGCGAATTGCGTCGGCGACCCGCGCGGCCAGCTCGTCGCTGCCGGGGCCGTGGCCGATGACACCGAACTCCCAGAGCTTGCCGCCCTGGGGGGTCTTCTTCTCCGACAGTCGGCGGGCGAGGTAGGTGACAGCGCCCTTGTCGACGACAGCAGTTGAGGACGGGTAGGGGTCCTCCGTGAGCAGCGTCCCCTTGGCGTCGTTCGGGAACAGCATCCGCATCAGGCCGCTGGGCAGGGAGCAGGACACGAACAGCTCCATCCACTCCGGCGACTCCATGACGCGGACCATCATTCCGGTCCACTCCTCGGTGCGCGGCTGCTCCATCGCTCCGGCCAGGGCCGCAGCGTCGATGGGCTGTCCAGCGGAGGTCTGGAGCCGTACGGTGCCGTCGGTGCTGAGCGGGATGACGGGGCGGTCGTCGTCGGCGATACCCCTTCGCAGCGGCATGAAGGTGTTCATCTTGCTGCTGACGCTGGTCCAGCGGCCATCGCGCTCCTCGTAGGCGATGGAGCGGGACACGCTGCCCTTGAGGCGCTGGGGAACCACGAGCCTGCCACCGGGGGCGAGTTGTTGCATCCAGGCGTGGGGGACGCCGTGCGCACCGACGGTGGCGATGATTCGGTCGTACGGAGCACCCGCCGCGTGACCGACGGCTCCGTCGCGGGTCAGCGCCTCGACGTTGGTGAACCCGGCGGCGGCCAGGTGCGCACGAGCCCCTTCCACGAGGTCGTCGTCCACGTCGATGGTGGTGACGTGGCCGGTCTCGCCGACGAGGTGAGCAAGCAGCGCGGCGTTGTAGCCGGTGCCGGCGCCGAGTTCGAGGATGCGTTCGCCAGGCTGGGCGTCCAACTGATCCAGCATGATCGCGACGATTTGGGGCTGGGAGGCACAGGAGATCGACGTGCCATCGGTGTCGAATTTGACGTCGACCACCGTGTTGGCGTAGGCGTCTTCGAGCGTTGCTTCGGGCACGAACAGGTGGCGGGGCACGGTGCGCAGCGCGGTCTCGACCGCGGAGGTGCGGGCATAGCCGGACTCGCGGATCTTGTCGACTAGGGCGTTGCGGAGCTGGGCCGCGTCAGCCTCAGAGGCGGCAAGCGTGTCGGTATTCACCAACCTGACGCTAGTGGTTTCGGGCGTTCCCTCGGCGGGCGACGCGGTGTTGTCACTCGATCCCATGACTGCCTCTCGTGCGATGTTGAACAGGGCGCTTTGGTCATCCGGGAGGAGACCTGCGCGGTTGGCGTGGAAGATCAGGTGGTGGGTGATGACTGCTCGCAGGCCGCGTGCGAGCCCGCTTGAGGAAGCAAGGCGGGCGAGCGTGCCACCAGTCCGTTCGAAGGCGGCCACCCACTCGTCGTGTCCTTCGAGCGGACCGGTCGGACGGCACAGGCTGCGAGTGTCGACGGTCATCAGCTTCGTGATCGCCGTGCCCAGGGCGGCGGCCCGGTCGGGCGACAGTTCTTCCGGCGCCGGTCGGAGGGCGGCGGCTTTCGCCCACACGTCGCCCTGCTCGAACCAGTCCAGGCGGGCGGCCCGCATCATGGCGCTGATCAGTAGGACGACGGTCTCGCGGCGGCCCAGCCGGCCGGGGCCGGGCTGGTAGGTGAGCAGGTGGCGGCTGTCCTGGTGGAACAGCTCGTGGGCGGCGTTCATGGCGTGCGTCCCGCCGAAGGCAGTGGTCTCCGGCTCATAGATGCCGGGCAGCCACCCCGTGATCGTGCCGCTGTCGGCAAGATCGCTCAACACGGACTCGATCAGCGGGGACGGCTCAGCGGAGCGGTACCGCAGCGGCCAGGGCTGCTTGTTCATGAACCACCAGTTGGTGAGCTGTCCGTCTTCCTCGGCCGCGAGCAGGGCGGGGCCGAGGTGTTCGGCGATGGCGCGCTTGCCGCTCGCGCGGTCGGCGAAGGTGACGTTGTGCTGGTGCCAGCGGTCCGGGGGCATGGCGGGGTCCTTCGGTCGGTGGTCAGGCGATGAGGAGGCAGGTGTCCCAGGCGGATTCGGGTGGGGCGGTGGTGGCGGGGGCCAGGAGCGCCAGCACCATACCGGCGGCGCCGTTCAGGAATCCGGGTCCTGCTTCTTCGTTCTGGATGACCGCCTCCGCCGTGTACTTGGGGATGGTGCCGGGCGGGCAGGCAACGGCGAGAAGCGGCGGTATCGCCGCTCGGAGCTGTCCGGCGGTGGAGGGGTGCGCGTCGTCGGCGGTCCGGGCAGCGATGTGGGCGAGGCCGGAGAAGCCGTGGCACAGTCCGTTGTCCGTGGTCGCCTTGAGCTGCGCGCGATCTGTGAGAGCGGACACGAGCGCGTTCTCCGCTTCGACCTGGCGGTCGGTGTCGCCGAGGGCGAGGGCCGCGAGTTGCCGGGCACGGGCCAGGCCGGCGGTTCCGTAGCACCACGACGGTCGCCGCGGCGGGGACGGATCGGGGCGGCCTGTGCGCAGCTCGTCTCGCGTAACCCAGTAGGGCCACGCTTCGCCTTGGCCGGTCTTCTCCTGCCACCGGTCCAGCCAGGCCAGGATGGTGCGGACGGCATCGCGGTGGCCGCTGACGAACGTGCCGCGTCGGGCGGCGAGGGCCAGCAGCGCGAGCACGCCGCCGACGCCGTGGGCCATGCCGTGGTTGGCGTGACCACCCGGAAAGCGGTCGTCCTGTCGGCCGGACGGTCCGCTGAGGGTCCACCATCCCGGCAGGGCCTCGCCGCCGCAGGTCACCGGCTCGGTGAGGCGTACGCAGTAGTCGAGGATGGCGCTCACGTCGGCACCGGTGGGGTCGCGGCGCAGGAAGTAGGCACCGTAGCCTGCCAGCCCCCGGATCGTGTCGAACTCGGCGTACTCCGGTAGGCGCCCCGTGTCGATGCGGCGGTGCGCGGCCTCCAAGCGGCGACGGTTGTCGGCGCTCATCTGCCGGTCCAGGGTGCTCCGAGCGCGCTGGTAGGCGCCAGGCAGGTGGTCGCCGACGCAGGCCATGGCATGCGCGAGGGCGGGTGCGCCGTAGAAGGGGTGGCTGTCGGGGCCGCTGGTGAACGGCTGCCGAACGGCTGCGGCGAGCCAGTCATGGACGCGCTGCCACGGCCCCAGGCCGGCGGCGGCCCGTTCAATGTGCAGCAGGGCAATGCCGGTCGGCCCGTACGCGAGGTGCTGACGGTGCAGGGACGCATCCGGCCCCATCGGTGCGGTGGCGGGGTCGGCCAGGAGGTCGGCGACGGCGTCCACCGTCTTGAGCGCGAGGGGGTGGGTCACCGTGCCCTCCGGGACATCCAGGACAGGGCGGCGGCACGTGTGAGATAGAGGCAGATCTCTTCCTCGGCGAAGTCGACCGCGACGTGCCGCACGAAGTGCACGTGCAGGAGCGAGGAGAGGACGTCGTCCAGGCGGATGCCCTGGGTGTCCGGCCCGGGGAGGTGCGGCCGGTAGGCGGCGAGCGCCTCGTTCCGATCGGCCCACGCCTCCACGATGGTGTGCCCGCCTGGCACACCGCGCAGGGCTGCCCAGTCGCCGGACGGATCGGCCAGCCGTACGGTCTCGGTGAACTGCGGACGCGGCACCGTTGCGGGCGCGGCCGGCGGAATATGTTCGATCAGCCAGCGCATCCCCTCCCCAGTGCTACCGAGGAACGCGGTGGCGATGGCGATCGTATGTGCGGCCACCAGGGCACGCTGCTGCGGTCGTTGGGACTGGGAGAGCTGGGCAACGATGCCACGCGAGTCGGCGCGGAACACCTCCTCGGCCGCGTTCCAGGCAACCCCCGAACCCCAACGGCCCATCTCACGGTAGGAGGTGGGGAAGCGCATGTCCGACAGGAGTCCGCTGGTGCGCAGTTCATCGGCCCAAGCGCCGATCGTGCGGGCCGTCTCGGCGAAGGCATCGGGATCCGGCAGGGCGATCCGCACCCGCAAGTGCTGATCCGGGTCGCGGAAGCGGATGAACCACCACGGCGGGCCGCCGAGCCGGTCCAGCAAGACCGGGAGATGCTGGGCAAGCAGGGTGTCCTGGCGGCGCAGGTCGCCGTACAAGGTGGTCAGCAGCAGGGAGGAGACTCCGGGCGTTTGGATCTGCGCCCAGGAGAATGTGCGGGCCGGTGCGGGGGTCGGCAGAAGCGGCCACGCCGGCGGTCGCGTCGCCTTGAGCGGCATGACGACCTCATGCGCACGGCCGTCGGACCAGCCGTACGCGTCGGCGGCCGGAGCTTCCACGAAAACGGCCAGACGGACGCGGTTCAGATGCTGGCGCAACAGGGCGCGGTGTCCGGCCTGGCCAAGGTCGAGGTGCAGGCGCCGGTCCTCCTCGGCCAGGACGACCCGCTGCGGCGTCCGCCGCCGCGCCCTCCATTCCTCAAGGGCGGTGTCCCACTGGGCCTGGGGGCGGTCGCGGCCGGGCAAGTCGGCTGCCTCCAGCCGCCACCGGGCGGGGGCAAGCACCGTGCGCCCGTAGCGGAGTCGAGGCAGGAACGGCATCACGCTCGCGGCGCCCCAGTCGAACAAGGTGACCTGCGCGCACTGAGCGCGGGACAGCTCGGTGAGAAACCGGACCAGCGGCGGGGTGTGCGTGTTGAGGTTCAGCGCGTGCATCCCCACTGCCTCGACGCGGTGACCCAGCTCGGGTGCCGCCAGATACATACGGCGGCCGTCGCATGCCACCGCCAAGTCGTCGGGCGTGAGTACGTCGCTGCTGGTGGCGCGGTGCTCCTGGACGCTGATCACCGTGGGCAACACCTGCGGAGCACGCGTGACGTGGGCGCTCGTGGACAGCAGAGGCGGGAACGACAACTGGGCGGCGACGGTGCCGGCGTCTGCGGTCGGCAGGTCTGCCAGTTCCGCTGAAAGCCCCTCGCGGTCCTCGGGGGCCAGCACGCCGAGGAACCGGCCGGTGGTGACCCCAACGCCACGGGACACGCTCGCAAGCTCCAGGCGGAAGCGCCCGCGGTGCAGCTCCTCGACGCTGGCCGCGTACACCCGGACACCGACCTCCAGGTGCGGCGGCACCCTGGGGCGCTCCGGCCCCAGGTCCATCGCGGCGATCAGATCGTCGGTGAGCACCACCTCCTCGCGTCCGTCGAGAGCGGCAGCCTGAGCCAATCGCACCAAGGTGTCGTCCCGGACAGAGAGGCGGGAGCGGTCCTCAGCGGCCTGGTTGCCTGGGTACCCGTCGGGAAAGCCCGTGCCGCTGTCGGCGACGACTTCGTTGAGCGGCACCATCGTGCCGATGCCGTACCGCTCGTAGAACCGCCGCTGGTACGCCTTCCACACCGCAGTCCCGTACGGGTGGGCGCTCACCTGGGTCAAGACACTGGCGGCACGCTCGATCTCTTGCGCAACCGCCTCGGGCAACTCGATCTGGACGTCCAGCCGAAGATCCAGAGCAAGGGGGTGCCGCTTCAACCCTGGGACCTGAGCCCGCATCCGCGCGGCGGCGCGGGCCCGGCCGCTGCGGGAACCGCAACCGCTGAGGTCGACCTGCACCGCATGCAGATCGCGGACCGTATCAGCGACCGGCGCCACGCTGCCGGCGCTCACCGCGTCGAGCTGGCTCAGCAGGTAGTGCAGAGCGTCGGTCTCCGTACTCGGTGCGTGCAGGTTCGTGATCAGTACCTCGTGCTGAACCAGCTCCCGTACGAGCCGTTGAATCTTCCCGGGGCCCGCCGCGGGGAACTCCGCAGCAAGCTTGTCCGCGAGGACACCCACGGGGATCGGCTCCCGGGCTGCGTCCAGGACTGCCCGCACGGGCCCGGTCAGGGCCACGGATGCCTCGACCGCACGCCGACGGTCACCCTGGGGGTCGGACTTGTACGGCACGATGATCCGGTCACCGCGTTTCGCAGTGGTGTTGTTGACGACCACCAGGAGACGTTCCAGCAGCTCGGGGCACGATTCCAGCAGCTCGACCACGGCAGCCAGCCACTCCGCACTCGCCCGGCCGACAACCGCGTGGTCCGAGCCCCAGATCATGCGCGCTCTGGGCCCGATGGCGGCCGAGGCCACGCCGGCGAACAGGCCGAACGGAGTCGCCCGGTGTTCGGCACGCAGCACGTAGCGCGCTACTGAGGCGACGGCACGCCGCACGTCACGCGCGGCCGGGGCGCTGGACGAGCACAGGGCGCGCACCTGCGAAGCGAGAGCAGAGCTGGCGTGCTCCAGAGCCTCTGCAACGTCCTCCTCGGACCACACCTCGCGCAACCACGCGAGCCGGGCAGCCGCGCCGCGAGGGGACGGGTCATCAAGGTCAGGGCACGGGGAAACGGTAAGTTCCGGCCGAGCGACAGCACGGAGGAGAGCGGTCTTCCCGGCGCGAAATGCGGTGCTCGAAGTCATCACA
Organism: Streptomyces sp. x-80; assembly: GCF_046549095.1. Taxonomy (NCBI): domain Bacteria; kingdom Bacillati; phylum Actinomycetota; class Actinomycetes; order Kitasatosporales; family Streptomycetaceae; genus Streptomyces; species Streptomyces sp. x-80. The sequence continues at coordinate 107,194 of NZ_JAJPWM010000007.1, forward strand.
ACCTCCGTGGTCCAGATGGGCGGCCGGTGCCTTCGCGCGGAGAGTCGCGAAGGCACCGGCCTGAGATGACGTGCGCCTCAGATCAGGCGACGTTGGTGGTGCAGGCGCCGCAGGTGGTGCCGCAGTTGTCGTTCGTCAGGCTGATCAGACCGGCGGTGTCGGAGACCTCGACCAGGGTGACGTCCAAGTCGAAGCCGTCCGACTCCGTACCCGAGCCCTGGGGCTTCGCCTTCGTGGTGTGTGTGATCTGGGGACTCATGCGAACTCCCGTGTCTTCGAATCGAATTGCGGATGGTGGTACTGCCGGGACCTACGTGCGGAGCGTATGGAGACCACAACGCCGCAGGGCTGATTCCCGGCCACCCGAACCGGTCTCGGCGCTGATCGCGCGGGCGCGTCAGCTCCTCGTTCCGGTGCGGGGACTGACCGCCTCGATAAGCCGGGCTCGAAGGCAACCGGCCCGCCGAGACGGAGTCTGTGGGCGGCAGTCGGCCGGAGAAGTCAGGCTGCTGCCTCGTCGCCCGCACGAAAGGAAAGGCCCGGCTGTGGGGACTTCGTGGCCTTCACGCGGCGCCCCTTTCAGCAGGCGTTTCGGTGTCGCCGGCGTCGAGGTCGGTGTCCGGTTCGGTGTGGTGCTGGTGCAGTGCCTGCGAGCTGACGGCATAGGGGGGCAGTCCGACGCCGGCGCGGCGGGCGTCGAGCCGGTCCGGCTCGTGGATCGGCAGGACCTCGATGCCGGCGGGCCCGTACCGGTGCTGCGTGCCATAGATCTGCGGGCGGCCTTCCTGCACACAGCACCGGTCGAAGAAGTGGGCCCACTGCGCCTGGGTCGCCTCGCCCTGCCGGACAGCCTCTGTCAGCACTCGCAGCAGGGCCTTCTGGACCTCGTAGTCGTCGGCGTGCAGGGCGATCAGCCACGCGGCGCGGGCGGCCTCCTCCCCGACGAGAGTGCGCCCCGGCCATCCGTGCTCGGCCACGATCCGCCGCAGCACCTGGGTATTGGCACGGTCGACGTGCTTCATCGCGTCCGCCTCGACGTCGCTCAGATGCGCGTGGCGGGGCGCGGGGAGCCTCCAGTGGCGGCGGGCCGCCTCCGCGCGCGCCAGGAGATCGCGGCCGATGTCGGGCCGCTGCCCTCCAGCTGCCGTTTGTGGCGCGGTCATGATGCGGCCGTCCCGGTGAGTTTCGCGGCCAGGCGGCGGGCGCTCTCAGGCGGCAGGCCCCCCAGCTCGATCGCGGGTTTGCGCTGACAGGCGTCGCAGGACGGCGTGAAGTCGGCATCGATCGACTGGCCGACGACGGACCGGACGGCCTTGCCCAGCGTCAGGGCCAGAGCCTCGATCTGGTGCCAGTCCCACGGATCGCATCCGGGCTGCGGCACCCCGAGCACGTCGCACAGGACTTCCCCGTCGGCCAGCGTGATGTGCCCGATGTCCACCCACCCGCCCCGCAGGCGCAGGCCGGCAGCGCGTACCCCCAGGGAATCCAGCGCGACCCGCAGAGCCTCCGCCGCGGCGTAGGGCTCCGGCAGGTTCTCACGGATCAATGCGGCGAGACGGTGGGCTTCGTCCGCTCCCCCCACACCCACCGTCACCACGGACACGGACGGGATATCCACGGCCCGCACCGGCCACGAAATGGCGGCCGCCCGCAGCGCCCCGCCCAGAGCCTCGGCGGCCTCGCGCTCCTGTGCCTGTCCCTCGCGGCGCTCGGCGAGAGCGCGGCCCGAAGCCGCGGGTGCGCACGCAGCCCGCATCGGGGCGGCCGGACGCCGACGCGGGGATCCCAGCAGAGCCAGAGCACCGCGGACGAAACCCGAAAGGCCGGGAAAATGTGCCGTCATTGCCGGACCTCCCCCAGTTCCGCGTCGAGGTAGATGGGCAGGTGGTCGGAGGCCGCGCGGGCCTGGGCGGTGTCGTGGGTCCGATAGGCCCGCACCTTGATCTGCCGGGTGGTCAGGATGTGGTCCAGGTGCAGTGGCACGGGCTCGTTGGCGTACCAGTAGCCGACCGTCGCCGCCCTCGCCTCGCTCACGAGGGTTTGCGGGTCGATCCAGCCCGAGTTCAGCAGCACCCGCAGCGCGCGGCGATCCACGTCGCCGAAAGAGCCGTCCGCCCGCATGAGCCGGTAGCGCGAATGCAGGTTCCGCGGCACCAAGTTCCAGTCCGGCTCCGGGTCCTGGTTACTCGGTACGTTCAGATCGCCAAGACACACCGCGGCTTGCGGACAGCCGGGGAAGACTCCGCCGTAGTCGGTGACCCAGCGCGTCTCCTTGAGCCGCGTCTCCCCCTCGCTCCACGCGAGATGGGTGGCGAAGGCGAGAAACTCCTCGCTCTCCACGGCCAGGCGGGCACGGGCGAGCCCATGGTGGAGAGCTCCCTTGCCCAGATCCGGCCGGTACCCCACCACCCGCACCTTCTCGGGCCGGTACAGCAGCGCCAGATGATTGCGACCATTGCCGATGTGCGACGTGACCGGCGGCAGCGGGACCATCTTCAAGGCATTGGCGAGCTCGAAAAGGCGCCGCCAGTCCTCCGCCTCCCACCCCGTCAGCTCCTGAAGGGCCAGCACGTCGCACTGGAGCGCAGCCAGGATCTCGATCTGGCTGTGCCGGCGGCTCTCGTCACGGCCGTTGACGCCGTCGATGCCGCCGTTGAACAAGTTCCACGAACCGAACCGAACGGTCTCCGTCATACCGACCGCCCCGCGAGCACCCCGGCGGAGCCGGTAAGCGGACGGTGCGGCGCGATGATCCGGCCGCCCGGCAGGAGTTCACCGGTGTCCTCGAAGAGAAGGACACCGTTGCACAGAAGGCTCCAGCCCTGCTCCGGATGGCGAGCCACAGGGTGCGCGGCTTCCCGGTCGGAGGACTCCGCCGCCGGGCACGGCGGTACATGCTGACACATCGCCAAGGTCCTTTCACAGAAGAGGGACAAGCCGAATGCGGGGGCGCTGGACCGCCCGCCCACCGGGCTGCGGCTGGGCGGCTGCCTGGACTGAGGGCCGGTCGCCCTCACCGAGATGAGGGCGACCGGGCGTGCTGCTCACGCCCAGCCAGTGGAAAACGTGAGCAGCAGCGTCATTCCTCCGACGTGAGGACCCACGTGCCGCGCACCCCGCGTGGCGACCTCGTGGAATCGGAGAAACCCCGTCTGGATGCCACCTCCACGGCACGGTGGGGACAGCACCGTGGAGGTGACGGCTTAGGGGTGATGGAACTGAGCGATCGGGCCGGCCGCCCTCACAGGAAAGGGCGACCGGGACGCGCAGCTCACGCCGTCGGCAGGTGACAGCGTGAACAGCAGCGCCGTTCCTCCGCGGGAACCACGGGCCTGCCGCTGCCCACCCCGCGTGGCGGCCTCATGGAATCGGAGAAACCCCTGCTGAAAGTCACCTCCACGACACGGTGGGGACAGCACCGCGGAGGTGACGGTCTAGGGGGCGACGGAGTGACTGCGAAACACCCCGACACCCATCACGGCAGCGAAGGCAACCAGTGCCATAGCGACCTTGAGCAAAATTCCGATCTGTACCCGATTCCGCAACTTCGGCGAAGCGACGGGCGACGGCTCGCTCCCCTCAACCGCGAGGACGTACCCAGTCGGCAGGGCGACCAGATCACGCTTTGCGGGGCCGGCTCCCACCGGTTTGAAGGGGTGCAGAGACATCGACTTCTCCTTACCTGCCACAGTAGGTAGTACGGGAGACTCAAGCCGGGGTGCTGCTGCCTCATCGGCCAGTGAGGGCCGCCCCCTGCACAGCGCAGACAGCACCCCGGCGCCGCTCGGCAACTCACCCTCTTCAGATGCGCTGGCCTGACCGGTAGAACCACCTTGATGCATGTGCGAGTTACTGTGCAAGCGCAACAACACATGCTTGAAAATTGGCAATTGCCCAACCTCTAACAAGGTCTTGTTCGAGGGGAGACAAGGAGTGGCACACTCAGGGGCACGAGGCACACCGACACCTGACAGCAGCCAAGTTGAGCACCAACACGGTGCCAGTCGAGCACCCACAAGACGGGGAGAGGAAGACAAGGTGGCAGCGAAGCGGGGAGCCACGTTCAGGCGCCGAGAGCTGGGCAAGGAGCTGAGGAAGCTCAGGGAGAAGAACGGATTCACGCTCCAGGACGTAGCCAAGGAGCTGGGGTTCTCGCATACGAAGCTCGCACGTGTCGAGATCGGCGAGAACGATTTGCCTCGGGTGGGTGATCTCGAAGCCCTCATGGACCTCTACGACGAGGACCTCCCCAAGGAGGACCAGGAGACGTTGCTCCAGCTCCACCGTGAGTCACTGAGCAAGGAACCGTGGACCCCCTACAAGGCGTTCATGCCGTCGAAGATGCCGACATACCGAGGGCTGGAGCAAGACGCCACGGTTATGCGTGCCTTCCAGCCGAACTTTGTGTTCGGTCTCCTCCAGACGGATGCCTATGCCCGATCCCTGTTCGTGATCGCGAAGCCCGTAGACGAGACCACCACCGAGTACATCGACCAGAACGTCCGGCTCCGCCTCGAACGCAAAGAGCTGATCACCCGGACTGAGAGCCCGTTGGAGCTACGCGTCATCATGGACGAGACGGCCGTGAGACGCATGGTGGGTGGGCCAGAGGTCATGCGTGAGCAGTACGACGAGATCGTGGAACTGAGCCGCCTGGAAAACGTAACCATCCAGATCCTCACGCACGATGTCGTGACTTACCGCTCGGAGAGCAACTTCGCGATTCTCAACTTCCCCGACGCCCTCGACCCCATCGTCCAGGTGGACATGCCGAACACCATCAGCGTCACGGACGAGCAGCGCGAGGTCCAGAGGAATGTCCGCCGCTTCGACGCCATGCGTGACAGCGCCCAGCCCCCGGCTCGTACGGCCGGGTTCCTGCAAGAACTAACACGAGAGTGGTAGTAGCCATCAATACACACATCACGGCCCCTGACGTGGCCGAAGAGTCCGCTTGGTTCAAGTCCTCGCACAGCAACGACACCGGAGGCTCATGCGTTGAGATCGCGGACCTGACCAGCCAGGTAGCTATCCGCGATTCCAAGAACAAGAGTGGTCCCGCACTCGTCGTGCCGACGGCGGCCTGGGCGTCGTTCGTGGGACTTGTCTGCTCCGGCAGCGTCGACTCGGACGTTACTGGCTGACCCGGTTCAGGCACGGTGGCCCCCTCAGTCGACGTGAGGGGGCCACGGTGCCGCCGCCGTAGCAGCGTCGTGTGCGTCCGGCCGCGGGCCGAAGGCTCGCCGACACCTCGGGTGCGAGATCGGCGCCGCGGCAGCGTCCTCGATCGTTCGCAGAGTGCCATTGGCCTTGTCGGGGTCGGTGTGACTGATCCAACCGCAGTCGAATCCGTCGAACACCTCGACGTAGTCCACGCCGGCCAAGCGCGTGCTGTTGAGCGTTCCAGCGTTGTAGGCGACGGCGCTTTTCGCAAGGGTAGCGGCCTCGGCCCAGGCGCGGATGGGCATACGGGCGCTGTTGCGGTAGGTGACGTAGGTCAGTTGGTGCTCGGTGGCGAGCCGGTCGGCGAGACTCTTTGCGGCCTGCTTCGCCGTGGTATTGCCTGCCGCCAGCAACGGCACCTCGCGGCGAGCGGCTGCGCGCGCGGCCCGGTAGAACGTGCCCGCCATGCGCTGAGCTTCCTCGGAGCGACGGAAGAAATCAGCGTACGAGTCTGCCGCGAGTGACTGGAGCGCGTCGCGGTGGAACGTGGTCCACGTGAAGGTCACACCCAAGGCTTCGGCTGCCGCACTCCCGCCCTCTTCGTACAGGTGAGGGAGCTGCCGCTGCACAAACTGCCGGGCTTCCTGATCAACGCGCTTGCGGAAGGCGCGGATCGCCTCCTTGAACTCTTCCAGAGTCGCCAGGGTGTACGGCGTCCTCGGGTTGTCCGCGAACCGGACGATCACCTCGCGCTGCTTGCCGGCGAGACGCTGCCACGCGTCGTCGAGGACAGCAGCGACCCGACGCGCGATCTTGTCGGGATCTCCGGGAACCAACGGCGGCCACTCGTAGGACATGGACGCTCTACCGCGTCCGCCGGAGCGGCAGGAGAGGCACGGTGACCAGATCGACGCCCGCCTCACCGACTGCCAGATCGTCCGGGGCGACGAGTTCGGCGAGGCCCGCTATCTGCCGCTCCAGTCCCGCGAGGTTGTTGCTCTGGTCGATGGTGACCACGCCGTCGACCGTCATGCGCAGCGGTTCGCCCAGCAGCCTGGCACGGCGCTCGGTAAGGACTTCGTTGGCAACCTTGCGTGCGCTGCCCAGGCGGGCGTAGCGGGCTGCAAGGTCAGCCTGGTCTGCCGTTGTGCCGAGCTGCGCGAGCAGCCAGGCAAGGATTGCCCCATCCATCACGATCTCCCTAGGGAAGCGGGACCTCCTACTGATGCCAGTAGGAGGTCCCGGCACGGGCGTTATCCGGCAGCCGGCGCGGCCTTAGTGCGCTTCGAAGCAGGGACCGGCTTGGGCGAGGCAGCGGCCGGAGATCCCTCCGGCGTCTCGTCAGCGGCTGAGGTCCCGTCCTGCCACGCGTCCGGATTGGTGATCACAGCCGCGACCTCCGGCTCCGGTTCCTGCCCCGGAGCCAGGACAATCCACTCCCGGCTGACTGGGTGCTCGACGTGAACCGCGGCCGCGAGTCGGGCACTCATCAGATCACCTTCGCCACGATGTGGGCGTCCGGAGTGTGGAGCACCGGCATGCCGACTGCTGCGCCCTTGGTCCAGATCTGCACCGGGTCATCCTGTGCGCCCCTGGTGATGATGATTCCCGGACGGTCCTCGCGGGTGATCTCCGGATTCGTGCCGCGTGAGAGCGCCAGGCCCTCCGCGGTCACGCCGAAGATCGTCTGCCCCCACTTCGTACGGTCCGGCGGCAGCATGATCCAGCGGTCCTCCGGCAGAACCTTCGTCTGCACGCCGTCGACGCGCACCTGGCCCTTGTAGAAGGTGACCGGGGGCAGGCCATAGTTATCGCGCACCACGTTGATCTGCTGCGGGGTGAGCGTCGCGGTCGGCGTGTTCGACGGGTTCACGCTGCCGAAGTAGGCCGCCCGGTAGGCGTTGTTCGCGGCGAGGAGGCTGAACGCCTTCCGGCTCGTGAGCACCACGTCCGGAGCGGGCGCCCCCCGGTCGTCGAGATACTGGATCCACGCCAGCTCATCCTTGATCGGATCCGATGTAGGGTCCGACCAGAGCTTCGGAGCGGTCGGCAGGTTGCCCACCGGCACACCCCAGTCGACTTCCGTGGTCAAGCCGTTCTCCGCGACGAGGGAGAACTTCCCGTCGACCAGGACGTCGCCCCAGGCGAGTTCTACTCTGGAGCGGATCGCCTCGACGTGCCGCTCGGTGTCGTCGTACAGCAGCTCAATCAGCCGGTCCTCGTCCGCGCCGCGGGACGTCTCCAGGAGGATCTGCTCCTGCTCGCCGACGAGCAGCTTCTGTCCGAGCGGCGGCAGCATGCCCTCGCGGGTGGTCTGCCACGCCTCGCGGGACGCAAAGGGGACGCTGGCGTCGAAGGCGCGGTACTTGGCAACGTTGACGTACCGGCCGTTGTCCTTGACCCGCCACTTCACCTCGTCCTGCTCCAGCGTCGGGATGATCCCGCCGTCCTTGGTGAGCAGGTGGTCCACCGGTGAAGGGATGGCGCGGGCGAAGGTCGTGAGGTCGCGGGCCGCGACGTTCTTGATCAGGTCCTGAATGGTCATCGCCGGCTGCCTCTCACACGTACCGGATCTGCGGGCCGGTCACCGACGGGGTGACCTTGGTGGGGTCGATGCCGCCGGGCACCTTCGACGCGACGACCACGCCGTGCCAGAGCAACGCGGCAGGTGCCTTGGTCGCGGTCGGCGCGAACAGCACTTCCGCGAAGACGTGGCCTGCGAGGTTCTGGCAGCCGTCGGTCGCCGTCGGGTCGAAGGCTCCGTACAGCCCGCTCGCGGTGAGCTTTCCGACGGGTACGCCGGACAGCACCCGGCTGTAAGGCTGGCTGGTGTCGGCCGACGCGGCAGTGTGCGTACCGGCGGTCAGCTTCGAGATGTCGAGCGTGATGGTCTCAGTGGAGTCGGTGCCGTGCAGTGCCGCGAGCCAGGCCCGGTCAGCGGTGTACGACGTCGACGTGGTGATGGGCTGGAGTGTCACAGCCGTCCTCCCGTGGACGTGAAGCGAATCAGATTCGCGCACTCACCTGGTGGTGGCGCCGTCCACGGGAGGAGTGAGGGGCGTGGTCCCCATGTCCGGCTTTCCCACCGGTGGGGTCACGGTGTGCGCCATGACGTCGCTGGGCCTGGTCAGCCGGTGATGAAGCCCCTCCGCCGAGCCATTTCGAGCCCTGCCGCGCCAGGCTTGGGCGGTACGCCAGCGCGCGAGGGCGGGCCGCTGGCCGGAGACCCACCGGGGGCAGGCGGCGTGGTCTCGCGGGTCTGGCCGAACAGCTCCGGCCTCCGCTCCTTCAATTGCTCGGCAGCCGAAGCGACCGCCCTCTCATCGGCGCCGGGCTGGTCGTCCAAGGCCCGGTCGATGAGGAGTACCGCGTCAGCGAGGTCATCCCCGGCCGCGCCGAGTCCAGCAAGGGCGGCGCGTCGGACAGCGGCGCGTTCCTTGGCTGCGGCCTGGGCCTCGCGGGCCTCGGCTGCCCTCAGCTTCTCCTCGGCGGCCAGCTCGCGGCGTTCGACTTCCGTCAGCACGGCCTGCTCGGCGTCACGCTTAGTGGTGATGAACTCGGCCAGGGCGTCGGAGTTGTCGAATCCCAACTCGCCGAGCAGCTTCTTGACGGCAGCGCGCCCGCCCTGCGTCTTCTCCCGGGCCAGCAGTCGTGACAGGTCTTCCTGCGTGACCGCGCCTCCGGCTGCTGCGCCGCCGTGTTCGGGCCTGTTGGCGTCGTCCTCTGGTGAGGCACCGAGGATCCGATAGATCGGCCGCCCGTCACGGCGGTGCCCGACCGGTTCGAGCGGGTTGGGGAGCGAGGGGCGCGTCATGCGTGAACCATCCACAGGTCTCCAGCGCCCCCGCGCCTAGATCACTGTACCGATCTCGTGGCGTGTCTCGCTTCGCCGTTGTCTGCTCGCGCGGCGATTACGGGCGCTGCGGGTCGAACTCGGTACCGGCGAAGAGGTGGGCTGTGCTGCGGGTGCCGCCGGTCACCTCGTCCATCAGCCGCACGGTGATGACCTCCCTGGGTGTGAAGTAGCTGCGGAACGAGTTCGTCTCCGTGATGATCTCTTGTGCTTTGGCTCGTGATTGCTCCGCGACGGCAGCCCGTACATTGCCGTGCACCTGTCGCATCCAGTCAGTGAACGGGCTGTAGAACAGGTCGTATCCGAGGTGCGAGGCCAGGGCGAGTGCCACCTCGTTGTTCTTCATCAGTTCCCCGGCTTTCGAGTCGAACTCGCGGAGCTCTACGAAGCGCCCCGCTGCGGTGTCAGTGATGACGGTCTGGAGATACGTCATCCATTGCGTCCCGTCTGTGCGGATCTTTGCGATCAGCTCGATCGCCTCGGCCTTCTCCTTGGCCGCCTTGTCCCGTTCATCTTCGGCCTCCTTGCGCTGCTGCAATCGTCGCGGCACCAGGTAGGCGACGGTGGCCGCCATGGCTGCTGCTGTGACGCTGGAGGTGAAGGTGATCCATGCGCCGTCCATCGGACGCCCCCGGGCTCTTCGCAGATGATCGGACACGGGAACAACGTGCTCACTACTCGGAAGGTGCCAGCGGGACATCTGGGATTTCCGGATCCGCTTCGGGCAGCCCAAGGTATTTGCGCACTGCGGCGTTGTCACCGGTGGCATCTGCGAGGCGAGCGGCGGCCTCGAAGGCTCGGGCCTGGATGCGCTCGATCTCGGCCTGAGCATCGTCGATGGGGTATCCGGCGTCGATCAGCATGCGGATTCCGGTCTCCACCGACAGGACGCCCGCGCCGACTCCCTTGACCACTTCGTTGAGGACGGCAGCACGGTCGGTCGGGGTGTGCGGTCCCCACATCAGTCGTGCGGGCAGGGACTCCCCCGCGGGCCATCCCTCGGCCTGCCCCGCCTGGTGGAGTCGTTGGACCATGCGCAGCAGCACCGCGTACTTGTGGGTTCGGGCCAGGCGCATGGCGACGACGAGTGAGTCCAGGGGGCCGAGGGCGAGTTGCAGGGCGTAGCCGGATGGCAGGGCGGTCGGGTCGAGGGTGCCAAGGCCGGCGGCCGTGAGTCGGGAGTTCGCGGCGATGCGGTCGAGGATGTGGTCAACGCGGGACCGGAGTTCGGCGAGCTGGGCGGAGGTGTCGAGGACATCCATGCGCCCGTTGTCGTTGAGCTGCCATACCGTCCCGGCTCGTACCTTGACCGGAAGCGGCTGTCCGGTGGCGCGGTCGATGGGTAGCCGTGCTCCGGCAAGGCCGATGATCGGCGAACCGGTGGTGGCTGAGGCTCCGGAGCTGTCAGTGTCGGTGGCGGACAGCTCGTCCAGGGCCTGGAGGACAGTGGCCACGGTCGGCTTGCCCCAGTGCTCGCCGCTGGCCGGGATGGAGTTGGTGACCTGGACGAGGGGGATGAAGTCCACCATCAGGTCGAGGCGGTCGAGGACTTCACCATCCGATCGGACGCGGTAGGTGGCCTTGTGCATGGGCAGGTCGTAGAGGAAGTCGGCGTACTTGAGGTCGTCCAGCTCCCATTCGGCGTCGGTGAGGTAGCACGTCCACGGGGTCGGCCGTCCCGGCGCCCAGGGGTAGGTTCGCGTGATCGCGCCGGTCTCGCCGTTGAGGGAGTCGCCCTTGCTCAGGACCGGTGCGCCGTCGTCGGCGTAGATGTACTCGCGCACCGCGTTGCCGTTCTTCGCGGTGCCGCGTCGGCTGGCGGGAGCGATCGGCCCGAGTTCGTAGGTGATGCGGCGGAGCCTGGCTTTCAGACCACGCCGCTTGTCCTCCGGCAGTTCCCAGGCCAGATGCACCCGCATGGGGAACTCGGCGCCGTCCTGCTCACCGTCCTCCGGCCACTCCGGAAAGTACAGGCCCGGGTCCCACGTGCGCAGCAGGACGCGCCCCTTCGCCGGTTCCCAGGCGAGGCTGTAGACCGCGTCGCCCAGCAGGATCGCGGTCCGCTCCGCCTGCTGGATGCGCAGTGGCAGCAGCTCCTTCTCAGCCCATGCCCTCAGCTTCTCCTGAACGGCCAGCGCCATGGCGGCCTCACTCGTCGGCTCATCGTCAGCGTGCTCTGCGCCAGCGACCGTGATGGTCTGCTCGGAGCCCAGGAGGTAGCCGAGCGCGGTGTCGACGAGCTTCGAGGCGTCGCCGAGTTCACGCCGCTCGGTTCCCGATTCGTCGTCCCCGGTGATAGCGGCCACCTGGCCGGCCTGGTTGGAGTCGTACGCGGCAAGCAGGCGGTAGGCAGCCAGGCGCCGCAGGTCCTCGTCGGGGACCCAGGATGAGGTCAGCTCCGCCCAGGCGTTGCGGCCCGGTCGGCGCGGGTCGGCCATGACTGGCTTGTAGTCCAGCCAACTCCAGACGTCGGTGATCAGCTCGCGCAGGCCCACAATGCCCCTCCAGGCAGTCGGCCCCGCGCCGCAAGATCAGGTTACGGCGTTGGCTCGGCCCCGCTGGCCTCTGCCACCGCCTCGTCGTATCCCGGCATCCCCGGCGCCGGGAAAGAGGAGCACGCGGAGAGGAATCCGCCACGGTCGCCCGCGCTCTGCTCGTGCTCGCCGAGCTGGTCCCACCGGTCCTTACACTCCTGCTCGCTCGGACTGGAGTAGGCGGGCGGTGCGCCGCTGGCGATCTTCTGTCGTTGCAGGGCGAGCCCTTCGCTGCGCCCGAGCCGGTACGTCTCGCGCACACGGTCGAGGTGTGCGGCGCGCTGATCCTCGGCCGTCGGCTTCCCCGCTCCGGACGAACAGCCCGTGAGGCACACGACCGCGAGGGCGGCGGTGCACAGGGCTGTGGTCCAACTCCCCCTGGTCCCCATGATCGTGAGGCTAGCAACAGGTACGGGCCTCCGGCCCGCAGTGGGCAGTTTCCTCATGGGGCCGTTACGTGCACGCGTACTGTAACCGAGTCGCGGCAAGTGGCCGCAAATTAACAGATGTTTCCGCTAGGATCCTCATCCGCCAGAGCAACTACCCTTAGATGAAGCGGCGTTATGACGGCGGCCCAAGTACGGGAACCTCGCACGTGTCAAGCATTCCCACCAGGCTCACGGTTCGAGCCGTGCGAGCGCCCGATCCGGTCGAACGGGCTATGCGACGCCCACAACCAGCAGCGGGCGGCGGGAAAGGACCTGCGTCCTCCAAGGAAGCGACGCCGTGCCCAGTCTGAGCTGTGCACTTTCGGCGGCTGCAAGAACCCGACTGTCGCGAATGAATTGTGCAACGGGCACTATCAACAGTCGAAACGTGGTGGTCCACTCAGTGTCCTTTACACGACGCGGATCAGCACCGAAACAGCGGACGATCACCGAAGGCGCGGCATGAAACTCTGCCGCGACTGTGGGCAAATCAAGATGCTTGACGAGTTTGGACGCAGTGCTGCCACGACTAGCGGCAGAGCGACGTATTGCCTAGCTTGTGACCCAGACCACCAGGTGATGAACAGGTTTCGCTTCCCGTCCGTCGCCGCAGTGAGAGAGTTCCGAGCCTCGCGCGAGTTTCGGTGCGAGATTTGCCGACGTCAATGGGAACCGGGGATGCCGAGCTTCCACATCGACCATGACAGAAGATGCTGTTCACAAAAGGGCAAGACGTGTGGACAATGCACTCGTGGACTGCTCTGCGGCGCGTGCAACACCACGGGCCTCGCTTGGTACGAGAACGTCGGACGCACAATCACATCCATCAGCCTGTTCGAGGACTACTTGACAAAATACCAGCAGGTGCGGTGGTAGCCAGAATAATTCTGGGCTGGTAAGGACGGCTATCTTCTTCCGTCGAAGCGGTCGTCATCAATGTCAGTTGGCAGAGTGTCGAGTTGGTCGGGGTCGGCCAGTTCCGTGAGTCCGTGAACCGCTGCGTCCATACGGTCCGGGCTGTCCATTCCTTCGACCCAGGTGACCATCTGGTCCTCCAGCTCGGTGTACTCACCGACGTGGTGAACCAGCTGCTGTTCGTAAAGCTGGGCCACGGGCGCGGCGCGGAGGCGCTTGCCGACCTTGGCGGTGACCTCCAGGATCATCGGCATGAGCAGGCCCTTGGTGACGCCCTCGCGGCGTAGTTGCTCCCATGCCTGGGTGACGATCTGCCTCGCCATGTCGCCGCCGTAGTTCTTCTCCACCACGATGGCGTCTGCCTTGAGTTCGAGGGCCAGTCGGCAGGCGGCAAGGCCCCAGTCGTTGGCGCCCATGGAGCCGGAGCGGTCGGCGAGGACGTAAAGCTGTCGGTCGAAGTCCCGGCCGACGCCGATGACGCCGGTCTCGTCGCCGACGGTGGACTCTCCGCCGGCGGGGTCGACGGCCACGACGATGCGCGCCATGTCGATGCCGGAGAACTGGACGGCGTTGATTCTGGCGGTGTCGATCCACTCGCGCTTCCAGACGCCTCCCTCGGGCGGACGCGGCTTCTGCATGTAGAGGGCGCCCCAGACCCGTTCGCCGACACGCTTGCGGGTTCGGGCGTGGTGGGCTGCGTCGAACCGTTGGGGCCACAGCGGCTCACCGGGTTCCCGGCCGAGCGGGTCGTCGGGGCTGTCGGCGAGGGCTGGAAGGTCGATGACGCGCCACGCGTCGCGCTCGGTGGCGAGGATGCGTCCGGCGAGGTCGTCTTCGTGCCAGCGGGTCTGGATCAGGCAGATGGCGCCGGTCGGTTCGAGTCGGGTCTGTATTACGGAGGTCCACCAATCCCAGGCGCGCTTGCGCATGGTCGGCGAGTCCGCGTCGGCCATGTCCTTGACCGGGTCGTCCACGATGGCGATGTGGGCGCCGCGTCCGGTGAGGCCGCCTCCGATGCCCGCAGCGAGAAGCCCGCCTTCGCCGCCGACGATGTCGAAGCGGTTGGCGGCCTTGCTGCCGGGCGCGAGCTGGATGCCGAGGTCGTCGCCCCAGGTGTAGATGGCGTCCCTGATCCAGCGGCCGTGGTCGTCGGCGAGGTCGGCGGAGTAGCTGGCGATCATCATGCGGTGGCCGGGGTTGCGCCGGAGGTACCAGAGCGGTGCCCAGCGCGAGGCGCGTCGGCTCTTTCCGTGCCGCGGGGGCATGGTGAGCATGACGCGGTCGCACCGGCCCTCGGCCATGTCGATGAAGGCGCGGTCTATCAGGTCCAGGTGCGGCGCCTGCATCTCCCGCCCGCCGGTGAGGACGGCGGCGAGGGCGCCCGGCGAGCGGTCCATGGCCAACTGGCGTTCCGCGTGTGCCAGCTCGGCCCGCAGTGTCGGGGATGCGGACCGAGCGATGGCGCGGCGTTGGGTTGGGGGGAGCGTCTTGTAGTGGGCGATGGCGCTCTCGTTGTCGCGGGGCCTCATTCGGCGTCCGGGTCGGTGAGGGCGATCAGGGCGTCGAGTTCGTCGGCGGTGACGTTCTCGACCTGCACTGGCCCGCCGTCGGGGCCGGACAGCTCCGTCCTGACGGGCATGTCGAGGCCGAGCAGTCGGGCGCGCCGCTCCATGATCCGCAGGGTTCGGTCGATGGCCGCGAGGTCCTGGTCGCGGACGGCCTTCTTGTAGGCCACGAAGAACAGCCGGTCGAGCCGGTCGGCCTCCAGCGCGCGCAGCTCGTCTACGTCATCGTTCAGCTCGGCGCGGCGGTCGGCGAGTGCCGTACGGACGTCTCGGCAGGCGGCGTGGATCAGGGCCTCGTCGGTGGGCGGGTCCTGACTCTTGCGGTACCGCTCGATGCCGTAGCCCTGGGGGTAGGCGATGCCGTCAGAGTTGGCGGTCGGGTCGGCGGCGAGTTTGCGGGCGATCGTGAGCCAGTCCACGCCGGCGAGTCGTAGGTCGATGGCGTCCGAGCGGCGGCGCGCGATGGCCGCACGCGCGGCTTTGTCGGGGCGTCCCACGGCGGGGGTCCTCCACAGCTCGGGTGCGCCCCCGCGCCCAGGTCCATGATCCCATTTCCGTGCTGAGAGCCGCCCTCGGCAGCGGCCCGGTGGCCTTCTCGCCCAAGTGCGGCTGCGAGGAGTGGCGTTGTGAGCGCGACGGAGCGGGGCCGGACGGCGGTCGTCTGGCCCCGCTCGGATCAGATCAGCGACATCTGTTCGCCCTCACCGGGCCTCTTCGGCGGGATGAACTCGGGTGGCGCATCCGGTGCGTTGCGCTGGGTGCGCAACCACCAGGCGAACTGGTAGTTGCGGCAGGTCCGGTAACGGACGGAATTCCGGCGCGGCTCGTCGGCGGGGATGCTGTGCTCCCCCCAGCCTGTGATTGGGCGAGCGTTGTTGAGGTGTACGTGAAGGCCCGGCACGAGGGCCGGGCCTTCCCAGTGCTCGCCGGCGACGCCCTCGAAGGCCAGGTGGGCATTCTGGCTCCAGTTCCAGGGGTTGGGCAGCGCGCACAGGTACCAGGCCAGCGGCGGATTGTCCTGCGGGAGTTCCAGGGTCTGATGCCGGCGGCGGAAGTCCACCCGGGGACGGTCGGGCTGGCCGAAGCTGCGCAGGCAGTGATGGTCGAGGGCGACGTGCCGCACGCCTGCCAGCCACATGATGTGGTATCGACTTCGCGATTCGATTTGGATCTGCATTCGCTGCGACATACGCTCCCCAATTACGTTCCTAACTGGCGAGAGATTCATTTCTCTCTACTGCCAATTTTATCAAATTTCCCACCAATTCCAGATGCCTGTCATGGCGAAAGCCGTTCGGATAAGGCATGTTGAATTCCTCTTCAAATGCCTTCTCGTATTCCTCTTTGGGGAGTTCGATGGGGCGGCGGCATGTCGCCTTAAGGTTGGACCCGCTGAGGTCTGTGACCTTCACGTCCTCGAAGTAGCGGCGGAGCATGGGCTCCAGGGTCTCGGGCGTGTGGAAGCGGAGCTTCTGCCACTTGCCTTTGACGAAGTTCATCTCCACGTTGTCGTCGTCGAGGAAGCTCATCTTCGTGGTCGCGGTCTGGGAGGTGACGCGCTTGGCCTGCTCGTCGCGCAGTTCGCGGGCGAGGCTCCGCGTACCGAGGCACACCACTCCGTCGGCAGCGCACAGGGCGTTGACGGTGGTCATCACCCAGTGCTGGTAGTCGAGCGAGGTGGTGGCGTTGATGACGGAGTCCAGGACGACGACGTCGTACAGGCCGTTGGTCCGGATGTCCTTGTCGATGTCGCGGATCATACCGACGACGGCCCGGATGTCGACGGCGTACGAGCCGTCCCGGCACCGGTAGGGCTCGTAGTCGTGGATGTTGAAGCCCTTGGCACGCAGGTGCTTGGCGTAGTCGCCGTACCCGGCGCCGAAGTCCACGACGCGCTGAGTGGGCTTGAGCCATGGGGTGACGAGCTGGTCCCACGTCTCGGAGCCGTAGGCGAGCTTCCCCGCCTTGGCCTTGGAGGAGAACTGCCGCAGTCGTTTGGGCTGGACGATGTGCTGGTTCCAGACGGGGGCCTTGTCCTCGATCGCGCTCCAGTCGTAGACGCCGTACTCGCCGGTTAGGTCGGCGTGGAGCTGGGCGGCGTCGGCCGAGGACACGGTCCAGGCGAGGAGGTCGAAGCGCGAGAAGGAGGCGACGACCGCGTATTCGGCGTTGAGGACGATCCGCCCCTGGTCATCGATGACGACGCTGCCCCAGGGGCCGTGGCCGGCGGTCATGTGGCCGATGGCGTTGACGAAGGAGAGGTTCTTGCGTTCGGCGACGCGGATGGACTGCCACGGTATCCAGGACCAGGCGCCGATCTCTCCGGGCTCGGCGTAGACGACGCTGGCCTCGGTCTCCACGCGGTTGTGGAGCAGGTTGAACTGGATCTCGTCCTGGAGGCGGACCTTCGTGCCGAGCATGACCGCGGGGGTGTGGGTCAGGCCGATGGCCTTGAGGCCCTTGGTCCGCTGGTGGCCTGCGACCAGTGTGCCGTCCGCGTTGAGGATCACCGGCTTGACGACTCCGTGGCGGCGCAGCGACGTCTGGAGCCGGACAAAGGCCGTCTCGCTGAGGCGGCGTGGGTTGTAGTCGGCGGGGCGCAGTTGGTCCAGCGGGTACGACTCGTGGAACGTCGTGGTGGGTGCCTTGCTCATGCGGCGTCGCCCTCCTGGTGAGCCTCTTGGAGGACGTGCCAACCGAAGCCGAGGTCGCTGTTGGTGTCGTCGACGAACCTCGTGTAGATGGCGTTGAGGGCTTCGACCTCTTCGGAGGTGATTCGAACCCGCTTGGACTCCCACTGGAGGTAGCCCCACTGGAGGTAGTCGACAGTGGCGGCGGCTCCGGTGCCCGCGCCGTCGGAGGTCAGCTCCAGCGTCTCGGGGAGCGAGGTGTCATCCAGGAGCCGGTCGACGCTCTCGCGGTCGTATCCAGTACCGGCGAGGTCGGGGATCCCGGAGAGGACTTCGGCGAGCAGGGCGGTGTCGTATCCCGCGAGGTCGTTGGTGCGGTTGTCGACGATGACGATGCGGGCTGCCGCGTCGTCATCGACATCGACCCAGGTGACGGCGATCTGTTCCCAGCCGAGCTGAAGCCCGGCGGCGTGCGTGTGGTTGCCGGCCAGGATCTCGTTGGGGCGCCCTGTGTGCGTGCCCTTGTTGACGACGATCGCGCGGTACTGGCCGTTGACCGTCAGCGACTCGGCAATGGATGGGATGTCGCCGCTGCGGGGGTTGCGGTGGTACGGCGCAAGGTCCCCGATGGGAACGGCGAGCGGCAGGAGCTGTTCGGGGATGTTGGCAAGCGTGGTCACGGGGGCGTCCCTTGTGTAGGCCGTTCCCCGCGCCCTACGCACGCCAACACTAGACGATCACCGTGGGTTGTTGGCTTGACGTGGAACTCTGGTCAGAGTCCTCGCCGGCCCGGCTCTTCTCCCCTTGACCTGAGCTGGCGCGCTGCCGCGCGGCCTGTGGCGTCCTTGGCTCGGTAGTGCTGGAGTTCGGCGCGCGTCGTGTCGAGCACGTCGTCGGTAATGGTGCTGGCGGTGAGCCCGTCGAGGTTGACGGGCTCACCGCCGTTGTGGCGCAGGGCGGTCATAGCATCCGACGCTAGCGGTTGTTGCAGCGGCAGATGCCGGACGGCAGACACCAGGACTCGCAGGCTTTGCACCATTCGGCTCCCGGCACAGGTGGCTTGCGGTGCTTCTTATGTTCTGGCGCCTGGCGCTCGTTCATGCCGCTGTTCTCCTGGGTCGTCGTCTGGTTGAGATGGCTGCTTCGAGTTCTGCGTAGTGCCGCGCCCCGTCGCGGTCTGGCCCCCTTTGGACCTTGCGGCCGGGGTCCCGCTCGTCGGCGGCTTTGGACGGTGGGCCGTACCGCTCGACGAGGAGGCGCATGTACAGCTCACGGTCTTCCGAATGTCCCTTGAAGTCCTCTGCGCTCATGTCGCTCCGGAGTGCACGGGACCCGTCCCCGGCGTGGGCGGGGGCGGGTCCGGTCGTGTTCGTGGCGCTGCGGTCCCGGCGGCTTCGCTTCGGCGCGGAGCCGGTGCCTGGCGGGTAGGGCGCGGGGGATTGGCCACCCGCCAGGCACCGAAGGGGATGCCGCATGCCACGGCGTGTTGGTGGGCCGGTTCCTCGGCTGTGGCCGTCCCCGCCAACGAGATAGACCGTATCACCCTTGAGTGTTGGGATCTATTTTGCAGCCTGAGACTCCTAATCACGCGTACTGGGTGCAGTTGACGGCGCGCGGATGACTCTTGTGGTCGGCGCAGACGGCGTCGCCCGTGGCGGGGTCCGTGCCGCCGTCGCACAGCTCGCAGACCCAGTAGCCGCAGACGACGCAGATCGCGGAGGCGAGCTGATTGCGGGCGTCGGCCAGGTCGGCGTCGCAGAGGCGGCAGATTTTGGGCGGCAGGGTGCCGTCCTCGGGCCAGGTCTTGAGGCCGTTGATGCGAGCGGGCCGCTTCACGCTGTCCGTCCCTCCGCCTCGTTCACGGTCCGGGCCTTGGGCAGCGAGCAACGCCGCTTCGAGTTCCACCAGACGTGCCGTGACCATGATGGGGAAGCGGACGTAGACGGAACGCCCGGCCTGGTTGAGGAGTTCGGCAGCAGCGAGGAAGGTCGCGTTGCTGGCCTCGTTTATGGCCTCCGAGTCATTGTCGCGGCGGCCCTTGAACAGATGCTGCGCAGCCTCGCGGACGAGTCGGGCCGCGTCGGAGTCGTACTCCTCAAGGGCGTCGGCCGTGGCCGGCACTCCCGCGAACAGGTTGCGGTTGACATTGCGCATGGTGCGGATGTCGTTCATCAATGGGGGCTCCCGATGGGAAAAAGGGGGGCGGCCCGCTGGGGGCCGCCCCAGGTGGGTGGTTCAGGCGGCGACAGCGACGGGCTCGGCGTCGGCGTCGCTCTCCTCCGACGCCGGGGCACTCCGGTGCTCCGCGTCGTCGGCGGCCTCAGCCTGCGGGGCGGACGCGAACTCCGTCTCCGCCTCTGCCTCGGAGCTGTCGTCGGCGGCGGGCTCCAGGCGGGCCAGCGCGGCGTCGGCCTCCGCGACCAGGTCGGGGGCCGCCGCCGCGGGGTTGACCATGATCTCGCTGGCGTCGGCGTGCGCCTTCGCCTGACGGAGCTGGAAGCGGGCCTTCTGGACGAAGGCAGCGACACGGTCCATCTGCTCCAGCCGCTTGCCCACCTGGCCCTCCAGAGTGCGGGCAAGTTCCATCGGGTCCGCTTTGCCAATTCCGTCCAGCAGCTCGCACATCCGCTCGATCTCGTCGAGGTCGCTCTTGGTCTTGGCCTGCACCCGGCTGTGCTGGACCTTCTCCTCGGGGGTCATCTCCTCGACGTCGACCATGGAGTCCTGCTTAGCCGCCTTCTCCTGCTTGCGCATGGCGTAGGCGATGTGCACGAGCTGGTTGTCGTTCTTGTCGCCCTTCTTCCAGTCCTCGAAGACCGCCTTCTGGTTGTCCCGCGAGAGGGCAGCGATCTGGACGGCGGCCTGGGTTCCGATGTGCCCCAGGTTCACGGCCGCCTGGATCTCCGGGCGCAGGGCGAGCAGGGCCAGGCGCTGATTGACGTACTGGACCGACTTGGAGACGATCTTGGCGACGCTCGCGGGGGTGGAGTCCTCCTCGTCGTCCTGGATCTTCTTGAAGCCGCGCGCCTCCTCCAGCGGGAGCATGTCCTCGCGGTTCAGGTTCTCGGCCATCGCCTTCTTGAAGGACTCCATGTCGCTGATCTCGACGTCGCCCTCGGACAGCAAGATCTTCGTCTCGATGGTGATGTTGCCTGCCAGCTCGTTGGCGCGGAATCGGCGCTCGCCGGCGACCAGTTCGTAGCCGCCCTGCTCCACCTTGCGGACGACGATGGGCTGGAGGAGGCCGTGCTCCTTGATCGAGTTGGTCAGCTCAGTCAGCGCCTCCTCGTCGAAGGTCTCGCGGGGCTGGTTCGGGTTGCGGCGGATCTGGCGCATCTTCAGACTCGCGTACTTGTGCGACATTCGAGACTCCAAGAGGTCGGCGGGGGCTTCTTCCTTCCCCCTTCCTTCTGCTTCTATTCTATATGCATTCAGTGGAGGGGGCTACATTTTTCGAGAAGTTTTCGCAGGTCACAGACGTGAGCACGGACCTCCGCCAGGAAGTCCGCGCTCAATAACCACCTCATCGATCAGCCCGCGACCGCGCCACCTAACCGCTCGGCATCACAACCGACCCGCTTCGGGTCGACGACCGACAGAACCCCCAGCACCTCTAGCGCCACATCCTCATCCAGGGTGACGCTCTCCGCGCCGCCGGACTCCGCCATCCGGGCCAGCACTCGCTCCAACTCGATCCCCACCCATTCCTCCCCGCGTTGCAGCGTTCCACCTCCACGAGGCGCGCTTAGATCCCCACACAGGCTAATTCGCGGCACACATCAAGCGGCTGAGGGGGGCTCCGATCACAATCTCGCAGCCGGGAGGGCGGAGAAGCGCGGCGACCCGCATGCTGAGTACACGATCTGCTGCTGGTCTATAGATCTTGCTTTGCAGGCCAGCCTAATGTCAACCAACATAGACATTAGGCTGTCTTCTCAGTCATAGCCGCCACTCGACCGCCTCGCACGCCCCCCTTCCGGGCCACGCCACACCACCGAAGGAGCAGCCAGCACCATGCCGCCCGGCTCGGATGTCCCTCTCGCCAGCAAGCTCGCTCTACTGCTGCGCCGCAAAGTCGAGGCAGCTGGGAAGACCCCGAGCACCCGCACCCTCGCTGCCGCGACAGCCGAAGCACCCGGCGAGAAGCCCGCGATGACCCACCAGGTTGTGAACGACCTCCTGAACGGGGTCAAGTCGAATCCGTCAACCTCTCAGCTCCAGGGGCTCGCACGCGCATTCGAGTGTCCGGTAGCTTACTTGCTGCCCGGTTACAACGGTTTGACCTCTCTGTCGGTCTACGAGGAGCAACAAGACGCCCGTGAGGCGCTTCGCCTTGTCCACGACCTGGGCGAGGCTGGGGCCGCTGAACTTCTGGAGGCCGCTCGTGAGATTCGACTGCGTCACGGACGCAGCGACCTCACCGTCCCCGAGGTTCCCGAACCGCTTCCGCCTGTCGCTGAACCACCGCGGCCAGGCCGGCGGCGGCGGCTCAGTTTCGCCGAAGCGGCAGACCGGGCAGTTTCTGATCTGGAAGGAACCTGAACAATGGACGGCATCGTTTTCGGCCTGTGCGCGCTATTCGGCATAGCGGGCACCGTGCTCTCTGCGCGGGAAGCATGGCGTCAGCGCAGCCGAAACGAATACAGCATCGCCCGCTTCGCCCGAGCCGTAGCCTTCGGTGTCTGCACGGTCGGCGTCATCCTCGCCGTACCGATGGTCGAAGATCTCGTTGAGTCCACGACCGGCATGAACAACGCAGCCAAGCTCGGGGCGCACTTCTGCGCTGTGCTGTGGTGCGGCAGCCTTCAGCTCATGCTCGTCGACTGGTCGTACAACCATGAGGTGCTGAAGGCCAGTCTGTACGCACGCGTCGCTTTCGCCATTTGCGTCCTTGCTGCGATGCTGCCGCTGTTCGTCGAGGCCACGGACGAGAGCATTGAGTTCACGACGGAGTACGCCACAGTTCCAGGCGTCACTGTCTATCTCATGGTCTACCTGACCTACGTGGCCGTCACATGCGGCGAGATCGCGTTTCTCTGCTCCGGAATGGCCCTGTCCGCGCGGCGGAGCGGACACATCTGGTCGGCGCGCGGCCTGGGCTTGTCGGCGGCTGCGGCCATATTCGGTGTCGCCTACGCAGCCAGCAAGGGGTCATACCTGGTGGCCCACTACCTTGGCCACCCGTGGCCGCTGCGCGCCGAGGAGATCGTCTCGCCTGCCCTGGCCGGACTCGCCGTTATCGCGCTGATCACCGGTTTGACCCTGGCGATGGTCGGCAAGCACCTCGCGTCCCGCAAGACGCCTTCGTCAATGGCTGTCTGAAAGGCCGGGCAGCTTGCGCCAGCGCAGGACAACCCTGCCCGGCTCAACGGTGCGGACGCCTCGGGCACTCGCGGGGAACACCTCGATGCCTTCCAAGAACAACCTCGTGATGGCTCTCTTGGATGCGGACGGCGCCGCGTTCCACCACCGCACCAGATCCTTGGCACCGCCGAGGGAGAAGTCCGCCATCTGCTCGGCATACCGAAGGCGTGATCGGGTGTCCTTGAGATTGGCCGTGATCTCGCGATCTGCGGTCACGAACGCGTCGCTGCTGATCTGACGCTTGCCGTAGAGGGTCGCCGCTTCACTCCGGCGGCCCTCCAGGTCTTTGATCGTCGCCTTCATCTTCTCGACCTGGGCGCGGACGGCAGCCTGAGCCTTGAGGATCTGCTCGCGGATGCCGGGCTTGAGGAGTTCGGCCACGACGTACTCGCCGACGTGGTTCTCCAGGAGTTCGGCGCCCATGCGAACCTCGCCGCATCCGCCGCGGCCGTCCTTGTCCTTTGGACGGCAGCGATACCCGGGCGTTCCGGCGTTCGTGCGTGCCCCCTGAAGCGCCCAGGTGCACTTGCCGCACGTACTGGCACCGTCCACCAAGAGGTAGTCGTAAGGCGGGGCTGCGTCGGACGTCTTGCGGCTGCTCTCCCGCGCTTGGAGCGCCTTGAACTCTTCGGGGGTGATTGCACCCGGGTGGCCGGCGTCGACGAGTTCACCCTCATCGTCATAGCGCAGTCCGGCAATCGCCGGGTTCCGGAAGAGGCGTCCGACCGACGCGTCCTTCCATTCTCCTCCGAGCGTGCCCCGGCACCCCTCGCCGTTCGCCCACACGGCGATGTCCGCGTTCGACTGGCAGCCCTCGATCGCCCGGCTGACCATTTGGCGAAGCGGGCCCACCTCGTCATCACGTAGCCGACGACGCGTCGCGTCGTCGAAACCGTAGAGCCGTGGCATGCGGTCCCGTCCGTTCTTCTCTCATGTCCCCGTAGCTGCCCGATCCTAGGCCAAAGCCCCGTTTCCGAGGCCGTGGCCTTGAGGGAGATCCGCACGCCAAGGAACTACAGAGATCACTGCGCCGGTGGAGTCACCTCCAGCACCCGCCACAGCGCAGCGGCAGGGACCCTCACCGTGCTGCCCAAAGTGAGTGTCTGCACGGGAAAAGCCCCCACCCTGATCAAGCTGTATGCCTTGTGCACGCCTATACCCAGAGCCCGCGCAGCCGTCGCGACGTTCACAGTCGGCGGCAGCGCCAGCAGTTCGTCCAGGGTCATGGCCCCGGAGTCCCTAGCTACAGAAGCGTCGTTCGTGGTCATCTCGTTGTCGCGTTCTCCCCCGCGCCAACGTCACTTAAGGATACGCCAACACTGGAGTGTTGGGGCAAGATAGAGCATCGGTTCGACAAGGACCGACACAGAAGATCCACAATCGAAGGCCACGAAGGGGATATTCGTGTTCAACCCCAGCTACCAGCGTCGCTGCGCCTGCCAAGAGCCGGTCGTCGACGATGACGGCACTCCGATACTCGACGCCGACGGCTCGCCGAAGCTGCGCAAGCTCGGCGCGAACTGCCCGAAGCTCAAGCAGAAGGGACACGGCACCTGGTACTTCTACTTCGAGCTCGAAGCAGGCGAAGGCGGCCAGCGCCAGCGTGTACGGCGGGGCGGCTTTGCCACAAAGGACGAGGCGAAGACCAAGGCTGCCGAGGTCTACCGCGACGTCATCGGTGGCACCGACGTACTCAGCAACGCCACCGTCGGGGAGGACCTGCACACCTGGGTCAAGAGGAAGAGGCGCCTGGCACGCACGACCCGGCATGGGTATGAAGAACACATCACGCTCTACCTCGAACCGCACCTCGGCCACATCAAGCGGCGTGACCTCAAGCTGCGCCACGTCGAGGCCATGTACGACGCGATCGAGCGCCAGAACGCCGAACGGCTTCTCCACCACGCCAAGGTGGTCGAGTTGCAGGAGGCCCGCGACGCCGCCCACACCGCCTGGGTCCGCGCCGCGGGGAAGAAGGAGGAACGCCGCGTCACGCGCCAGGCATACCTGGAAGCGAACGCCGCGCTTCGCGAGGGCCGCAAGGGCAAGCGGAAGATCACCAGTGCCGCGACGATGCACCGCATCAACGCCACCCTCAGTTCGTTCCTTGGCGGCGGCATCAAGCGCGCCGAGTACGCAACCAACTGGGCCGCGATGGTCGAGCTGCCGGCGGTCAAACGCCCCAAGGCGCTGGTGTGGACACCAGAGCGGGTTGAGGAGTGGAAGCGGACAGGCCAAAAGCCTAGCCCCGTCATGGTGTGGACCCCCGAGCAGACCGGCCAGTTCCTCGACTTCATCTGCGATGACCGACTATGCGGCATGTGGCACGGGTTCGTCTTCCGTGGTCCTCGGCGTGGCGAGATGTGCGCTCTGCCCTGGACGGAGGTCAGCCTGTCCGGCTCGTGGTTCCGGATCTCCGCGCAGATCGTCGAGATCGCGTACCGGCAGTACGACGAGGCCCCGAAGCAGGACAGTGTGCGTACCGTCACGCTCGACTCCCAGACTCGCGAGCAGTGGCAAGAGTGGCGGGTCACTCAGGACCGGGAGCGCGAGCAGTGGTCCGGCGAGGACGCATGGGTCGAAACCAACCGGGTCTGGACACACGAGAACGGCGAGCCCCTGCACCCCGACTGGATCAGCCGGCGGTTCAATCGGCTCGTGGAGCTGTCCGGGCTTCCCCCGATCCGCCTGCACGACACACGGCACCTGTCCGCAACGCTCGCGCTCCTCGGCAAGGCCGACATCAAGGTGGTCCAGGAGCGGCTTGGACACAGCTCCCGCCAGATCACCTCGGACACGTACACGAGCGTCCTGCCGCAGCTCCTGACCGCCGAGGCGGAGTCGACGAGCGCAGTCGTGCCCCGGTCCCCGCAGAAGGGTGTCCCTCGGCACGAGGAGCGTCCCGGGCCCGAGGACGAGATCACGGAAGACACACCGGAGACCGACGCGGGTGGTCCAGACGAGGGATTGCGTCCCGCCGCGTGACCCGCGTCCCGAATTTGTCCTGTCGATCATGACAGCATGATCAGGACGGGCCGCCAAGATCCTGTCGTGTCGGCTCTGACCAGCTAAGGCGCTGGTCAGAACGTTTCTCCTGGACCACTTTGTGGTGGGGCGGGTGGGACTCGAACCCACGGCCGACGGATTATGAGTCCGCTGCTCTAACCGGCTGAGCTACCGCCCCCTCACGGCGCGCCGCGCACAAATGTGCGCGCCGTCTGCCGCAGCATAGCTGCTCATACGATCTCCTGCCCGTGAGGGTCGTCGTCTCGCGACCATGCATGCCCAAGAGGACTTGGGCCACCGGGGGTTCGGTTCCACGGGACAAGAAAAAGGACCCCTTTCGGGGTCCTCGTTCTTCCTGCTCCCCCGACTGGACTCGAACCAGTAACCCTCCGGTTAACAGCCGAATGCTCTGCCAATTGAGCTACAGGGGACCGAGCTCCCCCGACTGGACTCGAACCAGTAACCTGCCGGTTAACAGCCGGCTGCTCTGCCAATTGAGCTACAGGGGATTGCTCTGTGTGCCTCGAATGCGCTGCTGTCCGGGCCTCCGGACGGCGTGCGCTCGCTGCGACACATACATTAGCGCAAGCAGGGGGGTGCTCCGCCAATCGGTATCGCCTCGGGCGATCTCCGGCCCCGAGGGCAGGCGCGCGGCACTGCCCGGCGGTCCGGTGCGGACCGCCACCAGAGGAGAGCGAGCGGCGCCGACGCGCGGCCTGTGTGGCAGGCGTGAAAGGTGTGGCATCTGTGACCGAGACCGACGAGAGGGAAGGGCGGAGCGATGCGCTACCGGCTCACGTTCATCACGGGACTGGCCATCGGATACGTGCTCGGCACCCGGGCCGGCCGGGAGCGGTACGAGCAGCTGTGCAAGGGCGTCCGGCGGATCACGCAGAATCCCGCCGTCCGTAACACCGCGGAGTCGGCCGCGCTGAGCGGGCGGCAGGCCGCCACGAAGGCGTTCGGGACGGTGTCCGCCAAGGTCGGTGACCGGCTGCCGCCCTCGGTCACCGACCGGGTCCGCTCGCTGCGTGAGCAGCGCACTTCCGACGAGGACGACTGGGGCACCAGCAACACCTGAGCCGTGGTCCGCGGCGGCCGAGCCGTCCGGGGGTTCCCCGGGCAAGCCCTGGCACCTTCCCCGGGCCCGCGATGCGGCATCATCTGGAGCCATGGGGATAGTCGCCGGGTTGGACAGTTCGTCCGAGAGCACACAGATCGTGGTCTGCGATGCGGACACGGGTGCCGTCATCAGACAGGGGTATGCGCCGCACCCCGTCGAGAAGGGGCCCGAGGTCGATCCGCAGGCGTGGCTGATGTCACTCGGCGAGGCCGCGGGCAACGGGCTGCTCGAAGGGGTGCAGGCGATCGGCGTCGCGGCCCAGCAGCACGGTGTGGTGCCGCTGGACGCCGAGGGCAACCTCGTCCGGCCCGCCCTGCTCGGCAATGACAAGCGGGCGCAGAGCGCGGCGGCCGACCTGATCGGCTCGCTGGGCGGGCGTACGGCGTGGGCGCAGGCCATCGGGGCGGTGCCGCAGGCGGCGCATCCGGTGACGAAGCTGCGCTGGCTGGCGCGTACCGAGCCGGCGAACGCGGCCCGGATCACGGAGGTCATGCAGCCGCAGGACTGGCTGGCCTGGCAGCTGCTGGGGCGGCCCGCGCGCCGTACGACGGACCGGGGCGGCGCCTCGGCGACCGGCTTCTGGTCGACGGCGACCGAGTCGTACCGGCCGGATCTGGTGGAGCTGGCGCTGGGGCACCAGGTGCGGCTGCCGGAGGTGCTGGGGCCGGCCGGGACCGCCGGGTTCACGCCGGAGGGGCTGCTGATCTCCGCCGGTACGGGCGACACGATGGCGGCCGCCTTCGGGCTGGGGGTCGGGGTGGGCGATGCCGTGGTGTCGCTGGGCGCGTCCGGTTCCGTGTTCGGCATCCACCACGAGGCGCTGGCCGATCCGAGCGGCACGATCACCTCGTTCGCGGACGCGACGGGGCGGCATCTGCCGGTGGTGCACACGAACAACGCGGTGCGGGTGCTGCGCGGCACCGCGGAGCTGCTCGGGACGGATCTGGCCGGCCTGTCCGAGCTGGCGCTGGCGTCGTCGCCCGGTGCGTACGGCATGGTGATGCTGCCGTATCTGGAGGGCGAGCGGACGCCTCATCTGCCGCACACCGCGGGGTCGTTGCACGGGCTGCGGCGGGAGAGCATGAAGCCGGAGCATCTGGCGCGGGCGGCCGTGGAGGGCATGCTGTGCGGGCTCGCGGACGCGCTGGATGTGCTGCGTGGGCGGGGTGTTGCGGTGCGGCGGGTCTTTCTGCTGGGCGCGGCCGCGGAGTTGGGCGCCGTACAGGCGGCGGCACCCGGGCTGTTCGGGGTGCCGGTCGTGGTGCCGCAGCCCGCGGAGTACACGGCGCTGGGTGCGGCGCGACAGGCGGCGTGGGCGCTGGGTGTGGCGCACGGCACGCTCGCCCCGGCCGCGGGGGCGGAGGCCGTCCGGCAGGCGGGCGGCACCCCGTGGGTGGATCCGCCGCAGTGGCCGGCCGCGGCCAGTCAGGTCTTCGAGCCGGGTGACGAGCTGCCGGTCGGACTGGCCGTTCGCCAGCAGTTCACGGCGGTCCGTGACGAGAGCCATCCGGGGGCTTTCCAGCAGTGGGAGGAGTGACGGCCCCGGGCGCGCGGGCACCCGCCCGGCCGGTCCGTACGGGTGGGCCCGTACCGGCCGGTCCGCGCCGGTCGCGCCGTACCGGCCGGTCCGCGGACGCCAGCCCGCTCCCGGTCAGTCCAGGTAGCCCCTGAGCTGGTCCGCGAAGGCGTGGTCGCGGAGCTTGCCGAGGGTCTTGGACTCGATCTGGCGGATGCGTTCGCGGGTGACGCCGAAGATGCGGCCGATCTCCTCAAGGGTGCGGGGGCGGCCGTCGGCGAGGCCGTAGCGGAGCTGGACGACCTTGCGTTCGCGTTCGCCGAGGGTGGACAGCACGGCGTCCAGATGCTCGCGGAGCAGCAGGAAGGCGGCGGATTCGACGGGTGAGGCGGCGTCGCCGTCCTCGATGAGGTCGCCGAGGGCCACATCGTCCTCCTCGCCGACGGGGGCGTGCAGCGAGACCGGTTCCTGGGCCAGCCGCAGCACCTCGCTGACGCGCTGCTCGGTGAGGTCGAGGTGGGCGGCGACCTCCTCGGGGGTCGGTTCGCTGCCCCGTTCCTGGAGCATCCGGCGCTGGACGCGGATCACGCGGTTGATCAGTTCGACGACGTGGACCGGGACGCGGATGGTCCTGGCCTGGTCGGCGAGGGCGCGGGACATGGCCTGGCGGATCCACCAGGTGGCGTAGGTGGAGAACTTGTAGCCGCGGGCGTAGTCGAACTTCTCGACGGCGCGGATCAGTCCGAGATTTCCCTCCTGGACGAGGTCGAGCATGGTCAGGCCGCGGCCGACGTAGCGCTTGGCGACGGAGACGACCAGGCGCAGATTGGCCTCGATGAGGCGGCGTTTGGCCATCCGGCCCAGGACCACCAAGGTGTCGAGATCCACGGCGAGTTGGGAGGCCAGGTCGGGGGTGCTGCGGAGCTTCTCCTCGGCGAACAGACCAGCCTCGACGCGGCGGGCCAGCTCGACCTCCTCGACGGCGGTGAGCAGCGGGATACGGCCGATCTCGCGGAGGTACTGGCGGAAGAGATCGGAGGACGG
The DNA here is from genome assembly GCF_046549095.1 of Streptomyces sp. x-80. Lineage (NCBI taxonomy): Bacteria > Bacillati > Actinomycetota > Actinomycetes > Kitasatosporales > Streptomycetaceae > Streptomyces > Streptomyces sp. x-80. Next base: position 136,335 of record NZ_JAJPWM010000007.1, read on the forward strand.
GCCGTTCGGCTCCGGGCGCGGCGGCTCCGGGGCGGTCTCCTCGGCGGGGTGCTCGGCGGCGGGCGCGGCGCCCTGCCGCACCACGGTGACCGGCTCCGCAGCGGCCGTTCGCGGGGCGGCCGGCGCGTCACCGGCCGGTGCGTCGGAGAGAGTCCGGATCTGCACGGGGGCGACCTCCAGGGTGATCTCTGCTGAGGCGGCGGAAAGGCCGGGAGCGACTGCGGCCGAGCCGCCGTCCGTCCCGTACGTCGAGAGCGGTTCCGCGGGGGATGCACGGTCCAGGCGACCGGACCCGCCGCGCTCCGAGGACTCAGGCACCGCTTCTCAGTGTGGGGCACGACACACGCCCGCCACGAGGGGCGTGCGGCCACTTTCTGAGTCCGTTCCGTGACCGGGCGGCTACGGCGGGGTGCCAAGAGCGGGCGGCGGGCGTCCGGTTACCGGCCCCGGGCCGGCCGTCGGAGGCGTGCGCGGCCCGCGCGGGGCTACAGCGCCGCGTACCCGCGTTCGCGCAGGGACTGGCCGTACTGCTGGAGCACCCAGAGTTCGTTCTGGACGGCGGTGAGGTGCTCGGGGTCGGCGCGCGGGCCGAGGCGCTGGAGGGCGCCGCGGATTTCCGTGACACGCTGATTGACGGCGGCGAGGCGGACGGCGACGAGCTGGACGCCCGCGTATGCCTCGTCCGGGTCGCGGCGGGTGTGCAGCGGCTCGACGGTCAGCTCGGTGACCATGGCGCGGACCGTGTCGTCGGGGGCGGCCTCGCGCACCCGGGAGACGTACGCGCTGTCGGCGGCGCCGGCCGTGGCGCCGCCCGCGTCCTCGATGCAGCGGCGGACCGTGGCGTAGGGCGGGGCGGTGAACTCGTCGGTGCCGTAGGCGTCGAAGGCCGGGGAGACCAGGTCGGGGCGCTGGAGGGCGAGCTTGAGCAGTTCGCGTTCGACGCGGTGGGCGGGGCTGCGGAGGTTGAGGGCCGGGCCGCGGGAGGTGGGCGCGGCGGGCTCGGCCTCGGCGCCGGGGGCCGGGCCGCGGCGCTGCGGACGGCCCTGGCCGGGCCCGCCGTCGCGGCCGCGCTCGCGGGCCCAGCGGGCGAGCTGGCCGACCCGGCGGACGACGAACTGGGTGTCCAGGATGCCGAGCATGCCGGCCAGTGCGACGGCCGATTCGTGCTGGATCGAGCTGTTCTTGATGTTCGCGACGATCGGCGCCGCCTCGTCGAGGGCGGCGGCCCGGCCGACGGTGGTGTCGAGGTTGTGCCGGGAGACGACATGGCGCAGCGCGAACTCGAAGAGCGGGGTGCGGGACTCGACCAGGTCGGCGACGGCCGCGTCGCCCTTGGCGAGCCGCAGATCGCACGGGTCCATACCGCCGGGGGTGATCGCGATGGAGGTCTCGGCGGCGAACTTCTGGTCGTCCTCGAAGGCGCGCAGGGCGGCCTTCTGGCCGGCGGCGTCGCCGTCGAAGGTGAAGACGACCTCGGAGCCGGAGTTGTCCATCAGGAGCCGGCGGAGGATCTTGATGTGGCCCTCGCCGAAGGCCGTGCCGCAGGTGGCGATGGCGGTGGTGACGCCGGCCAGGTGGCAGGCCATGACGTCGGTGTAGCCCTCGACGACCACGGCGCGGCTGGTCTTGGCGATCTCCTTCTTGGCGAGGTCGATGCCGTAGAGGACCTGGGACTTGCGGTAGATGGGGGTCTCGGGGGTGTTGAGGTACTTGGGGCCGTTGTCGTCGTCGCGGAGCTTGCGGGCGCCGAAGCCGACGACCTCGCCGGAGATATCGCGGATCGGCCACATCAGCCGGCCGCGGAAGCGGTCGATGGGGCCGCGGCGGCCGTCCTGGGAGAGGCCGGAGAGGATCAGTTCCCGGTCGCTGAAGCCGCGGCCGCGCAGGAAGCGGGTGAGGTGGTCCCAGCCGGCCGGGCTGTAGCCGACGCCGAAGTGCTGGGCGGCGCTCTGCTCGAAGCCGCGCTCGGCGAGGAACGTGCGGCCGATCGCGGCCTCGGGACCGTCCAGCTGCTCGGCGTAGAACTGCGCGGCGACCTTGTGGGCCTCCACCAGGCGGGTGCGCTCGCCCTGCTGGCGGCCGGGGGTGTAGCCGCCCTCTTCGTAGCGCAGCGTGATGCCGGCCTGGGAGGCGAGCCGCTCGATGGTCTCGGCGAAGGAGAGGTGGTCGATCTTCATGATGAAGTCGACGGTGTCGCCGCCCTCCTGGCAGCCGAAACAGTGGTACAGCCCCTTGGCGGTGCTGACGTGGAAGGACGGGGACTTCTCGTCGTGGAAGGGGCACAGGCCCTTGAGATTGCCGCCGCCGGCGTTACGGAGCTGGAGGTACTCGGACACGACGGCGTCGATCGGGACCGCGTCCCGCACCGCCTTCACATCGTCATCGTTGATCCTGCCTGCCACGCGTGAAGTCTACGGCCGGGGTCGGACAGTCCCCGCCGCGCGTCCGCCCACGTCTCCCCCGGCGCCGCCTCCTTGTCTCCGTGGACGCCTCCGCGGACGCCGCCGTGGACGCCGCCGTGCGCGCCGCCGGGACGCCGCCCGCCGAGGTCAGGCCATCAGCTCCAGGAAGCGGTCCAGGCCGATGTTGCCGCCGGAGATGATCACGCCGATCCGGGGCGGTACCGGGTCGACGCGGTGGGCCAGCAGGGCGGCCAGCGCGCTCGCGCCGCTGGGTTCGGCGACGATCTTCAGCCGCTCGAAGGCCGTCCGCATGGCGGCGCGGATCTCGTCGTCGCCGACCACGACGACCGAGTCGAGGAGCCGGCGGTTGATGGCGAAGGTCAGCTCGCCGGGGGCGTCCACGGCCTGGCCGTCGGCGATGGTGTGCGGGACGGGGATGGTGACGCGGTGGCCGGCCGCCAGCGACTGCCGGGTGTCGTCGCCCGCCGCCGGCTCCACGCCGATCATGCGGATGCCGGGGACCAGCGCGGTGGCGGCGATCGCCGAGCCCGCCATCAGCCCGCCGCCGCCGACGGGGGTCAGCAGCCCGTCGAGCGGCCCGGTCTCCTCGATCAGCTCCAGGGCCGCGGTGCCCTGCCCGGCGATGATGTGCGGATGGTCGTAGGGCGGGATCAGGGTCAGACCGCGCTCCTCGGCCAGCTGCCGGCTGAGGGCGGCGCGGTCGCCGGTGTACCGGTCGTAGGTGACGATCTCGGCGCCGTATCCGGCGGTGGCGTCGGTCTTGGACCGCGGGGAGTCCTCGGGCATCACGATGACGGCGCTGCTGCCCAGCTCCCGGGCGGCCAGCGCGACGGCCTGCGCGTGGTTGCCCGAGGAGTACGCGACGACCCCGCGGCGCAGCTGTCCGGCCGACAGCCGCGAAACGGCGTTGTAGGCGCCGCGGAACTTGAAGGCGCCGACGCGCTGGAAGTTCTCGCACTTGAGGAAGACCTCGGCGCCCACCAGCGCGTCGACGGTCCGGGAGCGCAGCACCGGCGTCCGGTGTGCCACCCCGGCCAGCCGCCGGGCGGCGTCCCGGACGTCATCGAGGGTGACGGCCGGGACGTCCGGGTCCGGTCCCGCGGGGCCGGTGGGGCGGGCAGGACCGGCGGGGCCGGTGGGGCGAGGGCTCATGGCCGCACGCTACGGGAGCAGCGACTCCAGCGGAACCTCCGGATCGGCCAGCGCCTCCGGGTCCAGCGGCAGCCCGGCGCGGATCAGCTGCTGGACCGGCTCGGCGACGTCCCAGACGTTGACGTTCATCCCGGCGAGCAGCCGGCCCTCGCTGAGCCAGAAGGCGATGAACTCCCGTTTGCCGACGTCACCGCGGCACACCACCTGGTCGTAGGAGCCGGGCGGTGCGTAGCCGGAGTACTCCATGCCGACGTCGTACTGGTCGGAGAAGAAGTACGGGATGCGGTCGTAGCCGATCTCCTGGCCGAGCATGGCGCGCGCGGCGGCCGGGCCGCCGTTGAGGGCGTTGGCCCAGTGCTCGACGCGCAGGCGGGTGTCGAGCAGCGGATGGTCCGCGGCGGCGACATCGCCGGCGGCGTAGATGTACGGGTCGGAGGTGCGCAGCGCGGCGTCGACGGCGATCCCGCCACCGGTTTCGGGGCCGGCCAGCGCCAGCCCGGCCTGTTCGGCGAGGGCGGTGCGGGGCGCGGCGCCGATCGCGGCGAGCACGTCGTGGGCGAGGTGCTCCTCACCGTCGTCGGTGCGCACGGCCAGCACCATGCCGTCCTGCCCGATGATCTCGGTGAAGCGGGCGCCGAAGTGGAAACGGACGCCGTGTTCACGGTGCAGGTCGGCGAAGAGACCGCCCAGTTCGGGGCCCAGGACGCCGTACAGCGGCGTCGGCGCGGCCTCCACGACGGTCACCTCGGCACCGTACGAGCGGGCCGCGGCGGCGACCTCCAGGCCGATCCAGCCGGCGCCCGCGATGACGAGGTGGCCGTTGTCGCGGCCGAGCGAGGCCAGCACGCCGCGCAGCCGCTCGGCGTGCGCGAGGCGGCGCAGGTGGTGGACGCCGGCCAGGCCGGTACCGGGGATGTCCAGTCGGCGCGGTTCGGCACCGGTGGCCAGCAGCAGCTTGTCGTAGGCGATCAGGGTGCCGTCGCCGAGGCGGACGGTCTTCGCCGCGGGGTCCAGGTGGACGGCGGGCTGGCCGAGATGCAGCTCGATCTGGGCCTGGGCGTACCAGGCGGGTTCGTGGACGAAGACGGTGTCGCGCTCCTCCTTGCCGAGCAGGTACCCCTTGGAGAGCGGCGGGCGCTCGTACGGGTGGTCGCGCTCGTCACAGATGAGGATCACCCTGCCGGTGAAGCCCTCGGAGCGGAGGGTCTCGGCGGCCTTTGCGCCGGCCAGGCCACCCCCGACGATGACGAACGTCCGGTGTGCGTCGACCACTTGCTTCCTCCTCGTTGCGGCGCCTGCGTCCGCGTCCGTGAACGTCCTCGGTCCCCCGGTTGTGCCCCGTGTCCCCCGCCCGCTGGTGTGCTCGTGGTCCCCCCGTTCGAAACGGTCGGGTCCGAGCGTCCCGCACGGAGCGGGAGGGGGGAAGGGGGCTTCCCCTCCAGGGTCACCCTGGGTTGTCCCGCGCGTTACCCGGGGGTCGGGTGAGGCGTGCGTGCAGGGAACGGGCCGAGGCGTCGGTGAGGGCCGCGATCTGATCGATGACGGCCCGCATCCGGGCGGTGTCGTCGGCGGCCGCGTCGAACAGCGAACGGAACTGCGGATCAAGGCCGTCGGGGGCGCGGGTGAGCAGCGCCTCGGCCAGTTCGGCGATCACGATCCGCTGGTCCGCCCGGAGCGCCTCCTGGTCCGGCCGCTGCATCACGTACCGGTCGGCGACGGCTTTCAGGACGGCGCATTCCAGCCGTGTTTCGTCCGGAACCACCAGCTCGGCGCCGTAGCGGGTGAGCCGTCCGGTCCCCCACGCGGCCCGGGTCGCGGTCTCGGCGGCCAGACAGAAACGGCCGATCAGCTGGCTGGTGGCGTCCTTGAGACGGGCCTGGGCGAGCGCCGAACCGTCGTAGCCGTGCGGCCACCACTCCTGGTCCAGGAGGCGGTCCAGCGCCGCGGCCAGCTCGTCGGGGTCCGCGCCGGGCGCGTAGGTCGCACCGGCGACGGCGAAGATCTCGGCCCGCTCGGCGTCGGCGAGCAGGCAGTTCGGGTCGAGGTGTCCGGCGTGCAGCCCGTCCTCGACGTCGTGCACCGAGTACGCCACGTCGTCGGACCAGTCCATGACCTGCGCCTCGAAGCTGCGCGCGGCGGCGGGCGCGCCCTGCCGCAGCCAGTGGAAGACCGGCAGGTCGTCCTCGTACACCCCGAATTTCGGGGAGGCGAGGTCGGTGGGGTGCCCGCCCCGGGGCCACGGGTACTTGGTGGCGGCGTCGAGGGCGGCGCGGGTGAGGTTGAGGCCGACGCTGACCGCCGCACCGTCCGGGGCGGGGCGGAACCGCTTGGGCTCCAGCCGGGCCAGCAGCCGCAGCGACTGGGCGTTGCCCTCGAAGCCGCCGCAGGCCGCGGCGACTTCGTTGAGCGCCTGCTCTCCGTTGTGTCCGAAGGGCGGGTGGCCGAGGTCGTGCGCGAGACAGGCGGTCTCGACGAGGTCCGGGTCGCAGCCGAGGGCGGCGCCGAGCTCGCGGCCGACCTGGGCGCACTCCAGCGAGTGGGTCAGGCGGGTACGCGGGCTGGCGTCCCAGGCATGGGTGAGCGTGCCCGGGGTGACGACCTGGGTCTTGCCGGCGAGGCGGCGCAGCGCGGCGGAGTGCAGCACCCGCGCACGGTCGCGCTGGAAGGCGGTACGTCCCGGCCGCTTGTCGGGCTCGGAGACCCAGCGCTCGGCGTCGGCGGCGGCGTATCCGGGGGTGGTGGGGGCGTAGCCGGGGGCGGCGCCGGGGAGCACGGAGGCGGGCGCGTCGGCGCCGCCGCCGGTGGCTCCCGCGTCCCGGCCGTTGGTCGGTGGTGTGCCCGTCATACCGCGACGGTAACCGCCCCGGCGGTTCGGGGCCGGATGGGGTACGCGCCGGGGGCAGCCGGCCGACCGGGGCGGGGCCGCGGTAACGGGGCGGCGGCGGCCACCAGGGGTGGCGTCCGGGGTGGGGGCGTACCGCCGCGCGGAACCGGCGGCGGCACGCCCCCACCACAGGGGGACCAGGGGCAGTGCCCCTCCCGGCAGGCTTTGCCCCGTCGCGCCGCCCAGCACGCACGCTCGCCGCGTCGGCCAAAAGCCCCGGCAGCTAGTGGGCGTCCACTTCCGCGAGGTACTTCGCGCGCGTCGCCTCGTCCAGGAAGGCGGCGCGGAAGGAGTTGCGGGCGAGGGTGCGCAGGGTCTCCTCGTCGAGGCCGAGGGCATCGCGTACGGCGGTGAAGTTGTCGTCCGCGTAGCCGCCGAAGTAGGCCGGATCGTCGGAGTTGACGGTGACCAGCAGTCCGGCGTCCAGCATCGCGGGCAGCGGATGGGCGGCGAGGTCGTCGATCACCCGGAGCCGGACGTTCGAGAGCGGGCAGAGCGTCAGCGGCACCTGGTCCGCCGCCAGGCGGGCCACCAGCCGCTCGTCCTCCATGGAGCGCACGCCGTGGTCGATCCGGTCCACGCCGAGGACGTCCAGGGCCTCCCACACATACGCCGGGGGCCCCTCCTCCCCCGCGTGCGCCACACACTTGAGCCCGGCCTCCCGCGCCAGCGCGTAGACCTCCTTGAACTTCGACGGCGGGTGCCCGACCTCCGCCGAGTCCAGGCCGACGGCCGTGATCCGGTCGAGGTACGGGCGGGCCGCCTCAAAGGTCGCCAGGGCCGATTCGGCGCTCTCGTCGCGCAGGAAACACATGATCAGGCGGGTGCTGATGCCGTAGGTCTCCTGGGCCCCGTCCAGCGCGCGGGCCAGCCCCCGGACGACCGTGCCGATCGGCACACCGCGCGCGGTGTGCGCCTGCGGGTCGAAGAAGATCTCGGCGTGCCGGACGCCCTGCGCCTCGGCGCGGGCGAGGTAGGCGTCCGCCAGGTCGGCGAAGTCGTCCTCCGTGCGCAGCACGGCCATCAGGGCGTAGTAGAGGTTCAGGAAGGACTGGAGGTCGGCGAAGGAGTAGGCCCGGCGCAGCTCGTCCTGGGTGGCGTACGGCAGCTTGACACCGTTGCGCTCGGCCAGCACGAACGCCAGTTCGGGCTCCAGAGTGCCCTCGATATGGAGATGCAGCTCCGCCTTGGGCAGCGGGGGCCCGGCAGCGCCGGCGGAGGAGGGAGCGGGGGTGGAAGGCACGCGGGTCACACCTGTTCTGCGGTACGGGTTCTTGCGGTACGGGTTCTTGTTCTCGCGGTACGGGTTCTTGCCGTGGTGGGGAGTCGTCGGCTTGCGGGGGGCGGTACGGGGTTCAGCCGGTCCGGGACCGGCCGGTGCGTCTTTGGTCCGTGCGGTGCGTCATTGATCCGTGCGGAAGTAGTCGTTCAGGTTAGCGGGGGTGCGGTCGGGGGCCGCGGCGGCACCGGGTCCGGCCGGGCGGCGGGCGCGCCGCTCCGCCGTGGCGCGCCGCCAGTCGCCGCCTTCGACAGGGGTGCCGGTGGCACGCAGCCGGGCGGCGAGCGGTTCGGCCGCCAGGTAGACCCAGGCTCGTACGGTCCTGCCGTCCGGACACCCGGCCTCGGTGGCCACCCGCTCGTAGACGCTCCCCGGGTCGCCGGGTGCGCAGCCCTCCAGCCGGTCCAGCGCCGCGCACACCTCGTCGTAGTCGGCGGCGCGCGGCAGGACCAGATCGCCGTACACCACGGCGTCGGCCGGCCCGGCGACGGCGTACGGGTATCCGGGACCGTCGTAGAGCGACGCACCGCCGATCCGCGCCGGTTCCTCGGTGCCGGTCCTGCCGCGCAGCGCCCAGCCGTAGTTGGCCTCGCCGGGGCGCAGCGTGCCGTAGACGAAGAACGGCAGGCGGACGGTGTCGGGCTCGGGACCGGGACCGGGACCGGCATCGGCATCGGCATCGGCATCGGCATGAGGCTCGGGCTCGGGCTCGGTGATCATGGGCGGAGGTTCCTCTCCCTTCCCTTCAGGGGCCGTTCCGGCTCGCGTTTCCGCGGGCGTCCCGGCTCGCGACCTTCCTTCCGTTCCGTAAAGCTCTGGTTAATGATGTTCTCTTCCCTCCGCAACCAGGCACCCGCCGTCGGGCGTCGCAGCCGACGAGATCGATCATGGATCCGGAGCGGACCGGGCACCGCTGGGGCACGGATCCGCCGGTACGGATGTATGGATGTACGGATGTGAGGAGCGCAGATGCCAGGGCTGGGACCGCGACCGGTGCCGGAGCCGGGGCGGGGATCCGACCGGCGGCTACGGCTGCCCCGGACCCGTCGGGGGTGGCGCCGTACGTACCAGGCCGTCGTGGTGCTGAGCGTGCTCGCCCTGGCGCCCGCGACGTGGTTGAACGCCTCGGCGGGGCCGCGCGTCCGTACGGTCGCGGATGTGCCCGCCGCGCCGGTCGCCGTCGTCTTCGGCGCGGGCCTGCGGGACGGCGAGCCGTCGCCGTATCTCGCCCACCGGCTGGACGCGGCCGCCGAACTGTACGAGCGCGGCACGGTGCGGGCCATCCTGGTCACCGGTGACAACAGCCGCCGCGACTACGACGAACCGGCCGCGATGCGCGGCTATCTGCTGCGCCACGGCATCCCGGCCGGGCGGATCGTCAGCGATCATGCGGGCTTCGACACCTGGGACTCGTGCAGCCGCGCACACCGCGTCTTCGGCGTGGACAAGGCGGTGCTGGTCAGCCAGGGCTTCCACATCCGGCGCGCACTGTCGCTGTGCGCGGCGGCCGGTATCGAGTCGTACGGGGTCGGGGTCGCCGCCCACCACGATGTGACCTGGGCGTACGGCGGCGTACGGGAGATCTTCGCGGCGGGCAAGGCGGCGACGGAAGCACTGCTGCGGCCCGATCCGCACTTCCTCGGACCGCGCGAGCAGGGGCTGACGGAGGCACTGCGCTAGCGCCTCCGCCGGCCGGACCCGCGCGCGTACGCGGGGCCTGGCGTACGCGGGGCCTGGCGTACGCGGGGCCCGGGGACCCCGGTGCGGCCCGCCACCCCACGGGTCCGGTGCCGCTCAGTCGTCGATGGCCTGGTAGGCGCCGGTCCAGAAATCGCGGAACAGGGCGGGTGGCATCGGGGCGGTCATCGCCCGTTGGGTCAGCAGAATCCCGATCAGTCCTTCTGCCGGGTCGATATAGACGGAGGTACCCGAGCCGCCGTTCCAGCCGAACCGTCCGGGTACGGCGGCGAGTTCGTTCCGCCCGGTGACGACGTTGACGCCGAACCCCCAGCCGCTGTTGCCGCCGAAGAACACGGCGTTCTCCGCCTTCTGCTCCTCGGTGAGCTGGTCGGTGGTCATCACCTCGACCGACGGCCTGGACAGGATGCGTTCCGCGCCGTACCGGCCCTTGTTCAGCAGCATCGTGCAGAAGGCCAGCAGATCATCGGCGGTCGAGACCAGTCCCCCGCCCGCGGACGGGAAGGCGGGCGGCCGTGCCCACCTGGTACGGCGGAGGTCGTCGACGCGCACGAGTTTTCCCGTCCCGGGGTCGGGCCGGTAGGCGGCGGGCAGCCGGTCCAGCTTGTCGGCGGGGAGATGGAACCCGGTGTCCGCCATACCGAGCGGCTCGAAGAGGCACTCCTTCAGGAGCTCCGCCAACGGCCGCCCGGTGGCGCGGGCCATGAGCACGCCCAGGACGTCGGAGCCGGTGTGGTACATCCACTTCTCCCCCGGCTGGTGGACCAGCGGCAGGTCGCCGAGGCGTGCCAGCCACTCATCGGGCCCGACCGGTACGGCCTCCGGGCCCGGGGTGAGCCCGGCCTCGTCCATGGCCCGCTGGATCGGGTACGTCCCGGGCGGCGCCAGCACCGCACCGAAACCCATCCGGAAGGTCAGCAGATCGCGCAAGGTGATCGGCCGGTGCGCCGGAACCGTGTCGTCAAGTGGCCCGTCGGGCCGCCGCAGGACCTTGCGGTCGGCCAGTTCGGGGAGCAGCTCGTCCACCGGGTCGTCCAGCCGCAGCCGGCACTCCTCCACCAGGATCATCGCCGCCGCGGCCGTGACCGGTTTGGAGACCGAGGCGATACGGAAGATCGCGTCGCCGCGCATCGGACCGCCGCCGCCCTCGGCCTCGGTCGTGCCGATCGCCTCCCTGTGCACCTCCCCGCGCCGGGCCACCAGGGCGACCAGGCCCGGCACTTCGCCCCGTGCGACATGCCCGGCCAGCACCTCGCGCAGCCGCCCGAGCCGCGCCTCCGACAGACCTGAAGCGTTCATCCCTACTCCTCCGCGCCAGGGCGCATGTTCCGTTGTTCCGTCCGCCGACGATAGATCGGGCGACGAGGAGGCCGTACGTCCGCGGTGGACCGCGTCGACGTGGCGCGCCCGAGTGCGCATCCGGTCTTCCGGCGGTCGGCGGTCGGCGGTCGGCGGTCGGCGGTCGGCGGTCGGCGGTCGGCGGTCGGCGGTCGGCGGTCGGGCGGATGGTCCGCGGGCGGCCCGCGGAGGGTCATCGCGCCTGGGACGCGCGGGAGTAGAGGTCCAGAGTCTCCGTTCCGAAGTACGGACTGTAGGAAATCCGGTCACTGCCCGGACCGGGCGGTCCGCCGCCGTTGAGGCCGCCGATGATGCCGATGACGCAGCCGGTCCTGGTCCGCTCGTCGAAGCGGGTCAGCCAGGGGCTCCCGGAGGTCCCGCCGTGGAACCCGCCGCATTCCATGCGCAGTTGACGGGTTCCGGGCAGCCGGGTGGTGCGGGTGTCGCAGCGTACGGCCCGGTCCTGCGGGTCGTTGCGGACGGTGGGATAGCCGATGACCGTGACCTGGTTGGTGTAACCGGGCGTGGGGCCGAGGACGTTGCCGCCGGTGACCGCCTCGATCAGGCGGCCGTCCTGGTCCGGCGCGACGGTGGCGAACGCGAAGTCCAGGTCGGCGGCGGCGCCGGTGGTACCGCGGCCAGGATGCGCGAAGGTCTCCCCGATCGCCCAGACCCCGTACGGCTGGGTGGCCGCCCCGGACGCGTACTGGGGGACGAAGGCGGCGTGCGACCCCGGATTGCAGTGCCCGGCGGTGAGGATCAGATTGTGGTGCGGGCTGTGGACGACGCTGGCCGTGCAGTGGTGCGCCCGTGTGTCCCGGCCGACGGAGAACAGTACGCCGACGGACGGAATGCCATCGAAGTGGCGGGCGGTGGAGGAGGGTTGGGGGTTTCCCGCGGGGCGGTCGGGGCGACGCGGGGGCGGGGCTGCGTCGGCCATCCGCCGGGCCGTCCAGTAGGCGGCGGCGTCGTCGGCGGTCCAAGGGGAGTCGGGGTGAGGGTCGGGGTGAGGGTCAGGGTCGGCGGCGGGGGTGAGCGTGGGGGCGGGTGCGGGTGTGGAAGCAGAGGCGTGGGTGGAGAGGGAGGCGGCGCGGGGCCGGTGGGGGTGGACGGTGGCCGCATCGGCGGCGCGGCTCACGGACGCGGCCATGAGGCACAGCGCCAGACCGAGCGCCACCGCGGCCGCTTGCCCCCTTCCCCGCCGCACGTCAGCTCGCCTCCTCGGCGATCCAGGCCAGGTATCCGGCATCGCCGCAGGTGATCGGGGTGGCGGCGATCTCGGGAGTCCCACCATCGTGCGCCGCGAGGAGGCGCGCCTCCAACGCCGCGTACGGTGCGGCCGCCGTTGTGCACAGCACCCGCCACTCCCCGGTGGCCTCGACAGCGTCCTCCCAGCGGAACACCGAGGTCAGCGGGGCACTGATCACACTGATCTGCGCACCGGCCGCGAGCCTGCCTTCGATCGCGTCGCGTGCCGGCCACTTGGCCTTCCACCCACTGCCGGTGGTCGTCATGACGGCCGGGAAGCGGGCCGGCCGCCCGGCCCGGTCGGGCGATTCGGGCACGCCACCCGCCGACGCGTACGAGCGGGGCGGCGCGAATGACGCCAATGACGGGAAGGACGCGGATGGCACGGCGGATACGAATGAGGCCGACGGGTCCGACGGGTCCGACGGGTCCGACGGGTCCGACGGGTCCGACGGGTCCGACGGGTCCGACGGGTCCGACGGGTCATTCTGGGCGGTGGGGTCGGCCACGGTTGCGCACCCTTCGCAGGAGGAGACGTACGGGAAAGGGCGGGAAAGGGCGGGAAAACGGCTGGGGTTGAGCCGACAGCCAGAAGCCGGCAGGGACACAAGGAGGAGCCGGGCAGGCGCGGGTGCGGGGTCGGGGTCGGGGTCGGGGGCGAAGTCGGGGGCGGGAGCGGGAGCGGGAGCGGAGTCAGGGTCGCGAACAGAAGCGGGAACGGGAACGGAAGCGGGACGGCGCACGGATCACCCGTGCCGCGGGGATCGCTCGCATCGTACGGACGGCGGCGATCACCCCGACCGCGACGAGGCCGACCCGTACGGGCATGCACCCGGACGGGCCGGTCACCGTCGAACAGCCCGGTTCACCCCCGGACGTCCCGGTTGCGCCCACCAGGGCACCGGCAAGGATGGAAAAGGGTCCCCGCCGCCGGTCCGCACCCGAAAGGCCCGTTCATGGACAACCTGAACACCCTCGCCCGCCAGCAGATCGACGACGCCAGGGCCTCCGCACACGGGCGCAGCGCACACCTCTTCCTGCATGACGGTCCACTGCGGCAGACCGTTATCGCGCTGACCACGGGTTCCTCGCTGGACGAGCACAACGCGCCCCCGGCCGCGAGCCTCCAGGTCCTGTACGGCCGGGTCCGGCTGACCGCACCCAGCGGCAACCACGAGCTGTTCGCCGGCCAGATCACCGCGATCCCGCACGAGCGGCACGCACTGCACGCCGTCGAAGACTCTGCGGTACTGCTGACGGCGGTCACGAAGGTGCCGGACCGGGCGCAGGACTCAGAGATCACCACAGCCACCCGCGGCTGAGCACGCACCTTCCGTCCACTCCCGTCCACCACTCGCACGGCCCAGCCCAGCAAAGCCTTCACATTTTTCTGAATGTTCCGTACTCTCGAAGATATGACCAGTCCGAATCCGAAGACGCGGCTGAAGGTGCACCTGACCGAGGAGAAGGAAACCCTTCTCGCCACGCTCTACGGCCGGGCGGTGGACAGCCGCTCCAAGAACCCGATACTCGACGACCCCATGGCCGTCGACGCCGTCCGTCGGCTCGACTACGACTTCGGGAAGATACGGCTGGGCGCCGGCAAGTCGGCCGCGGTCGCCCTGCGCGCACGGCAGTTGGACGTCTGGACGGCGCGCTTCCTCGCTGCGCACGAATACGCCACGGTGGTGCATCTGGGCTGCGGCCTCGACACCCGCGTCTACCGCCTGGCCCCGGGCCCGGGGGTGCGGTGGTACGACGTCGACTACCCGGAGGTCATAGCGCTGCGCCGGGAGCTGTATCCGGAGCGCGCGGGGTACACGACCATCCCGTCGTCCGTCACCGACCCCGCGTGGACGGCGCGGCTGCCGTCGGACCGGCCGACGATCATCGTGGCCGAGGGGCTGCTGATGTATCTGACCGAGGAGGACGGCACGGCGCTGCTACGGCGGCTGATGGCCCATGTACCGAGCGGAGAGCTCGCCTTCGACGCGCTCGGTCCGCAAGCCATCCGGACACTGCGGCACGACCGCGTCATCGTGAAGACCGGCGCGACGCTGCACTGGGGCACGGGCACGGCGGGGGTGGCGCGGCTGAGCCCCGGGCTGGAGATCGTCGAGAACATCAGCGCCCTGGAGATACCGGGGTGGGAGAAGCTGCCGACGGCCTACCGGCTGACCGCCCGGGTGGCAGCGCTGATACCCGCGATGAGGGACCTGGCACGGATGTATCGCTGCCGCTTTCGCGAGGTGACGGAGACCCCGGGGAATCTGGGGAATCTGGGGAATCGGGAGCAATAGGGGCGCCACGGTGGCGGGTTGGCGGGGAAGCGCGGGAGTAGCGGGGTAGCGGGAGAAGGGGGCGGAACAGGACGGAGCCAGAACCGGACCGGGAGGCCGGACCGGGAGGCCGGACCGGGCTCAGGTCGCGATCCACTGGTCGAAGCCCAGCTTGCACAGCAGCGCGACGACCACGACCACCAGCACGCCCCGTACGAACCCGGCGCCGCGCTTGAGTGCCATCCGGGCTCCCACCAGGCTGCCCACGAGGTTGAACACGGCCAGCAGTGCGCCGAGTTGCCAGAGCACCGTGCCCTGGATTCCGAACATCACCAGGGCCCCGGCGTTGGTACACGTATTGACGACCTTGGCGGTGGCGGAGGAGGTGACCAGGTCCATGTGCAGGACGGCGGTGAGCGCGATCACGAGGAAGGCGCCGGTCCCCGGCCCGATCAGACCGTCGTAGAAGCCGATGCCCAGGCCGGCGATGAGGATCGCCGCCAGCACCCGCTGCCGGGAGACCGGGCCCGAGAGGGCGGGCGCGGTCCCGAAGGAGGGGCGGAAGAGGATGAAGGCGAGCACCGCGAGGAGTACGGCCATGATCAGCGGGCGCAGCACCTCGCTGTTGATCCCGGCCGCGAAGAACGCCCCGGCCAGCGATCCGCCGAGCGCGGCCAGACCGATGCGCAGCCCGTTCCGTACATCGATCGGAGCCTTGCGGACATAGGTGACGGCGGCCGCGGCGGTGCCGACGATGGCGGTCGATTTGTTGGTACCGAGGATGTACGCGGCGGGCGTGTGCGGGAGTCCGACCAGCAGCGCGGGAAGCAGCAGCAGTCCGCCGCCACCCACGACGGCATCGATCCAGCCCGCCGCGAGGGCGGCCATGCAGAGCAAGGCGAGAGTGATCAGGGATATGTCAGGAGGCACCGGGTGATCTTACGAAGGGCGGGTCCTCGGGCATCCGGGACCGGCGGTTCTCGTCGGCCCAGCACTTGGCGGCCGATGACTGCGGCACGACGAGCCGAGCGCCCCACCGCGCCGCTCCGTCTCCCGTCGCGCTGCTCCGTCCCGCCCTGCTGCCCACCCCCGTACGGGTTCGCCCGCACGCCGGCCGAGAACCGCCACGCGACCGGGATCGCGGGGATCACGCTGTCGGCGGAGGGGCCGTACGGACCGACATCCGGTACGGGGCCCCCGTAGGTGTTCGCCCACCATGGGCGGTACGGCTCCGCGCATAAGCGGTGCCACACGGCCTGGCCGTGGCCGCCATGGTGCTGGGCATTACGGCTCCGCGCGCAAGCGGTGCCACAAAGGGGAGTTGGCTCGTGCACAGCACGAACAACGGGGGCGGGGCTGCCCTCGTCATAGCCGTGGTGGTCGTCGGTCCGGTCGTACGACAGCAGCTGCGCACCCGCCCGGTGCGGCGCATCGGCTCGCTGATCGTCCCGGCCCTCCTCGGCGCCCTGGGTGTCTTGGGGATCTCGTTCGGCATCGCCTCGGTCCTCAAGTACCACGCGCTGACCACGCTGCCCGTGATCCTCCTGGTGGTGAGCCTGGCCGTCGCGGCGGGCTTCGGCGTGGCCAGGGCACGGACCGTACGGATGTGGCGCGGCCCCCAGGACCAGGTGCTGCGCAAGGGGACAGCGGCCACCACCGGGCTCTGGCTGGTTTCGGTGGGGGTGCACATCGGGCTGAGTCTGTGGATCGACCACGCGGCCGGGGCCGGGCTACTGGGCACCGCGTCGCTGTACGCCTGCCTGGCGATCGGCCTGGGGACGCAGAACCTCCTGCTGCGCGGACGGGCCGCCGGGCTGCCCCGGAGTGCCGCCCCTGCACCGCAGGCCGGTGAATGACGGCGGGACTCCCCCGGCAACCCGCCTCGCGGGTCGCACGGACCTCAGGCCCCGTCCCCCCCGTCCCCTCACTCGCCTCTTCCCCTTCGCTCCCGTCCTCCCCTCAGGTACCGAGCCGAACCCTGAGAGCTCCCTGCCTCACATGCCCGGGGCAAGTCCGGGCCGAATCAGGCGCAGACGGCCCGAAGCCTGGGCATCCTCTCCTCAGCCCCACCCCAGCCCCTCCGTCAACCACTCGCCCATCCACCCGATCACCCGCCCCTCCCCTCTCCCTCCCCGCCCGCCCCTCCCGCCAAGGAGCACCAGACAAGGAGCACGAGATGAACCCACTGAATCTGCGTGACGACGCCCGCGCCATGTCCGACGACCTCGTACGGCTGCGCCGCTCGCTGCACCGCATTCCCGAGGTCGGGCTGGATCTGCCCCGTACCCAGGAGGCGGTGCTGGCCGAGTTGGACGGTCTGCCGCTCGAAGTGCGGACCGGCGAGGGACTCAGCTCGGTGACGGCGGTACTGCGCGGTGGGCAGCCGGGTCCGACCGTGCTGCTGCGCGGCGACATGGACGCGCTGCCGGTCGCCGAGCGGACCGGTCTGGACTTCGCGGCCGACACCGACCGGATGCACGCCTGCGGCCACGATCTGCACACCACGATGCTCACCGGCGCCGCCAGACTGCTCGCCGCGCACCGCGAACGGCTCGCGGGCGATGTGCTGTTCATGTTCCAGCCCGGCGAGGAAGGCTTCGACGGCGCGCGGCACATGCTGGCCGAAGGGCTGCTGGACGCGACAGGACGGCGGCCGGACGCGGCGTACGCGATCCATGTGATGTCCGCGGGGCTGCCCAGCGGTGTCTTCGGCACCCGTGGCGGGCCGGCGCTGGCCGCCGCGAATGTGCTGCGGGTGACCGTACGCGGCGAGGGCGGACACGGTTCGATGCCGCATCGCGCCAAGGACCCGGTGCAAGCCGCCTGCGCGATGGTCAGCGCCCTCCAGGCGTGGATCACCCGTACCTTCGACATCTTCGACCCAGTGGTCCTCACGGTGGGCACCTTCCACGCCGGCACCCAGCAGAACATCATTCCCGAGACCGCGGTCTTCGAGGCATCGGTACGCAGCTTCTCACCGCAGGCACAGGCCCTGGTCAAGGACGGCACGGTGGAGGTCTGCCGCGGTATCGCGACGGCGTTCGGGGTGAGCGTGGACGCGGACTTCGCCGAGCTGTACCCGGTGACCGTCAACGACCATACCGAAGCGGCCTTCGCGGCCGATGTCGTACGCGACGCGCTCGGCGAGGAACGCTACGGGGCGCTGCCGCAGCCGCTGCCCGGCTCGGAGGACTTCTCCCGCGTACTGGACGAGATCCCCGGCGCGATGCTCACCCTCGGGGCCCCGCCCGCCGGTGCCGACCCCGGGCGCAGCCCCAACAACCATTCACCACTGGCCGAGTTCGACGACGCGGTGCTGGCAGACGGGGCCGCGGTGTACGCGGAGCTGGCGGCCCGACGGCTGACGGGAACGGCGACAACGACGGGGGCGGAGGCTGGGGCTGGGGCCGCGTAGACGTCCGGCGTAAGGGTGGGGGTGGGCGTGGACGTGGACGTAGGGGCTGCGCGTGCGTCCGGGCGGTTGCCGGGCGACATCGGCCGGCAACCGCTCGGGTACGGCGGCGTATACGCCCTGCCCTTGCCTGGCCGCGCTGACATCCCGCGGGCTCCGCCGACTGTCCGCGGGCCCTGCCGACTGCGTGGCTGCGTGCCGGTCCGCCGCCGGATCACCGGTCGAGGAGGAGGGCGAGCGGCGGCTTGACGGGGAACTCGTCGCCCCAGGCGGGAGGCTGCCCGTCAGCCAGGCGGGCCGTGCGAAGCGGAAGCGGGCGAGGAGCGCGTCCGGGCCCACGGCCATCCGGGCTCGCGCGAGGCGCGAACCGATGGCAGTGGTGCGGTCCCCGGCCGGACAGTGGCTGGTGTCGACGGGGTGGCCGGGATGGTCGGGGCCGACTGTGTGGTGGAGACGGTGGGGACAGCGAAGGAGGAGATGGAGGAGGTAGAGGAGGTAGAGGAGGTGGAGGAGGTGGAGCGTGCTGGTGGCGAGGGCCTGGTTGCTGTCGATGCGGCCTAGGACGGAGAAGGCGCCGGCCGTACGAAACGGCACCCTCGCGGTACGGGAGCGAGAACCGGTCGCTGAACACCCCCACCACTTACTGATCTTGTTCAGCAGCCCGTCGGTTCAGAAGCCGGTCGGTTTCAGGAGCCGGTCGGTTTCAGGAGCCGGTCGGTTTCAGGAGTCCCTCGATTCAGGAGCCCGTCGATCGATGGGCGGCGGCATGCCTACGGGGACGTGGTTCGTGGTTTCGCTCATGTGATGCGGGTGCGGGCAGCGAGGAGGGTGGCGAGGAGGCACGGCGCGAGGAGCAGCCCGAAGGCGGCTGCGTAGCCGGCGGAGTCGGCGGAGCCTGCGCCCAGGCAGGCGTTGAGCAGAGCGGAGGAGAGGCCCAGAACCGTTGTCTGGCCCAGGTTCTGGGCCGTCTGCATCGCGCCGCTCGCATAGCCCTGGCGGTCGGCCGGGCTGTGGGAGAGCGACAGTACGGTGAGGGAAGGGGCGAACATGCCCATGCCGACGGCCGCGACAACCAAGGCCGACGCCGCCACGAACGCGGGCATCGCGGGAAGCGTCCCGGCCACGGCGAGGGCGACCGCCGTCGCCAGCACCAGTGCACCGGCCACGACCAGGTGGTGGCGGGGGCGGCTTTCCAGCAGACGGCTCTGCGCCCAGGAGGCGGCGGCCCAGGCCACGGCGGCACCTGTGAAGGCCAGGCCGATCAGTACCGGAGGCGCGCCCCGGTCGGTGACGAGCAGCAGGGGCACGAATGCCTCCAGCGTGAAGAACACTCCTGAACCCAGGCCGCGCAGCAGCACCGTGGCCGGCAGCCCGCGCCCGGCACACCAGGTGCCCGGCGGCAGCAGCCGTGGTGCAAACACCACCAGCAGAGCGAGCCCACCCGCCACGAACAGCAGGTGGTGCGTGTCCCAGCCCGAGACGCCGTACTGCCCCAACGCCGCACCCGCGCTCACCGCGGTCGCGACCATCAGCGCGGGGCTCCGCGGCCGGTCCGCCGACGGTGCGGGCGCGGGTGCGGGCGGCCAGGAACGGCCGCGCAGCAGGGCCACCACCACGAGCGCCGGCACCAGGGTGAGAACGGCCAGACCGAAGAACACCGCGCGCCAGGACCACCATCCGGCCACCAGCCCCGCCAGCGGAGGGCCGACCAGTGACGGGACGATCCAGCAGGCACTCATCAGCGCCAGAGCACGTGCCCGCAGCCGGTCGGGGTATGCCTGGCCGATGGCGGCGTTGATCGACACCGCGCCCATTCCGCCCGCCAGCCCGTCCAGGAAGCGCCCGGCCGCCAGTTGCCAGATCGAGGTGCTGGCGGCCGAGACCAGCAGGGTGGCGACCGCCAGCGCCATGCCCGCCGCCAGCGGTCGGTGCGCCCCGGAACGGTCCGCCCAATGGCCTCCCAGTACCCCGCCCAGCAGACTCGCGGCCACGAAGCACCCCGCCACCAGCGGGAAGAGCGCCACCCCGTCCAGGTCCCGGGCGGCCGTCGGCAAGGTGGGAACCACGGCCAGCGCGGCGAGCCCGGTCAGGAACATCACCGCGGCGAAACTGGAGGATGCGGCCGCGTACGTCCCGGAGAACAACGTCTCGGCGGGTCCGGACGACCCCGACGCACGCTCAGCCGTCACTGTCCGCCCGTCGGAGACCACCACGGCCGGCTCCGTGGATATCGCGGGCGAACTGCTGGATGAACGCACCGGATCATCGGTCACGAGCGCAGAAGCTATGCGGAGCACGCGGCCTTGTGCCACTCGTTTTCGGGCCGCCCCACGACCTGCATGCGGCCCGGCCCATGCCACCTGAACAGCCCACGGCGCCACGGGCGTTGGACTCTTTCAGGCCGACTCCCGATGCCGGGACGACGCGGCGACGGGGCGACGAGGCACCGGGGCCACGTGAGGAACGAGAGGACGGACGGGCAGACAGACGGGACGCACGCCTCCCGCACACGGCCATGCACACAGTCGGCAGTCGGCAGTCGGCAGCCACACCCACAGCCATCTCACGCAACCCACCGGTTGCACCTATCCACCCCAACGTGCAACCATCGAGTAGCACGAACATATGCATCACGACGGCAGAACGGCGGGAGGTTCATCCCATGAGCACCAACGACAACACCACCACCGGCGACAGCACAGCTCCGGAGAGTGGCCAGGGCAGGAACCGCATCGAGCGCGAGATCAGCATCGCGGCGCCCGTGGAGCGGGTATGGGCGGTGCTCACGGAGCCGGAGCACGTCGGCTCGTGGTTCGGGCAGGGCGAGCCGACCCCGGTCGACCTGCGTCCGGGCGGCATCATGCATCTCGATCACGGCGCGGGGCGCCAGTTCCCGACGACGATCGTGACGGTCGAGCCGCCGCACCGCTTCTCCTACCGCTGGGCGAGCGGGTTCCCCGGTGAGGTGGCGGTCGAGGGCAACTCCACCCTCGTGGAGTTCACCCTCACCCCGGAGGGCGAGGGGACCCGGCTGCGCGTGGTGGAGACCGGGTTCGCCGACCTCGACATTCCGGCGGAGACGGCCGCGGGAGCCTCGTACGAGAGCCACTCCGAGGGCTGGTCCGCCCAGGTCGACAACATCCGGCGGTACGCGGAGCAACTCGCGGCATGACGTCGGACCCGAAGCGGAACCAGGGCCAGGACCAGGACCGAAACGAGGGCCAGGACCGAAATCAGGGCCGGATCCGAGACGAAGGCCGGGACGAAGGCCGGGACACGGTGGCGGAGGTGCTGTCCGCGCTGGCGGATCCGACCCGCCGCCGGATACTCGACGCCCTCGCCGCACACGGTGAGGCAACCGCCACGGTCCTGTCCACGGAGCTGCCGGTCAGCCGCCAGGCGATCGTCAAACACCTGGGGGTTCTCGACCAGGCCGGACTCGTCGCCGGCCATCGGGCGGGCCGCGAGGCGCGATACCGGGTCATACCGGCGCGGCTCGGGGTCACCGCCCGGTGGATGGACCGGCTCGCCGCCGACTGGGACACGCGCCTCTCGGCCATCAAACAGCTCGCCGAAGATCCGGCAGTCGACGCTCCACCGGCCGAAAGCCGAGCACCCGAACAACCGAAGGCCCCACAGCCGGAGAACTCGCCGCCGTAACACCACCGGCCGACGGCCGCCAGGAGGCGAGGCGAAGAACCCACCGGGGGTCAGTGCGGAGACCCCCGGAAGGCCCGCCGAAGCCCCGCCGAAGGGCCCAGCGGAACGACGGACGGAAGGCCGGACGGAAGGCCGGACGGAAGGCCGGACGAAGGGCCCGGCGGGCTGATGGCGATCTCCGGAACCGGACCGAATCGGGCTGCCCCTGAGGCGTACCCTGGACTCCCCTACGGAGGAGCGCACGCGTGACCCGGTGGAACACCAGCCACATCCCCGACCAGACGGGCCGTTCGGCGGTCGTCACGGGCGCCAACAGCGGCATCGGCTATGTCACCGCGCGCGAACTGGCGCGCCGTGGCGCCCGCGTGCTGCTGGCCTGCCGCAACGAGGCGCGCGGTGTCGCCGCCCTGGAGCGGCTGCGGACCGAGGTTCCCACCGCCGAGGTCGAGTTCCGGCGCCTCGATCTGGCCGATCTGTCCTCCGTACGGGACTTCGCCGCCGCCCTCGACGACTTCGACGGCAGCCGGCTCGACCTGCTGATCAACAACGCAGGCGTGATGGCGCTGCCGTACCGCACGACCGCCGACGGTTTCGAGATGCAGTTCGGCACCAACCATCTCGGCCATTTCGCGCTGACAGGACTGTTGCTCCCCAAGCTCCTCGCCACCCCCGGGGCCCGCGTCGTCAGCGTTTCCAGCACACTCCACGCCCTCGCCGACGTCGATCTCGGCGACCTCAACAGTGAGCACTCGTACCGCCGCTGGATCGCGTACGGCCGGTCGAAGAGCGCCAATCTGCTGTTCGTCCACGAGCTGTCCCGGCGACTGGCGGCGGCCGGCTCCCAGGTCGTCGCGGCCGCCGCGCACCCCGGTTACGCCACCACCAACTTGCAGACCGCCGGTGTGCGGATGGAGGGCCGCCGGTCCGCCGAACGCGTCATCGGGCTGGGCAACCGCGTCATCGGCCAGTCCCCGGAAGGCGGCGCGCTGGGCACCCTCTGTGCGGCGACCGCCCCGCATATGAGGCCGGACTCGTTCATCGGCCCGCGCAACGGACTGCGTGGCGCCCCGGCCCAGTCCTTCCGCGCGCCGTGGACGAAGAAGGACACGACCTCGGAACGGCTGTGGGTCGCCTCGGAACAACTCACCGATGTCCACTACGACTTCATCCGGCCCGCCACGATCTGACAGCACACGATCTGACAGCACTCGATCTGACAGCGCACGTTTTGTCAGCGCCACGCTCTGACAGCCTCACGATCCCAGGGCCACGATCCGACAGGACCTGGTCCGATCCGTGCCGGGCGCCCACCGCCCCCACACGACGGACTACAGCCCCGACGCGTCGAACACCGCCCGCGCGCCGTCGCGGTCGATCCGGTCCGCCAGCGCCTGGAGCGGGGCCGCGCCGCAGCGGAGCAGGCCGCGGGCGCGGGACCGGCGTACGCCCTGGTCGAGGTGGTGCCAGAGCAACGGGTTCGCGGTGAAGACCTTGGGGTCCAGTTCGACGCGGCCGCCCAGGGCGTCGCGGAGTATCAGGCGGGGCGCCATTCCGTCACTGCGGCGGACGAGCACGAGCAGATCGGTACGGACCCGGCGGGTGCGCAGCAGGCCGCGGGAGGCCAGCCAGTGTTCGCCGGCCGTCACCCGTGGCGGGTAGAGGATCGCGAAGAGCACCAGCGCGACGGCCGTCCAGCAGGCGATGCGGCCCGGTTCGAGGGTCCGGTTGGCGAGGTCGACCAGCAGCATGAGGGCGAAGAGCCCGGCTGTGCACCGGACCGCGGCCCGGAGTTCGGGTGCCCAGGTCCGGTCATGAACCGCACCACCGGGCACCGGTGGTGGAATCGCCGACCAGGTGTCCACTCCCGCATGCCCGGCCCCTCCCGTCGAATCCGTCGCGCCCGTCGCTCCGGTCGTGCTCATCGCACTCGGCACACTCGTCGCGCCGTGCGTACTCGTCCCGCCCGGCACACTCAGCACACCCGGCGTACCCGTCATCCCCGTCTCACCCGCAGCGTTCACGGCGCTCGCAGCACCCGCCGCACCCGCACCACGTATGTCCCCCGCCCGTCTCTCCCCGTTCCCGTGCCGCTCGCCGGCCCCGTCACCCTCGCCTCCCCCGCCATCCGCCGTGAACTCGGGGCCCAGGTCTCGTCGTCGTCCCATGGAGACGAAGCTAGGGCGGTGTCCCCGGGGCGGCCGGGGCGTTGATACGGCACTGATACAGCGTGCAGGAACCTTGACGCGCCCCTGATGCACTCCTGACGCGCCGTCGCGCACGCCGGAGGACACGGTCGTCCCCGTCAAGAACCCGTGAAGAACCCCTGGTTACCCGCCAAAGCCCCGCCAAGGTCACGGCCGGGCCGTCCTGTACCCCGCACGCTGGGCGCACCCCGTCACCGGGCCCGGCCGTCCGCCGTCGTGGGCGCCGGGAGCCCCGGGGCGGGCCTTTCCACGTACGGTGCCGCACGGAGGTACGACGAAAGATGTCGATGGTGTCCCAGCCCGCAAGCCGGCCCGAGGAACCCCCCAATACCGCCACCGGAGCCCGGCCCGGACGGCCCTCCTCCCCCCACCACGACACCGCCGACAGCAGCGGTGACGGCACCGGCGACGACAGCGCCCCGGAGGCCGACGCCCGGCATCGCCTCACCGCCGTCCAGGGCCTCGCCGCCCTCTCGCTCGATGCCATGGCCTCGGTCGCGTACGGACCCGAGTCGATCGTCCTGGTCCTGGCCGCCGCGGGCGCCCACGGCCTGGGCTTCACCCTCCCCGTGACACTCGCCATCGCCGCGCTGCTCGCGGTCCTGGTCGCCTCGTACCGTCAGGTGATCGCCGCGTTCCCCGACGGCGGCGGCTCGTACGCGGTGGCCAAGACCCATCTCGGCCGACGCACCGCGCTGGTCGCCGCGGCCTCCCTCGTCCTCGACTACGTCCTCAACGTCGCGGTCTCCGTCACGGCCGGGGTGGCCGCCCTGACCTCCGCCTTCCCCGCCCTCTACGGCGACCGCCTCTGGATCTGCCTGGCGGTGCTCGTCCTGGTCACCGCCATCAACCTGCGCGGCATCGTCGACTCGGCGAAGGCGTTCCTGCTGCCCACCGCCGTCTTCGTCGGCTCGATCCTGACGATGATCGTCGTCGGCCTCTGCCGGGACGCGCCCGTCTCCACTCTCACCGCCGACGGCCACGCCTCCGTCGTCTCCCACAACGCCACCGCCGTCGGCGCCCTGCTGCTCCTCAAGGCGTTCGCGTCCGGCTGTTCGGCACTGACCGGTGTCGAGGCGGTGGCCAACGCGGTGCCGTCCTTCCGAACCCCGGCCGTCAAGCGCGCCCAGCGCACCGAGATCGCGCTCGGCGCGCTGCTCGGTGTGATGCTGATCGGCCTGTCGGTCCTCATCGGCCGCTTCCACCTCCAGCCGGTCGAGGGCGTCACCGTCCTCGCCCAGCTCGCGGACGCCACGCTCGGCCACAACTGGGCCTTCTACGTCGTCCAGTTCGCGACGATGGTGCTGCTGGCGCTGGCCGCCAACACCTCGTTCGGCGGGCTGCCGGTCCTGATGGGGCTGCTCGCCCGGGACAACTACCTGCCGCACGTCTTCGGGCTGAAGGCGGAGCGCCAGGTCCACCGGCACGGCGTACTGGCCCTGGCCGCCGTCGCCGCCGCGCTGCTGGTCTTCTCCGGCGGTGACGTCAACACCCTCGTCCCGCTCTTCGCGATCGGCGTCTTCGTCGGCTTCACCATCTGCCAGGTGGGCATGGTGCGGCACTGGCTCGGCGCGCGCTCCCCCGGCTGGCGCGGCAAAATCGCGCTGAACGGTTTCGGCGCCCTGCTCACCGGTGTCTCGGCCGTCGTGGTCACCGCCACCAAGTTCACCGAGGGCGCCTGGCTGATCGTCATCGCGCTGCCGGTCCTGGTCCTCGCCTTCGAGGCCGTGCACCGCGCGTACGGCCGGATAGGCGAGAGCCTGGGCCTGGGCCGCATCCCCGAAGCGCCGCGCCGCGCCCGCTCCCTCGTCATCGTGCCCGTCTCCCACCTCTCCCGCCTGACCTGCGAAGCTCTCAACGCGGCGGTCTCACTGGGCGACGAGGTGGTGGCCGTCACCGTCACCTACGACGCACCCGAGGACCGCCAGGCCGCCGAGGCGCTGCGCCGCGACTGGGAACTGTGGAACCCCGGCGTCGAACTGCTCGAACTCCCCTCCACCACCCGCTCGGTGGGCCGTCCCGTGGCCGCCTATGTGAGCTATCTGAAGGGCCGCCGCCCCGCCACCCGCGTCACCGTCCTGATCCCGGAGGCCGAACCGGCCCACCTGTGGCAGCGGCTGCTCCAGAACCCGCGCGGCGCGGTCGTCGCCCATGCGGTCCGCCGCAACACCGACGCCGTCATCTGCCGGCTCCGCTTCCGGCTCGATTCGGCCGGTGGCTCCGGTGGCTCCGGTGGCGGCAGTAGCACCAGTAGCAGAGGTACGGGCTCCGGACGCCTCAGCAGCCCGGTGAGCGGCGGCCGGGGCGCCCTCGCCGAGAGTCCCGCAAAGCCTGAGAGCCCTGGCAATCCAGGAAGCCCCGAAGCCTTCGGCCGCTGCGGGCGATAGCCCGGCGGTGGCCCCGGCCCCCTGACACGCGTGCCGTACGCCCGAGACCCGGGCGTACGGCATGCGGCAACCGGTATTCGGCAAGGGAGCCTGGGGCGGGCCGGCCCGTACGGTTGTCCGGGGCCGGCCGCCGGGCCACGGTCTCCGCTTCCCGCACCGTTCCCCGACCGCTTCCATCCTCGTACCCATGTGCACTCGCGTACCCGGTCCGGTGGCTCAGGAGGGGACGGCGCCGTCCTCCGTCACATCCAGTTCGCACCACACCGTCTTACCGACGGCGAGCACGCTGACGCCCCAACGGGCCGAGAGCGTACGCACCAGCAGCAGGCCGCGCCCGTGCGTGTCGTCCGGTGCGGGCGCGCCCTCGCAAGGCAGGCGTTCACCGCGCGCGTCGGTCACGGCGATCCGCAGCGCGGACTCCGTAAGGGTGAGCCGAACCCGAAAGAACCGGCCGCGTACGGCGCCGTGCCGGATGGCGTTCGTGGCCAGCTCGGACACCAACAAGCATGTCGTGTCGGCTAGTTGACCCTTTCCCCACTCTCCGACGAGGCGGGCGGCACGGTGGCGCGCAAGCGAGACGCTCTTGGGGCGCGAGGTGTAGTCGAGCACGTCCTCGTGGAGGACCCTTTCCGTCTTTTCCGCCGGTTCCTGTGGGGCGATCATCGTCGGCCACCTCCGGATTTGGGCAGCGCGCATCAGCATGCCAACTGGAGTCGCTGCGCGATCAGTTCCCTACGGACGGTAGTGGCGGATCGGTGATCGTTGCAATTCCTCTTGGAGGCATTCCTCCGTACGAGCTTGCATGCCTCGTCCGCCCACCACCACACTGATCGCGTGACAGCAAGCCAATCGATGCAGGGAAACAGCACTTCAACTGTCCTGGGGCGCCGACTGGGCCGGGAGCTCACACAGCTCCGGACCGCAGCAGGCATGACGCAGACTCAGGCCGCCAAGAGGCTCACCGCGTCCACAACCAAGGTCGCAAAGATGGAGGGTGGTTGGGTTCCCGTACGCGATCCGGATATCCGGGCCTTGTGCGACCTGTACAACGTGGACGACCCTGCGGTCGTCGGCGGTCTGCTGGAGCTGGCACGGATCGACCGCGAGCGCCGCAAGGCCAAGGGGTGGTGGAACGACGCACCGTTCTCCCCTCCGATGAAGGAGTACGCCATCCTGGAGAGCGCCGCCAGAGCCATCAAGACCTGGCAGGTCGCTTTCATCCCAGGGTTGCTGCAAACCTCCGGCTACGTTCGCGCGCTAAACCCGGACGACCACTTCGTGACTGCGAGGTTGGCCCGCCAACGGCGCCTGGTCGATGACCCGCCGCTCCGCCTGAACGCCATCGTCTACGAAGCCGTGCTCAGGAACCTCGTCGGTGGGACAGACGTGATGCGTGAACAGCTTGAGCATCTGGCCGCTGAGGCCCAGCGGCCGAACCTCAGCATCCGGGTGCTGCCCTTCAGCGCAGGAGCCCAGCTGGGCATGGGCTGCGGCTTCAGCCTGATCTCGTTCGCGGACCCCGGGGCGATGGACGTGGTCTACGTCGAGATCCCCCGTACGCCGCTGTGGATCGAAGGCGGAGAGGAGGCTTCCCACCACGGTGAACTGTTCGAGAAAATCGCACAGCAAGCGCTCAGCGAGAGCGATTCGCGAGCATTCATCAGCAACCTGGGCAAGGAACTGTGAGCATGTCCGACTTCACCTACCGCAAGTCCAGCTACAGCGACCACGAGAACGAGTGCGTCGAAGTAGCCACCGACATCCCCGGAACCGTAGCCGTCCGCGACTCCAAAAATCTCGACGGTCCCGCGCTCATCCTCACCCCGGCTGCCTGGACCGCCTTCCACCGCGCCGTCACAGATGGCCAGTTCGCACGGGGCCGCCCGCGTCACTAGTGTCTCGTGATCCCGTTTGCATCTGGACAAGTCGGACCTTCATCAGGATCTCTTCAGCAGCTGCGGTCCAGGTGAACGGTCCGGCCTCTTGTCCTTGCGGTGCGGCTTGAGATTCTCCTCGCGTCAGACCCGCGCAACGTAGCGCCAGGACACGGCGACGCCCTCGGCCCGCTTCAGATACTTCGCCAACTCGCCTGTGGACCAACGCGAAAGACCAGCGACGATCGGCGGCGTCATGCGCGTCGGCGCGATCACTGACCCCGAATCCGCGCCGGAACCCGCTCCCTGCCTCGTTGCTGCCGGCGGTGGATCTCTCCGTGGAACGGTTGGCAGAATTCCGGGAGTTGGCGTACACCGGGGTGTTCCTGTGGTTGTGGCCTCGCGGACCCGGATTGTCCTGTGGTCGGGCGATAGGAGTCGCCGCAAGGGTTTTGTCGGGCTGCTCGGAGTGTCTCTGCCGACCGTGAACCGCTGGAAGACCCGATATGCCCAGCGCGGGCCGCCCGGACAGGAAGGTGACCGTTCCGGCGGTGCCCAGGAGCAAGTACCCGCGCAGGTAGGGGCGCGGGTGATTTGCGCTGACGCTGATGACACCGCCGGCTTCCACCACCCTCGTCCCAGGGTTGACAAGCGAGTTGGCGGAGTATCCGCCGCTCCACCTCCGCCGGCGCCGACGTCCTGATCACGCGGGTCCGCAATGACACCGGCACCTGGAACTCCGGCGTCAACCCGTTCACTTGGACGGCCACCGCCGAAGAGATCCTGGCCAAGGTCCGCCTCGTCCGGACCGACATCAAGAGACTCGTTGCAAATAACTCGAAGTGATGCAAAAAGGATCACGAGACACCAGGCGTGGCCCCTGAGGTGGAACATCCGACGCGCCGACCCGGTTCGTAAAGGTGCAATGCGTTCTTCACGCTCGTGCGGCACAGTGGTCGCCGCACCGCGTGGCGATCGTCGATCACCACTCAGCTACGAGCACAGGGGGCGTCCGGCCATGACGGGTACCGACCACGGCATCGGCAGGCGGCGGCTGCTCGCCGTCTCCGGTGGCATCGCGCTCACCGGGGTGCTGGCGGCCTGCGGATCGAACACCGGCCGGGGCGGCGGCGGTTCGGGGCCAGCGATCAGTCAGTGGTACCACCAGTACGGCGAGGCCGGCGCCGAGCAGGCCGTAAAGCGGTACGCCGCCGCCTACCGGAAGGCGGCGGTCACCGTGCAGTGGCGGCCCGGCGACTACGACCGGCAGACCGCCGCCGCGCTGCTGACCGATTCCGGGCCGGACGTCTTCGAGGTCAACGGGCCGCTCCTGGACCAGATCCGGGGCGGCCAGGTCGTCGATCTCACCGCCGAGGTCGAGCCCGTCAAGGACGACTTCAACCAGGCCGTGCTCGCCCCGAAGATCTGGCAGGACAAGATCTGGGGCATCCCGCAGGCCATCGACACGCAGCTGCTCTACTACCGCAAGAGCCTCCTCAAGGATGCCGGTGTCGAACCGCCGCAGTCACTCGACGAGTTGGTGGACGCGGCGCGGAAGCTGACCACGAAGAAGGTCAAGGGGCTGTTCCTGGGGAACGACGGCGGGGTCGGCGTCCTCGGCGGCACCCCTCTCTTCGCCGCCGGGCTGAGCCTGATCGGCGACGACGGCAAGGCCGGGTTCGACGATCCGGCCGCCGCCCGCGCGCTCGGCAAGATCCACCGGCTGTACGCCGACCGGTCGCTGCTGCTGGGCGCCCCCACCGACTGGTCGGACCCGTCCGCCTTCATCCAGGGGCTGACCGCGATGCAGTGGTCCGGGCTGTGGGCGCTGCCGCAGGTCAAGAAGGCGCTCGGCGACGACTTCGGCGTACTGCCGTTCCCGAAGGACGGGGCGGGCGGCAGGCCCTCGGTCCCGGTGGGCGCGTACGGGGTGGCGGTCAGCGCGCGCGGTAAGCGCACGGCGGAGGCGAAGGCGTACGCGAAGTGGCTGTGGGTGGACCGCACCGATTACCAGCAGGACTTCGCGCTCTCGTACGGCTTCCACATCCCGGCCCGGATCTCGCTCGCCAAGAAGGCCGAACAGCTCCGGACGGGCCCGGCCGCGGACGCGGTCCGGTTCGCGACCGAGCACGGCTACGCCGAGCCGCTGCTGTGGACCACCGCGGACCGTACGGCCTATCAGGACGCGCTGAGCCGCATCATCAAGGACGGCGCGCATCCGGAGAGCGAGCTGAAGACCGTGATCCGCCAGGTCAACGCCGAGCTCCAGCGGGTCAAGAAGAAGTGAGCGTGGATAAGTGAGCGTGAGTAAGTGAGCGTGGAGAGATGAGCGTACGGACGACCGAAGGGGCCGGGGCCGGGGCCGTGGCATCCCCCCGGCCGGCCGCTACGGCCCCCGGGCCCTCGTTCGGCGCCCGGCTGCTCGGGCCGCAGCGCCGCAACCTCTGGTTCTGGGTCTTCGTCGGCCCGTTCGCGATCGGGCTGGGGCTGTTCACGTACGTACCGCTGGCCTGGAGCGTCTATCTCAGCTTCTTCGACGCGCACAACACCGTCACCCCGACCGATTTCGTCGGGCTGGACAACTACGCGTCGATGCTGAGCGATGACGCGTTCCTCGGCAGTCTGGGCACGTTCCTGCTGTTCACCGTCTTCATCGTGCCGGCGACCTTCGCGCTCTCGCTCGGCCTGGCGCTGATGGTCAACCGGCTGCGGTTCGCCCAGGCGTTCTTCCGGTCGGTGTTCTTCCTGCCGACCGCCTGCTCCTATGTCGTCGCCTCGCTGATCTGGAAGCTGTCGATCTTCAACGGGGTGCGGTTCGGGCTCGCGAACACCGTGCTGGGCTGGTTCGGCGGGGATCAGACCGCCTGGCTGTCGACGACGCATCCGCCCTGGTACTGGCTGGTGATCGTGACCGTCCGGCTGTGGCTGCAAGCGGGCTTCTACATGATCCTCTTCCTGGCCGGACTCCAGCGGATCTCCCCGCAGCTGTACGAGGCCGCGGCGGTGGACGGCGCCCGGCCCGGCTGGCAGGTCTTCCGGCACCTCACCTTCCCCCAGCTGCGGGCCACCTCCGTCGCGGTGGTGCTGCTCCTGGTCATCAACGCGTTTCAGGCGTTCGACGAGTTCTACAACCTGCTGAGCGACGCCCGCGGCTATCCGCCGTACGCCAGACCGCCGTTGGTCTACCTCTACTACACCGCGCTCGGCCGGGAGCAGAACCTCGGGCTCGGCAGTGCGGGCGCGGTGATCCTGGCGCTGATCATCGCCGTGGCGACCGTCGCCCAGGCCCGCTGGTTCGGCCTCGGCCGCAAGGAGGACTGACCGCCCATGCATGACGCTCACGACGCGCTGGCCAGGGCCGGCCGCGCGCTGCGGATCGTCCTTCTGATCGCCCTCGCGCTGCTCTTCCTGATCCCCTTCTACCTCCTGGTCCGCAACGGGCTGGCCACCGAGCAGGACATCACCGCGCCCGACTGGACGTTCTTCCCGCACGACCTCCAGTGGTCGAATCTGACCGAGGTCTTCCGCGATCCGAACCTCCCCATGGGCCGGGCGCTGCTCAACTCCACGCTGATCGCCGTCGCCACGACCGTCGGCACGGTCCTGCTCGCCTCGCTCGCCGGATACGGTCTGGCCCGGATCCCCTACCGCCACTCCGGCATCGTCTTCTACGCGGTCCTGGGCACCCTGATGGTCCCGGCGGCGGTCACCTTCGTACCGAGCTTCGTCCTGGTCTCGTCCCTCGGCTGGATCTCCACGCTGCGCGGTCTGGTCATTCCGACCCTGTTCAGCGCCTTCGCCTGCTTCATCTTCCGGCAGTACTTCCTCGGCTTCCCCAAGGAGCTGGAGGACGCGGCCCGGGTGGACGGGCTCGGCTACTGGCGGACGTACTGGCGCATCGTCGTCCCCAACGCCCGGCCGGTCTTCGCCGCGGTCGGCACGATCGTCTTCATCGGCGCCTGGAACGCGTTCCTGTGGCCGCTGGTCATCGGCCAGGACCAGGAGTCCTGGACGGTCCAGGTCGCACTGTCCACGTTCACCACCGCGCAGAGCCTCAATCTGCACGAACTGTTCGTCGCGGCGGCCGTCTCGATCGCCCCGCTGGTGCTGGTCTTCCTGCTGCTCCAGCGCTACATCGTCGCGGGGGTGGAGCGCACCGGCATCGATGACTGACGGCGTAGGGCGATTCTCCGGTTTCTTCTCCGGTTTCTTCTCCGCTCCCTTCCCGCACCCTTCCCGCTCTCTCCTCTCTCTTCTCGCTTCTCTCCCCGGAGGTCCAGTTGACAGTCATCGCCGGTCCCGCCGACTCCGTACTCCGCCCGTACCGCATCCCCGCCGACGGCCTGTACGAGGGCCCGCGCGTCCTGCGCCGGACCCCCGACGACTGGCAGGACCGGCCGTACGAACTGTTCGAGGTCGTACCGCAGGCCGCCACCCTCGGGGCCGAAATCCGCGGTCTCGACCTGTCCCGTCCGGTGTCGGCGGCCCTGCGGGCAGAGCTGAACCGGGCGCTGCTGGAGTGGAAGGTGCTGTTCTTCCGCGGCCAGCATCTGACGTCCGGCGCGCAGCGCGAATTCGCGCGCAATTGGGGTGAGCTGGAGACCAATCCGTTGCTGGCGGCCGGCGATGCGGACGATATCGTACGTTTCGACAAGTCGGCGGGCGGGGTGCCCACGTTCGAGAATGTCTGGCATACGGATGTGACGTTCCGCGAACGCCCGGCACTGGGCGCGGTGTTGCAGCTGCGCGAGGTCCCGCCGTCCGGCGGGGACACGATGTGGGCCGATATGGCGGTGGCATACGACAATCTGGCACCGGATATCAAGGAGCGCATCGACGGGGCGCGCGCCGTGCACGACTATCTGCCGGGCTTCGCGCGCTTCTACTCGTCCGCCCAACTGGCGCCATTTCAGGGGGAGTTCCCGCCGGTGGAACATCCGGTGGTGCGGCGCCATCCGGAGACCGGGCGGCGGATGCTGTTCGTCAATGCCTCGTTCACGACCCGGATCGTGGGGATGGCGGAGGCCGAGAGTGACCGGCTGTTGCGGCTGTTGTTCCAGCAGGCACAGGTGCCGGAGTTCCAGGTGCGGTTCCGGTGGCAGGCCGGGGACATCGCGTTCTGGGACAACCGCGCCACCCAGCACTACGCGGTGAACGACTACGCACCGCACCGCCGGATCGCCGAACGGGTCGCCATCGCGGGCGACCGCCCGTACTGATCGCCGCACCGGTCACTGTGCCGGACCTCGTACGGACCGTTGTCGGCCGGCCACCGCACCGTTCGCCGGCCACTGCGCCGATCACCGACCGCGCGTACTGCCCGACGCCCGTCCGTACCGGGCGCCCCGCCTGTCGCCCGTACCGAGGGCGCCCCGTCTGTCGTCCGTACCGAGGGCGCCCCGTCCGTCCGGCTGTCCGCCCGCGGGGCGCGCCCGTCACCCCAGCCGCTCGTACGCCGCCGCTTCCGCCTCCGCCGGGCGGGCACCGCGCAGCAGGGCCCTGCCCAGCGGGGTGAGCGTGTGCAGCACGGCGTTGCCCTGGCGGAGGGTGAGCAGCAGACCGGCGTCGCGCAGTACGGTCGCGTGCTGGCTGGCGGAGGCCAGGGAGACATCGACGCGGCGGGCGAGTTCGCTGGTGGTGCAGCCGACGCCGATGCCCTGGAGGATCGCGGAGCGGGTCTGGCCGACGAGCCGGCCCAGCGAGCGCTCCGGCGGGGCAGGCGGCACGGCCCTGAGCGCCTGATGCTCGACGGGGTAGACCAGGACGGGCGTCAGGTCCGGGTCACGGTAGGTGACCGGCGTCCGGCGGCAGAAGTACGAGGGCAGGAGCAGCAGCCCCCGGCCGCGGAGATGGAGGTCACGGTCCACCGGGTAGTCGGCCTCCAGGACCGGTGGCCGCCAGCGCATCATCGGCGGGAGCGAGGCGAGCAGCCGGTCCGCGCCGCCGTCCAGGAGGGCCCGGCCGCGGGCGGCCCGGTCGGCCTCGATCCGGCCCTGGACGCGCGGCCAGTAGGGGGCGACGGCCGCCTCGTAGTAGTGCCGGAGGGTGCCCGCGAGCCGGCCGAGCGGGCGGGTGTCGCCGTCGCCCATGGCCCGTAGCCAGGACGGGAGCGGGCGGGCGAGCGAGAGCCGGGCGAGGTCGTCGTGGAGCCGGGCGGCGGGCGTCTCGCGCAGGGCGGACAACGCGTCGTCCAACCCGAGGTGACCTTCAGGTGGCGTCAAGAAATCGGGAAAATACCCGCGCGTGGGAACGAGAGGTGCCAGCAGTCGCGTTTCGCCATTCAACTTACCGCGTGTTTCCGAACGCCATTTTCCGAACGCCGTATCGTCACGTCGGTCGCGTAGTCGATGAAAGCTTAGGACCGTCTCCCAGAGCACATCGGGGCGCGTGGCGATACGCACACGGGCCAGATCGAGTCCACTGAAATGGACGCGTAACACCGAACCCCCACCCATGTTTTCCTCGGTCGACCCCCGGCATGCCTGAGTATGCACGGCAACACGGGTGGTCACCACGCCCTTTTGGCCAGACTTGAAAAGGGTCGCGCCACCGGGTGGGCGGCAGGAATGCTGTACTCAATTCGACGGCGATGCGAACGGAACGGATTGCTCGATCCCGTGGGGGGTGATGAGCAAATAACCGACCGCTCAGCATTTCCGTGGAAGGCCGCCTTCCCTCGCCGACGGGGGTGGCGGCAGCTCCCGAGGGGGGAGTTCGGAGAAAAGCGAGGGCGGCACCTCCGCACGGGTGCCGCCCTCGCCCGCGTTCACCTGCGGGGCAGCCCGCCCGGCGGGCGCAGGGCCGTTCGGCCCACACGATCACCCGACAGGGGTTCCACACCCCCGGCCGATCCCGGCACGACGGCGACGCCCCGCCCCGCCGCACCCTGCCCCGATCCGGGCCCGCGCACCGGCCGAGCACGCTCCGTCACCGATCGACAGCGGTCACCGCCCACCCATCCGGCGATATGCCCCATACGAGGCTTTTGCTTTCTTTTAAGGTGGTAGAGAATGGTATGCACAGCGCTGGAGCCCTGCGAATGAGGGCACGCTGCCTTCGATGAAGGTGGGTGTGATGACCGACTCCGACGACGACTTCTACTCCCGTGACCGACCGGCTGACGCCCGGCTCCCCGAGGACCGGCCTCGCGGCGGCGGCACCGACAACCCCGAAGGCGGTTTCCGCTTCCTCTGGGTCACCGTCCTCGTCATCTTCATCCTCATCGCCATCTTCGCGGTGTTCATGCTTCCCTGACCTGGGCGGCGGACGCGGACGGCGGGCGCCGACCCGGGCGGCGGACGACGCCGATGGCGATGGCCCCTGCCAGGGCCGTGGCGGATGATACGGGCGATACGGGTGAATTCGGTGTGCCCGGAGATAGACCCGACCGATCGAGCGATCCCGACCGCCCGCGGCCCGTCCGCAGACGGACAGCAGGACCGAGGGCGGCACCTCCGCACAGGTGCCGCCCTCGTGGGGTGCCGTAGCCGGCGGTACGGCTGAGGGTGCCGGGCCGTCGGCTCCGGTGGTCTTCGGGGGTGGCGCGGGCACCGAGCGCGCCCGCGGTCCCCGCAGTGGGTCAGCGGCTGTCGCTCCCCTTGGACTCGGCGGCGGCGCGGCCCGCCTCCAGCCGCGCGACCGGGATGCGGAACGGCGAGCAGGAGACGTAGTCCAGGCCCACCTCGTGGAAGAAGTGCACCGACTCCGGGTCGCCGCCGTGCTCACCGCAGACGCCGAGCTTGAGGTCGGGGCGGGTGGCCCGGCCCGCCGCGGCGGCGCTGCGTACCAGTGAGCCCACGCCGTCCTTGTCGATGGTCTCGAAGGGGCTGACGCCGAAGATGCCCTTCTCCAGGTACGCGGTGAAGAAGCTGGCCTCCACATCATCCCGGGAGAAGCCCCACACCGTCTGGGTGAGGTCGTTGGTGCCGAAGGAGAAGAAGTCGGCGGACTCGGCGATCTGGCCGGCCGTCAGGGCGGCCCGGGGCAGTTCGATCATCGTGCCGAGGGTGAGCTTGAGGCTGACGCCGCGGGCCCGCTCGACCTCGGCGATGACCCGCTCGGCCTCGTCCCGGACGATCTCCAGTTCCTGGACGGTGCCCACCAGCGGAATCATGATCTCCGCGCGCGGGTCACCCTTGGCGTTCTTGCGCTCGGCGGCGGCCTCGGCGATGGCCCGTACCTGCATCGCGAACAGGCCGGGGATGACCAGGCCGAGACGGACGCCGCGCAGTCCGAGCATCGGGTTCTGCTCGTGCAGCTTGTGCACGGCCTGGAGCAGCCGGAGATCGTTCTCGTTGGGGTCCTTACGGGACTCCGCGAGCGCGACCCGTACCGACAACTCGGTGATGTCGGGCAGGAATTCGTGCAGCGGCGGGTCCAGCAGCCGTACCGTCACCGGCAGTCCGTCCATCGCCTCGAACAGCTCGATGAAGTCCGCCTTCTGACGCGGCAGCAGATCGCCGAGGGCGGCGTCCCGGTCGGCGTCGGTGTGGGCCAGGATGAGCCGCTCGACCATCTCGCGGCGCTCGCCGAGGAACATGTGCTCGGTGCGGCACAGACCGATGCCCTGGGCGCCGAACCGGCGGGCACGCGCGGCGTCCTCGGCGTTGTCGGCGTTGGCCCGGACCCGCAGCCGGCGCACCCGGTCCGCGTACGCCATGATGCGGTGGACGGCCTTGACCAGCTCGTCCGCGTCGTCGGCGCCGGCGTGCATCCGGCCCTCGAAGTACTCGACGACGGGGGACGGCACGACCGGCACCTCACCGGCGTAGACCTTGCCGGAGGAGCCGTCGACGGAGACGATGTCGCCCTCCTCGATGACGGTCCCGTCCGAGGTGGTCAGCCGGCGCCGCTTGGTGTCGACCTCCAGTTCCTCGGCGCCGCAGACGCAGGTCTTGCCCATGCCGCGGGCGACGACGGCGGCGTGCGAGGTCTTGCCGCCGCGGGAGGTGAGGATGCCCTCGGCGGCGATCATGCCGTTCAGGTCGTCGGGGTTGGTCTCCCGGCGGATGAGGATGATCTTCTCGCCGGACCGGGACCATTTGACGGCGGTGTACGAGTCGAAGACGGCCTTGCCGACCGCCGCGCCCGGGGAGGCGGCGATGCCGCGCCCGATCATCTCGGCCTTCGCGTCCAGGTCGAAGCGGGGGAACATCAGCTGCGCCAGCTGTGCGCCGTTGACCCGTTGCAGGGCCTCCGCCTCGTCGATCAGGCCCTGGTCGACGAGCTGGGTGGCGATCCGGAAGGCAGCGCCCGCGGTGCGCTTGCCGATCCGGGTCTGGAGCATCCAGAGCTTGCCGCGCTCGATGGTGAACTCGATGTCGCACAGGTCCCGGTAGTGCGTTTCGAGCGTCTCCATGATCCGCATCAGCTCGTCGTACGCCGGTTTGTCGATGCCTTCGAGGTCGGCGAGGGGCACGGTGTTGCGGATGCCGGCGACGACGTCCTCGCCCTGCGCGTTCTGCAAGTAGTCGCCGTAGACGCCCTGCTGGCCGCTGGCCGGGTCGCGGGTGAAGGCGACGCCGGTGCCGCCGCCCAGGGACGTCGCGGTGGGGCCGAGGTTGCCGAAGACCATCGAGCAGATGTTGACCGCGGTGCCGAGGTCGCCGGGGATGCGCTCCTGGCGGCGGTAGAGCTTGGCGCGGTCGGTGTGCCACGAGTCGAAGACCGCGCGCACGGCGAGGTCCATCTGCACGCGCGGGTCCTGCGGGAAGTCCCGGCCGGTCTCCTTGGCGACGATGTCCTTGAACGCGCCGACCAGCGCCCGCAGATCGGCCGCGTCCAGTTCGACGTCGACGCTGACACCCTTGGCCCGCTTGGCCTCCTCCAGCGCCTCCTCGAAGAGCTCGCCGTCCACGTCCAGCACGGTCTTGCCGAACATCTGGATGAGGCGGCGGTAGGAGTCCCAGGCGAACCGCTCGTCGCCGGCCTGCGCCGCGAGGCCCGCGACCGACGCGTCGGAGAGGCCGATGTTCAAGACGGTGTCCATCATGCCGGGCATCGAGAACTTCGCGCCCGAGCGGACCGATACGAGCAGCGGGTCGTCGGCCTGGCCGAGCTTCTTGCCCATCTTCTTCTCAAGGGCGTCGAGGTGCTCCGAGACCTCGGCACGCAGTGCCGCGGGTTCCGCTCCGGTGTCGAGGTAGACCTTGCAGGCTTCAGTGGTGATCGTGAAGCCGGGCGGGACGGGAAGCCCCAGGTTGGTCATCTCGGCGAGGTTGGCGCCTTTGCCGCCGAGGAGGTCCTTGAGGTCCTTGTTGCCCTCGGTGAAGTCGTAGACGAACTTCGTGGGCGCAGGCTGGGTGACGTGGGGATCTTGGGTTTCCGGCACGGGACCGACTCCTCGTTGGGGGTACCCCCGGACGGCGTTGGGGGAGGCTGCCCTGACGGCGAGGAACATACCCAGATCGAAGGCGTCTGGGTACGTCCACTTGGTCGACATGCGTGCGTAACCGGCTATCTGCCAGCAGATCGAAACTGCCGTCCCGTTGAACGGTGCATTCACTACCTGAATACATCACGCGGATCGGCGGGCGG
Source organism: Streptomyces sp. x-80 (assembly GCF_046549095.1). Classification (NCBI taxonomy): domain Bacteria; kingdom Bacillati; phylum Actinomycetota; class Actinomycetes; order Kitasatosporales; family Streptomycetaceae; genus Streptomyces; species Streptomyces sp. x-80. The sequence continues at coordinate 174,709 of NZ_JAJPWM010000007.1, forward strand.
GATGTGGCCGATGTGCTACCGAGTGCCATGAGTCATCACCAAGCGCAACTGCTGAATTGACCAGTCGAACGCGTGGCAGATGGCACCCAGTGCCACCGTTGGAGAGGTGGAGCCCTTCCATAAATGCTCATCTGAGCGCACCCCTTATCAAGGGTGGCGAGAATCACGCGCTCGGGAGACGTTCGATCCCGCCATCCGGACGGTCGTCGCGGCTGCCGGGCGCGGGCGGTGGGCGGTGGCGCGGTCGCCGTGCGCCTGGTCACCGTCGCCGCGCACCTCGGCACCGCCGCCGCCCGCCCCGGCGCCGTCGTCACACCTCGGCGACCCGGTCGAGGAAGGCGTCCACCAGAGTGCGCGCCCGCTCCCGTACGGCGGGCAGATCGGCGCGCAGCTCGGCGACGAGGCGGTCCGGGTCCGCGGCGGCCCCGGCCGGTATCGCGGCACCGGCCTGGTCGAACCAGGTCCGCAGCACCTCGGGCGTCAGCTCCGGATGGAACTGCACGCCAAGTGAGCGGCCGCGGACGAACGCCTGCGAGGCGACCTCGTTACGGGCCAGTTCACGGGCGCCCGGCGGCAGCTGCCAGCGGTCGCCGTGGAACTGGAACCACGGCCCCGGGCCCACCAGCTCCGGCTCGTCGGCCTCGATACGGCTCCAGCCCAGCTCGAAGCGGGGCGCCCGCTCCGTCCGGCCGCCGAGCGCCGTGGCCAGCGCCTGGCCGCCGAAACAGATGCCCAGCACGGGTATGCCGGCCTCGTGCGCGGTGCGCAGCAGCGCCAGTTCCGCGCTCATCCAGCCATTTATCCGGGTCAGCGACCACGGAGCACCGAGGGTCAGAATCAAGCCATAGTTCGTGGGCGGCGGGAACACCACGTCCACGTCCGGTGCCGTGTACCGCTCGGCGGGCACCACGAGCAGCTCGTCGAGCGCGTAGCCCCGCTCGGCCAGCCGCTCGCCGACGTGGCCCGTGGTGGACATGTGGTCATGAACGATGACCAGGGCGCGCACGGCCATCACTCCCCTCCCGGTCACGCGGACCGGGGCCGCCCCCGGCCGCACATGGGTCTGCTGCGCGCCCCGCGGACGCGGCCCTCAGCATCGCCGATCCCGCCCCGGCACGCAGCTGACTTCCGCCGAGGAGGCGTCCGGTGCCCGACCGGGAGAGCGGGGCACCGCCGGCCGTCAGCCGTCCGGCCCGGTCGTCAGCCGCCCGACGTGTCCAGCTCCGCGTCCGCGCTCACGCCCGCGCAGTCGTACGGGTCGTCCAGCCAGCCGTCCGGGAGGACCACCCGGTCACGGCCCGACGTGCGCCCGCGCGGGCCGTCCGCGCCCACCGGCCACGGCTGGTCGAGGTCCAGCTCCGACAGCAGACCGTCCAGCTGGTCGAGCGAGGAGGTGATGGCGAGGTTCCGGCGCATCTCGGAACCGATCGAGAAGCCCTTGGTGTACCAGGCGACGTGCTTACGGAAGTCGATCACGCCGCGCGCCTCGTCCCCCAGCCACTCCCCCAGCAGCGTCGCGTGCCGCAGCATCACGGCCGCGACCTCCTTGAACGTCGGCTGCGCGGCGGTGCCGGTGCCCTCGAAGGCGGCCACCAGGTCGCCGAAGAGCCACGGCCGGCCCAGGCAGCCGCGCCCCACGACCACGCCGTCGCAGCCGGTCTCGCGCATCATCCGCACCGCGTCGTCGGCCGACCAGATGTCGCCGTTGCCGAGCACCGGGAGCTCCGGGACATGCTCCTTCAGCCGGGCGATGGCGTCCCAGTCGGCGGTGCCGCTGTAGTGCTGGGCCGCCGTCCGCCCGTGCAGCGCGATGGCGCTCACGCCTTCCTCGGCCGCGATCCGGCCCGCGTCGAGATAGGTGAGGTGGCCGTCGTCGATGCCCTTGCGCATCTTCATCGTGACCGGCAGCGCGCCCGCGTTCGCCACCGCCTCGCGCAGGATCGCGCGCAGCAGGTTCCGCTTGTACGGCAGCGCGGAGCCGCCGCCCTTACGGGTCACCTTGGGGACCGGGCAGCCGAAGTTCAGGTCGATGTGATCGGCCAGGTCCTCGTCCGCGATCATGCGGACGGCCTTGCCGACGGTGTCCGGATCGACGCCGTACAGCTGGATCGAGCGCGGTTTCTCGGTCGCGTCGAAGTGGATCAGCTGCATGGTCTTCTCGTTCCGCTCGACCAGCGCCCGCGTCGTGATCATCTCGCTGACGAACAGGCCCTTGCCGCCACTGAACTCCCGGCAGAGCGTCCGGAACGGGGCGTTGGTGATCCCGGCCATCGGCGCGAGCACCACGGGGGGCTGCACCGTGTGCGGACCGATCTGGAGCAGAGTCATGGGAGGCGGATTCCTTCGACGGGCGGATGAGCGGACGGGGGCGGCGGGCCGGCCGGGGCCGGGCGGCGCGGCGGGGGCGGAGCCCCGGGGCGTACGACCGGCCCGACCCCCCATTGTCCCGCACGGCACGACCGGATCCGCCGGGGCCCGTGTTCCCGGATCGTTGTAGCGTTCATCCATGCCTGAGCTCAGCCGCCGACGGCGTCTGCTCGTGCTGGCGATCTGCTGCATGAGCCTGCTGATCGTCAGCCTCGACAACACCGTCCTCAATGTCGCCCTGCCGTCGATCCAGAAGGAACTGCACGCCTCGGTCTCCGGCCTGCAATGGACGATCGACGCCTACACGCTGGTCCTGGCGTCGCTGCTGATGCTGTCCGGCTCGACCGCCGACCGGCTCGGCCGGCGCCGGGTCTTCATGGTCGGACTGATCGTCTTCTCGCTCGGCTCGCTGCTGTGCAGCCTCGCGCCCAGCCTGGAGTGGCTGGTGATCTTCCGGATGATGCAGGCGGTCGGCGGCTCGATGCTCAACCCCGTCGCGATGTCGATCATCACCAACACCTTCACCGATCCCCGCGCGCGGGCCCGCGCCATCGGGGTGTGGGGCGGGGTGGTCGGCATCAGCATGGCGGCCGGGCCGATCGTCGGCGGGCTGCTGGTGCAGACCGTCGGCTGGCGGTCGATCTTCTGGATCAACGTCCCGATCGGCGCCCTCGCGCTCTTCCTGACGCTGCGCTACGTCCCGGAGTCGCGCGCCCCCAGGCCGCGCCGCGTCGACCCGGTCGGGCAGCTGCTGGTCATAGGGCTGCTGGGCACGGTGACGTACGCGATCATCGAGGCTCCGGACGCCGGCCTGGACTCGCCCGTGATCATCACCGTCGCACTGCTCGCGGCGGCCTGTCTGGCCTGCCTGATCCGGTACGAGCACCGGCGCACGGAACCCCTGATCGATCTGCGCTTCTTCCACAGCGTGCCGTTCAGCGGCGCCACCGTCGTCGCGATCGCCGCCTTCGCCTCGCTCGGCGGCTTCCTCTTCATGAACACCCTCTACCTGCAAAACATCCGCGGGCTGTCCGCCCTGGACGCCGGGCTCTACATGATCCCCATGGCCGGTATGACGCTGGTCTTCGCGCCGGTCTCCGGGCGGCTGGTCGCCGGTGGCGGTCCGCGGCTGCCGCTGGTGCTCGCGGGGGTCACGATGGGGATCAGCGGGGTGCTCTTCGCCGTGTTCGACGCCCAGCAGACCAACGCCCTGCTGTTCACCGGCTATGTCCTGTTCGGCATCGGCTTCGGCCTGGTCAACACGCCGATCACGAACACCGCGGTGTCGGGGATGCCCCGCGCCCAGGCCGGGGTGGCCGCCGCCGTCGCCTCCACCAGCCGGCAGGTCGGGCAGTCCCTGGGCGTCGCGGTGATCGGCGCGGTGCTGGCGAGCGGGATGGGCGCCGCCGCGACCGGCAACGACTTCCTCAGGGCCGGCCGCCCCGCCTGGTGGATCATCACCGGCTGCGGCGGGCTCATCCTGCTGCTCGGCGTCCTGACCACCGGCCGCTGGGCCCGCGCCACGGCCCACCGCACGGCGGACCTGTTCGACGAGGAGCCGCCACGCGGCCATACGCCGCAGAACGTGCGGTCCTGAGCGACGTACGGTCCTGAGCGCTGCGGAGAGCGGGCGGACCTGAGCGCCGCCGGGGCCATGCGGTTCCGGGCCCGTACGGTTCTCGGCGCTTACGGGACGGCGCGGCCGTGAGCACGGCGCGGCGTACCCGTCACACCCCGGCGAGTGGCCGCTCCCCCTGCCGGGTCCGCGCCGGCTGCTCCGGTCCGGCCGCGTCCAGCTCGGCCAGCCGCACCAGCCGCTGCCGGGACTCCTCGTCCGCCGGGGTGTAGGAGAGCAGCCTGGGGCCGGGGTTGGGGCCCGTCCAGAAGTTGGTGGCGACGAGCTGGAGGGTGCCCACCTGCGCATTGCGGAAGATCTTGGTCTTGCTCACCGACCGGACGACCTCGTGCCGTGCCCAGATCTCCCGGAACTCCGGCGACGCCTCCGTCAGCCGCGCGACCAGCGCCTTCCAGGCGGGCTCCGCGACATGCTCGGCCATCGACGCCCGGAACTTGGCGGCCATCACCCGCACCGTGGCGTCCCGGTCGACCAGGCTCGCCCGCCACCCGGGGTGGGTGAACGCCAGCCACAGGCAGTTGCGGTCCTCCTCGGGCAGCGCGTCGAGATCGCAGAGCAGCCGCCCGTACGGCCGGTTGTAGGCGAGGATGTCGAACCGGCCGTTCTGTACGGCCGCGGGGAACGGAGACAGCTGGTCCAGCACCTGCCGCATCGCGCGCGGCACGCCGGTGCACTCGGTGTCCGGCAGCGGATCGGCCACCCCGGCCAGCACGAAGAGGTGGTTGCGCTCGGCGCGGTCCATCAGCAGCGCACGGGCGACCGCATCCAGGACCTGCGGCGATACCTGGATGTCGCGTGCCTGCTCGATCCACGTGTACCAGGTGACACCGACCGCCGCGAGATGCGCGACCTCCTCGCGGCGCAGCCCGGGGGTGCGCCGACGGCCGCCGCGCACCAGCCCGACCTGCTCGGGCGTGATCCGCTCCCGTCGGCTGCGCAGGAAGGCGGCGAGTTCGGCCCGCCGGACGGCGGCGTCGGCGGCAGCGGCGTCGCGCGGACCGGTACGCGGGGCAGCGGTGCGCGGAGCCTCGGCAGGCCGGGCGTCGGTACCTGGCGCTCCGGCGGGCGGGGCCTCGGTACGCGGTGCGTGGCCCGGGGGCCGGTCCGCGTCCGGCGCCTGCGTCATCGTTGCGTCCACGGTCATGCGCTCCAGGATGCCAAAGGCCCCATCCGGTTGCCAGGTAGCGCGGGTACCAGGATAAGGAGACCCTGGTACCCCTCTGCGCGGCGGACGATCGTCGTCCCCGTGAGCGACAACCGCATTCCGACCCTCTCCCCGACCGCAGTGGCCACACGAGGCACACCTACCGCGCCGACCGCGCCGGTCACGCCTGCCCCCGCCCGTTCTGCCGCCGCCGTCCTGACCCCGCTCGGCCTGCTGACCGTCCTGCTCGGCGCGGCGCTACCCATGATCGACTTCTTTATCGTCAATGTGGCGCTGCCGACCATCGGCCGCGATCTGCACGCGGGCGCCGCCACGCTGGAGATGGTGGTGGCGGGTTACGGCGTCGCGTACGCCATGCTGCTCGTCCTCGGCGGCCGGCTCGGTGACATGATCGGGCGCCGCCGCCTGTTCCTGTGGGGCCTGGCCGCCTTCGGTATCACCTCGCTCGCCTGCGGGCTGGCGCCGGACGCCTGGACGCTGGTGGCCGCCCGGGTGACCCAGGGCGCCGCGGCCGCGCTGCTGCTGCCGCAGGTGCTGGCCACCATCCAGGCCACGACCAGCGGCCGGCGCCGCGCGAAGGCGGTGAGCCTGTACGGCGGCACAGCCGGTGTCTCCAGCGCCCTCGGCCAGGTACTCGGCGGGCTGCTGGTCTCGGCCGACCTGGCGGGCACCGGCTGGCGCGCGGTCTTCCTGGTGAACGTCCCGATCGCCGCCGCGGCCTGGCTGCTGGCCGCCCGTACGGTCCCCGAGACCCGCTCCCCGCACCCCACGCGGGTGGACGGCCCCGGCACCGTGCTGCTCGCCGCCGCGCTGATCACCCTGCTGCTGCCGCTGACCGAGGGCCGGGCGGCCGGCTGGCCGCTGTGGTCCTGGCTGCTGATCGCCGCCTTCCCGTTCGCGGCGGCCGCGTTCGCCGTCGTCGAGCGGCGGGCCGAACGCGCGGGCCGGACGCCGCTGCTCCCGCCGTCCCTGCTGCGCATCCCGTCCGTGCACAGCGGTCTGTCCGTGATCGTGCCGTTCTCGGTGGGCTTCGGCGGCTTCATGTTCGTGGTGGCCGTCGCCCTGCAAACCGGCCTCCACTACGGCCCGTTCTCCGCCGGGCTGGCGCTGCTGCCGCTCTGCCTGACGTTCTTCCTCGCCTCGCTGGCCGGTCCGCGACTGGTGCAGCGCTTCGGGCGGCGGGTGGTGACGGCCGGTTCGCTGATCCAGGCGGCCGGGCTGGCCGCCCTGGCACTGACCGTCCACGCGGGCTGGCCCGGTGTGTCGGTGGCCGGTCTCGCGCCGGGCATGGCGGTACTGGGCCTGGGCCAGGGCATGGTGCTGCCGGTGCTGCTGCGCATCGTGCTCAGCGAGTTGCCGGTGGCGCAGGCCGGGGTGGGCGGCGGCGTCATGGTCACCACCCAGCAGTCCGGCCTCGCCCTCGGTGTGGCCACCCTCGGCACCCTCTTCCTCTCCCTCCTGCCGACCCTGGGCATCCGCGACGCGCTGCTCGCGGCCCTGCTGACGCAACTGGCACTGGTCCTGGGCACCACGGCGCTCACCTTCCGTCTGCCGCGCACCTTGCGCTGACGGGGAGCAGGGGGACGAGAGCGGAGGGACGGGAGCGGGTCGAGTCGGGTCGGGTCGGTCCCGCCGGTCGAGACATGACGACTGACTGACGACTGACAGATATTGAAATCTGTCAGTCGTCATGCCATGCTGAGTGCACGCCACCACGCGCTCTCTTTTCTTCCTTCTTTCCTTGAGGAGCACCCCGTGCAGACCCGCACCCTCGGCACCACCGGCCCGCAGACCTCCGCCCTCGGTCTCGGCTGCATGGGCATGTCCGCCCTGTACGGCGACACCGACCGCACCGAATCCATCGCCACCATCCACGCCGCCCTCGAAGCGGGCGTCACCCTCCTCGACACCGGCGACTTCTACGGCATGGGCCATAACGAGCTCCTGATCAGCGAGGCCCTGCGCGGCGTCCCCGCCGCCACCCGCGAAAAGGCCCTGACCAGCGTCAAGTTCGGCGCGCTGCGCACCGTCGAAGGCGCCTTCTCCGGCTATGACGGCCGCCCCGAAGCCGTCAAGAACTTCGCCGCGTACTCGCTCCAGCGCCTGGGCACCGACCACATCGACATCTACCGCATCGCCCGTCTCGACCCGGCGGTGCCGATCGAGGAGACGGTCGGCGCCATCGCCGAGCTGGTCGAGGCCGGCCATGTCCGGCACATCGGCCTCTCCGAGGTCGGCGCCGACTCGCTGCGCCGGGCGGCCGCCGTCGCCCCGATCTCCGACCTCCAGATCGAGTACTCCCTCATCTCCCGCGGTATCGAGGACGAGATCCTGCCCACCGCCCGCGAGCTGGGCATCGGCATCACCGCGTACGGCGTCCTCGCCCGCGGCCTGATCAGCGGCCACTGGCAGCGCGGCCGCGCACTCACCGCGAACGACTTCCGCGGGATGTCCCCGCGCTTCCAGGGCGAGAACCTCGACCGCAACCTCGACCTGGTGGACGCGCTGCGCAAGATCGCCGAGCAGAAGGGCGTCTCGGTCGCCCAGACCTCCATCGCCTGGGTGCTCTCCCGCGGCGAGGACATCGTCCCGCTGGTCGGCGCCCGCCGCCGCGACCGCCTGGCCGAGGCGCTCGGCGCCGTGGAGATCACGCTGGACGCCGACGACCTGGCCGCGATCGAGCGCGCGGTACCGGCCGGTGCCGCCGCCGGCGACCGCTATCCGGCCGAGCAGATGGCCCACCTGGACAGCGAGCGCTGACCCCCGGGACGCGCGCCGGGCCCGCCGGGTACGGTCCCTACGTACCTGGCGTACGCCCGCCCGGGTGTCCCGCCCGGGTGTCCCGCCCGGCGCCCCGCCCGCTCCTCCCCGAAAGGCCGGCCCGTCCCATGCCCCCCGAGACCCTGACCCCCGAGCGCATCCTCGAAGCCACCGAGGAGGTGCTGCGCCGCTACGGCCCGGCCAAGGCCACGGTCGTCGATGTGGCGCGCGCCCTGGGCGTCAGCCACGGCAGCGTCTACCGCCACTTCCGCACGAAGGCGGCGCTGCGGGAGGCGGTCACGGAGCGGTGGCTGGACCGTACGAGCGAGCAGCTGAAGACCATCGTCGCGGAGGACGGCCCGGCCCCGGACCGCCTGGACCGCTGGCTCACCGCCCTCTTCGAGGCCAAGCGCCACAAGGCGGGCGACGACCCCGAGCTGTTCGCCACGTACATGACCCTGATCGGCGAGAGCGGCGGCGTGGTGGACCGGCACATCTCCGATCTGGAGGCCCAGCTCACCATCCTCATCGAGGCCGGTGTCACCCAGGGCGCCTTCACCGCCCCCTCCCCCGCCACCACGGCCCGAGCCGTCTTCGACGCCACCGGCCGTTTCCACGACCCGGGGTACGCCCCCGAATGGTCCCGTCCCGGGATCACCGCCGACTTCGACGCCGTCCGCGACCTGGTGCTCCGCGGCCTGCACGCCTGACGACCCCGCCCGCCACCGCCGCCCACCGTTCACGACCACCGTCACAGCCGCCACCGGCCACCCGCCACCGCCACGGCCGGACCGCGCCGTACCGGACCGCGGGGCCACTGTGCCGCCCGGCCGCCGGGCGGCGCGGTCTCAGGTTCCGACGCCCAGGAAGTGGAGCACCGCCAGCACCCGCCGGTGGTCGGCGCCGGCCTTCGGCAGGTCCAGCTTGGCGAGGATGTTGTTGATGTGTTTGGCCACCGCGCTCTCGCTGACGACCAGTTGTGCGGCGATGCCCGCGTTGGACCGGCCCTCCGCCATGAGGGCCAGGACCTCCCGCTCGCGTCCGGTCAGCCGCTCCAGCGGGTCGCTCGCCCGCCGTACCAGCAACTGCGCGACCACCTGCGGGTCCAGCGCCGTACCGCCGGCCGCGACCCGCCGCAGCGCCTCGATGAACTCCTCGACGTCCGCGACCCGTTGTTTGAGCAGGTAGCCCACGCCGCCGGTGTTCGCCGCCAGCAGATCGGCCGCGTACCGCTCCTCGACGTACTGGGACAGCAGCAGCACCGCCGTCCCCGGCCACTCCCGCCGGATCGCCAGCGCCGCCCGCACCCCCTCGTCCGTGAAGCCGGGCGGCATCCGGACGTCCACCACCGCGATGTCCGGCCGGTGCTCCGCGACCGCCGCCAACAGCCCCTGCGCGTCCCCTGCCTCGGCCGTCACCTCGAAGCCGGCCATCTCCACGACCTTGACCAGCCCGATCCGCAGCAGCACGGAGTCCTCCGCGATCACGGCACGTCTCATCTCGGGCACGGCAGCTCCACGCTCATCATCGTCGGGCCCCCCACAGGGCTGCTCATCCGGAACGTCCCGTCCACCGACCGGACCCGCTGGACGAGGCCCCGCAGACCGGTCCCCCTGGCCGGATCGGCGCCGCCCATTCCGTCGTCGGCGATCACCACCCGCAGTATGCCGCCCAGCCGGGTGACCGTCACATCGGCCCGGGTCGCCTCCCGCGCGTGCTTGGCGACATTCGTCAGCGCCTCCGAGACGACGAAGTACGCGACCCCCTCGACGGCCGGCCCGGCCCGCTCCGGCAGATCGACCCGGAGCCGTACGGGCAGCGGCGCGCGGGCCGCGAGCCCCGACAGCGCCGCGTCCAGCCCGAGTTCGTCCAGGACCGCCGGGTGCAGGCCGCGCACGAGGCTGTTCAGCTCCTCGATCGCCTCCTTCGCCTCGCGGTGCGCCGCCTCGATGGCCTCCCGGGCCGCCGGCGGCAGATCGGTGAGGGTGGCCTTGGCCAGCCCCAGGTTCAGCGCGAGGGAGACCAGCCGCTGCTGCGCGCCGTCGTGCAGATCACGCTCGATACGGCGGCGTTCCGCGTCCGCCGCGTCCACCGCACCGGCCCGGCTCTCGGTGAGGTCCTCGACCCGCTGCGCCAGTTCGTCGGCCCAGCTGACGCCGAGCACGGCCCGGCCGACGAGGTTCTCCAGCCGTACCAGCCCGGCGGCCAGCGCGGGCACCGTGGCCAGTCCCAACAGCCCCAGCACACTGGTGAACGCGGCCTGGGCCCAGTAGCCGGGATGCTCGACCCGCCACTTCCACGGGACCGCCCAGGCCCAGGCCAGTGCCAGCGCCGCCACCAGCGCCACCACCAGCAGCGCGAGCAGCAGGAGTCCGAGGATCCCGAGCAGCGGGCCGACCAGCCAGTTGTAGGCGAACTGCCGCTTCTTCTCGGTGAACCGCAGCCGCGGCAGATCCACCCCGCACAGCGCCCGGAACCGCCACCGCTGCGCCTCGGTCAGCCCGTACCCGGCGACGGCCAGCAGCGCCAGCGGGGCGACCAGCAGCACCGGGGCGTTGGACGAGGTACCCGCCAGGGTCTCGGCCAGCAGGACCCCCGCCCAGGCGAACAACAGTGATGAGACGAGGTGCAGCGGCACTCCGGCGGCGATGAAGAGGATGTCGCGCCGCAGCCGGGCGAGGGCGCGGCGCAGCCGGGGTGGAATGGTCATGATCAAACGATAGGCGGCGGTGCGCCGGGGCCACCATGAAGCCAGTGTCCACACCGGGGGTGTATCCAGTGCCACCCCAAGTCGGACAACCGCGTTACCGACTTCTGCGGCCCGGATCGGAAGGGTGGTGATGAGCCCGAAAGCCGGGTTCACCGCAGCCGGAAGAGACCCACTCCATGAGCCTCATCGCCCTCACCTCGCCTTGTTCCAGCCGCAGTTACTCCTCGGCCGGTGCCGCACGCCGGTGGCAGGGGCGGCTTCTGATGGGTGCCGGACTGGCCCTGCTGCCGTGGCTGGGCTACCTCGCCGCGACCCTCCCGCCCCGGGAGGCGGTGGCCTGGGTGGCCCTGGACGCGGCGGAGGCGGTCTGTCTGCTGACCGCCGGCACCCGCCTCGTACGCGCCGATCCCCGTCACCGCGCGCCGGCCACCGCGGCGGCCCTCCTCCTGGTCGCCGACGCCTGCGCCGATGTGGCGCTGGCGGCCCCGGGCCAGGAACTGGCCGGTGCGCTCGCCATGGCCCTCGCCGCCGAACTCCCCCTGGCCGCCCTGTGCGGAACACTCGCCGCGCGGACGGCCTCGCGGCTCTCCGGCTGACGCGGCCAGGCTTTCCCGGCCCCGTACACACCACAAGCGCCGGCCGGGCCCGATGATCCGGGCCCGGCCGGCGCTTGTCGTCATACCGGGGGGCGCCTCGCGTGAGCTGTCCGCCGCGCCGCGCGGGGAACCGGTGCCCCTCCCGGCACTAGCAGCCGAGCAGCCGCGAGCCCAGGTACGTCTGGATCTGGTCCAGGCTGACGCGCTCCTGCTTCATCGTGTCGCGCTCGCGCACCGTGACGGCGTTGTCGTCGAGGGTGTCGAAGTCGACCGTGACGCAGAACGGGGTACCGATCTCGTCCTGGCGGCGGTAGCGGCGGCCGATGGCGCCCGCGTCGTCGAACTCGATGTTCCAGTTCTTGCGCAGGTCCGTCGCCAGGCCCTTCGCCTTCGGCGACAGCTGCGGGTTGCGGGAGAGCGGCAGCACCGCGACCTTGACCGGCGCCAGGCGCGGGTCGAGCCGCATGACCACGCGCTTCTCCATCTTGCCCTTGGCGTTGGGCGCCTCGTCCTCGATGTACGCGTCGAGCATGAAGGCGAGCATCGCGCGGTTCACACCGGCCGCCGGCTCGATGACGTACGGAGTCCAGCGCTCGCCGGCCTCCTGGTCGAAGTAGGAGAGGTCCTGGCCGGACGCCTTGGCGTGCGCGGACAGGTCGTAGTCCGTGCGGTTGGCCACGCCCTCCAGCTCGGAGAACTCGGTGCCGCCGAAGTTGAAGCGGTACTCGATGTCAGCGGTGCGCTTGGAGTAGTGCGAGAGCTTCTCGGCGGGGTGGTCGTACCAGCGGATGTTCTCCTCGCGGATGCCGAGGTCGAGGTACCAGTTCCACCTCTGCTCCATCCAGTACTCCTGCCACTGCTCGTCCTCGCCCGGCTTGACGAAGAACTCCATCTCCATCTGCTCGAACTCACGGGTCCGGAAGATGAAGTTGCCCGGAGTGATCTCGTTCCGGAAGGACTTGCCCATCTGCGCGATGCCGAACGGCGGCTTCTTGCGCGAGGTCTGCTGCACCTGGGCGAAGTTGGTGAAGATGCCCTGCGCCGTCTCGGGGCGCAGGTAGGCGACCGAGGCGGTGTCCTGGGACGGGCCGAGGTGGGTGGAGAGCAGGCCGGAGAACTGCTTGGGCTCGGTGAAGCCGCCCTTGTTGCCGCAGTGCGGGCAGTTGAGGTCGGCGAGGCCGTTCGCCGGCAGCTTGCCGTGCTTGGCCTCGTACGCCTCTTCCAGGTGGTCCGCGCGGAAGCGCTTGTGGCAGGAGGTGCACTCGGTGAGCGGGTCGGTGAAGGTGGCGACATGGCCGGATGCCTGCCACACCTCGGGGGCCAGGATCACCGACGAATCGAGACCGACGACGTCGTCGCGCGAGGTGACCATGGAGCGCCACCACTGGCGCTTGAGGTTCTCCTTGAGCTCCACGCCGAGGGGACCGTAATCCCAGGCGGCGCGGGAGCCGCCGTAGATCTCACTACAGGGGAATACGAAGCCACGGCGCTTGCTCAGGCTGACGATGGTATCGATCTTGTCGGCGGCCACGGTGCTCTCTTCATTACGACGACGAACAGCGAATGGCCCAGGGTACCGGCGGCCGTACCCCCGGGATCAAATCGGTTCCGCGCCCGCTCGCCGCCGGGCCCGCGGCCGGCCCGCATCCATATGCTTAGTTGACAATCGTTTCCATCTTTGTTGAAAATGACTGTCATGAACGTACGCCGTCGCATATCCACCGCAGCCCTCGCCGGAGCCTCGATGCTCGGCCTGCTGGCCCTCTCCGCCTGCTCCACCCCCGAGGCCAACGGAAGCGGGGGCGGCACCGGGAGTGGCGGCAAGCTGAAGGTGACGGCGTCCTTCTATCCCATGGAGTTCCTCGCCGAGCAGATCGGCGGATCGCATGTCGAGGTGTCCGACCTCACCAAGCCGGGCGTCGAACCGCATGACCTGGACCTCACCCCGAAGCAGATCGCCCAGCTCGGCGAGTCCGACGCGATCGTCTACCTCAAGGGGCTCCAGCCCGCCGTGGACAGCGCCGTCAAGCAGTCCGGGGTGAAGAACGTCGCCGACGCCGCCGCCCTGACCACGCTCGAAGAGCACGGCACCGAGGTCGACGGCCACCACCACACGACCGGCGACAACCACTCGCACTCCGAGTCCGAGGCCGGCAAGGACCCGCACATCTGGCTCGACCCGGTGAAGTACGCCGAGGTCGCCAAGGGCGTGAACGCCACCCTCGCCAAGGCCGCCCCGGACCACAAGGCCGACTTCCAGAAGAACACCGATGCCCTGGTCAAGAAGCTGGACGGCCTGAACACGGCCTTCAAGGACGGTCTGAAGAACCGGACCTCCGACACCTTCGTCACCACCCACGCGGCCTTCGGGTACCTCGCCGAGCGCTACGGCCTCACCGAGGAGGCCATCAGCGGTATCGACCCCGAGTCCGAGCCCAGCGCCAACCGCGTCAAGGAACTGCACGACCTCGCCAAGGAGCACCACGTCTCCACGATCTTCTTCGAGACGATCGCCAACCCGGCCACCGCGAAGGCCCTGGCCGGCGACCTCAACCTCAAGACCGATGTCCTCGACCCGCTCGAAGGCATCACGGACAAGTCCCGCGGCAAGGACTACTTCGGCGTGATGCAGGCCAACCTCGCCGCCCTCCAGAAGGCGCTCGGCGCCAAGTGAGCCGGCGCCCGCGGACACCCCATATGACGGAGGTCACCATGGATGAGCCGGTCGTCGACCTGCGCGGCGCCACCGCCTCGCTGGGCTCCCGCCCGGTACTGCGCGGGGTCGATCTCACCGTGCACCGCGGCGAGGTCGTCGCCCTGCTCGGCGCCAACGGCTCCGGCAAGTCCACCGCCGTCCGGTCGGTGATCGGCCAGGTCCCGCTCACCGGCGGCGCGCTGTCGCTGTTCGGCACGGAGTTCCGGCGCTTCCGGGACTGGGCCAGGATCGGCTACGTCCCGCAGCGCACCACCGCGGCCGGCGGCGTCCCCGCCACCGTCCGCGAGGTCGTCTCGTCCGGCCGGCTGGCCCGTACGAAGCTCGGGGTCCTGCGCAAGGCCGACCGCGCCGCCGTGCACCGCGCGCTGGAGCTGGTCGGGATGGCCGACCGCGCCCGGGACTCCGTCAACGCGCTCTCCGGCGGCCAGCACCAGCGGGTGCTGATAGCCCGCGCGCTGGCCGGCGAACCGGAACTGCTGATCATGGACGAGCCGATGGCCGGCGTCGACCTGACCAGCCAGGAAGTGCTGGCGAGCGCGGTGCGCGAACAGGTCGGCAGCGGGGCCACCGTGCTGCTGGTGCTGCACGAGCTGGGCCCGCTGGAGCCCCTCATCGACCGCGCGGTGGTGCTGCGGGACGGCTGCGTCGTCCACGACGGCCCGCCGCCCGAGGCCGTCGGCCAGCACGCGCTGCCCGGCCACGACCATGTCCACCCGCACGCCGACGCGGCCGCGGAACCGATGCGTACAGGACTGCTGACCTGATGGACATCCTGAACTATGCCTTCATGCAGCGGGCCCTGCTCGCCGCCCTGATCGTCGGCGTCACCGCCCCGGCCATCGGCATCTACCTCGTCCAGCGCCGGCAGGCGCTGATGGGCGACGGCATCGGCCATGTCGCGCTCACCGGTGTCGGCCTCGGCTTCCTGCTGAACTTCAGCCCGGTCTGGGTCGCCACCGCCGTCGCCATCGCGGGCTCGCTCGCCATGGAGCTGATCCGCTGGTACGGCAAGACCCGCGGCGACCTCGCGCTGGCGATGCTGTTCTACGGCGGCATGGCGGGCGGTGTGATGCTGATGAACCTCTCCGACGCCGGGTCCAACGCCAACCTCAGCACCTATCTCTTCGGCTCGATCAGCACCGTCTCGGCGCAGGACATGACGATGATCTATGTGCTGGCCGCCCTGGTGCTGCTGATCACCATCGGCCTGCGCCGCCAGCTGTTCGCGGTCTGCCAGGACGAGGAGTTCGCCCGCGTCACCGGCCTGCCGGTCCGGCTGCTGAATCTGCTGATCGCGATCACCGCCGCGGTCACCGTCACGGTCGCCATGCGGGTGGTCGGCCTGCTGCTGGTCAGCGCCCTGATGGTGATCCCGGTCGCGACCGCCCAGCAGATCAGCCGCAGCTTCGCGGTGACCTTCGTCGTGTCCATCGCGGTCGGCGTCGCGGTCACCCTCACCGGCACCGCCACCTCGTACTACGTGGACGTGCCGTCCGGCGCGACCATCGTGCTCTTCGCGATCGCCCTGTTCGTCCTCTCCACCGTGCTCGCCGCGCCGCTCGCGAGAAGGCGCGCCAGGGCCGCCGCGGGCACTACGGGCACCGCGAAAGGGTGCACTCTGGAAGTACCGGGCAGCCGCACCCCGGCCGACGACGTGAGCGTGTGACCGTGCGGGCGCGGCGCTCCGCGGCGGACCCGGGCGCGGGCCCGGCCCCGGACACGGAGATAGATGTACCGGTAAGCGTCCCACCCGGTTTCCGGCCATCACCTGGCACAATGGCCGAACGCCCGTCCAGGGGGAAGAAGTCCTGAGGTCTTAGGGAGGCAACGGTGGCGACGAGCGCGGGATCTCCGGTACGCGGCCGGTCGACGCGGCAGCGGACCGCCGTTTCGGCCGCCCTCGACGAGGTCGACGAGTTCCGCAGTGCCCAGGAACTCCACGACATGCTCAAGCACCGGGGCGACTCGGTCGGGCTGACCACCGTCTACCGGACGTTGCAGTCCCTCGCCGACGCGGGCGAGGTCGATGTGCTGCGCACCAGCGACGGCGAGGCGGTCTACCGCCGGTGCAGCTCCGGCGATCACCACCACCATCTGGTGTGCCGGGCCTGCGGCAAGGCCGTCGAGGTCGAGGGCCCCGCGGTCGAGAAGTGGGCCGACCAGATCGCCGCCGAGCACGGCTTCAAGGACGTCGCGCACACCATCGAGATCTTCGGCACCTGCGGCGACTGCGCGGAGTCGGCCGCCGGGGCCTGACCCGGCCCGGCGGCTGCCCGGCGGCCCCGCGCACCGCGGGCTGCCGGATCGCCCGGCCCGGGTCGCCCGTCCACGTTCCACAGCGCCGACAGCGGCACCTGCCACAGCGCGGTCCGGTCGGTGAGCACCCTGCTGGCCTGTCGGCCTGTCGGCCTGCGCGAGGACGCCCGCGCCGCCCAGGACCACGGGCCGCGCCGGCCCCCGGCAGCGAAGGGACCGGTGAGCCGGCCGCCGCCCGGCTGAACACGTGAGCACCGGTCCGGCACCGGCCGGGCGGGATACCGCGTGCCCGACGCCGCCGGTCGCGCCTCCTGCCCGGGGTGCCCATACGTTCCGTCTCCGGGCCCGTCTCCGGCCCCGGCCGTTCACCGGCCCGGGGCGCCCCGGTCGGCCCGGCGGCACCGAGACCGGCACCGGCACCGAGCCCCCTCCCCCCTACAGCGCCCGGGACGGGACCCTCCGGCGCACCGAACCGGCCGGCCACCGCTCCCGTGCCCGCGCTCCCCACCCACTTCGTGTGTCGTACGCCTACGGACGTACCCGGCTGTCGTACGTGTGCCGTATGCGCGCGTCGTATGCGCACGGCGTACGCGTCATGGCACACGCGTATCCCGCCCTACGCATCACGCCTGACGCATCGCGGCGGACGGCTGTCGGGGGCCGGCTAGTTCCGCGTGTGCTCGGCATCCGGAGCCGCGCCGAACCTGCGGTCCCGCTTGGCGTATTCGAGGCAGGCGTCCCAGAGATTCCGCCGGTCGAAATCCGGCCACAGAATGTCCTGGAAAACCATCTCGGCGTAGGCGCTCTGCCAGATCAGGTAATTCGACGTGCGCTGCTCACCGGACGGCCGGACGAAGAGATCCACATCCGGCATGTCCGGGTAGTACAGGTATTTCGCGACGGTCTTCTCACTGACCTTCGACGGGTCCAGCTTTCCGGCCCGTACATCCGCCGCAATCGCCGCCGCCGCGTCCGCGATCTCCGCACGCCCGCCGTAATTGACGCAGAAGTACAGCGTCATCGCGTCGTTGTCCTTGGTCTGCTCCTGCGCGACCTGAAGTTCCTGCACCACGGACTTCCACAGCTTGGGCATCCGGCCGACCCAGCGGATCCGGATTCCCAGTGCATCCATCTCGTCCCGCCGGCGCCGGATGACATCGCGGTTGAAGTTCATCAGGAAACGCACCTCGTCGGGCGAGCGCTTCCAGTTCTCGGTCGAGAAGGCGTACAGCGAGAGATTCTTCACGCCCATCTCGATGCAGCCCTTGAGGACGTCCAGGACGACGCCCTCGCCGACCTTGTGGCCCTCGGTGCGCGGCAGCCCGCGCTCCTTGGCCCACCGGCCGTTGCCGTCCATGACGATCGCCACATGGCCCGGGACCAGCTCACCGGGAATCTTCGGCGGGCGCGCACCGGAAGGGTGCGGCTCGGGCGCCTCGTACTCCCGTCGGTTGCGGCCCAGAATCCCGCGTCGTGCCATCCGCCCACGTCTCCCAATGTCTCTGTCTCGGCCGAGCCGATTGTCCACAGCTATTTCTCTACGTACCGGAGGGAGCGCAGGCCCCGCTCCAGATGCCAGTGCAGATACGCCGCGACGAGCCCGCTGCCCTCCCGGACATGCCGCGCCGCGCAGGCGTCCGCCGCCGCCCAGTCCCCGGTGAGCAGCGCCCCCAGGAGCCCGATGGCTTCAGAGGAGGGTACGACGCTTCCGGGCACCCGGCAGTCACCGCAGACGACGCCGCCGGACGCCACCGAGAAGAACCGGTTGGGGCCGGGCAGCCCGCACTTCGCACAGCTGTCGAAACTCGGCGCATAGCCGTTCACGGCGAGCGAGCGCAGCAGGAACGCGTCCAGCACCAGATGCGGTGCGTGCTCACCGCGGGCGAGCGTCCGCAGCCCGCCGACCAGCAGCAGATACTGCTGTACGGCGGGCTCGCCCTCGTGATCGGTGAACCGCTCGGCGGTCTCCAGCATCGCGGTGCCCGCGGTGTAGCGCGCGTAGTCCGTGACGATCCCGCTGCCGTACGCCGCGATCGTCTCGCTCTGCGTGCACAGCGGCAGCCCGCGCCCGACCAGCTCGGCGCCGCGCGCGAAGAACTGCACGTCGACGTGGGAGAACGGCTCCAGCCGCGCCCCGAACTTCGATTTCGTCCGGCGCACCCCGCGGGCCACGGCACGGACCCGCCCGCGGTTCCGGGTGAGCAGCGTGATGATCCGGTCCGCCTCACCCAGCTTCTGGGTGCGCAGCACGATGCCGTCGTCGCGGAACAGACTCATGCGGTCCATTCTTCCGTATGCCCGCGGGCGGGATGCCCGCAGGCCGACGCACCGCCCGCCCGCGCAGGGACCGCCCCGCAATTTCCCCGCCGCGCCCGTCACTTCCCTGATCCGCCGCCGCGGTCCATTCCTTGCCGCCCGCACGTTCCACGCGGGCATTCATCCCCCGTGCGGGTTTTCACCGTTCGTATGCGGAGCGTGACACTGTGGAAGTGATCCGGCGGCGGAATCCGGCGCCGTAATTACCCGACGGACAAAGGGATGGGCCACTGCCCGGCACCGCGCGACAGGCCGTCCGAAAGGCGGCCGCGGCGATCAGAATGGCCGGAGCGTACGCCTCCATGGCCGGAACGACGGCGTTGACGCCATACCCGGACGCGCCACCAACTGCCTGTGTGGCGGACGCATTTTCGGGGCGCCGGGCGGCCGCTCCGACGCTGGCGAAGCGGGCCCGGGAAGCCTACGATCCGCTCAGGACCGCCGCACAGTCGCCGGCGGCGGCCCTGAGCCCTGATCACCTCGGCGGCGGAGGACCACAGGCGATGCGCGCGTACGACCCGAGCACACCCCCGGCACTCCCGGCCGGTGACCGGTCGGTGTGCATAGCCGTTGTCAACGGCGTCTCCTGTCAGGCTCCCTGACCTCCGCTCACTCGGCTCGCGGCCCCGCCACCCGCTCCGGGAGGCGGGGCCGCTTCGCACTTTCGCCCCTCACTCGACGTGCCGCCCCGGTAGCATCCCGTGACATTCGTCGGCATGACACCGTGCCGGCCGGTCGGCTGCTCCCCCCTCACCCCCCACGAGGATCTCTATGACACCCATACCGCTAGGGCTGTTGTGGTGCCTGAGCGCTGGTACGGCCGCCGCCCTGATCCTGGCGGCGTCCTTGGTCCGCGTCCGCAGGCAGCGCGCCGGGCTGCGCGCGCGGCTCACCGTGTGCGAAGAGCAGAACACCGTCTCGCTCCACAGCAACACCGAGCTGACGGCCCGGCTGCGGGCGACCGAGGCCGAGATCCGGCACCTGGCCGGGGCCCGGCTGCCCGACCTGGCGATGGCGCTCGCCCATCCGCACGTCCCCGTACGCGGGCTGCTGGACGCGCGGTTCGCCGGCTCGGAGACGGATCACGCGCTGACCGCCGTGCTGGAGCAGGTCAGTGTGGCCGTCGCCAAGGAGCGGCGGCGGGTGGACGCGGCGGCGCAGTCCACGTTGCGGGGCGCGACCACCACCATCCAGGCGCTGCTGTACCAGCTCCAGACGGCGCTCCAGGACATGCAGCACCGCTACGACGACCCGAACGTGGCCCATGACCTGCTGGCCGCGGACTTCCTCAACGAGCAGGCGCTGCGCCGCATCCAGGCCACCGGCGTGGTGTGCGGCGGCTGGCCGGGGCTGACCCGCGAGGACTCCTACCTCGCCGAGCTGGTCGTCGGCGCCGCCTCACGGCTGCGCGGCTATGAGCGCGTACAGGTCAGCAACCAGCTGCGCGACCCGGTGGCCGTCGTCGCCCGCGCCGTCGAGCCGGTCGCCATCTCGGTCGCCGAACTGCTCGCCAACGGACTGCACCACTCGCACCACGAACTGCCGGTCACCGTCACCCTCCAGCAGGGCAACCGCGGCGTCTCGGTCATCATCGACGACTACGGCGTGGGCATGCACGGCGACGAGCTCAAGCTCGCGAAGCGGCTGCTGTCCGGCGACGAGGATGTGCTGCTCACCGAGCTCGGCGACCCGCCGCGCTCCGGCTTCGCCGCGACCGGTCAGCTGGTGCGGCAGTACGGCTTCGGGGTGCATGTCGAGCCGTCCCCGTACGGCGGGGTGCGGGCCATCGTCTACATCCCGGGCGACCCCCTCCTGACCGTCCTCGACGAGAGCCGAAAACCTATGTCCGTGATGGCTCCGCTGCCGCGCCGTTCCTCCGGTACGCAGGACCGGTCGTCCACGGCGCTGCCGACCCGCCCCACAACGCCCGCTCAGGAGGCGGCACCGGCCGCGGAGACCGTGCACGGCACCTCGCCGCCCCCCGCGGTGGCCGCCGCCCCGGTGGAGCAGGCCGACACGCCCGACCGCGCCGGACTCCCGCGCCGGCGGCGCCGCGAGCCCACGGCGGAGTTCGAGCAGCGCCCCCCGCACACCGCGCAGGTTCCCCCGCGCTCCCCGGAGGAGTCCGCCTCACGCTGGGCCGCGCTCCAGCAAGGCACCGAATCCGGGCGGGCCGCGGCCCATTCAGATCCCCCTCGCAGCACCGAAGGGAACCCCCTCTCATGAACAGCACCACTCGCCGCCGTGTCACCGAGGACAAGTCCTGGGTGCTGACCCCCCTCCTGGACCTGCCGCACGTCCACCACGCGGCCGTCATCTCCGGCGACGGCTTCATCGAGGGCTCCTCGCCCGGTCTGAAGCGGGAATCCGCCGAGGGGGTCGCCGCCATGATGTCCGCGCTCCAGGGCGCCGGCCGCGCGGTCACGGCGGCGTTCTCCGGTCTGCCGGACGCCACCCTGCGGCAGACCGTCATCGAGTCCGAGGAGGGCTGGGTCTTCGCGATCCCCGCGGGCGAGAACACCTGCCTCGCCGTCTTCGCCGGGCCGGAGGTGAATATGGGCGTCGTCGCGCACCACATGCAGATCCAGGTGACGACGCTGGGCACCAAGGTCATGAACAGCCCGGCCCGGGACCTCGGTAACCCGGCATGACCCCGCGCCAGGGCAACAGGCGCCTCGTACCGGCCTATTTGGCGACCGGCGGACGCGCCCGACCCAGCCGCAACACGTTCGACCGGCTCTCCCTGCTCCAGCACGCGGGGATGCCGGTCACCAGCGATGTACGCCCGGAAGAGCACCGCATCCTGGAGCTGTTGCGGCCCGGGGCACTGTCTCTGGCCGAGGTCGCAGCCCACCTCCATCTGCCCGTCAGTGTGGTGAATGTGCTGGTGGCCGACCTGGTCGACGCCGGCCTCCTGCACGCCCGTGTCCCCATTCCCGAAGCCGAGCAACTCGACCGGCACATCCTGGAGAGGGTTCTCGATGGACTCCGCTCTCTCAAGTCCTAATACCCGTACGCCTTTTGACGCCGGCCGCCCGCTTCCCGACACCGGTTCACCGCCCGGCTCCGGCGCGCATCCCGACACCCACGCCATCTATCTCTCCGGCACCGACCAGACGCTGGTCAAGCTCCTGGTCGCAGGGCCGTTCGGGGTCGGCAAGACCACCCTCATCCGGGCCCTGTCGGAGACCCCGCCGCTGCACACCGAGGAGGTCATGACGCAGAGCGGGGCGTTCGTCGACGATCTCGCCGGCGTCCGGGAGAAGACCACGACCACCGTCGCCATGGACTTCGGCCGCCTCACGCTCCCCGGGGACCTGGTGCTGTATCTGTTCGGCACCCCGGGGCAGAAGCGGTTCCGGCCCCTGTGGCACGACATCGCCTGCGGTGCGCTGGGGGCCCTGGTCCTCGCGGACACCCGCCGGCTGGCGGACTCCTTCGAGGTGATGGACATCATCGAGGAGGCCGGGCTGCGGTACGCCGTCGCGGTCAACACCTTCCCCGACGCGCCGCAGTACAACGTCGGCATGCTCCGCGACGCCCTCGATCTGCACGCCGAGACGCCGCTGGTGCTGTGCGACGCCCGCG
Organism: Streptomyces sp. x-80; assembly: GCF_046549095.1. Classification (NCBI taxonomy): domain Bacteria; kingdom Bacillati; phylum Actinomycetota; class Actinomycetes; order Kitasatosporales; family Streptomycetaceae; genus Streptomyces; species Streptomyces sp. x-80. The sequence goes on from NZ_JAJPWM010000007.1 coordinate 196,819, forward strand.
ACCGGGGCCAGTCCGTCGACGCCCTGATCGCGCTCGTCGGCCATGTCCTGGCCCATACGCCCCAGGAGACGCCGTGACCTTTCCGCAGCAGCCGGAGGGCACACCCCCGCCGGGCTGCCCGGCGCACGGCGCCCGCCGACACCTACGCCCCCACCGACGCGTATCCCCCCGCCGACGCCTATACCACCACCGACGGCTACCCCCCTGCCGACGCCTACACCGCCGCCGACGCCTATGCCCCGCTGAAGCTCTACGGCCCGGACTTCGCCGCCGATCCGCACCGCTTCTACCAGCATCTGCGCCAGTACGGCGCGCTCGCACCGGTCGAGATCGCACCGGGGGTGACCGCGATACTGGTGACCGACTACCGGGCGGCGCTCGACCTGTTGCACGACGACAGCACCTGGACGAAGGACTCCCGGGCCTGGATGCGGACCGTCCCGGCCGACTCCCCGATCCTGCCGATGCTGGGCTGGCGGCCGAACGTCTTCTTCAGCGAGGGCGAGGCGCACGACCGCTACCGCGAGGTCATCACCGACAGCTTCGACCTCGTCGAACCGCATGAACTCCGCGCCCGCGTCCGGCTCGCCGCGGACTCGCTGATCCGCCGCTTCGGCTCGGTCGGCGAAGTCGATCTGATCGCCGACTACGCCCGGCTGCTGCCGCTCCTGATGTTCAACGGCCTCTTCGGGCTGCCCGATTCCTACAGCGAACGGTTCATCAGCGCACTCAGCGGGGTGCTGGAGGGCAACTCCCCCCAGGAGGCCGCCGCGGCCAACGCCGCGTACGAGAAGTACATCGTGGAGCTGGTCGGCGCGAAGCGGGCGCAGCGCGGGCCGGATCTGACCTCGTGGTTCATGGACCACCCCCATGGACTGACCGACGAGGAAGTGATCAACCAGATCATCCTGACGCTGGGCGCGGGCAACGAACCGCTCACCAACCTCATCGGCAACGCGCTCTCCCGCATGCTCTCCGACGACCGCTACTACAGCACCCTGTCGGGCGGCGCGCTGACCGCGCAGGACGCGATCAGCGAAGTGCTGTGGAACGACCCGCCGCTGACGAACTACTCCGCGCACTTCGCCCGCCGCGATGTCTTCTTCCACGGCACCTGGGTACGCGCGGGCCAGTTGGTGATGGTGTCGTACGCCGCCGCCAACACCCAGTTCGGCACGCCGACGCTGGAGCGGGCCCGGTCGGGCAGCGGTTCGCATCTGTCGTGGGCGGCGGGCCCGCACGGCTGCCCCGTACGGCGGCACGCGCTGCTGATCGCCACCACCGCGATCGAGCGGCTCACCGCCTGGCTCTCCGACATCGAACTCGCCGTCGGCCACGCCGAGCTGGTGTGGCGCAACGGCGCCTTCCACCGGGCCCTGGCGGCCCTGCCGGCCCGGTTCACCCCCATCACTCCCGACCAGGCAGGAGCCACGCCATGGGACAGCGGTCCGTCGTCATCGATCCGGTCGGACACGATATCCACGGAGAGGCGGCCCGCCTCCGCGCGCTAGGCCCGGTGGTGCGGGTGGAGCTTCCCGGCGGGGTGACGGCCTGGTCGGTCACCAGCCACGCCCTGCTCAAGGAGCTGCTGACCGACCCCCGCGTCTCGAAGAACCCGCGCGAGCACTGGCCGGCCTGGCGGCGGGGTGAGGTCCGCGACAGCTGGCTCCAGTCCTGGATCGGCGTGAACAACATGTTCACCGCGTACGGCGCCGACCACCGCAGGCTGCGCAAGCTGATCGCGCCGGCGTTCACGGCGCGCCGTACGGACGCCATGCTGCCCCGCGTCGCGCGCATCACCTCCGCACTCCTCGACGGTCTCGCCGCCCGCCCCGCGGACGCGCCGGTGGACCTCCGCGCGTCCTTCGCCCATCCGCTGCCCATGCAGGTGATCTGTGAACTGTTCGGCATCCCGGAGGGCGCTGCGCGCGATGCGCTGGCGCGTCTCATGGGGGCGGTCATGGACACCACCGTCACCCCCGAGGAGGCCGCCGCCACCGGTGCGGCCCTGCACCAGGTCCTGACCTCCCTGGTCGCCCTCAAGCGCGCGGAGCCCGCCGACGATCTGACGAGTCTGCTGGTCGCGGCGCGGGACGACGAGGGGCGGCGGATGACCGAACAGGAGCTGCTGGACACCCTGATGCTCGTCATCGGCGCCGGCCACGAGACCACCGTCAACCTCATCGGCAACGCGGTACACGCCCTGCTCACCCACCCCGGCCAGCTCGATCTGGTCCGGTCGGGCCGGTCGTCCTGGGACGACGTCATCGAGGAGACGCTGCGCTGGGCACCGAGCATCGCAAGTCTCCCCCTCCGCTTCGCCGTCGAGGACATCGCCGTCCCGGACGGTCCCACCATCCGCAGGGGCGAGGCCATCCTCCCCTCGTACGCGGGCGCCGGCCGCGATCCCGAGCAGTACGGCGACACCGCCGCCCGGTACGACATCCGGCGCACCGGTCAGGAACACCTCGCCTTCGGCCACGGCGTCCACCACTGCCTCGGTGCCCCGCTGGCCCGGATGGAGGCCCGGACCGCTCTGCCGGCCCTCTTCGCCCGCTTCCCCGGCATCCGGCTCGCCGTCCCCGCCGGGGAGTTGGAGCCCGCGGGCGGATTCATCGCGGGCGGTCTGCGCACCCTGCCCGTACGGCTGGACCGCGCCTGACTCACGCGGGGTGACGGGCGGCGACAGGGTGTTCCCGCGCTGTTCGCCGCCCCGTTCCGCGCCCGTTCCCGTCCACATGCGGCCGTGCCCGGACCGTCTTACGGTGCTCTGAGGGGGAAGCCCGACGGCGCTCGAAAGGCGGTGCCCCATGGCGGGAAAGTTCGAGATGTACACGGACAAGGCAGGTAAGTACCGCTACCGGCTGAAGGCCGGGAACGGCGAGATCATCGCGGTCGGCGAGGCATACAACTCGAAGGCGTCGTGCGAAGCCGGTATCGACTCGGTGAAGCGCAACGCCCCGACGGCACAGATCAAGGAAGTCCCGGAGATGAAGCACAAGTCCCCGCACTGAACTGCGGGGGAACGGGGTTCCGGGCAGCGATCCGCACGTGGCAGTGGTCCGCACATGCCGGCGGAGGGCGGGCCGCGGGCGGCGACGCCCGGCGGTCCGTGCCCTCAGGACGGTGTGCGGGCCGCCGCCAGCAGCCGGGCGGTGTCCGCCGGGCGGAGCATCAGGGCCGCGCCGACGGTGGCCAGGACCTCGCGTTCGGCGGGGGTGTAGGAGCCGTCGGCGAGGGCGATACGGGCAGCTTGGAGGAGGAGGGATTCGCGGCCGGCCGGGGCCAGGTGCGGGGCAAGGGGTTCGAGGGACTCGTGGAGCTCTATGGCCAGGGCGGTGCCACAGGGGTCGAGGCCGTTGTGGCCGGCGTAGCCGCCGGTGACCACGTCATAGGTGGTGGTGAGGCGGCCGGTGTCGGCGGCGAGCGCGGCGAGGAGGGTGAGCAGCTGGTCCTCGGAGCAGTCCGCGAAGCCGGCCGCGCGGACCGTACGGACCGCGGTGTCGCGCACCGCGCGGGAGGACGTACCGCCGGCGGCCAGCACCGCGAGGGTGACGGTGTGGACGGCGTCCCGCAGCATCGCGGAGAAGCGGACGGTGGTGGGGTGGTCCAGGGCGTCCAGGCCGAAGTGGCCGTGGCAGGCGGAGCATTCCAGGACCGGGCCCGCGGTGCCGCGGGAGAGCAGGGGGACGCCGAGGACGGTGAGCCGGCGACGGCCGGTCCGGCGGAGGTAGTTGCGGTCGCCGCCGCAGTCGGGGCAGAAGAACTCGCCGTCGGCGACGGTACGCCAGGACGTGCGCACGCCCATCACACACATCTTGTGCATCACGTCAGCCCTCCGTAACACCGCGGCTCCGTCGCCGCATTGACGTGATGTTAGCCACATCGCCGAGGCGGCGTCAGCACCTCGTACCGGACAACTGGCCGGATGGCGAGGAGCCCCACCCCTGGGGAGGGAGGACGGCGGGGCCCGTTGACGCGCCGCGGCGGGCGGGCCCCGGGAGCCGTCGGTGCGGCGCCGGCGGCGGACGAGGGGGACGAGGGCGCCGCCCGCGACGACCGTCTGCGTGGCCGCACCGGTCCCCGCCGGAGCGCCGTCACTGCCGGTGGTGGCCAGGTCACCATGGGGATTCCCGGGTGCGGCGGCCGGGGACGGCACCGGGGAGAGCGGCGTGGCGGACGGCGAGGAGGACGGCGCCGGGCGCGTCGCGCCACCGGTGCCACTGGTGGCCGGGGTGCTGGGGTGGGGCTTGGGGCGGCTGGGAATCCCGGGCCTGGAGGGGGCCGGGGGCTTGGCCGGAACGATGGGGTGCGAAGGACGGCGGGGTGAAGGGCGGCGGGGCACGGGTCACCGCGAGCGCAGTGCACGGCGCCCCCACGGCTCGGGGTGAGCCGCGGGGGCGCCGGGAGAGCGGCCCGTGCGGGCCGGGAAGATCCGCCGAGGGTCAGCGGCCCGCGCGGTTGACCGCGGACACGACCGCCTTGATCGAGGCGCGGACGATGTTCGCGTCGACGCCGACGCCCCACAGCACCTTGTCGCCGATCGCGCACTCGATGTACGCGGCGGCCTGGGCGCCGGCGCCCTCGCTCAGGGTGTGCTCGCTGTAGTCCAGCAGCCGCACGTCCACGTCGATGGCGTGCAGGGCGTCGAAGAAGGCGGCCAGCGGGCCGTTGCCGGAGCCGGTCAGCACCGTGTCGGCGCCGTCCACCACGGCCTCGACGGTCAGCGCGTCGGTGCCCTCGGTCGTCGTCGAGGTCTGCGCGGAGCGCAGCGCGATACGGCCCCAGGCATGGTCCGGGGTGGGCAGGTACTCGTCCTGGAAGGCGGCCCAGATGGCGGCCGGGGTGACCTCGCCGCCCTCGGCGTCGGTCTTCTCCTGGATGATCCGGGAGAACTCGATCTGCATCCGGCGCGGCAGGTCCAGCTTGTGGTCGTTCTTCAGGACGTAGGCGATACCGCCCTTGCCGGACTGCGAGTTGACGCGGATGACCGCCTCGTAGGACCGGCCGACGTCCTTGGGGTCGATCGGCAGGTACGGCACCGCCCACTCGATGTCGTCGACGGTCTTGCCGGCGGCGGTGGCCTCGGCCGCCATCGCGTCGAAGCCCTTCTTGATGGCGTCCTGGTGGGAGCCGGAGAAGGCGGTGTAGACCAGGTCGCCCGCGTAGGGGTGGCGCGGGTGGACCTCCATCTGGTTGCAGTACTCGGAGGTACGACGGATCTCGTCGATCTGCGAGAAGTCGATCTGCGGGTCCACGCCCTGCGAGAAGAGGTTCATGCCCAGCGTCACCAGGTCCACGTTGCCGGTGCGCTCGCCCTGTCCGAACAGGCAGCCCTCGACCCGGTCCGCCCCGGCCATGACCGCCAGCTCGGCGGCGGCCACCGCGGTGCCGCGGTCGTTGTGCGGGTGGGCGGACAGGCATACGTGCGCGCGCCGCGACAGGTTGCGCGACATCCACTCGAACCGGTCGGCGTACGTCGAGGGCGTCGAGCGCTCCACCGTCGCCGGCAGGTTCAGGATGATCTCGCGGCCGGCCTCCGGCTGCCAGACGTCCATCACGCCCTCGCAGACCTCCAGCGCGAAGTCCAGCTCGGTGTCCGTGAAGATCTCCGGCGAGTACTGGTAGCCGAACGCCGTCTCGTCGCCCAGCAGCTTCTCCGCGTACTCCGCCACCAGCCGCGTACCGTCCACCGCGATCTGCTTGACCTGCTCACGGCTGCCGCGGAACACCACCCGGCGGAACACCGGCGCGGTGGCGTTGTAGAGGTGCACGGTCGCCTTGTGCGCGCCCCGCAGCGACTCCACCGTGCGCTCGATCAGTTCCTCACGCGCCTGGGTGAGGACGGAGATCGTCACGTCCTCGGGGATCGCGCCCTCTTCGATGATGGAGCGCACGAAGTCGAAATCGGTGGCGCCCGACGAGGGGAATCCGACCTCGATCTCCTTGTAGCCCATCCGTACCAGCAGGTCGAACATCTCCCGCTTGCGCGCGGGCGACATCGGGTCGATCAGTGCCTGGTTGCCGTCCCGCAGGTCCGTCGACAGCCAGCGCGGCGCCGCCGTGATCCGGTTCTCCGGCCAGGTGCGGTCGGGGATCTCGACCGTCTCGTAGCGGCCGTACTTGTGGATCGGCATCCCGGAGGTGCGCTGGAAGTGGGCCGCGTTGGTGATCGGGGTGGGGCGGCCGACGGCGTTCTCGGCAGGGCTCGACGGATTCGTCATGATGCGTGGGGCTCCTCGGATGTCCGCTGCGGGGTCCCCTGCTCTGTCCAGAGCTCGGGGAAGGCCGACGGGGCGATGAATCGCAGCACCGCACTCCGCGGGGAGGGGGTCGGCCTACGACTACAGGCCCTCGCCGCGGCAGCTAAGGAGAAGCAGCCCGAAACGCATGATGTCGAGCAGCCTAGCCGAGGCAGGTGAGAAACGGCCGTCCGTATCACTATGCGGGACCGGTGGTGCCGACCTTGAGTGCGAGCAACCACACGTTCTCAGGAATATCCGCAGCGGGCAGTGACACCCGCATCACGCAATGCCACATTGCGTGCTATGGACGCCAACCGCACACCGGTCCAGCCGGTCACCCCTCAGATCGCCCCGGTACCGCCGTTCCCCCCACCGCCCAGCTCGGTCTTCTGCACGATCGTGCCTCCCCATGTCCTCGACAAGCTGGCGCAGTCCGAGGACCCCGCGCACCACGGGCCCGCCCGCCACACCCTGGAGCACGACGCCCTGCACCGCGCCCGGCGCAGCGACACCGCCGTCCGCGGCATCACCGGACCCGCTCCCGAAACCGTCTCGGACAAGCCCCACCGGACCATCTACGACGCCGGCCACCAGCAGGTCGTCCCCGGTACGAAGGTGCACAACGAGTCCGACCCGCCCGCCAAGGACGCCTCCGTCAACCGCGCGCAGGCCGGTCTCGGCGCGACCTTCGAGCTCTATCTGAAGGTCTACGGACGGCATTCGATCGACGGCAAGGGCCTGCCGCTCGACGCGACCGTCCACTACGGCGAGAAGTACGACAACGCCTTCTGGGACGGCCAGCGGATGGTCTTCGGCGACGGCGACAACAGCATCTTCCTGGACTTCACCATCCCCGTCGACGTCATCGGCCACGAGCTGACCCACGGCGTCACCCAGTACAGCGCCAACCTCGAATACTCCGGCCAGTCCGGTGCCCTGAACGAGTCGGTCTCGGATGTCTTCGGCTCCCTGATCAAGCAGTACGCCCTCGGCCAGAGCGTCGGGCAGGCCGACTGGCTGATCGGCGAGGGCCTGCTCGCCCCGCAGATCACCGGCAAGGCGCTGCGCTCCCTGAAGGCGCCCGGGACCGCGTACGACGACAAGGCCCTGGGCAAGGACCCGCAGCCCGCGACGATGAAGGGGTACGTCCAGACCGCGAGCGACAACGGCGGGGTACACCTGAACTCCGGCATCCCCAACCACGCCTTCTACCTGGCCGCGACCGCGCTCGGCGGACACGCCTGGGAGCGGGCCGGGCAGATCTGGTACGACGTGCTGACCGGCGGGCATCTCGCCAAGAACGCCCAGTTCGCCGACTTCGCCGCCCTCACCGTCACCGCCGCCCGTGCCCGCTACGGCACCGGCGAGGAGGCCGAGGCGCTGCTCAAGGCGTGGTCCACGGTCGGGGTGACCGCCAAGTGACCGCCAGGTAGCGCCGCCCCGGAAGATTCCCGGCGCCCCATGGGGTAGGAAGCCCTCATGCGTATCGAGATCCGCCGTACGGGTGGCTTCACGGGCATCGAGCGCCGCGCCGAGGTCGACACCTCGGGGCGGCCCGATGCCGGCGACTGGCACACCCTGACCGAACAGGCCGTCGCCACCGCCCCCGGCACACCGCCCACCGGCGTCCCCGACGGCTTCCGCTACCAGATCACCGTCGAGGACCAGGGGCGCAGCCGGACGGTGTACTGCGCCGATCCACGGCTGACCGACGAGCAGCGGGCGCTGATCACCCGGGTGCTGAAGGAGGGCGCCTGAGGGCTGTCCGGGACCGCCCGGGGGCTGTCGGCGAAGCGGCGTCCGGCGGGCCGCTCCGGTACCCAACCCCCTTTGCCCGCACACCCCTTGACACCTTTACTCGCGAGTCAAGAAGATCCGCCCCATGACAACGGTGCCAGCGTCACCCCTCCCCCGCTTCCCCCACGACTTCCTGTGGGGGGTGTCCACCTCGGCCCAGCAGATCGAGGGGGCGGTGGACGAGGACGGGCGGGGGCCCTCGGCGTGGGACGTGTTCACGGCGCGGCCGGGGCGGGTCAAGGACGGGTCCGACGCCCGGGTCGCGACCGGTCACTACCACCGCTACCGCGAGGACGTCGCCCTGCTCAAGGGGCTCGGGGTCGGGGCGTACCGGTTCTCGGTGGCCTGGCCACGGGTGGTGCCGGCGGGCCGCGGGGCGGTCAACGGCGCCGGGCTCGACTTCTACGACCGGCTGGTGGACGAGCTGCTGGCGGCCGGGGTGCGGCCGGTGGCGACGCTGTTCCACTGGGACACCCCGCAGCCGCTGGAGGAGGCCGGCGGCTGGCTCCGGCGGGAGACCGCGGAGCACTTCGCGGCGTACGCGGAGGTGGTCGCGGCCCGGCTCGGGGACCGGGTGGCGCACTGGATCACCCTCAACGAACCGGCCGAACTGACCCTGCTCGGCTACGGTCTGGGGCAGCACGCGCCGGGCCGTGAACTGGTCTTCGACGCGCTGCCGGCCGCCCATCACCAGCTGCTGGGCCACGGTCTGGCCGTACAGGCGCTGCGCGCCCGGGGCGCCCGGAGCATCGGGATCGCCAATTCGCACGGGCCGACCTGGCCGGCCTCCGCCACCGACGCCGACACGGCCGCCGCCGGCCTCTACGACCTGCTGCTCAACCGGCTGTTCGCGGATCCGGTCCTGCTCGGCCGCTATCCGGACGAGGAGCTGGCGGCGCTGCTGCCGGGCCCGGTCGCCGACGATCTGAAGGTCATCTCCGAGCCGCTGGACTGGTACGGGATCAACTACTACCAGCCCACCCTGGTCGGCGCCCCGGACCCGGCGGCGACCGGCCCCGCCGACTTCGGGGGCATCGCGCTGCCGCCCGAACTCCCCTTCGCGCCACGGGAGATCGAGGGCTACCCGCGGACCGACTTCGGCTGGCCGGTGGTCCCCGGGGCCCTCACCGAGCTGCTGCTGTCCTTCCGGGAGCGGTACGGCGCGAGCCTGCCGCCCGTCATGATCACGGAGAACGGCTGCGCGTACGAGGGCATCGAGGACGGCGCGCGGATCGCGTTTCTGGACGGGCATCTGCGGGCGCTGCACGAGGCGATGGACGCCGGGGTCGATGTCCGGGGCTATTTCGTGTGGTCGCTGCTGGACAACTTCGAGTGGGCGGAGGGGTACGCGCGGCGGTTCGGCCTGGTGCATGTCGACTTCTCGACGCTGGTCCGGACCCCGAAAGCCTCCTACCGCTGGCTGCGGGACGCGCTGCGGGACCAGGCACGGGGATGACCGCCGCCGCGGGGCCGCCGGCCCTGGCGGAGCCCGCCCGGCGGGTCGGCCGCGGCTGGACCGCCGCGCTGTCGCTGGCGAACGGCGCGATCTGGGTCGGCTGGTACGGGCCTCTCCAGATCCTGCTCGCCCTCCAGGCCGCCCAGCTGGCGCCGCCCGGCACCGCCAAGGAGTCCGTCCTGGCGTGGGTGACCGGTCTGGGCGCGGTGGTCTCGCTGGTCGCCAACCCGCTGTTCGGCGCCCTCTCGGACCGTACGACGTCCCGCCACGGGCGCCGTACGCCGTGGATCCTGGCCGGTGTACTGGGCGGCGGCGCGGCCCTGGCGCTGCTGGCCGGTGCCCGCACGGTCCCGGCGATGGCGCTGGGCTGGTGCCTGGTGCAGCTCACCCTCAACGCGGCGTTCGCGGCGGTCACCGCGGCCGTCCCCGACCAGGTCCCGCGCGGGCAGCGCGGCGCGGTCGGCGGCTGGCTGGGCGCCGCGCAGATCCTCGGCGTCCTCGTCGGCACGGGGCTGGCGACGCTGGCCGGCGGGATCGCCGCGGGCTATCTGGCCTGCGCGGGCTTCACGGTGCTCGCCACCCTGCCGTATCTGCTGCGGTACCCCGATCCGGTGCTGCCGGCCGGGCTGCGTCCGCCGTTCACCTGGCGGGCGTTCCTCACCGGCTTCCGGCTCGGCCCGCGCCGCCATCCCGATCTGGGCTGGGCCTGGCTGACCCGTTTCCTGCTCAACCTCGGCAACGCGCTGGCGCTGCTCTATCTCCTGTACTACCTGCGGGACGTGCTGCACCGCGCCGATCCGCAGGGCGGGGTGCTGATCCTGACCGCCGTCAACGGCGTGACGCTGCTCGGCACGGTCGTCGTCGGCGGGATCTGGTCGGACCGGACCGGCCGCCGGAAGCCGTTCGTCCTGTGGGCGGGCGTGCTCATGACGGTGGCGACGGCGCTGCTGGCCGGCTGGCAGACCTGGACGGGGGCGCTGGTCGCCGCGGCGCTGCTGGGCGTCGGCTTCGGCGTCTTCACCTCCGTCGACTTCGCGCTGATGACGGATGTGCTGCCGGCCGCCGCGCACCGCGGCCGGGATCTCGGCGTCATCAACATCGCCAACTCGCTGCCGCAGGTGGCCGCCCCGGTACTGGCCGCACCGCTCGTCGGCCACCTCGGCGGCTACCGGACGCTGTTCCTCACCGCGGCCGCGACCGGGCTGCTGGGCGCACTGCTGGTACGGCGGATACGGGGCGTGGCGTAGCGGTCCGGGTTCCGGGGCCCGGCGCGGGGCGTCCGGTGCGCGCACCCGGCGGTCCGGCGGGTGCGCGCGTCCGTGCGTGCGCTAGAAGCCGAGCTTGCGCAGCTGCTTGGGGTCGCGCTGCCAGTCCTTGGCGACCTTGACGTGCAGGTCCAGGAAGACCGGCGTGCCGAGCAGCGCCTCGATGTGCTTGCGCGACTTCATGCCGACCTCCTTGAGGCGCTTGCCCTTCGGGCCGATGATGATGCCCTTCTGGCTGGGCCGCTCGATGTAGACATTGGCGTGGATGTCCAGCAGCGGCCGGTCGGCCGGGCGGTCCTCGCGCGGCAGCATCTCCTCGACGACGACGGCGATGGAGTGCGGCAGCTCGTCGCGTACGCCCTCCAGCGCGGCCTCGCGGATCAGCTCGGCGACCATGACCTGCTCGGGCTCGTCGGTGAGGTCGCCCTCGGGGTAGAGCGGCGGGCTCTCCGGGAGGAGCGGGACGAGCAGATCGGCGAGGAGCGCGACCTGACCGGCGCCCCGCCGGTCACCGGCCGGTCCGTCCTCGCCGTTCTTCTTCGCGGCGCCGCGTTCGGCCTCCGAGTCGACGGCGGAGACCGGGATGATCTCGGCCCACTCGATACCGAGGTCGCGGCCGAGCTGGTCGATGGCGATCAGCTGGGCGGCCAGCGTCTTGGAGTCGACCAGGTCGGTCTTGGTGACGATGGCGACCTTGGGGGTCTTCTTGATACCGGCCAGCTCGGTGGCGATGAAACGGTCGCCGGGGCCGAGCTTCTGGTCGGCGGGCAGGCAGAAGCCGATGACGTCGACCTCGGACCAGGTGGTCCGCACGATGTCGTTGAGCCGCTCGCCGAGCAGCGTGCGCGGCTTGTGCAGGCCGGGGGTGTCGACGAGGACCAGCTGCGCGTCGGGGCGGTGCACGATCCCGCGCACGGTGTGGCGGGTGGTCTGCGGCCGGTTGGAGGTGATGGCCACCTTCGTGCCGACGAGAGCGTTCGTGAGGGTGGACTTGCCCGCGTTCGGGCGGCCGACGAAGCACGCGAAGCCGGCGCGGTGCGGGGCGGGGGAGTCTGTACGAGCGCTCATGGCGCCCATTCTCCCCGATCGCCGGGGCCGCGCCGACCACCCGCCCGGTCCGGCCCGCACCCGGCGGGCCGGGCACCGCCAGGTCAGGGTGGGGACGGCCGCCGCGGACGGGCCGGTGTCGCCCCCCGAGGCGGTTGGTCCCCCGAGGCGGTTGGTGCCGCCGCCCGGGGAACGGCGCGAGAACGCGAGCACGCCATGCGCGACGGCGTCGCCGGGCGACCTGCACGACGTGGTTCTCCCACTCGCCCGGTGCGGGGTCCGCGCCGTCGGCTCCCGGCTCTCCAGGGGCACTCCTCAGTGGCCCGGGTGGTTCCCGGCCCACACCGTGGGGGTCCGGCCCGACCACGGGCCGGCCTGTTCGAGTTGTCCGGCGAGGCGGAAGAGACGGCCTTCGAGCCCGTAACCGGCAGCGAACTGCATACCGACCGGGAGCCCCGTCCCGGCGTCGGCCGTCACCGGCACGGACATGGCGGGCGTGCCCGCCACATTGAACGGCGCGGAGAACGGCGCGAGGTCGAAGAGGCGGCGAAGCCAGCCGAGGCCGTCCAGCGCCGCCGCGCCCTCGGCGTGGGTGCCCAAGGGCACCGGAAGCTCCGGCAAGGTCGGGGTGAGCAGCAGGTCGTGAGCGTCGAAGTACCGTGCCAGGCTTCGGGCGACCCGGTTCCGGATCGCGAGAGCGGCGACGAACTGGGCGCCACTGACCCGCTGCCCGTAGTGGTAGCCGGCGAGGGTCACCGGCTCAAGGGTCGAGGAGTCGACGGGCCGGTCGAAGGCGGCAGCCAGCTCGTCGACCGAGGCCGTGAGATTCGCCGCCATCAGACGGGCGTTGGCCAGGACGAACTCCTCCCAGTCGGCCCCGAGGTCGACCTTGACCTCCGCCACCTGGTGACCGAGGGATTCGAGCAGACGCACGGTGCGGGAGAGCGCGTCGGCCACCGGTGTGGTGGTGCGACGTCCGCCCCACGCCTGGGCGAGGACACCGATCCGCAGCGAGCCCGGGTGGCGGGTGACTTCCTCCGCGTACGGCCGGGACGGCTCCTGGGCGAAGTAGGGGTCACCCGGTTCCGGGCCGCGGATCTGATCGAGCAGTGCCGCACTGTCGCGTACCGTGCGGCTGACACTGCCGTGCACGGCCAGGCCGTTGAAGATCTCGTCGAAGAAGGGGCCCACGGAGACCCGGCCACGGGTGGGCTTCAGCCCGAAGAGGCCGTTATAGGCGGCGGGGATGCGGAGCGAGCCCGCGGCGTCGGTGCCGTGCGCGATCGGGACCACCCCGGCAGCGACAGCCGCGCCCGCGCCCCCACTGGATCCGCCCGCGCTCCGCTCCAGGTCCCACGGGTTGCGGGTCGGGCCGTACAGCACCGGTTCCGTCGTGGTGCTGTAGGCCATCTCCGGTGTCGTGGTACGCCCGAACGTCACGAGGCCGGCACGGCGGAAGCGCAGCATCAGGGAGGAATCGGCGCCGGCGACGTTGCCGGCCGCGAGACGGCTGCCCAGTTCCATTCGCCGTCCGGCCATGGCGACCCCGATGTCCTTGATCAGGAAAGGGACCCCGGCCAGCGGTGTGCTGCCGGGGCCGGGCTCGTCGTCGGCCGGCCAGGTCTCCACGATGGCGTTGATCTGCGGATCGACCGCCTGCGCGGCCTCGCGTGCGGCTGCTTCCAGTTCGGCGGGGGTCACCTCGCCCTTGGCCACCAGCTCCGCGAGCCCGACCGCGTCGAAGCTCACGTACTCGGAAATCCTCACTGCGCACTCCCAGCGGAAAGAACGATACCGTCGAGCACCTGACGATACCCAACGGTATCGTGCGGGACAAACTGGTATCGTGACGGGAAATGAGGGGCCCCACAACGGACCGGACGTCACGGAGCAGTCATGGCATCGATCGCCAGAAGGCCGAGCAGGGTGGCGAAACTGCCGCCTCGTGAGCGCATCCTCGACGCGGCGGAAGAGCTCTTCCAGCGCGAGGGGATCCGGCGGGTGGGCGTCCAGGCCATCGCTGAGCGGGCCGAGACCACCAAAATGGCGATCTACCGGCACTTCGAAACCAAGGACATGCTGGTCGCGGAGTGGCTGCGGATCGTCGCCGCCGACTACCAGGCGGCCTTCGACCGGGTCGAGGCGGAACACCCCGGCCGGCCCAGGGAGCAGATCCTGGGCCTGGCCCGCTTCATCGCCGAGGGACTGCCGGCGGTCTCGCACCGGGGCTGCCCGTTCATCAACTCCATCGCCGAGCTGCCCGACCGCTCCCACCCCGCACGGCAGGTGATCGAGAAGCACAAGGCCCGCCAGACCCGCAGGCTGGTCGGCATGTGCGCCGAGGCCGGGCTGCCCGACCCCGAGCAGGCCGCGGCCGAGATCACCTTCGTACTCGAAGGCGCGCAGGTCAGCACGCAGAACAGAAGCATCGATCAGACGGGGGACCGCTTGCTGAGGATCGTCGAGGGGATCGTGGACCGGCACCGCTCCCCCCGCGGCGCATCCCGGACGACCACCGGCTGACCGCCCCGCACCCGCGTCCGCAGCACCGCGGACCGGCCGCGCGTTCGCGTGCCACGGCCGGCGGCCCGGCCCCGGCCGCTTCGATCACGTCGGTCGTGAAGCCGCTCGGCGCCTCGCCGGGAACCCTCGGCCACCACGTCCCCGGCCGGAAGGAACCGCGCGCCGGCGCGGTACCCCGCCGGCCCGAAGCTCCCGCGAAGCAGGCGGACCCGGCAAGATCGGTCTCACCGGGATCTCCGGCGCCTCACCTGCTCACGCCCGGAGCCGGAAGGGGCAGCCCGGCCGGCGCAGGCCCCCGGTCCCGCGGTCAGCCCGCCGGGACGGTGGCGCGCAGGGTGCCGTCGGGGCCCGCGAGCAGGACCGGCGTCGTGGGGCCGCCGAGGTCCCGGACGGCGGCCAGGTCCGCATCGGCGGCGCGCTCGGCGTCCGTGACCACGGCCGCCGCCTCCAGGGATGTCGCGCCGCTGGCGACGGCCATCGCCACGGCCGTCCGCAACGCGCTGAGCTGCAACGAGTCCAGGGCGACGGTGCCGGCGACGTAGGTGCGGCCGGTCTCGTCGCGCACGGCGGCGCCCTCGGGCACGCCGTTACGGGCCCGCGCCGAGCGCGCGAGCGTGATGATCTTGCGGTCTTCCGGGTCCAGCGGTGCGGATTCGCTCATGCAGGCGAGCATATGCGGGGCCCGGTGGGGGGCTTCAAGAGGCGGGGACCGGTCAGTGTGCGGCCGGCCGCTCGTCCGCGCCGCGGACCGCGCCCGGTGTACCGCGGACCGGTTCGCACAGCACCGTGATGATCTTGTTGCGGCGCCCCGCCGGTGACTCCGCGGTCAGCCGCAGGGCCGTCAGGCCCGGGTCGGAAGCGTCGGAGGAGAGATCGACCTCGGCGGTGGCGCCCGCGATCGGCACCCGGCCGAGCTGCTTGGCGAGGAGTCCGCCGACCGTCTCGACGTCCTCGTCGTCCAGCTCGGACAGGCCGTACAGCTCGCCGAGATCGCCGATGTCCAGCCGGGCGGTGACGCGGTAGCGGCCGTCGCCGAGGTCCTCGACGGGCGGCAGCTCGCGGTCGTACTCGTCGGTGATCTCACCGACGATCTCCTCCAGGATGTCCTCGATCGTCACGATGCCGGCCGTGCCGCCGTACTCGTCGATCACCACCGCGACGTGGTTGCGGTCCTGCTGCATCTCGCGCAGCAGATCACCGGCGTTCTTGGTGTCCGGTACGAAGACCGCCGGGCGCATCGCCGAGGAGATCAGCTCGGTCTCGGCGTCCCGGCTGATGTGCACCTTGCGGGCGAGGTCCTTGAGATAGACCATGCCGACGATGTCGTCCTCGTTCTCGCCGGTCACCGGGATACGCGAGAAACCGGAGCGCAGCGCGAGGGTCAGCGCCTGGCGGATGGTCTTGTAGCGCTCGACGGCCACCAGGTCCGTCCGCGGCACCATGACCTCGCGCACGAGGGTGTCGCCGAGTTCGAAGACGGAGTGCACCATCCGGCGCTCCTCGTCCTCGATCAGCGACTCCTTCTCGGCGAGGTCGACCAGCGAGCGCAGCTCCGCCTCGGAGGCGAACGGGCCCTGGCGGAAGCCCTTCCCGGGCGTGAAGGCGTTGCCGAGCAGGATCAGCAGCCGCGGGACGGGGCCCATGACGCGGGCCAGCGGCAGCAGGACGTAGGAGGCGGCGGTCGCGGTGTTGAGCGGGTGCTGGCGGCCGATGGTGCGCGGCGAGACGCCGACGGCGACATAGGAGACCAGCACCATCACGGCGATGGCCACGGTCAGCGCCTGCCAGGTCCTGTCGAAGGAGCGCAGGCAGGCGTAGGTGACGAGGACGCCGGCGGCCATCTCGCAGCCGACCCGCACCAGCAGCGCGACGTTCAGATAGCGGGTGGGGTCGGCGGCGACGGCGGCGAGCTTGGCGCTGCCGCGGCGGCCGGACCGGACGGCCGCCGCGGCGCGGAAGCTGGTCGTCCGGGCCAGCCCGGCCTCCGCGCAGGCGGCGAGCCAGGCGATCACGACGAGGAGGACCGCGACGGCGATCAGCTGAAAGGTCATGGCGCGGCCCGGTCAGGTGACGGTGGGGGCCGGGGAGGGGCCGGTCAGGCCCCGCTCGGCACGCCAGCCGTCGATGATCGCCGCTTGCAGGCCGAACATCTCGGCCTTCTCGTCCGGCTCCTCGTGGTCGTAGCCGAGGAGGTGCAGCACGCCGTGGACGGTGAGCAGTTGCAGCTCCTCGTCCATGGAGTGCCCGGTCGGCGCCTCCTCGCCCTGCTTCTTGGCCACCTCGGGGCAGAGCACGATGTCACCGAGGAGTCCCTGCGGGGGCTCCTCGTCGTCCTTGGCCGGCGGGCGCAGTTCGTCCATCGGGAAGGACATGACATCGGTCGGACCGGGGAGGTCCATCCACTGGATGTGGAGCTGCTCCATGGCCTCGGCGTCCACGACGATGACGGACAGCTCGGAGAGCGGGTGGATGCGCATCCGGGCGACGGCGTAGCGGGCGACGTCCAGGACGGCCTGCTCGTCGATGTCCGTACCGGATTCGTTGTTGACGTCGATCGACATGGGGGGTGTGACTTCTCGCTTCTCTGGGCCGGCCCCGGGGCTTGCGGGCCCGGGGACATGCGGTGCCGGGGCCTACTGGCCGTTGCGGCTGTCGTACTGCTCGTATGCCTCGACGATACGGCCGACCAGCCGGTGGCGGACGACGTCCTGGCTGGTGAGGCGGGAGAAATGCACGTCCTCGACGCCCTCCAGGATGTCCTGGACCTGGCGCAGACCGCTCTTGGTGCCGTTGGGGAGATCGACCTGGGTGACGTCGCCGGTGATGACGATCTTCGATTCGAAGCCGAGGCGGGTGAGGAACATCTTCATCTGCTCGGGGCTGGTGTTCTGCGCCTCGTCGAGAATGATGAACGCGTCGTTGAGCGTCCGGCCCCGCATGTACGCCAGCGGCGCGACCTCTATCGTGCCCGCGGCCATCAGGCGCGGGATGGAGTCGGGGTCGAGCATGTCGTGCAGCGCGTCGTAGAGCGGGCGCAGATACGGGTCGATCTTCTCGTAGAGGGTGCCGGGCAGGAAGCCCAGACGCTCGCCGGCCTCGACCGCGGGGCGGGTCAGGATGATGCGGTTGATCTGCTTGGCCTGGAGGGCCTGTACCGCCTTGGCCATCGCCAGATAGGTCTTGCCGGTACCGGCCGGGCCGATGCCGAAGACGACGGTGTGCGCGTCGATGGCGTCGACATAGCGCTTCTGGTTGAGGGTCTTGGGGCGGATCGTGCGGCCGCGGTTGGAGAGGATGTTCTGGGTGAGCACCTCGGCGGGGGTGACGCCCACCGCTCCGTCGCCGTTCTCCGCCGAGCGCAGCATGGCGATGGAGCGTTCCACTGCGTCCTCCGTCATCGGTTGTCCGGTGCGGAGCACCAGCATCATCTCGTCGAACAGGCGCTGGATCAGGGCGACTTCCTGCGCATCGCCGACCGCGCTGACTTCATTGCCCCGGACGTGGATGTCGGTTGCCGGGAAAGCTGTCTCGATCACGCGCAGGAGGCTGTCTCCGGATCCCAGGACCGTGACCATGGGGTGACTGGCCGGGACGGTGAACTGGGCGCGTGCTTGCGGTCGCGTGGGTGTCTGAGTCATGGGCCGGCTCTGTGGCCTGCTCAACCCCCGTCCTTTGCTCGTATGAGGTGCCTGAAGAGAGGTGCCGGAAACGCGGCCCCCTGGACTACCAAGAGTACGTCGGTGCACCGACAAGCCCGAGGGCTTTAACGCGCCCCGGGGCGACGCACGGGCGCGGCACGGCGGAGGGCGGCGGAGGGCGGCGGAGGGCGGCGGAGGGACCTGCCCGGTCCCCGCGGCCGGCCGCTGCCGCCCGGCCGCTCAGGCCGGCCGGCGGAAGCCGATCGTGGGGACGGCGCGGGCCAGCGGCGACGGCCGGTCGGCGGTGGGCAGGACGGTGTCCAGGAAGGCATAGCGGTGGCGCAGCCGGGCCGCGGCGGCCGGTGTCGCCGGGGCGGCCGCGACGGCCGGATCCTGGGCGCCCGGCAGCACCGAGGCCGCCGAGGTGGCCGGTCCCACCGGCAGCGCCGGGGCGGCGGGCACCTCCGGCCCGCCGCCCGCCCGCCGCTCGAAGTCGCGTACCTGCTGCCACCAGGCGGCGATCTCGGCCCAGCCGGGTGCGGAGAGCGAGCCGCCGAACTCCTGCACGGACAGGGCGGCGGTCAGCCCCGCGAAGGACAGCCGGTCGGTGAGCGGCCAGCCGGCGAGGGTGCCGGTGATGAACCCGGCGACGAACACATCGCCCGCGCCGGTCGGGTCCAGCTCCTCGACGGTGATGGCGGGCACCTCGGCGCTCTCGCCGGTCCTGCCGTCCACCGCGCAGGCGCCCTCCGCACCCATGGTGACCACCGCGAGCGGCACCCGCTCCGCGAGCTTGCGGGCGGCCGCGCGGGGGCAGTCCGTGCGGGTGTAGCGCATCGCCTCCTCTGCGTTCGGCAGGAACGCCTCGCAGTGTTCGAGGCCGGCGAGATCGGCCGGATCCCAGCGGCCGGTGTCGTCCCAGCCGACGTCCGCGAAGATCCGGCTGCCGCGGCCGGCCGCGCAGCCCAGCCACTCCTCCCGGCGGCCGGGCACCAGCGAGGTGACGCAGGCGCGGGACGGCGGCGGGCAGCCCGGTGCGTGGCGGCTGTCGAAGGCGGCCTCGGACGGCGGCGCCTCATGGCCGTGCGAGACCATCGTGCGCTCGCCCTCGTACGCCATGGAGACGGTGACCGGGGAGTGCCAGCCGGGCACCGTACGCGACAGCGACAGGTCGATGCCCTCGCCCTGGGCGAGCGCGTCCCAGCAGTACTCGCCGTACATGTCGTCGCCGAACGCGGCGGCCAGTGAGGTGTGCAGTCCGAGCCTGGCCAGCGCGGTGGCCATGTTGGCGACGCCGCCGGGGCTGGAGCCCATCCCGCGGGCCCAGGACTCGGTGCCGCGGACCGGCGCGGTGTCCAGGCCGGTGAAGATGATGTCGAGGAAGACCGTGCCGGTGAGGAAGACGTCGGTGCGCGGATCACCGTCGGCGCGCACCGCGGCCAGCGGGTCGAGCACCGGCGGCGCGGCACTCTGGCGCGTGGGCGGTGGTGCGTCGCGTCTGCTCACCGTGCTGGCCCCTCTCGTTCCGGCCCGTGCCGCCAGTCTGCCCGATCTCTGCGATACGTTCCGCCTCATGAGGCTCACGATTCTCGGCGGTGGCGGATTCCGGGTGCCGCTGGTCTACCGCGCGCTGCTGGACGACCCGGCACGCTCCGTTTCCGAGGTGACGCTGTACGACACCGATCCGCTGCGGCTCAAGGTGATCACCGATGTCCTGGCCCGGCTGGCGCAGGGCCGCCCCGCGCCGGTGGCCGTACGGGTCGCGGACGATCTGGACGCCGCGCTGACCGGTGCCGACTTCGTCTTCTCCGCGATCCGGGTGGGCGGCACCGCGGGGCGCGTCCGCGACGAGCGGATCCCGCTGTCCGAGGGCGTGCTCGGCCAGGAGACGGTGGGGGCCGGCGGCGTCCTGTACGGGCTGCGGACGATCCCGGTGGCGAGGCACCTCGCCGAGCGGATCGCGGCCCGCGCGCCGGGGGCGTGGGTCATCAACTTCACCAACCCCGCGGGCATGGTCACCGAGGCGATGGCCCAGGTGCTGGGCGAGCGGGTCATCGGGATCTGCGATTCGCCGGTGGGGCTGGTGCGCCGGGCGGCCCGCGCGGCCGGCGCCGATCCGGCGGCCTTCGCGGACCCGGAGCGGCTGCGGTACGACTACGTGGGGCTCAACCACCTCGGCTGGCTGCGGTCGCTGGTGGTGGACGGCACCGAGCTGCTGCCAGGGCTGCTCGCGGACGACGCGGCGCTGGGCTCCTTCGAGGAGGGCCGGCTGTTCGGCGGCGAGTGGCTGCGCACGCTGGGCGCGCTGCCCAACGAGTATCTGCACTACTACTACTTCCGCCGGGAGACCCTGGACGCGCTGCGCGACACCGCGCGGACCCGGGGCGAGTTCCTCGACCGGCAGCAGGGCGGCTTCTTCGAGGCGGCGGCGGCCGGCAGCCCGGACGCGGCGTACGCGCTGTGGGAGCGGATCCGGCTGGAGCGCGAGGAGACGTACCTGGCGCACAGCCGGGAGGCGAGCGGGCGCTGGCAGCGCGACAGCGAGGATCTGGAGGGCGGCGGCTACGACCGGGTCGCGCTGGCCCTGATGCGGGCCCTCGCGGACGGCCGGGGCACCCGGCTGATCCTGAACGTCCGCAACGGGACGACGGTGCCGCAGCTGGCGCCGGACGCGATCGTGGAGACGGTCTGCGAGGTGACCGCCGAGGGAGCCCGCCCGCTGCCGTGCGCACCGCTGCGCGAGGACCAGCTGGGGCTGATGTTGCAGATCAAGGCGGTCGAGCGGGCGACGGTGGCGGCGGCGACGGGCCACGACCACGCGGCGGCGCTGCGCGCGCTGGCGCTGCATCCGCTGGTGGACTCCCCCGCGGTGGCCGCCCGCATCCTGGCGCGGGCAGCCACGGTGGCGTAGCGGTCAGTGCCCGCGCCTGATCCATTCGTCCAGGTGCGGTGCCTCGGCGCCGATCGTCGTCGGATCGCCGTGGCCGGTGAGGACCTTCGTCTCCGGGGGCAGGGTCAGCAGCCGGTCGCGGATCGAGCCGACGATCGTCGGGAAGTCCGAGAAGGACCGGCCGGTGGCACCCGGGCCGCCCTGGAAGAGGGTGTCACCGGTGAAGACCGCGCCGAGGGCGGGCGCGTACAGGCAGACCGCGCCGGGCGCGTGGCCCGGGGTGTGCAGCACGGTCAGGTCCGTGCCGGCGATGGTCAGCACCTGCCCGTCGGCCAGCTCCGCGTCCGGTGCGGAGTCGGGATGGGTCCGCTGCCACAGCGGCAGGTCGCCGGGGTGCAGGTGGATGGTGGCACCGGTACGGGCGGCCAGTGCCGGGGCGGCGTCGATGTGGTCGTTGTGCGCGTGGGTGCAGACGATCGCGCGCAGCCGCCGGCCGCCGAGGGCGGCGAGGATGGCGTCGGCGTCGTGGGCGGCGTCGATGACGATCGCGTCCTCGTCGTCGCCGACGATCCAGACGTTGTTGTCGACGTCCCAGGTGCCGCCGTCCAGCGAGAAGGTGCCGGAGGTGACGAGGTGGTCGATCCGGGCCGCCATCAGAACTCCACCACCGAGCGCAGGACGTCGCCCGCGTGCATCCGCTCGAAGGCCCCCTCGACGCCGTCGATGCCGATGGTCTCGGTGACGAACGCGCCGAGGTCGATCCGGCCCTGCTGGTGCAGGTCGATGAGCATCGGGAAGTCGCGGGACGGCAGGCAGTCGCCGTACCAGGAGGACTTGAGGGCGCCGCCGCGGCCGAAGACGTCCAGCAGCGGCAGCTCCAGGGTCATCTCCGGGGTCGGCACACCGACGAGGACGACGGTGCCCGCCAGGTCGCGGGCGTAGAACGCCTGCCGGTACGTCTCCGGGCGGCCCACCGCGTCGATGACGACATCCGCGCCGAAGCCGCCGGTCAGCTCGCGGATCGCCTCGACGGCGTCGGTGGTGCGGGAGTTGACGGTGTGGGTGGCGCCCATCGTGCGGGCGGTCGTCAGCTTCCGGTCGTCGACGTCCACCGCGATGATCCGGGCCGCGCCGGCCAGCCGGGCGCCGACCACCGCCGCGTCGCCCACCCCGCCGCAGCCGATGACCGCGACCGAGTCGCCGCGGCCGACCGCGCCGGTGTTGATGGCGGCGCCGATGCCCGCCATCACACCGCAGCCCAGCAGCCCGCCGACGGCCGGCGAGACCTGCGGATCGACCTTGGTGCACTGGCCCGCGGCGACCAGCGTCTTGTCGGCGAAGGCGCCGATGCCGAGCGCCGGGCTCAGCTCCGTGCCGTCCGTCAGGGTCATCTTCTGCTTCGCGTTGTGCGTGTCGAAGCAGTACTGCGGGCGGCCGCGCAGACACGCCCGGCACTGCCCGCAGACCGCGCGCCAGTTGAGGATCACGAAGTCACCGGGGGCGACATCGGTGACCCCGGCGCCGACGGACTCCACGACACCGGCCGCCTCGTGCCCGAGCAGGAACGGGAAGTCGTCGTTGATGCCGCCCTGCTTGTAGTGCAGATCGGTGTGGCACACCCCGCACGCCTGGATCTTCACCACGGCCTCGCCCGGACCCGGGTCCGGCACCAGGATCGTCTCCAGCCGGACCGGCTCGTTCTTCCCCGGCGCGATGACGCCGCGCACTTCCTGTGCCATGGGGACAGCCCCTCTCAAAGATCGCGTACGGGCCCCACTGTGGCGCACCGCCAGGAAACCGTGCCACACCGTACGCGTGCCGGGCGACACCGCCCGGGACCGCGGCCGCCCCCGGTCACGTCACCAGCGCGGGACGGCGGGGGTGACCCAGCCGGGGTCGGCCACCCGCATGGCCGCGGCGTCGTCGCGGACGCGCTGGCCGCCGTCGTCGGCCAGCCAGCGGCGGTGCAGCGCGGCGAGCCGGTCGCGGTCGAGGGTGACGCCGAGGCCGGGGGCGTCGCTCACGTCGAGGCGGCCGTCGCGGAAGGTGAGCCGCTCGGTGAGGACGTCCTCGCGCTGCCAGGGGTAGTGGGTGTCGCAGGCGTGGTCGAGGTGGGGGACGGTCGCGGCGACGTGCGTCATGGCGGCGAGGCTGATGCCCAGGTGGGTGTTGGAGTGCATGGACAGGCCGACGCCGAAGGTACGGCAGACGGCGGCGAGTTCGCGGGTGTTGCGCAGCCCGCCCCAGTAGTGGTGGTCGGCGAGGACGATCTGGACGGCGCCGCGGGTGAACGCCTCGGCGATCTCGTCGAAGGTGGTGACGCACATGTTGGTGGCCAGCGGCAGATCCGTACCGGCGGCCACCTCAGCCATCCGCGCGGTACCGCTCGCCGGGTCCTCCAGGTACTCCAGGACGTCCCGCAGCTCGTGCGCGACCCCCAGCGCGACCGGCACGCTCCAGGCGCCGTTGGGGTCCAGGCGCAGCGGGCGCCCGGGGAAGGCCGCCGCCAGCGCCCGGACCGCCGCGACCTCCCGCGCGGGCTCGTACACACCGCCCTTGAGCTTGAAGGACGTGAAACCGTAGGTGTCGGCGAAGCGGCGGGCCTGCGCGACGACGCCGGCCGGATCGAGCGCCGCGCCCCAGTCGTCGGGTTCCCCGCGGCCGCCCGGGTGCCGGGCCCAGCGGTAGAAGAGGTAGGCGCTGTACTCGACGCGGTCGCGGACCTTGCCGCCGAGCAGCGCGTGCACGGGCAGGCCGGTGGCGTGGCCCCAGGCGTCCAGGCAGGCGACCTCGAACCCGGAGAGCACCGAGAGCCGCAGCTTGTCGGCGGTCCGCACACCGCGCAGCCCGCCGGCGTCCACCGCGTCCGCGCCGGTGGCGGCCGGTGAGTCGCCGCAGACCCGGGCGGCGAGCGCGGGCAGTCCGTTCAGATCCGTGACCGGCCGGCCGATCAGCGCCTCGGCCAGCGGGCGGGCCAGTTCGAGGTACTCGGTATCGCCGTAGGTCTCGCCGAGGCCGGTGGCGCCGCCCGCGGTGACCACCTCGATGATCAGCCGGGGGGTGTAGGGCTGGTGGACGCCCTGGGTGTTCAGCAGTGGCGGGTCGGCGATGAGGACGGGGGTGAGCCGGACCTCGGTGAGGACGAGGTCCGCGGGGGCGGTGGGTGCGGCGGGGGTGGCACGGTCAGCCGTCATGGCGTCGCCTCATTCCTCATTCGTCCCGCTATGTAAATGGCGTCCACACATGAGGATGGAGGCTAGGGAGCGCGCGGCGCGCCCGTCAACACCCGCGACGGCACCGGCCGCCGCGCCCGGCCGCCAGCCTTTGCCAAGCGTTGAATCTGCGCGCGTAGATACCGATATGAGGCTCTGTTAAACCTACTTGGGTCCGTCTTTACCTCCCGAAGGAGCCGCATGCCCCTCCCCGCCCTCTCCCGACGTACCCGCCTCGGTGCCGCGGTGGTCACCGCACTCGTCGCCGGTACGGCGGTGTTCGGCATCGGCCAGGCCACCGCGGAGCACTCCGTGCCGCGCACCGACAAGGAGATCCCCAACCTGACGCTGGTGCAGGACCAGATCAAGGCGTACTACGGCGACAAGGTCACCGCCGACGGCGAGCACTACGCCTCCCCCGACAGCAACTACGGCCGCCAGGTCCGCGACATCGAGGCCAAGGCCCGCACCTACCTGACCAAGGCGCTCGCCAAGTACCGTGCGCAGTCCGCCGCCCACCGGCCCGGCCGGGGCCACGGCAAGCCCGCCAAGCCCGCCAAGCCCGCCATCGTCCTCGACATGGACGACACCACCCTGCTCACCTACAACTACGAGCTCCAGGTCGGCTTCCACTTCACCGAGGCGAGCCAGGACAAGTACCTCGCCACCAAGGACATGGACGCGGTCTTCGGCATGGACCGGCTGGTCAACTGGGCGCACGACAAGGGCGCCGAGGTCTTCTTCCTCACCGGCCGCAAGGAGGCGCAGCGCGCCTGGAGCGTGCGCAACCTCAAGAACGTCGGCTACGACGTACCGCTGGACCGTACGCACGTCTACCTGAAGGACAAGGAGCACCCGCCCGCGTACCTGCCGTGCGGCGCCACCTGCTCGACGATCGGCTTCAAGTCGGGCACCCGCAAGCACATCGAGTCGCTCGGCTATGACATCGTCGCCAACTTCGGCGACCAGTACAGCGATCTCCAGGGCGGCGCCGGGGACCGGACGTTCAAGATGCCGAACCCGATGTACTACCTGCCGTAGGCGCGGGCCGGGCGCTCAGCGGCGCTTGGGCACCGGCACGCGCATCAGGTCCTGGGCGATGGTGAGTTCGCCGGTGAACCCCGCTGCGCGTGCCTGCCGCCCGAACTCCCCGGGGTCGGAGTAGCGCTGCGAGAAGTGCGTCAGCACGAGGTGGCGCACCCCCGCCCGCGCCGCCGCCTCGGCTGCCTGGCCGGCCGTCAGATGCCCGTGGTCCTCGGCGAGCCGGAGGTCCTCGTCCAGGAACGTCGACTCGATGACGAGCATGTCCGCGCCTGCTGCCAGGGCGTGCACCCCGTCGCAGAGCCGGGTGTCCATGACGAACGCGAACCGCTGGCCGGGCCGGAGCTCGCTCACCTCGTCGAGGCGGACGCCGCGCAGCTCGCCCTCGCGTTGCAGCCGACCGACGTCCGGGCCGGTGATCCCGCGCTCCGCCAGGAGGCCGGGCAGCATCCGCCGGGCGTCGGGCTCCACCAGGCGGTAGCCGTACGACTCGACGGGGTGCGAGAGCCGGTACGCCTCCAGGACGTAGGACGCCGTCCGGTCCAGCGCGCCGTCGGCGGCGACCGGCCGCTGCGTCAGCCGGACCGTCTCGCGGTAGGCGGTGGAGTAGCGCAGCCGGTCGAAGAAGTGCTGTCCGCTCGCCGGATAGTGGGCGGTGACCGGATGCGGCACCCGGTCCAGGTTGATCCGCTGGATCACCCCGGCCAGGCCCAGCGAGTGGTCGCCGTGGAAGTGCGTGACGCAGATCCGGTTGAGGTCGTGCGCGGCGACCCCGGCGCGCAGCATCTGGCGCTGCGTCCCCTCACCGGGGTCGAAGAGCAGCCCCTGGCCGTCCCAGCGCAGCAGATAGCCGTTGTGGTTGCGGTGCCGGGTGGGGACCTGACTCGCGGTGCCCAGGACGACCAGTTCGCGTACGGACAACTCGGCCCCGTCAGACCAGACGCTGGAGGTCGCGGCCGCCCAGCAGGTGCGCATGGGCGTGGAAGACGGTCTGACCGGCGCCGGGCCCGGTGTTGAAGACGATGCGGTACCCGGTCGTGTCGACCTTCTCCGCGGCGGCCACCACGCCCGCCTCGCGCAGCACGTCACCGGCGATGGCCGGTTCGGCGGCGGCCAGCTCCAGGGCGTTGGCGTAGTGGACCTTGGGGATCACCAGGATGTGGGTCGGGGCCTGGGGGTTGATGTCACGGAAGGCGACGGTCGTCTCGGTCTCCCGGACGATGGTCGCCGGCACCTCCCCCGCCACGATCTTGCAGAACAGGCAGTCGGCCTGCGGTTCTCCCGCCACCGGTGGGCTCCTCCCGGGTCTTCGGCCGCCGCGTCGCGCCGGGCGGGCCGCGCCGGACCGGGTCAGCGGCCGCGGCACGGATCGCGTCGGGGAGTACGCGGCATGCGCCGTACGCACCATGCGTACGGCCTCGGATGCTACCGGGCGCCCCCGGCCCGGCGGCGCGCGGACCGGTCCGCGAACGGCGTACCGGGCGGAACCGGGCGGAACCGGATCGTCCGGCGGCCCCCGGTGACCCACCGCGCGGGTGGCCCGATCAGCAGGTCGCGGCGGCGCGGGGTCACTAAGCTGGGGCCCGCAGACCTCTTTCCGCCCACCACCAGGAGTTATGCACCATGGCAACCACCCGCACCGCCAAGACCCACTGGGAAGGCAACCTCATGGAGGGCAAGGGCACCGTCGCCCTGGAGTCCTCCAAGGTCGGTACGTACGACGTGAACTGGCCGGCCCGCGCGGAGCAGCCGAACGGCGTCACCAGCCCCGAGGAACTGATCGCCGCGGCCCACTCCTCCTGCTACTCCATGGCCTTCTCGCACGGCCTGGCGGGCAAGGGCCACACCGTCGAGGCCCTCGACACCCAGGCCGATGTCACCTTCCAGCCCGGCGAGGGCATCACCGCCATCGCCCTGACCGTCCGGGCCCGTGTCCCCGGTCTGTCCGAGGCGGACTTCCAGGCCGCCGCCCAGGACGCCAAGGCCAACTGCCCGGTGAGCCAGGCGCTGGCGGGCGTCAAGAACATCACGCTCGACGCCAAGCTGGTCTGATCCGGCGCCCGGGTGAGCCGGCCCGGCAGCGAACGGCGGGGCGGTCAGCTCCACCGTCCGGTGCGCCCCAGCAGCAGCGCCGTCGCGGCCGTACCGGCGGTGGAGGTGCGCAGCACGGTCCGGCCGAGGCGGTAGGGCCGGGCCCCGGCCGCGTCGAAGGCGGCCAGTTCCTCCGGGGAGACGCCGCCCTCGGGGCCGACGACGAGCACGATGGAGCCGCTCTCCGGGAGTTCGGCGGTGGCCAGCGGGGTGCTGCCCTCCTCGTGCAGGACCGCGGCGAAGTCGGCCTCCGCGAGCAGCGCGGCGACCTGCTTGGTCGTCATCGGGTCCGCGACCTCGGGGAAGGTCAGCCGGCGCGACTGCTTGCCCGCCTCGCGGGCCGTCGCCCGCCATTTGGCAAGGGACTTGGCGGCCCGCTCGCCCTTCCACTGGGTGACGCAGCGCGCCGCCGCCCACGGGACGACGGCGTCCACACCGGTCTCGGTCATCGTCTCGACGGCCAGCTCGCCCCGGTCGCCCTTGGGGAGCGCCTGCACCACGGTGATCCGGGGCGTCTGAGGCGCCTCGCTGCGGACGTCCGTGACCGCGACCGTCAGCCGGTCCTTGCCCTCGACATCCGCGACGGTGCCGTAGGCGCCCGCGCCGCCGCCGTCCGTCAGCACGACCTCCTCGCCGGCCCGCAGCCGCCGCACCGACACCGCGTGCCGGCCCTCCGGCCCGTCCAGGGTCAGCGTGTCACCGGGCCGCACACCGGCGAGCGAGCCGACGAGGAAGACCGGCGCCGTCACGACGCGTCCCCGGCGTCACCGGCCGCGGCGCCGCTGCTCAACGCGGTGCGCGCCGCGTCCAGTTCGGCCGCGAGCACCTCCACCAGCTGCCCGGCGGGCAGCTCCCGCGCCATCCGGTGGCCCTGCCCGGCCCACAGCGCCATGCCCTGCGCGTCACCCGTCTTCGCCGCGGCCTTGCGCAGACCGGAGGTGAGGTGGTGGACGGCGGGGTAGGCGGCGGGCGCGTACGGGCCGTGCTCGCGCAGGAAGCGGTTGACCAGGCCGCGGGCCGGGCGCCCGGAGAACGCCCGGGTCAGCTCGGTGCGGGTGAACAGCGGGTTGGTCAGCGCCTCCTTGTGCAGGGCGTGGGCACCCGACTCGGGGGTGGCCAGGAAGGCCGTGCCGAGCTGCGCCATGGTGGCACCGGCCGCCAGCGCGGCGGCGATCTGCGCACCGCGCATCAGCCCGCCCGCCGCGATGACCGGGATCTGCACGGCCTCGCGGACCTGCGTGATCAGCGAGAGCAGTCCGATACCGGCGCCGGTGCCGTCGGCCTGCGGATCGTCGCGGTGGGTGCCCTGGTGGCCGCCGGCCTCGACGCCCTGGACGCAGACCGCGTCCGCGCCGGACCGCTGTACGTCCTGTGCCTCGGCCACGGTGGTGGCGGAGACGATGGTGTACGTGCCGACTCTGTCGAACGCGTCGAGGACGGCACGGGAGGGACAGCCGAAGTGGAAGGAGACCACCGGCACCGGATCCTCGCGCAGGATCGCCAGCTTGGCCTCGTATCCGTCGTCGCCGCAGCCGCTCGGGTCGATCTCGCCGAGCGGCGTCTCGTACCAGGCCGCTTCCCCGGCGAGCTGCTCGCGGTAGACCTCGACGGCCGCGATGTCGGCGAGCGCGGGCTGCGGCATGAAGAGGTTCACGCCGAAGGGCCGGTCGGTCAGCCCGCGCAGCTGTTTGATCTCCTGGTACATGCCGTCGGCGGTCTTGTAACCGGCGGCGAGGAAGCCGAGGCCGCCGGCTTCGCTGACAGCGGCGGCCAGCTCCGGACGGGCAACGCCGCCCGCCATCGGGGCCTGCACGATCGGATAGCGGCAGAAATCGGTCAGCGCGGTGGACATGGCCACATCGTGTCACGCCCGCGACCCCGTCCCGAAACGGGTTCGCGCCGATTTCCGGGGCACTTCCCCGGAAACCGGCGCGGTCACATCCCGCCGCGGGCCACCGCCCGTTGAACACATCCTTCAGGCACGAGAACAGCCCCTGCTGTCCCGACTGACAGTGCCCGCCCGGGGGAGCAACCCCCGGACCTCCGGCACCACCCCCACCTGCCTACCGCCCGTTGAACGCGTCCTTGAGGCGCGAGAAGAGCCCTTGCTGTCCCGGCTGGAACTGGCCCGTGGGGCGCTCTTCGCCGCGGAGCTTGGCCAGCCGGCGGAGCAGCTCTTCCTGCTCGGGATCGAGCTTGGCGGGTGTCAGCACCTCGACGTGGACGATGAGATCGCCACGGCCGCCGCCGCGCAGATGGGTCACACCGCGCTGGTGCAGCGGGATCGACTGACCGGACTGGGTACCGGGCCGCACATCGATCTCCTCGACCCCGTCCAGCGTCTCCAGCGGGCACTTGGTGCCCAGCGCCGCCGCCGTCATCGGGATCGTGACCGTGCAGTGCAGATCGTCGCCGCGCCGCTGGAAGACCGAGTGCGGCAGCTCGTGGATCTCGACGTAGAGGTCACCGGCGGGGCCGCCGCCGGGGCCGACCTCGCCCTCGCCCGCGAGCTGGATCCGGGTGCCGTTGTCGACACCGGCCGGGATCTTGACGGTGAGGGTGCGGCGGGAGCGGATCCGCCCGTCGCCCGCGCACTCCGGGCACGGCGTCGGCACGACGGTCCCGAAGCCCTGGCACTGAGGACACGGCCGGGAGGTCATGACCTGGCCCAGGAAGGACCGGGTGACCTGCGAGACCTCACCGCGGCCGCGGCACATGTCACAGGTCTGCGCCGAGGTCCCGGGCGCCGCGCCCTCACCGCTGCACGTCGTGCAGACGACGGCGGTGTCGACCTGGATGTCCTTGGTCGTCCCGAAGGCCGCTTCGTTCAGCTCGATGTCGAGCCGGATCATGGCGTCCTGGCCGCGGCGGGTCCGCGAGCGCGGTCCGCGCTGCGAGGCCGTGCCGAAGAACGCGTCCATGATGTCGGAGAAGTTGCCGAAGCCCGCGCCGAAGCCGCCCGCGCCCGCACCGCCGCCCGACTGCGAGAGCGGGTCGCCGCCGAGGTCGTAGACCTGCTTCTTCTGCGGATCCGACAGCACCTCGTAGGCGGCGTTGATCTCCTTGAACCGCTCCTGGGTCTTGGGATCCGGGTTCACATCCGGGTGCAGCTCGCGCGCCAGCCGACGGAATGCCTTCTTGATCTCGTCCTGCGAGGCATCGCGCCGAACGCCCAGGACCGCGTAGTAATCCGTGGCCACTTACGACTCCGCGAGGATCTGTCCGACGTAACGTGCCACTGCGCGTACCGCTCCCATCGTTCCTGGATAGTCCATGCGGGTCGGTCCGACCACGCCGAGTTTGGCGACTGCCTCGTCGCCCGAACCGTAACCGACGGCGACGACCGAGGTGGACGTCAGACCCTCATGAGCATTCTCATGCCCGATTCTTACGGTCATGCCCGAGTCCTTGGCCTCCCCGAGCAGCTTGAGCAGCACCACATGCTCCTCAAGGGCTTCCAGCACCGGCCGGATGGTCAGTGGGAAATCGTGCCCGAAGCGCGTGAGATTGGCGGTTCCGCCGATCACCAGCCGCTCCTCGGTCTCCTCCACCAGAGTCTCCAGCAACACCGACAGCACTGTCGAGACCGTGCCGCGGTCCTCCTGCTCGAAGGAGTCCGGCAGTTCCTGCACCAGCTGCGGCACATCCGCGAACCGGCGCCCCACGACACAGCTGTTGAGCCGCGCCCGCAGATCCGCGAGCGACGTCTCACCGAACGGCGACGGGCAGTCGACCAAGCGCTGCTCGACCCGTCCGGTGTCCGTGATCAGTACGAGCATCAGCCGGGCCGGGGCCAGCGACAGCAGCTCGACGTGCCGGACCGTGGACCGCGTCAGGGACGGGTACTGCACGACCGCGACCTGCCGGGTCAGCTGCGCCAGCAGCCGTACCGTGCGCCCCACCACGTCGTCGAGATCGACGGCGCCGTCCAGGAAGTTCTGGATCGCCCGCCGCTCCGGGCTGGACAGCGGCTTGACGCCGGCCAGCTTGTCGACGAACAGGCGATAGCCCTTGTCGGTCGGGATCCGCCCCGCGCTGGTGTGCGGCTGGGCGATGAACCCCTCGTCCTCCAGGACCGCCATGTCGTTGCGGACCGTGGCCGGGGAGACGCCGAGCTGATGGCGCTCGGTCAGCGCCTTGGAGCCGACCGGCTCCTCCGTCCCGACGTAGTCCTGGACGATGGCGCGCAGCACTTCGAGCCTGCGTTCGCTGAGCATCCCGCGCACCTCCAGTCCGGCTGTCCCGCCGCTTCGTCCACCTGGTCAACTGCCTGGCACTCACCTGAGCCGAGTGCCAATCTCTGAGCCAGTGTACGGCCGGGCAACCCGGTCACGGCAAGGGCAGCCGTCCCGGTCGCCGCCCCGAGGGCCGTGCCCGGCCGATCCGTCGCACAACGCTATCGCGATACCGCTAGCGTCTCGGTATGCACACTGCTTGGGAAGAGGCTGGGTGGGAACGGCTCGGTGACGGTGTCGCCAGGCGCCGGATGCCCGGCTGGGACGAGACGATCGGCGTGGTCACCGGATCGGCCGGGGTACTGATCATCGACACCGGTGCCACCCTCCGCGACGGCGCCGATCTGCGCCGCGCGATCCGCGGCGTACTGGGCCGGGACGTGACACATGTCGCGCTCACCCACCCGCATTTCGACCATGTGATGGGCACCGCCGCCTTCTCGGGCGTGCAGGTGTTCGGCGCGGCCGGTCTGGACGAACTGCTGCGGCGCGAGCAGGACGAGCTGCGGCGGGACGCGGTCGGGCACGGTGTCGATCCGGTGGCCGCCGCGGAGGCCGCCGACGTCCTGGTGCGCCCGCATCACCTCGTGCACGGCGAGCTGACCCTCGATCTCGGCGACCGGCAGGTGCTGCTCGCCAACGTCGGCCCCGGCCACACCGCCCACGACCTGGCGGTCCTGGTGCCCGGCCGGCCCGGCTCCCCCGGGATCGTCTTCTGCGGCGACCTCGTCGAGGAATCCGGCGCACCGTCCGTGGGCCCGGACGCGCTCCCCCACCAGTGGCCCGCGGCGCTGGACCGGCTGCTGGCCCTGGGCGGCGAGGACGCGCGGTACGTACCGGGGCACGGCGCCGTGGTCGACGCCCGCTTCGTCCGCGATCAGCGCGCCGCGCTCGCCGCCCGTTTCGGCGCCTCCCCCGGCTGACCGCCGCCCCTGTCCCCTGTCTTCCGTCACCCGGCCGTTTGTCACAGAACAGGTCCCCATGCAGAGCAAGCGCTACAGCACCGATCTCACCCCGTCCTGGAAGAAGCAGCGGCCCGCGCCCGAGGTGCCGGCCGAGCCCGATCTGGTGGTCGAGGAGGTCACCTCGGGCTTCTGCGGAGCCGTCATCCGCTGCGAGAAGACGGCCCAGGGGCCGACGGTCACCCTGGAGGACCGGTTCGGCAAACACCGGGTCTTCCCCATGGAGCCGCGCGGCTTCCTGCTGGAGGGCCGGGTCGTCACCCTCGTACGCCCGCAGGCCCGGCCCGCGGCGAGCGCCCCGGCCCGTACGGCGTCCGGTTCCGTCGCCGTCCCCGGGGCCCGCGCCCGCGTCGCGCGGGCCAGCCGCATCTATGTGGAGGGCCGCCACGACGCCGAGCTGGTGGAGCGCGTCTGGGGCGATGACCTCCGCATCGAGGGCGTCGTCGTGGAGTACCTGGAGGGCATCGACGACCTGCCGGCCATCGTGCGCGATTTCTCACCCGGCCCCGACGCCCGCCTGGGGGTCCTCGTCGACCACCTGGTCCCTGGCTCGAAGGAGTCCCGGCTCGCCGCCGAGGTCACCGACGCCGACACCCTCGTCGTGGGCCATCCCTACATCGATGTCTGGGAGGCCGTGAAACCGTCCTCCGTCGGCATCCCCGGCTGGCCGGTGGTGCCGCGCGGCCAGGACTGGAAGACCGGCGTCTGCCACGCCCTGGGCTGGCCCCCGAACACCGGCGCCGCCTGGCAGCGGATCCTGTCCTGCGTCCACTCGTACAAGGACGTCGAACCGGCGCTGCTGGGCCGGGTGGAAGAACTGATCGACTTCGTCACGGCGCCGGCGGGCTGAGGGGCCGGGCGCCGGGCCGGGCGGAGCCACGGCGGGCCCGCCCCGGTCCGCCGGGTCTCAGTCCACCAGGTCCCTGACCACGGCGTCCGCCAACAGCCGTCCGCGCAGTGTCAGTACGGCGCGGCCGCGGTCGTAGGGGCCGCGCTCCAGGAGACCGTCGGCCAGCGCGCGGGCGGCCGCGCGGGCGCCCGCCGGGGCGAGCAGGTCCAGCGGGCAGCCGTCGGCGAGCCGGAGTTCGAGCAGGATGCGCTCGACCCGGCGGTCCTCGTCGGCGAGGATCTCCCGGCCGGCGCCCGGGGAGCGGCCCTCGGCGAGGGCCTGGGCGTACGCGCCGGGGTGCTTGGCGTTCCACCAGCGCACACCGCCGACGTGACTGTGCGCGCCGGGGCCCGCGCCCCACCAGTCGGCGCCGGTCCAGTACAGCTCGTTGTGGCGGCACCGTCCGGGGGCCGAGGTGGCCCAGTTGGAGACCTCGTACCAGCGGAATCCGGCCGCCGAGAGGCGCTCCTCGGCGATGAGGTAGCGGTCGGCGTGCACATCGTCGTCGGTCATCGGGACCTCGCCGCGGCGGATCCGGCGGGCCAGCTGGGTGCCCTCCTCGACGATCAGCGCGTAGGCGGAGACATGGTCGGGCCCGGCGCCGATCGCCGCGTCCAGGGACGCGCGCCAGTCGTCGTCGGTCTCGCCCGGCGTGCCGTAGATCAGATCCAGGTTGACGTGGTCGAAACCGGCCGCCCGCGCCTCGGCGACGCACGCCTCGGGGCGGCCCGGGGTGTGCGTACGGTCCAGGATCTTCAGTACGTGCTGCCGGGCGCTCTGCATGCCGAAGGAGATCCGGTTGAAGCCGGCCTCCCGCAGCTCGGCGAGGTAGCGCGGACCGACGGACTCCGGATTGGCCTCGGTGGTGATCTCGGCGCCCGGCGCGAGGCCGAATTCCTCACGGACGGCCGCCAGCATCCGGCCGAGATCGGCGGCGGGCAGCAGGGTCGGGGTGCCGCCGCCGACGAAGACCGTCTCGACCGGACGGGGGTCGGCACCCAGCACCTCGCGGGCCAGCCGGATCTCCGCCGCGACGGTGTCGGCGTAGTTGTCCCGGGAGGCCAGGGCGCCGCCGGAGCCGCGCAGCTCGCTCGCGGTGTAGGTGTTGAAATCGCAGTAGCCGCAGCGGGTCGCGCAGTACGGCACGTGCAGGTAGAAGCCGAGGGGCCGCCCGGCCGCCCCCGCCAGCGCATGACCGGGCAGCGCCCCGTCCTCGGGCATCGGCTCACCATCAGGCAGTGCGGAAGGCATGAGGACCATTGTCCGTCATGGGCGCGATTGCTCGGGACCGCCCGGCCCGTCCCCCCTGCCCGGCCCCCTCACCCCTCCCGCAGCGCCGCCTGGAGCACCAGCATCGCCAGATCGTCGTCCGGCGGTGTCGGGCCGAAGGCGTGGACGGCGCGGTGGATGCGGTCCGCGGTGGCGTCGGCGGCCAGGCCGGTGCAGGCGGCGAGGGCGGTGGCCAGGCCGTCCTCGTCGTCGAACTGCCGGCGTCCCGAGCGGCGCTCGGTGACCCCGTCGGTCACGCACAGCAGCGTCTCGCCGGGCAGGAGGTCGAAGGACTCGCTCACATACGTCGCGTCCTCGACCACGCCCAGCAGCATCTGCGGCGCCGCCACGATCCGGACCGCGCCGTCCGTGCCGAGCACCAGCGGCAGCGGGTGGCCGGCACTGGCGAGGGTGCAGCGGGCGCCGCCCGAGCCGCCGCGGTAGGGCACGATCTCGCCGTAGAGGAGGGACAGGAAACGGGCCTGTTCGCCCTCGTCACGGATCTCGACCGGCGCCTCCGCCCCCGCGCCGGCCGCCGCCACCGCCGCCGCGACCGCCGCGACGGAGTCGGCGGCCTCCCGCGCCATGGTCTTGTTCAGCCGGTCGAGCACCTCCGCGACACCGAAGCCGTCGCGCGCCAGCAGCCGCAGCACGGGACGGGCCAGGCCGGTCACCGCGGCCGCCTCGGGGCCGCTGCCGCAGACGTCGCCGAGGGCGAAGCACCAGCGGCCGTCGCCGGCGTCGAACAGATCCCAGAAGTCGCCGCCCGCCCAGGCGCCCTCGCGCGGTTCGTAGACCACCGCCGACTCCACCCCGGGCACCCGCGCACGGCCCCGGGGCAGCAGCCGGCGCTGGAGAACCTGGCTGATGCGCTCCTGCCGTCGGTAGGCGCGGGCGGTAGCGATGGCGCGGGCGACGCGGCGGCAGAGGTCCTCGATCAGGCCGACCGCCTCGTCGGGGAACCACATCAGACCGGCCCGGCCCAGCATCAGCATGCCGAGCCGGCGGCCGCCGGCCACCAGGGGGCAGGCCAGCGCGGCGCCACCGGGTCCGTACCCGCTCGGTTCCTGCGGCCAGGGCCAGGAGACCGCGGAGCCGTTGTTGGCCGAGCCGGTCACCTGGGCGC
Source organism: Streptomyces sp. x-80 (assembly GCF_046549095.1). NCBI lineage: Bacteria > Bacillati > Actinomycetota > Actinomycetes > Kitasatosporales > Streptomycetaceae > Streptomyces > Streptomyces sp. x-80. Next base: position 232,505 of record NZ_JAJPWM010000007.1, read on the forward strand.
CGCGGCCCGCCATCACCGGTGGCTCCCGCTCCAGGGCCGTCCGCAGCGAGTCGATCCGGCTCTCGCAGGAGTGCCAGACACCGGCCAGCCGCTGCGCCTCGCCGTGGCCGCCGCTGCCGTCGTAGAGCCAGACCGCGCACCAGTCGGCGAGCCGGGGCACGATCAGCTGGGCGGCGAGCGCGGCGACCTGGTCGGCGTCGAGCTGGCCGGAGAGCAGATCGGACGCCTCGGCGAGGAAGGACAGGGCGCCCGGGTTGATCCAGTCGGCGGCGGCGTGCCGCTGCGGGGTGGTCCTGCGCACCGCCGGGGCGAGCAACTCGGCGGCGCGCAGACCGCGTTGCAGCATCTGGTCGTCGAAGGAGACCTCCAGCTCCGGCCGGCCACCGCCGCCGGGGGCCGCCACGGCCAGCCGGAACCACACGGTCTTCACGGCGCGGCGGTAGGTGATGCCCCAGGATTCGGCGACCGCGCCGACCAACAGCAGCCCCAGGCCGCCGCTTTCGGACAGCGAGGCGCCCTCGCGGCCGCGCACCGGGCGCGCCGGGTGGTGGTCGGAGACCTCGATGACGACGCCGGGGCGGCCTCTCCCGTCGGCGCCGTCCGGGCCGCCGCCGTCGGGGTCCGCGTCCGGTTCCGGGTCCGCCCCGGGGTCCAGCCGGCAGCGCAGCTCGACGGCGGTGCCTGCGTGCACCACGGCGTTCGTGACCAACTCGCTGACCAGCAGCACCGCTTCGTCCGCGAGCCGGCCGGCGAGGCCCTCGGTGCCGGGCAGATCCTGGGCGGCCCAGTCGGCGAGCGCGCCCCGGACGAACTCCCGGGCGGTGGCGGCGGCCCGCGGGTCCCCGGGCAGGCTGATCCGCCGCGCACCGGCCGGGGCGCCGGGGGCCGGGCCGTCGGCGGCGGTGGCGGGGACACCGGACCGCGCGGCCACGGCACCGGGTCCCCCGCCGGCCGTCGGCCGCAGTGCTGCGATGTCGTGCCGTTGTGACGAAGTCGTCGTCCTCATTGAGCAGCTCCCGAGCAGCTCCGCTACAGCGCCGGATGCGCCGACAACAGAGTGACAGACTGAACGCGGCCATAAGCGACGAGTCACCGAAGTCGGTGGTCGGAACGGGTGGATTCGGCGGCGGCACCCCCAGGGCTGGGGCCCGTGCCCGGTGAAACCGGCCGGGATCGCCTCACCCGCGGCGGCCGTCAAGGCGGCGTGGGGACCGCCATGCGTACGGGAGACCGTACGGACGCATGGCGGCGGGCGGACCGCGGTTCGGAGCGGCGCGCGGCGGTACGCGGCGGCGCACAACAGTGCGCGGCGGCGCGCCGCCGCGCCGCCAGCGTCCCGGGTGGCCGCTACGCCTCCCGCGCCCCCGCGTACATCTCGTCGAGCAGGCCCTTGAACGACCGCTCCACCACCGGTCGCTTGATCTTGAGACTGGGGGTCACCTCGCCGTGCTCGATGTCCAGGTCGCGCGGCAGCAGCCGGAACTTACGGATCCGCTGCCAGCGCTGCAACCCCTCGTTGACCTGCTCGACATAGCCGTCGATCAGCTCGCGGGTCCGCTCGGCGGCGACGACCTCGGCGTACGTCCGGCCCGCCAGTCCGTGTTCCTTCGCCCAGCCCAGGATCGCCGGCTCGTCGAGGGCGATCAGCGCGGTGCAGAAATTCCGGTTGGCGCCGTGCACCAGCACATTGGAGACGAACGGACAGACCGCCTTGATCCGGCCCTCCACCTCCGCCGGCGCGATGTACTTCCCGCCCGAGGTCTTGATCAGGTCCTTCTTGCGGTCGGTGATCCGCAGGAAGCCGTCCGCGGACAGTTCGCCGATGTCGCCGGTGTGGAACCAGCCGTCCGGCTCCAGCACCTCGGCGGTCTTCTCCGGCAGACCGTGGTAGCCCTGCATGATGCCGGGGCCGCGCAGCAGGATCTCGCCGTCCTCGGCGATCCGCACCTCGGTGCCCGGCAGCGGTTTGCCGACGGTGCCGATGCGGTACGACGCGCCGGGGTTGACGAAGCTGGCGGCGCTGGACTCCGTGAGGCCGTAGCCCTCCAGGATGTGGATCCCGGCGCCCGAGAAGAAGTAGCCGATCTCCGGTGCGAGGGCGGCCGAACCGGAGACCGCCGCCCGCAGCCGGCCACCGAAGGCGGCCCGCAGCTTGGCGTAGACGAGCGCGTCGGCGACCTTGTGCTGGGCGGCGAGCGCGAACGGCACCGAGGCGTTGCCGGTGTGGCGGAAGTTGTCCTGCGAGACCTTGGCGTACTCGCGGGCCACCCCGGCCGCCCACTGGAAGATCTTGTACTTCGCGCCGCCGCCCTCCCGGGCCTTGGCCACGACGCCGTTGTAGACCTTCTCGAAGATCCGCGGCACGGCCGCCATGTACGTGGGCCGGACGACCGGCAGATTCTCGATGATCTTGTCGACCCGGCCGTCCACGGCGATCACATGGCCGACCGAGATCTGCCCGGCGGTCAGCACCTTGCCGAAGACGTGCGCCAGCGGCAGCCAGAGGTACTGCACATCCTCCTCGGTGACCAACCCGGTCCCCTGGATCGCCCGCGCCATGTACGACCAGCAGTCGTGCGGCAGCCGGACGCCCTTGGGGCGGCCGGTGGTCCCGGAGGTGTAGATCAGCGTCGCCAGCTGGTCGGCCCGGAGCGCCGCGATCCGCTCGGTGACGCAGTCCGGGTGCTCCGCCAGGTAGGCGGCGCCGCGCTTCTCCAGCTCGGCGAGCGAGAGCACCCAGTCCTCCGGGTCGTCCGCCGCGGGCCGGGCGTCCGCCTCGGCGATGACCACCACATGCGTCAGCTCGGGCAGCTCCGCGCGCCGTTCGCGGGCCTTGGCGAGCTGTGCGGCGTCCTCCGCGATCAGCACCCGGCTGCCGGAGTCGGCGAGGATGTAGGCGGTCTCCTCGGCGTTGGTGCTGGGGTAGACCGTGGTGGTGGCGGCACCGGAGCAGAGCACGCCGAGGTCGGCGAGGATCCATTCGACGCGGGTGCCGGAGGCCAGTGCCACCCGCTCCTCGGGCCGTACGCCCAGCGCGATCAGACCGGCAGCGATGGCGAAGACCCGCTCGGCCGCCGCCGCCCAGGTCAGCACCCGCCAGTCGTCCGGGCCCGCACCGGCGGCGGCCGGGACCGGATAGCGGTACGCCTCACCCTCGGGCGTGGCCTCGACCCGCTCCAGGAAGATGGCCGCCACCGAGGGTGGCCGGCTTTCGATCAGCGTGTGGGTGTCCGTCACGGCATCCTCCGGGGCCCGCTTCGTTGCTGGTGACTCGCGAGTAACCTATGCGCAGAGATCAGACTAGAGCCCGTCACGCCACCGCGTAAGGGCCTGTGGCCGACGGGTTCGCGAGGCGGCCGGGGCGATAGATGTGCGCTCCATACACCTCATCCGCCGGAGCGCCGCACCCGTCGGCCGGCGCACCCGAGCCGCGAACCGCAGCCGGTGGCCACGGACCGGGCGGCAGCCGGTGTCCGCAGAGCGGGCCGGGCCGGGTGAAGCCGACGGGGCGCCGGCCCCATGGGAACCGGCGCCCCGTCGGCGGCACGGCGGAACACCTGCCCGGTGCCTCCGCCGTCGCCTCTCGTTCTGCCTTACTACTTCTTCGCCTTGGAGTCGCCGTCGGAGTCCGAGGACAGCACCGCGATGAATGCGTCCTGCGGCACCTCCACGCTGCCCACCATCTTCATCCGCTTCTTGCCTTCCTTCTGCTTCTCCAGCAGCTTCCGCTTACGGGAGATGTCACCGCCGTAGCACTTGGCGAGGACGTCCTTGCGGATGGCGCGGACCGTTTCCCGGGCGATGACCCGGCTGCCGATGGCGGCCTGGATCGGCACCTCGAAGTTCTGCCGCGGGATCAGCTCGCGCAGCTTGGCGACGAGGCGGACACCGTAGGCGTACGCCTTGTCCTTGTGGGTGATCGCGGAGAACGCGTCGACCTTGTCGCCGTGCAGCAGGATGTCGACCTTGACCAGGTCGGACGTCTGCTCACCGGTGGGCTCGTAGTCCAGCGAGGCGTAGCCGCGGGTCTTGGACTTGAGCTGGTCGAAGAAGTCGAAGACGACCTCGGCGAGCGGCAGGGTGTAGCGGATCTCGACGCGGTCCTCGGAGAGATAGTCCATGCCGAGCAGCGCACCGCGGCGGTTCTGGCACAGCTCCATGATCGCGCCGATGAACTCGCTCGGCGCCAGGATCGTGCCCCGGACGACCGGCTCGTGCACCTGGTCGATCTTGCCGGTCGGGAACTCGCTGGGGTTGGTGACGATGTGCTCGACGCCGTCCTCCATGTCCACGCGGTAGACCACGTTGGGCGCGGTGGCGATCAGGTCGAGGCCGAACTCGCGCTCCAGGCGCTCGCGGATGACCTCCAGGTGCAGCAGGCCCAGGAAGCCGACGCGGAAACCGAAGCCGAGGGCGGCGGAGGTCTCCGGCTCATAGACCAGGGCGGCGTCGTTGAGCTGGAGCTTGTCCAGCGCCTCGCGCAGCTCCGGGTAGTCCGAGCCGTCCAGCGGATACAGACCCGAGAACACCATCGGCTTGGGGTCCTTGTAGCCGCCGAGCGCCTCGGTCGCACCATTGTTGAGCTGGGTGATCGTGTCGCCGACCTTGGACTGCCGGACGTCCTTCACACCCGTGATCAGATAGCCCACCTCACCGACGGACAGACCGTCGGCGGACTTCATCTCGGGCGAGTTGGTGCCGATCTCCAGCAGCTCGTGCGCGGCGCCGGTGGACATCATCCGGATCCGCTCGCGCTTGCGCAGCGTCCCGTCGACCACCTTCACGTACGTCACGACACCGCGGTACGCGTCGTAGACGGAGTCGAAGATCATCGCGCGGGCGGGCGCGTCCTTGACGCCGACCGGGGCCGGGACCTCGCGGACCACCTTGTCCAGCAGCTCGGGCACACCGACGCCGGTCTTCGCGGACACCTTCAGAACGTCCGCCGGGTCGCAGCCGACCAGGTTCGCCAGCTCGGCGGCGAACTTCTCGGGCTGCGCGGCCGGCAGGTCGATCTTGTTGAGGACGGGGATGATCGTGAGGTCGTTCTCCATCGCCAGGTAGAGGTTGGCGAGGGTCTGGGCCTCGATGCCCTGGGCGGCGTCGACGAGGAGGATGCAGCCCTCGCACGCGGCGAGCGAGCGGGAGACCTCGTAGGTGAAGTCGACGTGGCCCGGGGTGTCGATCATGTTGAGGATGTGGGTGGTGCCACTTTTCTCCTCGCCCTCGGAGGGCGCCCAGGGCAACCGGACCGCCTGGGACTTGATCGTGATGCCACGCTCGCGCTCGATGTCCATGCGGTCGAGGTACTGCGCGCGCATCTGCCGCTGGTCGACGACACCGGTGAGCTGGAGCATCCGGTCGGCGAGCGTCGACTTGCCGTGGTCGATGTGCGCGATGATGCAGAAGTTACGGAGGAGAGCCGGGTCGGTACGGCTCGGCTCCGGCACGTTCGTAGGGGTCGCGGGCACGCAGGGTCCATTCAGTGAACGCGGGTAGGCGGGACAAGGGTGTGACGTCTCCCCCATGGTCCCATGAGCGGCGGGCTTGGTCCGGTTTGGGACGCCCGAGGCGCTGCTGGTAGCCTGGTCCACTGCGCTTCGTGACCCTCAGGGGTACGCGGCGCAACTCGAAACTCCAACGAACCTGAAAAGGCTCTTTCGTGGCGAACATCAAGTCCCAGATGAAGCGGATCAAGACCAACGAGAAGGCTCGGCAGCGCAACAAGGCTGTCAAGTCGGCTCTGAAGACCGCGATCCGTCGCACCCGCGAGGCTGTGGAGGCCGGTGACGTCCAGAAGGCCGCCGCCGCCCAGGCCATCGCTGCCAAGTCGCTCGACAAGGCCGTCAGCAAGGGTGTCATCCACAAGAACGCCGCCGCCAACAAGAAGTCGGCGCTGGCCAAGAAGGTTGCCGGCCTCCAGGGCTGATCCGACCTTCTTCTACCGCACCACCCCCGCCGCCAGGGACTCAGCGGCCCCTCTCTCCGCTCCCTGACCGGTGCACCACCGCGCCGCACACGGCCTGCGTTCGCCACGCGGGTGCGGCGCACCCGGCTCGACCGGCGTAATCCGCCGAAGGAGCCCGAACGCTTGACACGAAGGCCCCGCCTCCGCCCTTCCCCAGGGCGAGCGGGGCCTTTGTCATGGACGGGCACCGGCGCGACGCTCGCCGGGGACTCGGGGCGGGAGCTTCCTCGGGGCTCGGTCCCCGTCGCGAGGCGGGCCGCTCGCGGGGCGGGGACCTACGGTCACGGGGCGGTGCTTTCGTCACGGGACAGTGCCCTCGTAGACGGGCGGCCCGCGCCTTCGCGTTGTCGCGTTGTCGCCGGACAGGCAGCCACCGCCGAGGGTCCGTTCCCCGCACGATCCGCTACGCTGCGTCCATGTCAATACCGGGGGATCAGCCGGGGGATCAGAACAATCCTTACGCACAGCCACAGCCACAGCCACAGCCCAATCCGTACGGCCAGATGCCGCCCGTGCCGCCGAACCCGGTGCCCACGCCCCAGCACCTGGCACCCGCACCGCTGAACCCGTACGGACAGCCGGCCCCACCCCAGCCCCCCGGCGGATACGGCTATCCGGCGCCGGGCCTGCCGCCCATGGGAGCTCCGGGCGGTACGGGCGGTACGGGCGGTACGGGCGGTACGGGCCGGGGCGTATCCGGGTGGTTGTGGGCGATCGGCGGCGTGGTCGCCGCCTCGGCGATCTGGGCCTCCGTGATGTTCGCCACCGGCAGCTTCTCCGCCGGGTCCGGCCCCGACCTCGCCGGCTACGCCTACACGGACGATCTGTGCGCGGCCACCTCCATGACGCCCTTCACCGACGCGCACTACAAGCCGACGCAGAACACCGGTACGGCCGCGAAGGACCCCAATCCGCAGCACAGCGGTGCGCAGCAGACGACCATCGACTCCATGTGGTGCAACGTCGGGCTGACGCAGGAGAACGCGAGCGCCACCGGCTACTCCTCGACCTGGGTCTACAACGCCGTCACCCTGCACAAGAAGGCCGACCCCGCACCGGAGTTCGCGGACCTGTACCGCTCGTACGAGAAGCAGGGGATGTCGGTCGGCTACAAGGTCGATCAGGTCGAGGGCCTCGGCGACGAGGCGTATCTGGTGACCCGTAACGACGCGGGCAGCACCAGCGGCTCGTATGTGATCCTCGCCGTCCGGGCCGGCGGGCTGACGTATCAGTCGACGTGGTCGAGTTACGCCACCAGCACCACCGCGGGCAAGCAGCCGACCAGCGACGAGGTGGCGCAGATGCTGAAGTCCAGCGCATCGGAGACGCTCAAGCACCTCCGGCGGGGTGGCGGGGCGCGGTAACGGCGGGGAGCGGTATCGGCAGGGCGCCGGTGGCGGGTGTGCGGTACGGCGGACGGTGTCGCGGCGGTCGGACAGCGGGGCTCGAAGGGTGCCGACGAGCGTCACCGGCCGTCGGGTATGCGGTGCGGCGTGGAGGGTGCTTCCCGGCCAGTGGCGACGTCCGACGTGGCGGCCGGGGTCAGGCCGGTGGTCGGGGTTGCGGATGGGGGCCGGGCTCGGCGTGTCCTGGCCCGCCCTATGCCCCCATGGATATGTCGCCGCTGGTCGAGGGCGTGTTCACCCCACTCGGCCGGGCCCCCGGATGCCGGTACCTCGACGCCGTGGGCGACTCCCGTACGGCTGGGCGGGGCGGCCGTACTGGGGGGACGATCCGCACCCGGTCCCCTGGCCGCGACCGCGAGGACCGCACGTTCTGGAGATTGCCTCAGGTGTGCAGCCGAGGACGCCGGCACCATGCGCCCCGGGCGGCGGGACCGGTGGGTGAAACGGGTAACGGACAGCCGGTCAACCGGCCTGTGCCCGACCTGTGAACGCAGACACGGCGCCTGAACAGGCGAGTTCACCGGCCTCGCCCCCGATTCCCGGCGGTCCGGCCGAGGTCAGCGGGAGCGGGCCGCGCGGGCGATGGCGACCACGGCCTTTTCCAGGGCGTATTCGGGGTCGTCGCCACCGCCCTTGACGCCCGCGTCGGCCGCGGCCACCGCCAGCAGCGCCGTCGCGACACCGTCCGCCGTCCAGCCGCGCATCTGCTGCCGTACCCGGTCGATCTTCCAGGGCGGCATCCCCAGATCGCGGGCGAGGTCGCCGGGCCGGGCGCCGCGCGGGGCGGAGGCCAGTTTGCCGATGGCACGGACGCCCTGGGCGAGCGCGCTGGTGATCATGACGGGTGCGACGCCGGTCGACATCGCCCAGCGCAGCGCCTCCAGCGCCTCGGCCGCGCGGCCTTCGACGGCGCGGTCCGCGACGGTGAAACTCGATGCCTCGGCCCGGCCCGTGTAGTAGCGCGCGACGACGGCCTCGTCGATCGTGCCCTCGATATCGGCGGTCAGCTGCGAACAGGCCGAGGCCAGCTCGCGCAGATCGCTGCCGATCGCGTCCACCAGTGACTGGCAGGCTTCGGGGGTCGCGGAGCGCCCCACCGCACGGAACTCGGACCGTACGAAGGCCAGCCGGTCGGCCGGCTTGGTCATCTTCGGGCAGGCCACCTCGCGCGCACCGGCCTTGCGGGCGGCGTCCAGCAGGCCCTTGCCCTTGGCGCCGCCGGCGTGCAGCAGCACCAGCGTGATCTCCTCGGCGGGCGCGCCGAGATATCCCTTCACGTCCTTGATGGTGTCCGCGGACAGGTCCTGGGAGTTGCGCACCACCACGACCTTGCGCTCCGCGAAGAGCGAGGGGCTGGTCAGCTCGGCGAGGGTGCCGGGCTGCAACTGATCGGAGGTGAGGTCGCGCACATCGGTGTCCGCATCGGCCGCACGGGCGGCCGCCACCACCTGCTGCACCGCGCGGTCCAGCAGCAGGTCTTCCTGGCCCACCGCGATCGTGACGGGGGCGAGCGGGTCGTCGTTAGCTGTCTTCCTGGCCATCGCGTCCAGCATCCCACGCCCCACTGACACCGCCGTCCGCGACGGCGTACGCCATGGTGCCCGGCCCGCCGACGCCCTCCCGGACACCCGTCGGCGCCGTCCCGGACAATGGTCCGGTGAGCGAAGCACGACACGTACGGCACGTACGACATGTACTGGTACTGCCCGACCGCGACGCGGCGGAAGAGGTGGCCGAGGCGCTGGCCGAGCAGTTCGGCGTCACCGAGGAACCCCAGCTCGTACGGGACGCGCTGGCCGGTGAGGACGACGCGGAGGACGCACAGTGGCTGGTGGTGGTCGAGGACCCGGACGGTGCCTGCGACCCGACGGGACTGGACGGGCTGGCGGCGGAGTACGAGGGGTGGCGGGAGGCCGAGTGAGCGGCGGCCCTCGGCTACCGGCTGACGTCGGGGCCGGACGGCGGGCTCGATACGTCGGGCCCGGACAGTGGGTTCGATACGTCGGGCCCGAACAGCAGGTTCGATACGACGGGGCCCGGACAGTGGGCTCGCTCGTCCTGACGTGAGACCCGCTCGTCCTGGCGTTCAGCTCGGGTGCGCGTCCAGTTCGGGTGCGCGGTCCAGGGTGATGCCGAAGCGGGTGCGGTAGGCGGGGAGAACCTCGGCCTCGCCCAGCTCGCGTTCGTCGCGGGTGCCGTCATCCGCGGTGATCACGAGCGTACGGCCGGAGAGGGTGACCCGGCCCGTGTCGGTCAGCAGGGAGCAGACCAGGGACCGGGTGAAGTGGGACGCCGGCGAGGTCCGGTTCCACCAGCAGCCGACCTCGAAATCGGCGAGGGCGCGCGGGCGTTGTTCGAGGCGGTACTGCGGGGCGCCGTCCCGGAGGATGTCGAGGTCGCCCTCGGACGTCTCCACGACGCGGAAGACACCGCCGGGGTCGGGCTGGTCGGCCCGGCTGTCCAGGCGCAGCGGGTAGTGGCTGTGCTTGCCGAAACCGACGTCCGCCAGCCATGGCCCGGTGGGCGTACGGACGCGCAGCGCGAGGTGGTCGTACGGGATTCCGGGGCCGTCGGGGCCGAAGACACGGGCGGACAGCAGCTGCACGTCGTAGCCGAGAGCGGCGAGCAACGCGGCGAAAGCGCCGTTGAGTTCGTAGCAGAAGCCGCCACGACGGGCACCGACGATCTTGTCCAGCAGCGGCTGTTCGGCGAGCACGATCTCCTCACCGAGGTGGATGGAGAGGTTCTCGAAGGGGACGGTCCGCAGATGGCTCAGATGCAGCGTGCGCAACGCGTCGGCGTCGGGTGACGCGGGACGGGCGGCTCCTATTCGGCGGAGATAGGCGTCGGCGGTGTCCATCAGTCGTGCGTCCTTTCCGAAGCGAGTCGACGGCGGGTGCGGTCCGCCGCCGGTACAGGGGTGGCGGCCATGATGTCGGCGACGGTCCGTGCGGCGAGTTCACGACGCCAGACCGGCTCGCCCTGGCGCATGGCCGTCGCAATGCCGCCGGAGCCGCCGAACTCCCGGCCGTACGCCTCGGCCCCGGCGCCCTGACGGCGAATCCCGGTGCAGCGGAAGGCGTCGGCCGGGCCCTCGGTCGCGGCGACGACATCCACGAGCGTGCTCCGCTCCGGCGGACGCGCCAGCCGGAAGCCACCACGCGTGCCAGGGGCGGACCTCGGGACTCCGGTGCGTACGAGTGCCCGGAACCGCTTGGTCAGATACGGCGCCGTCAGCCCGAACGCCCCGGCAGGCCACACCGCCGGCATGGCCGCCTCCCCATCCAGCCGGGCCGGCATCACACAACGGTGCAGGCCCCACTCGACGCCGTCACTCAGCCTCATGTTCTGGAGTCTATATATCCAGGTTCGAATGTTCGGTTTGGTGAGAGTTGGTCCGGGGTGGGGTATCCAGGTCGGGGCTCCCAGGGACGCCGTTCGCCGGCGGGAGGCACCGGGCAGCGGATACCGGCGGGTGCCGGCAAGTGTCACCGGCGGCCGTCGGGTATGCGGTTCGGCTCGGGGGATGCTTCCCGGCCGGTGGCGGCATCCGGCGTGGCGGCCGGAGTCAGGCCGGTGGTCGGGGTTGCGGATGGGCGCGGGGATGGGGATGCGGGTGTGGGTGGGATGACGGCCGGGAGTGAGGTGGTCGGCCGGTTCGGGAGGGTGCGGATGCGGGGCACGGGCGAGGGCAGGAGCCAGAGGAGGCAGAGGATCGCGCCTGCGGTGGCCGTCCAGAGGGTGGGACGCAGGCCGAGGGTCGTGCCGAGTGCGCCGCCGGCCAGGGCCCCGAGCGGACGGAACCCGTGGTTCAGGGTGCGAGAGGCGCCGGTGATCCGGGAGCGGAGCGCATCGGGCATCAGCGCGGCCGACAGCGAGTTGGAGGAGATGTCGACGAACATCATCCCGACGGCGGAGAGGAATTCGGCGAGGAAGAGCAGGGCGATGACCAGCCAGGTGGGCCCGGCGGCCAGCGGGACGAGCAGCAACGGGACGGTGAAACCGGCGAACCCGACGAGGATGACCGGACCGACACCGAGGCCGCGGATGACCCGGCCGGCGAGGGCCGCGCCCATGAGGCCGCCGATCGCCCCGGCACCGAGAACCGCACCCAACAGACCCGCACCGAGGCCGAGTTCAGTGGTCGCGTAGAGCACGAAGAGGGTCTGGAACATGAAGTTGAAGAACTGCACCGTCCCGGAGGCGGCGAACATCGCACGCATCGCGGGATGCCGCAGCACCCAGCGCAGTCCCTCGGTGGCATAGCCCTTGGCCGGCGGCGCGGGTGGGGGCTCGGCGGGCGCTATTCGGGCCAGCAGTAGCCCCGAGCAGAGGAAGGTCAGCGCGTCGGCGAGGAGCGCGAGCGGCGCGGAGAGCAGTTGGACGAGCAGGCCGCCCGCACCCGGCCCGCCGACGAAGGCCATCGCGCGGCTGCCGTTGAGGAGGGTGCTGCCTGCCACCAAGCGGTCCGTGGTGACGAGCGAAACGAAGACGGTGGCGTTGCAGACGTCGAAGAGGACGGTGAGCGTGCCGACCGTGAAGGCGACCGCGTAGAGCTGGGCGAAGGTGAGGACGTTCAGGGCGTAAGCGGCGGGCAGCGAGGCAACCAGGAGGGCGCGCAGCACATCGCTGACGATCATGACCCGTCGTCGGCGGGCCCGCCGGTCGGCCCACGCACCCGCCGGGAGGCTGAACAGCAGAGCGGGCAGCAGTTCGGCGGTCTTGAGCAGGCCCATGTCGGCGGCGTCCGCATGCAGAACGAGGACGGCGGCCAGCGGGATGGCGATCAGGGATACCTGATCGCCCATGAGAGAGACGGCTTGCGCGGTCCAGTAGCGGCGGAACACGCGCTCGCGCAGCAGCTCGGGGATGGCCGGGAAACGTAAGAGCCGTGCGGGGCGTGGCGGGTGTGCGGACCGGGGGGAATGCATGGACTGCGGGCGAGGCGCCGGAGGTGAACTCCGCGCGCCCGGGGGCCTCATGAGGCGTCCTCCCCGGATCCGGAAGAGCACACCTCCCGAGGTTCCGGAGGGAACACATCCTGGGAGCCCGGACGGCCCGCCTCCCCGGGTCCCGCAGATGAGCACTCCCCCGGGTCCGGAGAAGCGGCATCCGCGGTGCCGCCATGACGGACGAAAGCGACCCGCAGATAGCTGACCAGCCGCGCGTCGGCCGGTCGGGTCTCCGGGTCCGACAGGCGCGACAGGTACGGTGCGAGCAACTCGGTTACCCGGTCGTCGAGTTCGGTGAGTTCGTCGGCCGTGAGGTAGAGCGAGACATCGCCGAACTGCTCGGCCTCCTGCCAGGCGCGGGGCAGGGCGTGACGCCGCTCCAGGGCGCGCGTCATCTTGGCGTAGTAGTTCTCGGCGACCGCGATGTTCAGGGCCGCGGAGGCGTCGGCCACGGCCGGGTCGTCGGAGTGGTTCGGCCAATCGGTGAACTGCGCGGTCGCCCGCCACGGCTTCTCCCGGCCCCGGCCGCCCTCGGCCTGCTGCACCAGGTCGTACTTGGCGAGCATCCGCAGGTGGTACGAGCAACTGGCGACGGACTCCCCGGTCAGCGCGGCCGCGCGGGTGGCAGTGAGCGGACCTTCGTTCCGCAGCAGGCCGACCAGCGCCATGCGGGTCGGGTGCGCGTAGGCCCGCAGGGCCCGCGGGTCGGACAGCCGGGTGCGGTCGGCGAACGGGTCCGTGGGCGGTTCGCCGGGCCCTCCGGGCGGCGCAGGGCACCTGGACAGTTCCGGACATTCGACATCGCGACGCTCCACGGGCTTGGACATGGTGTAAAGATATCTTTAGAAAGGTTCCTTTACAAGGCTCGGAGAGCGAAGACGGTGAACGGAGAGACGGTGGGCGAGCACGACGTACATCGCATCCGGGCGGTGGACAAATCCGGACATCGGCCGGGGAAAGCAACGTGGCGGAGAACAACTCGACTCCCCTTTCCGGACGGTGGCGTACCTCGGCAGGCATACGCGCCCCGAAAGCACGCACCGCCGGCGAAGCTCTGGCATTCCCGGACAGATTCCTGACGCCCAAGCCCTCCCGCTCGGCCATGGAGACCGTGCGGATGTGCCGTCACGCGTTCTACGTTCTACCTCCGACGCCCGACGCCCGACGCCCGACGTCCGACGGGCAGAGCTTGCCGGGCGCCGTATGCGGCCCTGTGGCGGTGGCCGCCAACGCGACCGCTGCCGGCGCGGCGGCCCGCGGCGCCGCGCGGACCACGGCGGCCGGCGCGGCGGGCCCCGGCTCGGCGGGCCCCGGCTCGGCGGGCCCCGGCTCGGCGGGCCCCGGCTCGGCAGGCCCCGGCTCGGCAGGCCCCGGCTCGGCAGGCCCCGGCTCGGCGGAGCTCGGCCCGGTGGGCCGCGGCCCCGCCCCCGTCTGCGCCATCGCCGCTGGTGTGGTTGCCACTGGTTCGTCGGCCCCGGACTCGGTGGCCTCCGTCCTGGCTGCCGCGGACCGTCGTGGACAGCCGCTCCGGAGTGCCGAGCAGTGCGATGGAGCCGTCGGTGTCGGTGCGCAGCACCTTGGCGCCCTGGGCGCGCAGCGCCGCGATGGTGCGGGGTGCCGGATGGCCGTACGGGTTGCCCGCTCCGCAGGAGATCAGTGCCAGGCGCGGTGCCAGCCGGTGCATCAGCTGCGGGTCCTGGTGGGCGGAGCCGTGGTGCGCCACCTTGAGGATGTCGACGGAGCCCAGCTCCGGGTGAGCGGCCAACAGGGCCTGCTGTGAGGGCGGTTCGAGGTCGCCCAGCAGGGCGAGGGTGAGCCCTGCCGTCCGGACGAGCAGCGTCACGCTGGCGTCGTTGGGGCCGCGGATGAACGGCGAGGGGAAGGAGTCGGTGGGTGAGCCCTGCGTCGTGGGGTCGGATGGTGCGGAGGGGGCCGGCGCGGTACGGGGTGGCGGGATGGGGGCTGATGGAGTGGTGGGGGGTGGTGGTGTGGCCGGGGCGGGCGGCCAGAGGACTTCCCAGGTGAGCGGGCCCAGGTGGCGGCGCTCCCCCGGTACCGCATGGATCACCGGCACCCGGGCGGCCGCGGCGTGACGGTATACGAACTCGGCCTGTCCCGGCGGATCTTGAAGGGTGGTGGTCTCGATCGCGCCGACCGACCGGCCGCGCAGCACGCCGGGGAGCCCGTCCACATGGTCGGCGTGGAAGTATTCTCCACATTCCGCATGTCTCATGAGACACAGTGCTCAGTGGTGCAGCGAGCGAGAGGCCACGGAACCTCATCTTCCCGTCAAGGGCCTTCGATATCGCCCTGAGACATCACGATCGCTTCAATTGAGTGACGCAGATCACGCTCGGGCTTGCGGTTCCCCAGCCTTTGCACGAGTGGACCGACGGTCACGGGGGCCCAGCACGGGCCACGGGCCAGACGCATCTTGGGAAACCGGCCGCGCCAGGTCAAATACTTCAGCTGGACGGCGAAGCCCAGCCTCGTACTCCCGGTCTTGTTCCGTAACCAGCCCGCCTCGTCGCCGGACAGGGTGAAGTGGTCCATCACCCCGTCCAGACCCAGATCCCGTCCCGCTGCGCAGCCCTTTCCCTCCGCCCCCGTGATCAGCATTCGGGCTGGACGGTAGAGCGAGCGCTGTACAGCGGGCGCGGGTATCAGCGAAGTGCTCCGGCAGGGCCGGGTGGCCTGGTACAAGTCTGGTGCGGTTCATTGAGGTCGGCCATTTAGAGCAACAGAGATTGACACACGAGGTGCTCTTCAGGAGTGTTTACCGAGTCAGCCATGCCAGCTCCAGGCGGAAGGCGGAAGGCGGAAGGCGGAAGGCGGAATGATGTCATACCAGATCCAGCACGCGCTCGCTGATAGTGAGGGCTCCCTCAACCCGACAGCCAACGCAACTGTCGTTGCACCCGAGGGCCATGCCATCACTGGCGGAGGGTTCTCCATCACGGGTGCACCAGCGAACTGGTCGGTTCGTGTCATCAGGAACGAACCCGTCTGTGAGGCGGTCGACGGCCTCGAGCATTGGGCATGGGAAGTATCCGTGCAAGGTGAGCAATCGGTTCCGTACAAGCTGAATGCTTACGCCGTCTGCACCCCCATCGACGCCAGCTGATCCATCCGCCTTGCCCGAAGCGCAGGCTCTGCCGTCACCGCACTGAGCTCTTCCTTTACCGCGTGTCGAAATGACTGTCGTACGCGTCCATCCGGGCGGGAAATCGCCGCATGTCAGGGCGGCCTTCACCTGATCCTGTGTTCCGAATCAAGAAACACACAGGACCAGCACGAAGACCGTGGATATGAGTGTGCTGCAACGAGACGCCGAACGGGACGCGTTCGCCCGGGCGTCACACTTCCCTACGTTGTTCTGCGGGACGTGGTGAGCCCTTCGTATGGTTGACCCGCCCAGGGGCGTCGGGTGTGGCTTTCACGCTTCTGCCGCTTGTGGCTTCCCCGGATTGGCCACCCGACGCCCCACGACGACTCGGCTGCCAATTAGGAATTGCGAATGATCGCTCCGTAGGGAATCGACAGCGAGGTCGTCCGTGGGAGGCACCAGCAGCACACCACACGGAAGGCATCACATGGCCGCGATCTGGGCCGGCATCGACGCAGGCAAGACCCACCACCACTGCGTCGCGATTGACGAGAGCGGCCGACGGCTGCTGTCACGACGCGTCGCTAACGACGAGCCCGAACTGCTCGAACTCCTTGCCGACGTACTCGCCCTGAGCGAAGAGGTGACCTGGGGGATCGATCTGGCCGACGGCGGGGCCGCCCTGGCCATCGCCGTCCTGCTCAATCACGATCAGCCGGTGCACTACATTTCCGGCCGGGCCATCCACCGAGCCTCGGAGGGCTACCGCGGCGAGGGCAAGACCGATGCCAAAGACGCGGCTGTCATCGCGGACCAGGTCCGCGTCCGTCGCGACCTTCACCTCTTACGCGTCGGCGACGAGACCGTCACCGACCTCAAGATCCTCACTAACCGGCGCATGGACCTGGTCGCCGACCGCACGCGCGTCGTCAACCGGCTTCGAGCCCAGCTCACCAGCATCTTCCCCGGTCTGGAGCGTGTGCTGAGCCTGGTCAATATCGGCCCGCTGATCTTGTTGACGGGCTACCAGACCCCGGGCGCCATCCGCCGGATCGGCGCCAAGCGGCTGGAGACCTGGCTGCGGAACCGCAAAGTCACCCGTGCTGACCGGCTCGCCGAGAAGGCCGTTGAGGCTGCCGAGCGCCAGCACACCAGCCTCCCTGGGGAGAAGCTGACTGCCCGGATGCTGCATACACTGGCGAAAGAGGTGATGGACCTCAACCAGGAGATCGACGAGCTCGACAGGCTCATCGAGGCCCGGTTTCGCGACCACCACACCCTCGAAGTGGTCACCAGCATGCCCGGCCTGGGCATCATCCTCGGTGCCGAGTTCCTGGCCGCCACCGGTGGTGACATGAGCTTCTTCGGCACCCCCGACCGCCTCGCCGGCTTCGGCGGTGTCGCACCCGTCCCCCGTGACTCCGGCAAGATCAGTGGCAATCTGCGGCGCCCCCAGCGATACAACCGCCGGCTCCAGCGAGTCTTCTACACCTCAGCGATGTTCAGCATCCGATACTGCGCGGACTCGCGACGGTTTTACGATCGCAAGCGGGCCGAGGGCAAGAGTCATACCCAAGCGGTCCTCGCCCTCGCGCGCCGCCGCGTCAACGTTCTGTGGGCCCTCCTGCGCGACGGGCGGCGCTATCAGCCCGTGCCCCCCATCCCTCTGGCAGCTTGACAAACATCATTAGGAATCCGGGACATCTTCTACGGCTGCCTGACCGTGCGGAGCGATGCGCTCTTCGGGCTCACGGATGCGTTGCTGTGCGGTGACCTCGCCAATCGATCTGACGTTGGTGGCCTGTTGAGCGACACTGAAGATGTGCAGGATGGCGACGTGCCGGTTGTCGACGGGACGAGGTGAACCGACCCCGGCGGCCGTCAGACCGCCGGGGTCGTCGTGGCCACGCGGTGTCGTCTTCGTCGTCACTCTGTCGCGGCGGCTCCTCCGGAACACGGACGTTGGCCACCACGGTGTCGCGGTGGACATCCAGCCCGGCACAGCGTCCGACGGCCTTGCCCATGGCTCCCCCCACGGCTGTCGCAGGTATCGGGAGCTGAGCCCTTGAGGCTGTTGACGAGCCTGGACAGACACACACCTTCGATGCCTGGCGGGTCTTCCGGTGAGCCTCTCAATGGTTCTCAGGGGGAAATCTCGACGAGCGAGATGGTCCAGGCCTTTCCAGGATCGATTAGGTACAGGTCGCCGGCCGGGATGTTCGGCCGGAAACCTCGCGCCTTAGCGCGGTCGAACTGCAGTGCAGGACTGGCCTCGAAAATATGAAGGTGCGATCCGATGGCGATGGACCGGTTGCCGGTGTTCTGGACGCCGACTTCGATGATCTCGCGGCCCGTGTTGAGGGTGATGTCGCCGTCGGCGTAGATGATTTCGCCTGGGGTCATGATGTCTCCCTAAGTTGCGTTACGAGTCCTGAGGGTCGGATGCGGCTGTCAGTTGTGGCTCTGAAGAGGCTCTCCCGGCGAGTCTGACGAGAGTGATTTCCTTCAATTCTCCGGGCTCGAAGCGCATCGCGTCGCCTGCTGGAATATGGAGTCGATATCCCCGGGCGTCGGGGCGGAAGAAGTTCAGTTTGATGTTGGTTTCGAGGAAGTGGCAGTGTGATCCGATGGTGATGGGCCGGTCACCGGTGTTGGCGGCGTTGAGGGTGACGGTCTCGCGGCCTGCGTTGAGGGTGATTTTGCCGTCGGCGTAGACGATCTCACCGGGGATCATGGTGTTCCCTCCTTGAAGGCTTGAGATTGTGATGTCGCTCAGATCTGGGGGTGACGCGTGACTCTCGGTGCTGCGGAGAGTGACCTTTCCGACCTGGTCAGACGGGTCGTCTCTGGAGTGCTCGGTGCTGTCCCCGTAGCTCGCCGGAGGAGCCAGCGGGCCGCCGTTACCGGATTTGCTTGCCCGGTTCTGGCTGACCCGTGGTTGATGTCGCATGGCTCGCGGTGTCGAGGGCTGCGGGCCTGTGGTGTCCTCGGCAAGTGTTCATTGCCGAGGACACCGCTTCCGCACCCGGGCCCGGAGGCCGGACGTGTCGTTCTGCGCGGGGGAGGGGTATGCCGGGGCATGTGGGGTGTGGTTGCTGTTGTGGTGTGGGCTGTTCGCTGACAGGTGGCCGGGTTGGGTGATTCGGGGGTGTGCTGTGGTGGCGGGTGGGTGGTTGGCGCGTGTGGTGCGTCGGCTGGTCTGTCCTGCGGTGCCGCTGAGTCTCAGCGGATGGGCTCATGGACTGTGACCACGTGGGCGCCGTCGGGGAATCCTCCTACGACGGCCACTTCCGTGAGCATGTCCGCCACACCATCGATGACCTGGGCGCGAGTCAGCTGCGTGGCCCCTTCCTGCATAAGTGTTGCGACGGTTTTGCCGTCGCGGGCTCCCTCGATCACGAAATCCTCGATGAGTGCATACGCTTCGGCGACGTTGAGCGGGACGCCGCGCTCCAGACGCCTGCGAGCGTTCGCGGCATAGCTGTCGTCGGCGGGCGGGTCGTAGCGCTGAGCCAGCGCAAGGTGGTCCTTTGCCGGTTCGCATGTCAGCAGTTGGCCGTCGGCCCGCACCTCGTACGTCTCGGGGTCGACCGTGATCGTGGGTGTGGCACTGTTGTGGATCATGCTCGCGCGGGAGATGCCGCCGCGGGTATTCTCGGCGGTCAGGGGGTCGTGGCGGAGTTTGAGGGGGTCGAGTGCGCCGCTGTCGAGTGTTGCCTTGTTGCAGAACACGAAGCTTGTGTCGGTGCTGAGGGGGGTGTCGCCGGCGAAGGTGACGGCTGCTCCGCCCTTGAGGACCATGACGGGGGCGACACCGAAGGACTGTGGTGCCCACAGCACCAGGTCAGCGACCTTGCCCTTCTCGACCGAACCCACGTGTTTGGCGATGCCGAAGGCGATGGCGGGGTTGATCGTGTACTTGGCGATGTACCGCTTGACGCGGAAGTTGTCGTTCCCGTCGGAGTCTTCCGCCAGCGGGCCGCGCTGCTTCTTCATTTTGTCGGCGCTGCGCCAGGTGCGGCGGGGGATCTCGAAGTTGGTGAACGGGAGCACGGTGCTGCCGGTCATCATGGAGATCGCACCGAGGTCGTGCAGGATGTCGATGGCCGCGATCGTTTCCTTACGGATGATGCTTTCCGCGATTGCGACGGCCTCCGCGTTGCTCTTGTAGCGCTGGATACGCGAGAGGACCGGATCAAACATCGCCACTTCCGTGTTGGCGCAGTAGGGTCTGGCGGTGACGCTTGAGCCGCCGATGACGTTCGGCTTTGCGTTCAGGATGCGCAGGAGGTCGGGGGCGTGGCCGCCTTCGTAGCCGTCCAGGTCCGGCACGATGCAGGTGCGGCCTTTCAGGGCGGCGATGGTGTCTTCGACGTGGCCGGTCTCGTTCATCGTGTCGGGCACGAGCACGGCCGCGGCATCGAGTCTGTCGGCCTCGGTCAGGAAGCAGTCGATGGAGGCCGGGTGGGCGCCGCGTACGTCGTGGTTGAGGAATCCGCCTACGCCGTTCCTGGCCTGGTCGGTGAACGTCCCTTCTGGCTTCGAGGTGTTGCCGGAGCCCAGCAGGAGGAAGTTGATGGGGGCGGCGTCCATGGCGTCCAGGAACCTGTGGGCGTGCCAGCTGCCGGGAACGGCGCTGCTCAGGCCTGATCCGGTGCCCGGGCCGCTGCCTCCGCCGATGAGCGTGGTCACACCGGATTCGATCAGTGCGCGCAGGAACGGCTGTGAGGGGACATGGACGTTCGAGGCGATGGTTCCGGCGGTGACGATGGCACCGGCCGCGTCGATGACCTGTGTTCCAGGCCCGACCACGATGGTCACATCGGGCTGGATGCCGGGGTTGCCGGCCTTGCCGATCGCGGCGATCCTCCCGTCCTTGATAGCGAGGTCGGCCTTGACGATGCCCCAGTGGTCGAGGATCACCACGTTCGAGAGGACCGTGTCCACCGCCCCCTTCTCGCGGGAGTGCTGGCTCTGGCCCTGACCGTCGCGGACGACGCCACCCACACCCAGCGTCAGCTCCTCCCCGTAGGTGGCGAGGTCTTTCTCGATTTCGATGATCAGGTCGGTGTCGCCGAGGCGGATCCTATCGCCGGTGGTGGGACCGTAGCGGTCGCCATACTGCTGGTGGGTGAGCGTTCTTTCGGCTCTGGCATCGGGCGTTTCCGCCGGGTTGCTTGTCACAGCGGCCATACCTTTCCGCGCCACACGGCACAGACAGAAGGGGGATGGAGGAGACGATGAGGCTGAGGGACGCGGCGGGACGATCCGACTACTCGACCCCCCTGGCTCCAGCGAGCTTGACGAAGATCACTTGCTTCGTTTGCCCGGGCTCGAAGCGGAGGAGGTCGCCAGCCGGAATGTGCAGTCGATAACCTCGCGTCTCATCGCGGAAGAAGTCCAATTTAGGGTTGGTTTCGAAGAAGTGGCAGTGGGAGCCGACCGTGATGGGCCGGTCACCGGTGTTGTGAACGAGGAGGCCGAGGGTCGGGCGGCCCGCGTTGAGAGTGATTTTCTCGTTGTCGTCGACGTAGATGATCTCGCCGGGGATCACGGTGTCTCCTTCTCCCGAGGTTGGGCCGTGCTGTCTGCTCGGATCCCATTCACCGAATGCGACCTCAAGGTGTTGACGGCTGTGCCTGCGGCGGCCTTGGCCTGCGGCCGCCGCCAGTCGGGCGAGCACACCCGCCACGGCTCACGAGGGCACAAACCGCACACGCACCGCCGCCTGCGCGAGGCTGGTGCCGGCGTTTCATGAGCACGGTTCGCGGCTGTGCCGGAATGCTCCTTGCGACGATCTCGCTGCCGGCCACCAGCTTCCTGGGCAGACCAACCAGCGCGCCGTCCGTTTCATCGTCATGCCCTGCGATACCGCCTGCAACTCGATCCGGTCGTTCGGGGGGATGTCCCGGACGAGCTCGTCGAGCACGTCCGGTGGCTGTTCACGCCCGTCGGCGTGAACGGAAGTCGCCCTGGCGGAAGCTGGGTTGCTTCAGGCAGGCTCTCCTGGTGCTGGCGCATCCGCAAAGGAACGAGACGTTCGCGCAGGCCGGGGCCGGTTTCGGGTGTCTGGGTCCACGGCTTGGCGGTACGTCGGCGGACGCTCGAACTCCTCGCTCGCATCGCAGCGGCCGAGCCGCACTCCTCGCAGGAGCGCACGCAGCACGGGATGAACGTGCAGGTCATCGACCATCCGGAGGGGATCCTCTGGGGTTCTCGCGCGCTGCCCGGGCGGACGCGCGACCTGGCCGCTGCCCGCGCGCACGGCATCGTCATGCCTGCCTCCCCGGCAGATCCTCGTCCTCGCCGACCGCGCCTGCCAGGGTGCTGGCGCCACCTTCCGCACCCCGTACCACGGCCACCGTGGACTTCCGGGCACTGCCAACGTTTCAACCGTGTCCATGCCCGTCTGCGAGCCCTGGGCGAGCGCGTCTTCGCCCGGCTGAGTGCCTGGCGCATCCTCCGCCGGGCACACTGTTCAACCAACCGCATCAGCCGTATCGTCACCGTCGTCCGCACCTTCCTGACCTGCGAGAATTCAGGATGAGAGAGACTCGCTGAGACCCGGGTTTCCGAGGCGGCCGGGGCCGGGGCCTGGGCCATTCTGGCCGGGCAGGTCGAGGCCCTGGTCGAGCAGCTGAGCGACTCGGCGGATGCCGCCGGTGCCCCGCCGGCCCCCGCTGGCCGGGGAGGGCGGACTCCTGTAGCAGCTGTCCAAGGCCCGGCTGGAGCGGTTCAGGGCCCCGGGACGAACACGACACCCTCGTGGATCTTGAAGCGTAGAGAACTCCATGATCCCAGGGGCCGTGTTCGTCTGCTTCCGGGGACCGGCACCAGCCGACTCAAGATCGGGTGAGCCGGGCATACGCCGGGCCCTAGGGTGAACCCGTCACCTCACACGGCAGTGATCACCACGGAAGAATCGAGGTTGAGGTTGCAGATGTGAAAGAAGCCGCACACACTGGGTTTAACGATGTTCCGCTATCTATAGAAGTGTGTTGGGTTCGTAAGGAACCGGCTCGCCAGTCCGCGGAGCATCATCATCGGCGGCCGATGAGCGGCCGCGCATACAGCATCGCGGCAAGCAGCACGGTCATCGAATTCTCCACTGGCGGATCAGGAACAGGACACGCTACCGCGAACATGCCAGTAGAGAAGGACCCTAAATGCAATAAGGGGCGAAAATGCGACAGAATACTCGGCATACCCGTGCGGAGATCGAGGCCTGGGAGTCCAGAGGGCCAGGGTACAGATTTCAGCCAACGACGGCCGATAAGGTTCTGTCATGGCTGGCCACCATCCTCAACCCACCGGGAATGGTTTCAGGTGGTAGCTCGATCGAGGCGGCGCTGAAGGGCGGGACGAAATCGATTGCGCAGGCTGAGATTGGAACGCTTGGCCGAAGTGCTGCTAGGAGCATTTCCGGCGGCATCGCGAAAGTTGGCATGGTTCCCATAGAGGAGTATGTGCGGCGCCCGTATACTGGCGCGTTGGATTACTGGCAAAGGCGTCCGCGGTAGCAGGGCGGCATCTCACCCGGCCCGCCACGGCCTGAGTACAGGGCTGGCACCTGGCCCACCACGCCCTCAAGTGGTGCCAGGTGGGAAGTAGGGACTGTTTTCGTGTTTTGGCTCACCCTCAGATGCGCAGCATCCCTCAGCCGTTGTGTGCCCCCTTGAGGTCACCGTTCTTCGGGTTGCTGTGGCGGGAAGTGCACGGTCATGGTGAGGCCCCCGCCGGGGTGTGCGTCCGTGTTGATTTCTGCGTCGTGTGCCCGGGTGATGCCTGCGACGATGGACAGGCCGAGTCCTACGCCTTCTCCGGCGGCGCGGTGGCGTTCGGTCATGCGGTGGAAGGGTTCGAAGAGGCGGGGGACGGCTTCCGGGGGGATCACCGGTCCGGTGTTGGACACCTTCAGGCCCTTGGGTCCGGTGCTGACGTGGACGCGGCCGCCGGGGTGGTTGTAGCGCAGGGCATTGCTCACCAGATTGTGGACCAGCCGCTCCAGGAGCACGCTGTCGCCGCCCACCGTCACGGGCCGGGCGAGTGTCTCCAGTGTGATGCCGCGTTCTGCAGCTTCCTCGGCGAGTGCCAGGGTAGCTGTCTGTGCAACTGCGTCGAGGGCCACCGGTTCGCGTTCCACGTGCTGGTCCGACCGTGCAAGCAGGAGCAGTCCCTCGATCATCTGTTCACTGTGCTTGGCGAGGTTGATGAGTTCGGTACGGATGTAGGCGACCTGCTCGGCGTCGGGGGTACCGGCGAGTCCGATCTCGGCGGCGGCGCGTTGCAGCGTGATGGGAGTGCGCAGCTCGTGGGCGGCGTTGGCGGCGAACCGCTGCTGTGCGCCGACGAGCCGTTCGATCCGGCCGAGCATCCCGTCGAAGGTGTCGGCCAGCTCCTTGAGCTGTCCGGGGGGCGCGTCCAGGGCGATCCGTTCGTGGAGGTTGCTCCCTGACAGCTTGCGGGCGGTTTCGGTGATCACCGAGACGGGGTGCAGTACCCGGCCCGCCATCCACCAGGCCAGCATCACGGTGACGGCGGCGAAGACGGCCAGGGCGATGAGGGAGACGGTCAGCAGGCTGTGCAGGGTGGCTGAGGTGACCAGGGGGGTGATGAGGTCGGTGGACGCCCTTTCGACTTCGGCGGGTGGTGGTTCCACGGGGGCCGCAGTGGGCGGGGCGGTGGGGAAGGGGGAGGCCGCGCCGCCGAGGGAGCCGCGCACGACAGCTCTCTCGATGCTCGAAGACAGGTTTTCCTTCAGCAGCAGGTACACCAGGGCGATGAGCCCGCCGCCGGCCAGCAGCGTCAGGGCCGAGTACAGCGTGGTCAGGCGGAGCCGCTCGCCGGCGGGCGGCCAGGGCAGTCGCCGCCGCCCTGTCGCGCCGGTCTGCCGACCGGCGGTCACGGTGCCGCTCCGGCGCCCGGGCCAGCGAGCCGGTAGCCGTGGCCGGGCAGGGTTTCGATCACTGGCGGGTTGCCCAGCCGGTTGCGCAGCCGGCTGAGGGTGACGCGGACGGTGTTGCTGACGTAGGAGGTGTGCTCCGGCCAGACCTCCTCGATGAGGTCCTCGGCGCTGACCACGCCGCCCCCGGCGCGCATCAGGGTCTCCAGGACCGCGAACTCTTTGCGGGACAGCTGGAGCGGGCGGCCGTCGCGGGAGGCTCTGCGGGTGGTGGTGTCCAGCCTGATCCCGGCCTCCTCCATGACGGGCGGTAGAGCGGGGCGGGCGCGCCGCCCCAGCGCCAGGACGCGGGCCAGGAGTTCTTCGTAGGCGAAGGGCTTGCCGAGGTAGTCGTCGGCGCCGAGGCCGAAGCCGGTGACCTTCTCGTGCAGGGAGGCTGCGGCGGTGAGCATGAGGATGCGGGTGAGCAGGCCCTGGGCCACGGTCCGGCGGCATACCTCGTCGCCGTGCAGGCCCGGCAGGTCCCGGTCGAGGATCATCACGTCGTAGGCGCTGAAGCGGAGCCTTTCCATCGCCTCGAGGCCGTCCGGAGCCACGTCCACCGCCAGGGCGTCGCGGCGCAGGCCTTCGGAGATCAGCTTGGCGAGCAGGGGCTCGTCCTCCACCACCAGTATGCGCATCCACCCTTTGTACCCGTCCGGGCATTTCAGCGGCATAACAGTGCCTGTTAGAGAACTGTCACGCCAGTCGAGGTCACTCTTGCGGCAACGACACCCACTGGGAGGCACCGCATGAAGACACACCGGATGCAGCTGGCCATGGTGGCTGGCCTGTCCTCGCTCGCCCTGTTCACCGCCGCCTGCTCGAGCGGCGGCTCTGACGAGACGGCCACGGGCAGCTCTCAGGACACCGGCGCCGAGCAGGCCAAAATGGAGGACTGCCTGCGCGACAAGGGAGTCAAGATCGACAAGGGGGGAGACGGCAGGGCAGGCGGCATGGTGCTGCCAGACGGTATGGGCCCTGAGGAATTCAAGAAACTTCAGAAGGAGTGCGGCGCCAAGGATCTGGCCGACGGCGCGGGCGGGGGAGAAGAGATCTCCCAGGCGGACAAGGACAAGGCGCTCGCTTTCGCCGCGTGTATGCGCAAGGAGGGTGTCGACATGGCTGACCCCGAGTTCGGTGAAGGTGGCCTGTCGATGGGGCGTATCGATCCCGAGGTGGCCGACTCCGAGGAGTTCAAGAAGGCAACCAAGAAGTGCAACGCCGCGCGGGAGGACAAGTGACCAGGAGACGAGCCCTGGTCCTGGCCGCCGCTACGGCGGCGCTGGCGGTGACCGGCGGCGGATTCGCCGTGAACGCCATGAACGAACCCTCCGGCAAGGACAGTGGCACCCAGGCGGGCAGCCGCCTGCCGCAGAGCACCGCCGAGGTGCGCCGGGCAGACCTCAACGCAGCCGTCCACAAGCCCGGCAAGCTCGGCTTCGCCGCCCCGCAGAAGATCAGCGCGGGGGCGCAGGGTGTGCTGACCTGGCTGCCCAAGGGCGGATCCACGGTCACCCGTGGCGGAAAGCTCTACGAGGTCAGCGGCCAGCCGGTGTTCTTGATGTACGGCGAGCGGCCGATGTACCGGGAGCTGAAGGAGGGCGACACGGGCGAGGACGTACGGCAGCTGAAGCAGAACCTGCGGGCGCTCGGCTACGGCGGTGGACTCGCGGCCGACGACAAGTTCACCCCGGGTACCGCCAAGGGCCTCAAGGCATGGCAGAAGGCCAAGGGGGTCACCCAGACCGGCAAGGCGACCCCCGGACAGATCGCTTTCGGGTCCGGCGCCCTGCGGATAGACAAATCCGAGGCCTCTCTCGGCACCCGGCTCGCTCCCGGCAGCGCGGTGCTGTCCGCGACCGGCGCCGGGCGCATCGTCGAGTTCGAGGTGACACCGGCCGAGGCAGGCCGGCTCAAAGCCGACGGCAAGGCGATTGTCGCACTGCCCGACGGAACCAAGGCCGGCGGCAGCATCGCCGACATCGGCCGCGACGCCAAGGGCCCGGACAAGGACGGAGGACCGGACGGCGGCGAACAGGACCCGAAATTCACGGTCACGGTGGAATTCGACCACCCAGACCAGGTCAAGGGAATCGACCAGGCCCCCGTCACGGTCCATCTGCCGGGCGAGAGCCGTAAGAATGTGCTGTCGGTGCCGGTCGAGGCCCTGGTCGCGCTGCCCGGCGGCGGATTCGGCGTGCAGGTGGTCGACAACGGCCGCACCCGTGAAGTCCGGGTCGACATGGGCCTGTTCGCCGACGGCAGGGTCGAGGTCTCCGGTGGCGGGCTGCGCGAGGGAATGAAGGTCGGGGTGCCGAAGTGACCACCGCAGCACAGCCCGGCACAACGGCCGTCGTCACCCTCACCGGAGTCACCAAGGAGTACCCCGGAGGCGTCTGCGCCCTGCGGGGGGTGGACCTCGCCATCGGCGAGCGGGAACTGCTCGCCATCGTCGGGCCCTCGGGCTCCGGCAAGTCCACGCTCCTGCACATCGTGGGCACCCTCGACCAGCCCACCGCCGGCACAGTAACCCTGGCCGGGCACGACGTGGGCACCCTGACCGACCGGCGCCTGTCAGCTCTGCGAGCCCAGCACGTCGGGTTCGTCTTCCAGGCATTCCACCTCGTACCGGGCGCCAGCGCACTCGCCAACGTCGCCGAAGGACTGCGCTACTGCGGCCTCACCCGCGCCGCGCGCCGCCGACGCGCCGCCGACGCGCTGGAACGCGTAGGACTCGGTGACCGCATGCACCACCGTCCCCACGAACTGTCCGGCGGCCAGAAACAGCGCGTGGCCATCGCCCGGGCTGTGGCGGGCGAGCCCGACGTCCTCCTCGCGGACGAACCCACCGGCGCCCTCGACTCGGCCTCCGGCGAGGCAGTGATGGACCTCCTGCACGAGCTGAACGCGGACGGCGCCACCATCGCCGTCATCACCCACGACATGGAGCTGGCCGCCTCCCTGCCCCGCCAGGTCCGCATCCGCGACGGCCAGGTCGTCGACGACACCCACTGGGACCGCATAGCAGTGGAAAGCGGTACACGATGAGCCGCAGACGACGTCACGGCGCCACAGACGTACCCAGTGGCGAGGACACCCCGACCCAGCCGGCCGGAAAGCTGGTACCGGCCCGGCTCAGCGCCCGCGACGTGGCCCAGGTCGGCTCCGCCGGGCTCCGCGGGCGCCCGATGCGGGTGATCCTCTCCGCACTGGGCATCGCACTCGGCATCGCCACGATGATCGCCGTCGTGGGCATCTCCTCCTCGTCGAAGGCCCAGCTGCTCCAGGAACTGGACAAGCTGGGCACCAACATGCTCAAGGTCACTCCCGGCAGCAGCATGACCACCGGCGGCAAGGCCAAGCTCCCTCAGAAGGCACCGCAGATGATCAGCCAGATCGACGGCGTGGAACATGTCGGCGCGACCGGCTCGCTGGAGGCCAATGTCTACCGGTCCGAGCACATCCCCGGCACCCGGACCAGCGGCCTGAGCGTCCAAGCAGCATCCGAGGGACTGCTGGACTCCCTGGGCGGCCAGGTCGCCGCGGGCACCTGGCTGAACGCGGCCAACGGCCTGTACCCGGCCGTGGTGCTCGGCGACCACGCCGCCAGCCGGCTCGGCGTCACCGAGCCAGGCGGCCAGGTGTACCTCGGCGGCCGGTACTTCACCGTCGTCGGCATCCTCGCCCCTCTCCCGCTCGCGGAGGAGATCGCCGCCTCCGCGCTCATCGGCTGGGAAGCGGCACGCACACTCCTCGACTTCGACGGCCATCCGACGACGATCTACGAGAAGTCGGCCGACGCCAAGGTGGAATACGTACGCGACCTGCTGGCCCGCACGGCGAACCCGCAAGCCCCCACCGAGGTCAACGTCTCCAAGCCCTCCGACGCCCTGGAAGCCAAGGCCGCCTCCGAAGGAGCCTTCACCAACCTGCTGCTGGGACTGGGCGCGGTCGCCCTGCTGGTCGGCGGAGTCGGAGTCGCCAACACCATGATCATCTCAGTGCTGGAACGCCGCCACGAGATCGGCCTGCGCCGCTCACTGGGCGCCACCCGCGGCCAGATCAGACTCCAGTTCGTCACCGAATCCCTCATGCTCTCCGGACTCGGCGGACTCGCAGGCATCGTCCTGGGCTCGCTCGCCACCTGGATCTACACCGCCACCGCCGGAATGCCCTGGGTGGTACCGCCCGAAGCCATGGCCAGCGGCTTCGCGGCCACCCTCGCCATCGGCACGGTGGCCGGACTCTACCCCGCCATCCGAGCAGCCCGCCTCTCCCCCACCCTTGCCCTCCAGGCGGCATAACCCCCGCACCACGCCCCGTGCCGGACCGCGCGATGCGTCAGCGCAGCCCGGCAGAAGGCACCCGCTGCCCGTCCCCCTTCTCCGGCCGCACCACCTCGCCCCACACAATGCAGCTGCGTCAACTCCTACTGCTGCCCGCTTCGTCCCAGCAGGACCAAAGCCCCTTGCCGGCCAGGGCCTCGACAAAGTCGGGGAGTGTCATGAATCAGGTGTGGACTTCCCCGAAGGAGTCACCTGATGAGTACGACGACAGGTCACCTGATCGAGACCGTGGAGAGCGTGTCGCTTGCCGAGGTCAGCATGAGCGCTGAGGGTGCCGACGTGAAGTCGATGCCGGTGTCGCACAACGGTCCGTCCAGCGAGTTGCTGGAGGAGCTGGCCGCGCTCGCGGCCGAGAAGGTCCGCGGGGAGGGGCTGCGGCTGATGGGCGAGGGCGGTCTGCTGCCGGAGCTGGCCCAGCACCTGATGCAGGCCGCCCTGGAAGCCGAGATGGACGAGCACCTGGCTGCCGGGGCCGGCCGGGTCAGCGGACGCGGCGCGCGTTCGGGCGGCTCGCCGCGACGGTGAGTGGGCCGCGGACCTGCCCCAGCCATCCTCGAGGCCCTTGATGCACGCTGTCACCCGTCGAGCGGGCCGAGGGGCGTGCCGAGTGAGTCGACGGTCCGCCGGACCCTGCAGTTGATCGACGGTCAGGCGTTTGACGAGGCGGTATGCGGCTGGCTCGCCGAACAGGCCGAGGAGAGCACGCCGGCGGCGGGGATGCGGCCGGCCGTTGCGGTGGACGGCAAGACCCTGCGCGGCGCCCGCACCGACAACGGGCAGGTCCACCTGATGGCAGCCCTCGACCATGACAGCGGGCTCGTTCTCGGACAGACCGACATCGACGGGAAAACGAACGAGATCACCCGGTTCCAGCCCCTGCTCGACCCGCTTGGCCTGGCGGGGAAGGTCGTCACCGCCGACGCTCTGCATACCCAGCGCGCCCACGCCCGCTACCGCGTCGAAGACAAGGACGCCGACAACGTGCTGACGGTAGGAGAACCAGCCGACGCTGTTCGCCAAGCTCAGCGCACTGCCCTGGCCGACATCCCCGGCCGGGCCCGGGAGCGGAACCGGGGCCACGGCCGCCGCGGGCACCGCGCCGTCCTCGCGGTCACCGTTCCGGCAGGTCTTCACTTCCCCTATGCGGCTCAGGCATTCCGGATCCGCCGCACCATCCGGCACCTCAACGGCCCCCGAGCGATGGCATGCCTGCGCAACCTCGCCATCAGCACCTGCCGTCTGGCAGGAGCCGCCAGCACCGCCGCAGCCCTCCGCCACAACTCCCGCGGCTACACCCGCCCCTTGGCCATGCTCGGCCTCACCTGAACGACTTTGCCGAGGCCCTGGCCCCGTACCCCTGTCACAAACCTGGCTCAGCCGGTCCAGCCCAGGATGAGTCGATATGACACAGGCGGGCTGCATGAGGCTCTCCTTCAATCACATGGACGTCAAGCACCACACCCACCACACGACTTTACCGAGACCCGGCAACACAACTGGACCGCAATGAGCCAAAGGTTGATTCCGCGTAGACCTTGTTCGACTGATTTCTCTATCCCAAATTCCAGGAACCTGGTCATTTAATCTTCGCCACGGAACGCTCTCGACAGGAAACTGTACGAGTGGTTTGATCTTGACTGCCTGCGGCCTTCCGGCCGGGTAATGATATCGAACGGGGCACGCCCTGCGCTGCCTCGCAAGGAGACTCCATGTCTATTCGCAATACCATGGCAGGGCGTGTCATATCGCTCGTCACCATGACAGTCGCGGCTTTCGCGATGGCCGCAACCGCACCCGCTCACGCCGCCTCGAATGATGACGGGCCGACCGGGTTCGGGATCCTGGTATTCCACGGGAGCGATATTCGTCAGTACTCCCTGACTTGCCTCCCCGATGGCGGTCAGCACCCGGACCCGTCCGCAGCCTGCGACCAGTTGCGGAAGGCCGACGGCAACCTGCTGACACTCCGGCCCGGCGCCGACCCCTCCTGCAAGGCTCCCGAGACCGATCCCGTGGACGTCGAGATCATGGGCACGTGGAACGGCATAATCACGGTGTTCAACGAGCGGTACCCCAACCCCGCCTGCGCGGAGGCGTCCGCAGGCCTGGTCGTCCCGATCCACTGAGCGTCTTCACCGGTGAGTCCCCAGGGCGAGGAGGGCTTTGGTGATCGACATGAGTACGTTCGGACTGCAGCGTGCCTTGCGAAGGAGTCGCCAGGTCTTCAGCCGGGCGATCGTCCTCTCGACCGGCCACCGCATGCGGGAGTGGGCCCGGTTGACGCACCTCCGTTTGACCGTGAGGCCCTTGCCCGGCCGTCGCCGGTGGGTTACGGCGGCGATGCCGCCGGCGCCCTGGTAGGCATTGTCCGCGAGTACGGGGATGCCAGGGGCTGTCGAGCCGGACGCAGGTGACGGTGATCCGGTGCCGGCGGCCGCGGCCAGATCACGGGGCCGGCCCGGAAGGACCGGCAGTCACCGTCCTGGGTGGCGGTCAGCATCGCCACCCGCTCCACGAGTGCGTGCGGGACATCCACCAACAGAGCCCCCAGACCGAAGAGTTGAGCATGACAACTTGCTCAGCCGTCCGGGGGCTCTGCCCGTTTCACGGCCACCCCTGCCCTCCCCCTCGTAGCGTGGAGATGCCGCCCATGAGGAAATTTGATGGCAGACATCTCATCTTGTCTGGTGTCAAGCGGGGTGGGGTTGTGCGTGGTGGGCCCATGCCGTCGTCAGGATTACCGGGTGCGCCTACGGGTCGGTAGCTCGGGCGAGGTTCAGTGGCCTGGCCGGACTGTCACCTTTGCCGGGCTGTTGTCTTCTTTCGGCAAGGGTCGTTCTCGTTTGGCGTCGGTAGCCTCACCTGGGCCGGGACGCACTCAATGCGGACTCGGAGGCCGCCCTGGCCGGCGGCCGTTTTCCGTCATCCGTCACACATGCAGGGACGACATGCCGCAGCAGTACGACCACCGGGATCAGTACCGGCACTTGAAGGGACATCCCGAGGGCCCGAGGGGCGGCAAGCGCACCGGGCACAAGCAGGACCAGCGTCTGACTCAGCAGATGATGAGGAATGCCCGGCACACCCCCGGGCACGGGCTGACGTACGGGCAGCAGTTGCTGCTCATCCTGTGGGCGCAGGGCAACGGCATCGGGGACCCGGCCCAGCTGATGGTCCCCGACGCCCGGCCACCGAGGCGGCCGGAGCGTCCGGTGTTCTCGGCGCGCGAGGGCCAGAGCCCGCCGGCCGGTCCCACCGAACCGGCCACCAATCTGACAGTCGTGCCCGGGGTGGTCATGCCGGGCACGGACTCGCAGTTCCCGCCGTCCCCCGGTCCGTCCGGTCAGGGCCCGGCGGCCTGGCTCACCGATGCCGCCGGGGCAGTGTGGAACTGGACGCCGGACTGGGATCCCCTCACGGTGCCGGGCGCGGACGCGGCACCCGTACGTTCCCGGCAGCGGCGGGCCACAGCCGACGGCCACGGCCCCGCTCCCCTGGCCTCGTTGACCGATGCCCAGGCCGAGGACTGGACCGGTGGCACAGACCGGGTCTTCACCGGGCTGGCGCGGGGCGCCGACTCCCTGGAGCGGAGGGAGACCGCGCGGCAGGAGTACCTCGACACGGTCACCAGGGAAGTCCTGGAAGAGGTGAGTGGCTCGGCCGCCGCGAAGAGCGTGGATCTCGACGGCCTGTGGACCGCCGTCGCCAGGCCCGCCAGACGGCCCGACACCCTGCTGATGAACGGCGGCCGGTTCGACATCCGGTGGACGGTCACCACCGGGGAGCTCGCACTCGGCGAGCCGCAGCGCAGGAACCCCCAGGTGACGGGGACGAGCGGCGCCGTCGAACTCATCCCTCCGGCGGGCCTTCCCCAGCCGATCGCACAGGCGCTTCAGGGCAAGGAGGTCCGGGCGGGGATCGCCACGAGAGCGGCTGCGGACGCCGAACGCCTCCTGGGGAGCGACGATTTCAAGAAGTCGTTCACGGAGTTCTCCCAGGACCGGCTCAGGGGCGCGATGGCCCGGATCTTCGCCGAATCGCAACATCTGGCCAGGCTGCTCGCGGCGGCGTGGCTCGCCGGCGACCACCAGGAGAGCCTGGTGGAGTTCCGGGACAAAGTAGTCCCCGGCGTTGTCGCCGTCGGCCACGCAGGCCACCGGCTGCTCGTGTCGGTCGAGACGGGTGAGCATTACCTGTGGAAGACGGACGACGCGTCGAGTGCGTACGAGAACTTCATCCGCAAGCATCTGTCGAGATTCGAGAACGATGCCGCACGGCCGGCGGACTTCAAACCGCTGAAGCCGGCGCGGACACTCCAGGCCCCGTGGACCTACACCCAGCCCCAAGGAGCCGTCCCCCGGCTCACCTTCCGCCAGTCCCACGCCACTCATCACGAACTGTGGCAGGCCGCTAAGACCCGGACCCTGTCCAACCTTGATGGCCTGGTCTACACGTCGGCCGAGCACGAGCGGGACCACGACGCCATGTTCAAGCGCGACCTGATGATCGCTCTGAGCCTGGTGACCCTTCCCGTGACGATCGGGGCTGCGGGCGGCATCGGTGCCGCGGTGTCTCTGGGCTCCGGGGCCGGCTTCGGCTTCGCCTCGGCACACTACGACGAGGCGATCGCGCACAATGCCGATCGGGGTGCCGTCTACCGCCAGGCGATGGAGGACGCTGAGCTGGGCAGAATGCTGGCGGCGGGCGGCGCCGTTCTCGATCTCGCCTTCGCCGGAAGAGCGTTGAAGGGAGTGCGCATTCCCCGACACAGCGCCTCAGCCGCGGCGCACACGGTGCGGAACACCATGCGGGCGGCGCGTAGCAAGGTAGCGCTGCTGAATCTTCCGCCGCGCGCACGGGCCGCCCGGATCGCCGCGGCCGGCACCAACAGCGCGGCGTTCACTCGCACCATGACCAAGAACGGTGCCGTGTGCTGGGACGCCGTCATCAAACTGCAGGAGATGGCCGGGATCATCACCAAGCAGGAGCGGCTGGCCCTCGGGGCGACCCGGGCCCAGAACTTCCGCGGCTTCCTCGGCGGCGCGGGGAAGGAGATCAAGAACGCCGAGAGCCTGGCCCGTCTCGGGCCCGGCCACCGTGTCGGCTTCGTCGTGCGGGAGGGCGGGCAGCGGAAAATGATCCACGCCATGCTGAGCATGGGCAACGGACAGATGGCGGGAATCAACAACGCGGGCCTCAAGAACTCCCTGTCACCCGGCTTCACCAAGGTGAACATGCTCGGCGATGACATCTTGAACTTCGCGGACAACCGCATCCGGCTTTCCGACGGCCGGCGTGTGAAGGTGTACGCAGACACGAGCGCGCCGGAATTCCGCATCGAGACAGGGCGCTCGCGCATCTCCTCCACCGCCCTGAACGCCGAGGAGACCGCCCTGCGGAACCACGCCCTCACAGAAGCTCTGGATTACCCCTCGGGCTTCGCCGGCAAGACCCTCGGGAAGCTGATCGAGAATCCTGCCGGCAAGTGCGAGGCACTGATGAATCCTGTCGCCTCCTACATGCGCAACAACGGTTACACCAACATCAAGTTCCGGGGCATGGGCATCTGGGACAACGTCGACCAACGCACGTACGCGAACCACTACGTCGTCGTGGGAAAGCGAGACGGCAGACGCTGGGCGTTCGACCTGTCCGCCGGACAATTCGGCAACAAGGGCATGCGGGGGCTCGACGGCCCCATCGTCGACCTCGAGAAGAACTGGGCCAAGATGTACGCGGACAGCACCACACGCAAGCTCATCAAGTACCAGGACTTCACAACCGCCAGCGGGGCAACGGGGGAGTTCGGCTCCGTCACCGGTCTCGACCCGCTCAACTACATGCCGGACAGCAAGCTCCTCAGCTCCCCGGACTGGTACCAGACAGCCAAGGAGACCGCGCGCACCTGACAGCCCGCAGGACACCACTGCAGCAGGGCAGGCCCCCGAGTTATGTTCTTCGCGGTCCTGCAAGAGGGCTGCTGGCCTCCGGGCCCGGCAGTGACCTAACCGAGATCCAAGATCAACGCTTAGCGCCCCGGGGCGACATGTTCGCCGGTGACCAGGCCCGCCCGGCCGACCGCAGCCACCACCACATCGGCGGCCGAGGTGACGGCGGCCAGGTCTTTGGTGCGTGAATGGCAGACGGTGACGGTGGCGTTCTTGTCCAGCAGCAGGTGGGCGGCGGGCTTGCCGACTACCGTCGAGCGCCCGACGACCGCGACGTGGCGGCCGGTCAGCTCGACCTGGTGATGGTCCAGGATCCGTACGACGGCCTCGGCGGTGGCCGGGGCGAACGCGGGCAGCCCGGCGGCCAGACGGCCCAGCGAGAGCGGGTTGGCGCCGTCGATGTCCTTCTCGAACGCGATGGCCAGGGCCACGTCCTGGGCGTTGACGCCGTCGGGCAGCGGGGTCTGCAGGATGACGCCGTGCACGCTTTCGTCCACGCTCAGGGAGGCGAGCTGGTGGCGGATGTCCGTGTCGGACGCATCGGGGCCGAGGTCGACGATGTCGCAGGTGATGCCGGCCTTCGCGGCGGCCTTCGCGATCGAGCGGACGTACCAGGCACTGGACTCGTCCGCCGTGGCGACCACGACGGCGAGTTTCGGCGGAGTGCCGGCCGCGGTGAGTTCGGCGGCCTTCGCTGTGGTCTCGGCGCGGATCGCGGCGGCCAACTCCTTGCCGGACAGGACGGTGGCGCTCACTTGGTGATCTCCTTGCGGACAGCGGCGGTGACCTGCTCGGCCCGGTTCGCGATGTCGTCGACCCTGGCGGCCTCGGCCACCAGTTCGGCACGGATCTTCTCGTCCTTGATGCCACCCAGGTTGATCTCGACGTTCACCCGGGCGGTGGTGGCTGCCGCCCGCGCGGCCTCGGCGGCGGCGACGTCGGTGATGACGTTGCGGTTGCCAATCGGCAGCAGCTCTTCGGCGAACTTGACCGCGACCAGGGCTGCGGCGATCACCTCGGTGGGCGGCTTCGCCGCCCCGCCGAGAGCCTTGGCGATCGCGGCTGAGCGGGCGTCCTTCGCCTCGTCGGTGTCCTTGGGCAGCTTGTAGGCGTCGGTGACCGAGGTGAACGCCGCCGCATCGTCCTCCGCCAGTTGCAGGGCAACGGCCCGCAGCTCGTCGGTCTCGTCGATGATCCGCTCAATGTCCGCCCGGTTGGGCGGCGTACTTCTCGCCGGTGCTGTAGCGGGCGACCATGCCCAGCAGAGCCGCCGCCTGGGCGGCGTGCAGGGCCGCCGAAGCACCCCCGCCCGGGGCCGGAAGGCGGTCGGCGAGCCGGGCCAGGAAATCACTGATTTTCTCGTCGCGCATGAACGCTCATCTTTCGGTCGGTGGGGTCACAGCACGCCTGAAAATCCTCCCACGTGCCCGCCCTCGCCCGGCCCCGAACAGGCCACGGCCCTGGAACGAAGCGGGAGATCCCGTCTATGACGGAACCTCCCGCTCACCCGTGGCCCTCGTCAGACGGACGGTTCCGGCCCATCACGGTGGGTCATGGATTTCCCCGCGCCGGACGGACAGGGACCGCACGTTGCCTCCGGCGCGGGCGTCCAGGTGTTCGTGCAGGGCTTCGTTGTCGTGGTGGAGGGCTGCGATCACCGTGGCGGCGGCGTCCAGGCGGCGGTTCAGCTCGGTGCACTCGGCGGTCTTCGCCTTGAGTTTGCGGGTCAGTTCGGCGATCTCGGCGTCCCGTTGGGTCTCGCCCCGGGTGCGGCGGCCGTGTGTCTCGACGTAGGCGTCCCACTCGGCCATGATCTCGGTGGCCCGGTTCATGGTGGCCCGGCTGATCCCGGCCTCGCGGTAGAGGTTTTCCTTGGTCAGCTTGCCGTCGGTGGTCTGCGGCTTGCCCGCGATCAGGCGGGCCATTGCCTCGCGCAGGGCCTTCTCGGTCGCCGGTGACGTGCTCATCCCTCCACCTTCGCGATCACGCTCTCGACCTCGGAGAGCTGCTGCTGCAAGGATTCACGGTGGCAGGGCGCGATCTTCTTGGTCTCCAACTGCCGCTCCAGGCTGCCCTTTTCGGACTGGTAGAACTTCACGTGCTCCACTCCGATGAGGCTGTTCGCGCACCGGCCCGGCTGGCACCGGTCGATCAGCGGCCCCTGGTGCCCCGGCGGGATGCTGGTGTTCTCCATGCACTTGGCTCCCGCAGGGTTGTGCTCGTCGAACATGCAGTGGTTGAACGTGCCGAACCGCAGCGAGATCTTCGCCTTGCGCAGCAGGTCGTACTCCACGCGGGCATCGCCCTGGCGGGCCAGGCCGTTGGCCGTCATCTGCTGGGCGGTCTCCTTGACGGCATCGAAGGTGGCGGTCAGCGCCTCGGCGCCGGGGCCGAACCCGATGACGCCGCCGGCCTTGTAGGTGGCGTAGAACTCGCTGAGGCGGTTGAAGCGCACCTGTTCCAGGGAGGTGTCCAGCAGTTTCGCCCAGTTGGCGTCGGGGGCCCCGTAGCCCTCGGTGGTGCGGTTGGCCAGGGCCCTCACCGCGACGTGCTTGAGCTGGATGCCCAGCGCGATCTCGCCGCCCGGCTCGGTGGCGGTAAGCATCGACATGGTTTTGCGGAGCATGTGGGGCGCTATCGGGCCGGGCGGGATGTGCAGGCCGTGGTCGGCGGTGTGCCGGTTGACGCGGGCCACGAAGCTGTTCAGGGCCGAACCGCTGTAGAACCAGGGGCTGTCGGGCAGTTCCTCGCCCTCCTCCAGTCCGGCGCCGTCGGCGCCGACGAAGATCAGGTCCGGGTGCCAGGAGAGCTGTTCGGCGACCGCGATCGCCTCGGCGACCGGTTCGGTGATCCACCAGCGTTCCCGGGGCAGGTCCTCGTCGAGTTTGCGTTTCGTGGAGGCCACCGCCGGGGCCCCGTAGTACTCGACCACCGAACCGCGGGTGATCTCGCGCAATTCGGAGTCTCTCATCATGCTCAGGGCCCCGACGAAGAGGTATGTGGCTGTTCGCAGTGCGGTGCTTTCGTGGGCCAGGGTCCGGGGGCACAGGCCCGGGTGCCAGGGGCCGATGGTGCCGTCCGTGCGGGTGATCTGGGCATGCTCGGTGAACAAGCCGCCGGGAACCCCCCGGCCCTCGGCGACCATCTGGGCGGCCCGCTGGCGGATCCGCTCGACGCTGGCATGCTGGTTAGAGGCGATGCCCGACTTCTTCGAGGGATGCACGCCCAGCAGGAGCGAGAGCATCTGCCAGTTGATCGCCGCCCCCCGCTCGTTTTGCCGGGTGCGCTGGTGGACGTGGGCGTTCGAGCGTTCGGTGTGCAGTGGGATGATGGCGTCGGGGCGGTCGAAGTAGGCGTTCGCCCGCTCCTCGATGCCGGCCGCGCCGGGCAGGCACTGATCGCGCAGGCTCCGGTAGCGGTCCCGGGCGGCCAGGATGTCGGGGCCGAAGACGTGGATGTAGTTCCAGGCCGCCCTCACTACGGCGAACCAGACCTCGGGGGTGAGGTTCTTCGTGGTCACCGGATCGGCGGAGGCGCACTCCGCCACCGCCCGGTTCGAGAGGTTGGGCCAGGGGTCGCGGGGCAGCCCGCCCCCAGTCAGCATCCCGTCCAGAGAAATCAGCAGCCGCACGTGGCCGACGTATTTGCTGAGCGTGGAGGGGGCGATCTCGCCCCGGCGCTTGGTGATCCAGGCCCGCACGTCGTCCAACTGCCACAGCCTCAGGTCAGCGGGCAGTCCCTGTTCACCGGCCCAGCGGGCGAGGTGACGGAGGTGCTCGTTGTAGTGGTAGACGGTCTGCGGTGCGGCGATCCTCTGCCGCAGATGGGCGCCGGCCTCCACGACCTTGGGGTGGGCGGGGTTGAGCACGGCCATCAGCGTCTCGCGTGCCCGCAGATTCCACACAGGGTCCAGCCCGGCGAAGCGGGTCATCCACATCGCGGCGGAGACGTTGGCGGGTTTGCGGACCGCGTCGAAGCGCCACACATCGACCTGCCCGAACCGGGGCACCTCGACGCCCTCCAGCAGCGGATGGGACTGCAGAACGGGTTCATCGTCGCCGAAAAGCGCGCTGGGCAGCGGCAGAACGTGGGCGTGAGCGGTGTCGGTCATCTGTCGAACTCCGTGTAGGCGGACAGCGGCAGCTGGAGCCGCAGTCCTTGTGTCTCGATCTGCCGGCGGGCCTTGTCGGTCTCCGCCGGTGTGCGCTCGCCCAGTACGGCCTTCAAGTTGGCCTCGCTCTGGCCCCACAAGGTGTGGAAGTGCGGCGGGGCCAGCCGCTTGCGCAGGGTGTTCAGGTGGTCGGCGAACAGCAGCAGCTGGGGAAGGTTGGAGGGCAGGATGAAGGCGTTGCGGCACTCCAGGCACCGCAGCGGCGCGACCGCACACAGCTCGCCCGCCTTGTTGTACGGCGAGGCATACGGATCGCGGCAGCTGGTGACCCCCATGTCGAGTTCCCCGGTACGGATCTCCTCGGCCTGCTTGCTGGTCAGCCCCAATGCTTGAAGGGCGGGCGGCGTCTTGAGCTCGTCACTGCTCTTCTCGTCCAGGACCACCGGTCCGCTCAGTGCCCGCTCCAGCCAACGTTCCTGGGCCCGGTTGACGGTGGCCCCGGAGATCACGTGCAGCGTGGTGCCGTGCGCGTAGTGGCCGCGGTAGGTCTGCACGGTGTGGTCGTCCGCGATGTCGGAGACGACGCCCCGGTAGGCGATCGCCTTCTCGACCTTGACCGACTTGCGCATCCGGCGGATGTTGATCGGCTCGGAAATCTTCAGTCCGTGCTGGCCGACCCATTTGCGGATGCTGCCCTCGGGGCCGGTGTGGTGGAACTTCGACAAGGACACCTCGCCGGCGGGCGAGACCGCTACCTGCAAGAACAGTGGGGCCGGGTCGGCGTCGTAGTCCTGGCGGGCCCGTTCGGTGACCGCGAGCATCCTGGTGACGATCTCCGCGACATTCAGCGTGCCGTGGTTGGGGAAGGAGACGTCCTGGGCGTCGCGGAACATCCGGGTGCGAACCCGGCGGGCCCGCAGCTTGGTCATCCTCAGCTTCACGCCGCCGGTGGTGAACTCCGCATCGTCCTCCGTCAACTTCGTGATCTCCTCCGGGCTCGCACCGGTGGCCGCCGTCAGCAAGACGCGGAAGGCATGCAGTTCCCGCCTGCGCGGATAGAGCAGATTCGCCAGGGAGATGATCAGCTGATGCCGGGCGTTGACGGCCAGGACCGGGCCCCGCATCGCGGCCAGGTCACTCAGTGCCTTCGACCACAGCACCGGGGACGGCAGGAGCTTCCATATCTCCCGACCGCTCATGGCACCCTCAGCCAGCGCCCACAGCAGGTTGGCGGGGTCCTGCCAGCCGTGTACGGCCGGGTGCCCGGCGGCCCCGGCCAGCAGTTTCCGCCCGCGCTCCAGCCGTACGTCCATCTCCCGTACGTCCGCCCAGGCGGCCCGGATCAGGGCCTTCTTCTCCTTCCGGGAGAACTCATCGAGCTCGTTGCCCGTCCCGACCCGCATCCACGGCGGCCCGCCCAGCAGTGCCAGGACGGGTTCGGCGACGGACGTGCCGAGCCGCTCGGCTCGCAGCTGCATCAGCGACCGCACCTGCGACGCGATCTCCGAGGGGCGCTGCGAGCCCGCCTTATAGCCGCTCGGCAGCTTCCGCGTCCAGTCCAGGATCAGTTTCACCATGGCCAGACCGTCCCCGTCCAAGGACAGGTCCTGCGGCGCTTCCGCATGCTTGTCGGCCCACGCGGCCAGCGACTTCACCGCGATCTGATAGCCGACCACCGTGCCGATCTGCGGCCGGGTCAAGGCCGTGTAGTCGACCCACTCATCGGCCAGCTGGGCCACCAGCGTGGAGCAGGCGTATGCTCCCGGATCCAGCACCCGCTCGGCCGTGCCCTCACGGTAGGCCGCCACCGCCACACGCCGTCCGATCCGGGTGGGCTCCACGGCCACCGGCCCCTCGGGCTCCTCCGACTCGGCGACCGGTTCGAACTCACCGCGACGCGGCATCGGGTCCCTCTCCTTCCAGGGCGCGCAGCGCGATCTCGCTGTAGGTGGCACCGTCGTGTTCCGACCACGCGCGGAATGCGTCGTCGATGTAGTTCATGGGGTCCTCCAGATACCGCAGGTAGGTGTAGGTGGAGGACAACCACTTGTGTCCGAGCCTGCGTTGGAGCACCAGCAGCGGGTTGAAGGCGATGTGGTCGCCGACCGTCGGCAAGCCGTTCGCCTTCGCCCGCACGGCGTCCTGCTCGGCGACCAGGCCCATCAGGTACTTGAGCAGCTGGAGGGCGAACGTGTGCCGGGCGTCGTGGAAACGCCATGCCTTGCGCGGCAGCGGCGGAGCCTGCTCGTTCGCGGAGTGCTCCCGCATCCGCCGCCAGGCATCCTTGCGGATGCGGTCCCAGGAGCTGGGGCCCAGCAGCAGCCCGCCGTGTCCCACGAACACCGCGAGCGCCTCCAGCCCGCCCTCACACTCCCGGACCGTCCGCCGACGCAAGTCCGGGCCCATCGCGGAGATCGTGAACGTCCGCCGCCTGCCCCGATCGACGCCCTTGAGCTTCCCCTGCTCGATATCGACCGTTTCGACGACGAACAGGTCCTTGGCCTTGCCGGCCAATGCCCGAGCCGACCTCTCCACCATCTCCGCCCGCTCCAGCAGGCAGTAGTTGCCCACCGTCTCCAGCGCGGCCGTCGGGATGTAGACCTCGCGGTGGTGCTTGTACTTCGCGCACTCCTGCAAGTCGAATTCGACCGGTTCACCCGGGTTCCGCCAGCCTTCGCCGATCTCCGGCAGCAACAGCGTGGACCACTCCTGCTTGCGCATCCCCGTCAGCAACGCCAACTCCAGGCCGGCTTTGGACCGGTGCGGAGCCCAGCCCCTGAACGACTCGTTGATCTCCGCTCCGGGCAGCTGACCGCCCAGCCCTACATCCCGGAAGTACAAGTACTGCTCGACCGTCATGTGGCGGACGTCCATCTCGCGCTGGACGCCCGAGCTGAGCCCATTGCCGCCGTTGCGCTTCATCCGCACCGGCTTGCGCCGCACGTACCCCTGCTCTTGGAAGAACGTGTACATCAGGTTGATCACGACGGCGTCGCGATCCCAGGTGCCGTCGTCGACCGGCACCTTCTGCAGCTCGGTCCTCGAACGGCGAAACGCCACCAAGTCTG
Source organism: Streptomyces sp. x-80 (assembly GCF_046549095.1). Lineage (NCBI taxonomy): Bacteria > Bacillati > Actinomycetota > Actinomycetes > Kitasatosporales > Streptomycetaceae > Streptomyces > Streptomyces sp. x-80. The sequence continues at coordinate 274,354 of NZ_JAJPWM010000007.1, forward strand.
CTTCCGTCACCGTACCCAGATCGGCACCGCGCTTGGCCAAGAACTCCACCAGCCGCCGCACGATGTACGCGTACGACTTCATCGTCTTCGGGTCGCTGTTCTCGTACGACAACTGCCGGAACCAAGCACACAGCCATTCCACGGGTCGCATCTGGCTGTCGAGGAACACCGGCGTCCCCTCGACGATGCCCCGATACTCCAACAGCCGTCGCGTCTCCTCCGGAGAGACCGGCCCATCGGGCGGCCATCGGTCAACGAGATCAGCTCTGGCAAAGAACAAGTACACGGAGAAACCCCCTGAGACAGTTATGATCATAAGAAGTAACACAAGAGACTGGAGGGGCCTAAGCCACCCTCACACCCCATCGGGTCCAGCGCGAGACAGTCTCGAACCGTGGAGAGAAAAAATGTGTCAGCACGAGGAGGGGAATGCGGCGAATGCCCAGGTCCGTCAGACAACGGTCCATGGCTCGGGGCTCGGGACCGGTGTCCACCACCAGTGCCGTGCCGTCCCCGGCCGCCAGAACCAGGCCGTCCCCCTGGCCCACATCGCAGACCACGGCCCGCCAGCCGGGCGGTGGCCAGCCGGTGAGTACGCGGGTGAGCGGGGCCGGACGCCAGATCGCCAGGATCAGGGCCAGCGCACACAGCACGCCCAGCCAGCGGCGGCGCAGCGCCCTGCGGCCGACGGCCACCAGGACGACGGTGGCGGCCGCCAGCAGCAGTCCGCCCGCCCAGCCGCCCGGCCAGCCGAACTCCGCTCCGGGCAGCGCCGCGCCCGTACGCGCGATGCCGGCGATCCACTCGGCGGGCCACCCCGCGCACCACGCCAGAGCCTGCGCGACAGGCAGGGCGAACGGCGCGGCGGCGAGGGTGGCGAAGCCGAGGACGGTCGCGGGGGCGACGGCCAGTTCGGCCAGCAGGTTGCAGGGCACGGCGACCAGCCCGACCCGGGCGGCGAGCACGGCGATGACAGGCGCGCAGACGGCCTGCGCGGCGGCCGACGCGGCGATCACCTCGGCGAGCCGGGGCGGCACTCGCCGCCGCTGAAGGGCGGCGCTCCAGCGCGGGGCGAGCAGCAGCAGCGCCCCGGTCGCCAGGACGGAGAGCAGGAAGCCGTAGCTGCGGGCCAGCCAGGGATCGTAGAGAACCAGCAGCAGGACCGCGGCGGCGAGCGCGGGGAGCAGGGAGCGGCGACGGCCGGTGGCGATCGCCAGCAGCGTGATCAGCCCGCAGGCGGCGGCCCGCAGCACGCTCGGGTCCGGGCGGCACACGACGACGAAGGCGAGGGCGAGGGCGCCGCCGATGAGAGCGGTGCCGCGCAGCGACAGGCCCAGGAGCGGTGCCAGCCCGCGGCGCTCGGCGCGCACCGCGAGGTGGGACGGGCCGATGAGCAGGGCGAGCACGATCGTCAGGTTGCTGCCGGAAACCGCGAGCAGATGCGTCAGGTCGGTGGCGCGGAAGGCGTCGTCCAGATCGGGCGGCACCCGCGAGGTGTCCCCCACGACGAGGCCGGGCAACAACGCACGGGCATCGGGACGCAGACCGTCGGTGGCCTCCCGGAGCCCGGCGCGCAGGTCCCCGGCGAACCGCTGAAGGGCGGACGGCGCACCGGTCGTGAGTGGCGGCGCGCCGTCGGTGACCCGTAGTACGGCCGCGACCTTGTCGGCCGGCGACATCGGTGGGGCGGCGCGTGCCGTCACGCGGATACGGGTCGAGGGCAGCAGTCCACGCCATGCCGGGGACGGTCCGCCGCCCGCCTCGCCGCCGGAACCCCGTCCCGATTCGTGCGGGCCCGCCGCCCGGCCCTGCGGGGAGCCCCGGTCTTCCGCTCCGCCCGCGCGGTGTTGCTGTACGACGACCAGGACGGGCGTACGGACGGCGGTGACCGTACCGTCCGGTGCGGTGAAACGGACAGCGTCGGCGGTGAACACCAGTGACGGGGGCGTCCGTTGGGACCCACGCACCTTGGGCCGGGTCACCCGTGGGTCGCCGGTCACCTCCAGTTCGACCGTGACCTGCGCATACCGCTGCGCCCAGGCCGGCAGCGGCCCGCGCCGCAGATCCGCCGCGTGCAGCGCCGCGGACGCGGCCCCCGCGACGGCGCACAGCAACACCGCCGCCATGGCGACCAGCGCACCTGCCGACCGGATACGGGGCGACCGGGGGGACTGGGGAGACGGGGGCACGGTCCGGTGGCGGTCGGAGACCGTAGCCTCCCCCGTCCCCGTCCCTCTCCCCCTCCCTCCCGCGCCCTGCTCACCTGCGACCGACTCGCTCACGACCGGGCCGCCCCTGACCGGCCCCTCCCCGACCGGGCTGTCCCCCATCGAGCCGTCCACAGGCGACCCGATGGTCACCGGCACCCCTACGGCTACGGTTCGTTCCCGCACGGTCGAACCAGCAGCGGCCCGCTCCCCCGGCAGCTCGCCTGCCGCCGGATCCCCCACTACCGGCGCGCCCGCCATCGGCCCGCCGGGCTCGCCCACCGCGGACCCGCCTGCCGTGGGACCGCCCACCGCCGGCGCATCCGCCGCCCTGCGCCGGACCACGGCCACACGTAACACGAGCGCCGCGAGAACGACCGCCACCGCGCAGGCGACCGCCACTCCCCCACCCGGCGCGCCCAGGCAGATCGCCGCTGCCGCCCAGGCCGCCAGTGCGGGCGCGACGAGGCGCAGATCGACCGGGCTGTCCTGGTGCGGATCCGAGGCACCGCGCGGCGAATCCGCCGCGACGTGCACCGCGTCACGGGCGGCGGTCACAGCTGCACCAGGGGGCGCAGATCGGCGAACCGGCGGTCGCCGATTCCCTTCACCTGACGGAGTTGGTCCACCGACGTGAACCCGCCGTGCCGGGTACGGAACTCGATGATGCGCCGGGCCATCACGGGACCCACCCCCGGAAGGGCATCGAGCTGCTGCTCGGTCGCCGCATTGAGGCTCACCGGTCCGGCCGCTAGGCCCGCGACACCCGGTGGCCCGTTCCCGGCTCCTGCTCCCGGACCCGTACCACCACTCGCTCCCGCACCACCGGCTCCAGCCGCCTGCCCGCCCCCGGCGGCCCCGGTGCCGACCACGATCTGTTCGCCGTCGGCCAGCAGCCGCGCCTGATTCAGCCCACCGGTATTCGCACCGGGCAGCACGCCTCCCGCTGCCTGTAGGGCATCGATCACCCTCGAACCCGGCGGCAGCCGGTGAATCCCGGGGTGTCGCACCTTGCCCGTGACATCGACGACCAGCCGTCGCCCCGCCTCACCCGGCGGACCGCCCGCCCCTGACGGCATGGAAGCCTGCGCCTGCCCACGCCCATGCGTCGATGGCGGCCGGGAGTTGGGGCCAGGAGCCGCCACAGCCTGCTCGGCCACCGGGGCGCGCACCGGCTCGGGGCTCCCGGCCCAGAAATGGTGGACGGCGAACGTCACGGCCACCCCGAGCACCAGGGCCAGCGCGCCGAGCGCCTTCGGATCGGTGCCGCACCGTAACTGCACCCACAGCGGCAGCCGTTCCCACACCGCGATCCGCATCCGCTCCATGGCGCGGCCCGGTACACCCGGCGGCACCTCGCCGGGCCGATACGCCTCGCGACGTCGATACCCCGCGTCGTCCTCGCGATTCGGCGGATCGCGCCGCCTCAGCGCCTCAGGCACATCAGGAACACCAGAAACACCAGGAACATCAGAAACTTCAGAAATGTCAGGCACCGCAGGCGTCTTCCCCAGGGCGGGTCCTTTGTCCAAGGCAGACGCCTTGTCCAGCACGGACGTCTTAGCGAGGCCAGGCGTACCGGCCAGGCCAGGTTTCTCGGCCGTAGCAGGCGCCTCGCCCAGGGCAGATGCCGTAGATCCGGTAGACGCCTCAGACGATTCGGGCAGGCGCGGATCCAGCAGGCCGACGGCCCCCGAACGCGCGCCCACGTCACCGAAGAGCGCCGCAGCCCGTGCCCGCACCATCTCCGCGGACTCGCGGTGCCGATCGCCACGCCTCGCGGCAGCTCGGGCGCGACCCCGCTCCCGCCGCCGGTCACGGGCGCGGCCATCGGATCCGGAAGCCCGGCCGGGCCCCGAAGTCACACCGGCCGACCGAGCCGACGGACCGCGTGCCACCGACCGGTCCAACGCCTCGGGCGAAGCAGACGGATCAACCGAAGCCGACGAATCAACTTGAGCAGTCAGATCAGTCAGATCAGTCGGAGCGGGCAAAGCAGGAAAGGCAGACGAAGGAGCCGAAGAAACCGAAGTAGCGGACGTGGCCGAAGGAATCGATGTAGCCGAAGGAACCGAAACAGACCGAGACGACGACAGGCCCGGCCGAGCTGACGGAAATGCTGATCCAGAGTTCATAACAACCGACGCTAAGCACCTCGCGCCGATCGCGCTGACCGCCGTCAAATACCGTGGACAGCGGGCCAGTTGTGGATAACCCGGTCACCCACAGGCGCCGTCGGTCACGCCGCTCATCGCGCCGACACCACGGCCCCCAGCAGCCCCGGCCCGGTATGTGCGCCGATCACCGCGCCGACCTCGCTCACATGCAGTTCGCGCAGCCCCGGCACCCGTTCCCGCAACCGTTCGGCCAGCGCGTCCGCGCGCTCCGCCGCCGCGAGATGGTGCACGGCGATATCGACCTCTCCCAGGCCCGCCCGCTCCGCGGCGATCTCCTCCAGCCGGGCGATGGCCTTGGACGCCGTACGGACCTTTTCCAGCAGTTCGATCCGTCCGTCGGCCAGCTGGAGGATCGGTTTGACGGCGAGCGCCGAGCCGAGCAGCGCCTGCGCCGCCCCGATCCGGCCACCGCGCCGCAGATAGTCCAGGGTGTCGACGTAGAAGTAGGCGGCGGTACCCGCGGCGCGCTTCTCCGCCGCCGCCACCGCCTCGTCCACGTCCCCACCGGCCTCCGCCGTCTCCGCGGCCGCGAGGGCGCAGAACCCGAGGGCCATCGCGACCATCCCGGTGTCCACGACTCGTACGGGTACCGGGGCCTCCTTGGCCGCGAGCACCGCCGCGTCGTAGGTGCCGGAGACTTCCGCGGAGAGATGGAGCGAGACGATGCCGCTCGCGCCGGCCGCCGCGACCGTGCGATAGGTCTCCGCGAACGCCGCGGGGCTGGGCCGGGAGGTGGTCACCGACTGGCGCTTCTGGAGCGCCTGGGCGACGGATCTCGCCGAGATCTCGGTGCCCTCTTCCAGGGCCTGGTCCCCCAGGACGACGGTCAGCGGCACGGCCGTGATCTGATGGCGCTCAAGTGCCGCCCGCGGCAGGTAGGCCGTGGAATCGGTGACGATAGCGACATGGGGGGACATGACTGGGAGATTATCCGGGGATTCCCACACCCGACAGTGCGGGCCCCGTTCCAGGATCTCTCAGGGTCATTCCCGGATCCAGCAGGACCGTTTTCCGGAACTTCGCTTCCCGGAATCCGCCGGTTTTGGCCGCGGGCCCGCCAGCGGCCTCCCGGCCGGTCACATCACGGCGCCGACCGCCGCCGTACGCCCGCACCGCCGTGGTACCCCCCTCAGGTGGTCCCCTCGGTCCGCGGGACCTTCTGCCACGGGTAGGACGGCTTTGTCCGCGGATTCCGGGCAGTGATCGCCGACGGCTCCGCCGCCTCCGGCCCCCAGGAGTACGAACCGGCCGCCGCACCGGAGCGCCCATCGGCCCCCGCACCGCCGGCGGTACCGGAACCACGCCCCGCACCGGGACCATCCGCTCCCGGCGTCCCACCTGCCGCAGCCGCCCCCGGCACCTGGTCGCCCACCGGCTCCTGGGTCCAGTGCCGCAGTGCGCCGGCCTCCATGTCGATCTGGTCGCTGAGCGCCTCCAGATCGTCGTCCGCGAATTTCCGCGCCCGGTCGCGCGCCGCCCAGCGCAGCGACTCCGCGGAGTGCGCGATCCGCTGCGTACGCTCCCGGAGGTCCGGCAGCCGCGCGGCGATGGTGGCCTTGTCGGGCTCCCGCTCCAGCCGCTTCAGCTCTTCGTCCAGCTCATGGCCGTGGGCGCTGAGCCGCTCGAAGAGGCCCAGCGACTCGCTGAGCGAGGCGTCGTCCCGGGCACCGGTGCGCAGCACCTCCTGGGTGGCGCGCATCGACGTACGCAGCGAGAGCCGCAGCTGGGCCAGCTCACCGACCACACCCGGCTGGGCGAACTGGCGGGCCCGCAGGCCGGTGTCCTCGACGGTTCTGCGGGCCTGGGCGACCGTCCGGTCCACGGAGCGCTTGGCCGCCTGTACGGCCCTGACCGTCAGGAACACCCCGGCCGCGATGAACAGGGTGAAGAGCAGCCCGAAGATGGCGATGGCAACTTCCATGGGCTCTCCCAGGGTGTCGGCGGCGCCGGAACCATGCCCCGCGCGCGGTACTTCCGCGTAGTTCCACGGTAAACGGCCGGGGCAGGCAGGGCGTTCCGAACGAACCCCCAGCCTGCCCCGAACTTCCCCGTAGGGGAAGGCACGGCCCGACGGGTACTCCCGCCGTACCGCCGCGCTACGCGGGCACGATATTGACCAGCTTCGGCGCCCGGACGATCACCTTGCGGATACCGGCGCCGCCCAGCGCCGCGACCACGGCGGGCTCGGCCAGTGCGGCCGTCTCCAGGTCCGCGTCCGAGATCGACGGCGCGACCTCCAGCCGCGCCTTGACCTTGCCCTTGATCTGTACGACGCAGGTCACGGTCTCGTCCACGACATACGCCGGGTCGGCCACCGGGAAGGCCGCGTGCACGATGGTGTCGGTGTGGCCCAGCTTGCGCCACAGCTCCTCGGCGACGTGCGGCGCCAGCGGGGCGATCAGCAGCACCAACTGCTCCGCGACCGTGCGCGACACCGGGCCGCCCACCTTGGTCAGGTGGTTGTTCAGCTCGGTGATCTTGGCGATGGCGGTGTTGAAACGCAGGTTCGCCAGGTCCTGGGTGACGCCGTCGATCGCCTTGTGCAGGGCCCGCAGGGTGGCCTCGTCGGGCTCCGCGTCGACGACGGTGACCTCGCCGGTCGCCTCGTCCACGACGTTGCGCCACAGCCGCTGGAGCAGCCGGTACTGGCCGACGACCGCCCGGGTGTCCCACGGGCGCGAGACATCCAGCGGGCCCATCGCCATCTCGTACAGCCGCAGCGTGTCCGCGCCGTACTCGGCACAGATCTCGTCCGGGGTGACGGCGTTCTTCAGGGACTTGCCCATCTTGCCCAGGACCCGGCTGACCTTCTGTCCCTGGTGGTAGTACGCGCCGTCGCGCTCCTCGACCTCGGCGGCCGGCACCGCGATGCCTCGGCTGTCCCGGTAGACGAACGCCTGGATCATGCCCTGGTTGTAGAGCTTGTGGAACGGCTCGGAGGACGAGACGTGCCCCAGGTCGTGCAGCACCTTGGACCAGAAGCGGGCGTACAGCAGGTGGAGCACGGCGTGCTCCGCGCCGCCGACGTACAGGTCCACGCCGCCGGCCGGCCGGCCCTCGCCCGGCCCCATCCAGTACTGCTCGATGCCCGGGTCGACCAGCGCGTCGGCGTTGTGCGGGTCCAGGTAGCGCATCTCGTACCAGCACGAACCCGCCCAGTTGGGCATGGTGTTGGTCTCCCGGCGGTAGCGCTTGAGGCCGGCGCCGTCGCCCAGGTCCAGCTCGACGTCGACCCAGTCCTCGTTGCGGGACAGCGGGGTCTCCGGCCGGGTGTCGGCGTCGTCGGCGTCGAAGGTGCGCGGCGAGTAGTCCTCGACCTCCGGCAGCTCCAGCGGCAGCATCGACTCGGGCAGCGCGTGCGCCACACCGTCCTCGTCGTAGACGATCGGGAACGGCTCGCCCCAGTAGCGCTGGCGGCTGAACAGCCAGTCGCGCAGCCGGAAGTTGACGGTGCCCTCGCCGATGCCCCGGGCGGCCAGCCAGTCGGTGATCTTCGCCTTGGCTTCGGTGACGACCAGGCCGTCCAGCGAGATCTCCGCGCCGGTCGAGTTGACGATCTTCGCGTCGTACGAGTCGAAGGCATCGTCCCAGGTCGTGGGGTCCTGGCCGCGGTCGTCGGCGGGCTCGACCACACAGCGCATGGGCAGCTCGAAGGCGCGCGCGAAGGCGAAGTCGCGGCTGTCGTGCGCCGGGACTGCCATGATCGCGCCGGTGCCGTAGCCCATCAGGACGTAGTCGGCGATGAAGACCGGGACCTGCTCGCCGCTGACCGGGTTGGTCGCGTACACGCCGGTGAAGACGCCGGTCTTGTCCTTGGCCTCGGCCTGCCGCTCGACGTCCGACTTGGCGGCGGCCTGCTTGCGGTACGCGGCGACGGCGTCACCGGGGGTGGCATGGCCGCCGGTCCACACGTCGTGGGTGCCCTCGGGCCAGGCCGCCGGGACGATGGACCCGGTGCCGTTGGCACCCGAGACCAGCTCGTGCTCGGGGGCCAGCACCATGTACGTCGCGCCGAACAGGGTGTCCTGGCGGGTGGTGAAGACCGTGATGTGCGCGTCGTCGCCCACCGGGAAGTCGACGCGGGCGCCCTCGGAGCGGCCGATCCAGTTGCGCTGCTGGAGTTTGATGGCCTCGGGCCAGTCCAGCGCGTCCAGGTCGTTCAGCAGCCGGTCGGCGTAGGCGGTGATGCGCATGTTCCACTGGCGCAGCTTGGCCTTGAAGACCGGATAGTTGCCGCGCTCGGACCGGCCGTCGGCGGTGACCTCCTCATTGGCCAGCACGGTGCCCAGCCCGGGGCACCAGTTGACCGGCGCGTCCGAGGCGTACGCCAGGCGGTACTCGCCCAGGACGGAGGCGCGCTCGGCGGCGCTCAGCTCCGCCCAGGCCCGGCCGTCGGGAGTCGGCCGGGTACCGGCCTCGAACTGGGCGACCAGGGTGTCGATGGGCCGCGCCGCGTCCGCCTCCGGGTCGTACCAGGAGTTGAAGATCTGTACGAAGATCCACTGGGTCCACTTGTAGTACGCCGGGTCGATCGTCTCGACCGATCGGCGCAGGTCGTGGCCCAGTCCCAGGCGGCGCAGCTGGCGCCGCATGTTGACGATGTTGGCCTCGGTGGAGACCCGCGGGTGGGTGCCGGTCTGGACTGCGTACTGCTCGGCGGGCAGGCCGAAGGCGTCGAAACCGAGGGTGTGCAGGACGTTGTGGCCCGTCATGCGCTGGTGGCGGGCGTAGACGTCGGTGGCGATGAAGCCCAGCGGGTGGCCGACGTGCAGACCGGCGCCCGAGGGGTAGGGGAACATGTCCATGATGAACTTCTTGGGGCGGGCCACCAGCGCGGCGTCGCCGGCCAGGTCACCGCTCGGGTTCGGGGCCTCGTAGGTCCCCGCCGACTCCCAGAAGTCCTGCCAGCGTGCCTCGATGTCGGCGGCCAGGGCGGCTGTGTAGCGGTGCGGCGCTGCGACCTCGGTGGGGGCACCGCCCGCGCCATGGGCAGCGGGGGAGGTAGTCGTCTCGCTCATCGTCCTCAAAGCTCCATCGATCGTCTCTGCCTGCGGCTGCTGTGAACACTGCGGTTTCTGCGGAAACAAAAATGCCCCTCGCACAGGAGGGGACGCCGCGCCGATGCCGACCCGGATGGCCACGGAGAGTGGCCCGGTCGGTACTGATCAGCGCGGCCCGCTAAGCAGAAGGCGTACGGCACGCATGGCGCCAGGGTACCGCAGGGCGTACGGGGCCCGCGCCGTGGATTCCCCGGCACGGGCCCCGCCTGCGTCGTTCCGCGCTCCGCGCCGGGTCCGCTGTCCCCGGGCCAGGAGAGGGCCCCGGAGATCGGGAGGGAGCCCGTGGGCCGAAAGACGGCCCGTGGCCCCGGGGCGGTGGAACGGTCCTGCGTCAGGGGCGGTAGGAGCTCACATAGCCGTCGCCCGGCGAGCCCACGCCCGTGACGTCGTCGTAGCCGACGCCCGCGTGCAGGGAGCTGTCCTTGCCCAGGCTGCGCAGCGTGGTCGTGGTGCCCTGGCTGGCGTCGACGCCGTTGACGTAGTCGACGCGGACGACCGCCAGGTCACGGCCGGCGCCCAGCGGGTGGTCGGTGACGTCGTGGTACGCGGCGGTGCCGTAGCGCTGGTAGATGGCGGGGTTGGCGAAGCCGATGGCGATGCCGTGCCGGGCCTGCTGTGCCAGCGCCTGGACGCCCGCGATCACCGGGGCCGCCAGGGAGGTGCCGCCGATGCGGTACTCGTCGTAGCCGAGCTTGCCGCCCGGCAGGGACTGGGTCTGGCCGACCAGGAATCCGGTGTTGGGGTCGGCGACCGCCGCGATGTCCGGAATGGTGCGCATCGGGGCGCTGCCGCCCGCCTTGGAGAGCGCGTCCGGGACGACGCCGCGCTGGTAGAAGGGCTGCGGGACGGACTTACTGGTGCCGCCGCCCGCGCCGCCGTTGAACTCGCCGGGGAAGCCGGTCCAGTTGTTGCCGTCCTTGGAGAGCACCGACTTCTGGGTGCCCCAGCCGGTCTCCCACTGGTACGTGTCGTGCTTGCCGACGGCGAGCGCGGTGCCGCCGACCGCGGTCACCCACGCGGAGTTCGCCGGGGTGTCCACCTGCTTGGTACCGGTGTGGGCGAGCTCGTCACCGTTGTCGCCGGTGGAGAAGTAGAAGCCGATGCCCTGCACCGCGCCCTGCTGGAAGATCTGGTCGTAGGCGGCGGCCACGTCCGGGGTCTCGTTGGCCTCGACGTCGCCCCACGAGTTGGAGACGATGTCCGCGAGGTGGCTGTCGACGACCTTGCCGAGCGAGTCGAGCAGGTCGTTGTCCATGCAGGAGGCGCCGCCGACGTAGACGACGTCGGCGTCGGGGGCGACCGCGTGTACGGCCTCGACGTCGAGAGTCTCCTCGCCGTACCAGCCGGCCGCGCCGCACTCCTGGATGTTCGTGTAGTCCTTGGGCAGCACCTGGGAGAGCTGGCCGCGGCGGTAGCGCGGGTCACCGTTGCGGGCGGCGTACTTGTCCGCGTCCTGGGCGATGGTCGGCGAGGCGTAGGCGTCGGTGATCGCGACGGTGACGCCCTTGCCGGTCCACTTCTTCGCCCCGTAGGCGGCGCGCAGCTGCTTACCGGTGTAGCCCTTGATCGCGTACGGCGCCTTGCTCCCGTAGGCCGACGGCAGGTTCTTGTCCGTCTTGGAGCCGTACGACGTCGAGAACGGGCCGGCGTTGCGGAAGACCGCGGACGGCGGCGGCAGTTCGGTGGAGTGGTGCTGCGCGTAATGCGGCGCGTTGTCCAGACCGGTCACCGTCAGGACCGCGTCGGAGAGCGCGGCGGGCGCGGAGGCGGTGGTGGACGGCGCGTGGTAGGTGTGGCCGCTCTTGCGGTAGTTGTGCAGGTCGGTGGCGAAGGCCCGCGAGGCGGCGGCCGCGTCACCCTGGACCGTGAGGTAGCGGTTGGTGGTTCCGGTGACCCTCAGACCGGACTTTTTCAGCCAGGCGGTCACCCTGGCTATCTGGTCCTGCGTGGCGCCGTAGCGGGAGCGCACCTGGGCGGGGCTCAGGTACTTCCCGTACGCGGCGGAGTGCGGGTCGGACACGGCCTTGGCGTAGTCCGCGAGGCCCTTGGCGTCGCGGCCGGCCAGGTAGACGCGGGCGTTGACGTCCGCGGAACCGGCGGTGGCACCCTGGTCGGCCTGCTGGGTGGCCCACCCGGGCTTGGTGCCCTGGAGCGTGTGCCGGCCGCCGTCGTGCCCCGCGGCGTCGGCGGCGGGTGCGCCGAGCGCGAGCGCGCCGGCGACCAGCGGCAGCGCCGCTGCCCAGGCCAGACCGGAACGGGCGCGCAGTGATCTGGAGCGGCTTGATCTCATGGAACCCCCTGCTGTGGCGATGCGGTGGCGGTGACACGGCGCCCGGCTCCGCGGTGGTGTGCGGCACGGGCTGCGGGCGCGCAGCCCGTGCCCCGCGGTGCGCCTGTGCACGGCGTCTCGCGAGCGGTGAATGCGACGGATGTAACACTCACGTGGTTCGACACTCTTTCGGTGAACTGTTCATGTCAGGGGCATGTGATCACCAAGAAGCGCCCAAGGAATGACAAGGATTGACCATGAACGATCACCGAGAGGTCAGACAACTCGCCTTACGGCGGCGCCTATTGACTGGATATCAGCACAACCTGAAAGAAAGTCCCATATCGGGAGCTGTGCGGGGGCCGCTGACTTCCGGCGCATTCCGGTCCGCACACGACGAAGCGGGCCGCCCGACTCGGACGGCCCGCTTCGATCACTGTGGAGCTAAGGAGAATTGAACTCCTGACCTCCTGCATGCCATGCAGGCGCTCTACCAACTGAGCTATAGCCCCTTGTTTTGTTCCGCCCGGTTTCCCTCGGCGGCATCGCCTACATTACACGGCCCTCCCGGGCTTCTGCCAAATCGTTCTGCCGCAGGCCCCGGGACGCGACGCGGGATACGCTCGGCCGTCCGTGCCCGATTCGTCCTGGGGAGCCGTACGCCGTGACCGCGCTGGAGCTGGAACAGTCCGCCGACCCCCGCGGCCCCGGCCTCCGCAGGGGCTTCGTCCACCGTCATCCGACCGCGATGGCGGCCCTGGCCTGCCTCGTCTCCTTCACCGCTTTCTGGATCGCTCAGCGCCTGGCGCACGTGACGATGATCGACCTCATGGTCTACCGCGCCGAGGGCTGGACCGCCCGCAACGGCGCGGCCCTCTACGACATGGTGGCGACCTCGGCGCATCTGCCCAACACCTATCCGCCCTTCGCGGCGCTGCTGTTCACACCGCTGACGCTGTTCGGCGTCCCGACAATGCGCACCCTCGCCACGGCCGGCAACCTCCTGCTGCTCGTCGCCGTCGTCCAGCTCTCCCTCCGTCTCGTCGGCCGGCCCCGGCGGCTGCCCCGTCCCGCGGCGGCATTGGCGCTCTCCGCGCTGCTGGTGTGGTGCGAGCCGGTATGGACGACGCTGCGCTACGGGCAGATCAACCTCCTCGTCGCCGTACTGGTCCTGTGGGACCTGACCCGCAAGGACACCAACCGCTGGGCGGGCATCGGCATCGGCATCGCGGCCGGGATCAAGCTCACCCCGGCCCTGTTCGCCGTCTTCCTGGCGGTGGCCGGCGCCGTCCGCGGCTGGCAGCTGCTGCGCTCGGGCGCCGGGGCGCGCGCCGCCTGGAACCCCTGGCTGCGGCAGGCCGCCGTCGCCACCCTGACCTTCCTCGGCACCGCCCTCCTCGGTGCCCTCGTGCTGCCCCGCGACGCGCTCCGCTTCTGGACCGAGATCGTGTTCGCCGCCGACCGGGTCGGTGAGGTGGAGATCACCGCGAACCAGTCGCTGCGCGGCGTCCTCGCCCGGCTGCTGCACACCCACGACCCGGGCCTGGCCTGGCTCGTGCCCGCCGGTCTCACCGCCGTGCTCGGGCTGGCGCTGGCCGCCGGGGCGCTGCTGCGCGGGCAGCGTGCCTGGGCGGCCGTCGCCTGCGCGGCGACCGCCCTGCTGGTCAGCCCGATCTCCTGGTCGCACCACTGGGTGTGGTGCGTACCCGCGCTGATCCTGCTCGGCTCCGAGGCGCTCGCGTCCACCGGCACCGCCGCCCGCCGCCGGTGGACGGCGACCGCCGCGATGGGCCTCCTGTTCTGCTCGTTCGCGCTGTGGTGGGTGCCGCACCGCTGGCACCAGCACGAGGAACTGCACCAGAACGGCGTCCAGATGCTGCTCTCCGGCGGCTACCCGATCGCCGGTCTGGCGCTGCTCGCGCTGACCGCGGCCCGGCTGTGGCGGCTCAGCGGGCGTGGTGGCCGTGGCTCCCGTCCGGCTGATGGTGGTGGTGGAACTCCAGCGCCTCCGGCGGCATGACCACGAAGGGGCGCATCATCCCCATGTCCTCGTGCTCCAGCAGATGGCAGTGGTACATGAAGCGGCCCCGCGCACCGCGGAACTGGCCGATCACGTTCACCATCTGGCCCGGCGGGACCTGGATGACGTCCTTCCAGCCCCGGTCGCCGGGGGCTATCGCCGCCGCACCGCCGTACTCCAGTGGTGCACGGGTGCCGCCGAGCTCCGTGTCGAAGGGGCTCTCCGGATCCGCCGGATAGATGTCCCGGCTCAGGACCTGGAAGTCGATCAGGTGGATGTGCATCGGGTGCGTCCCGGCGCCGCCGAGGTTCAGGAAGCTCCACTGCTCCCAGTCGCCATGGCGGACCATGAAGCCCAGCGTGTCATCGAACATCCGGCCGCCACGCTGATACGTGCGCACCACCCCGTCGGCGCCCTTGACCTGGATGACCCCCTCGCCGGGAACGCACACCGTGCCCGGCTCGGCCTGCCGCATCTCCCAGATCTCCGGATGACCGTCACCGACCGGTCCCGGCGGGGTGAGCACGACCAGCCGGTGCTGATGCCTGGGCGCGGTGTCGTGGGTGAGCCGCTCGAACGACGAGGAGAGCACCGCCGGCAGGACGAACCCGTCGGCGGCCTTCTGCGACCCCACCCGGAACTGCATCACCTGCGGATACGCCACCCCCGGCGCGTCGTTGACCAGCCGGAGCGTACGGCCGCGCAGCCGGCCGAAGTCGATCAGCAGGTCCATCCGCTCGGCCGGAGCCACCGAGAGAGCGCCGTCCACCGCAAGCGGCCGTGGCAGCAGCCCACCGTCCGAACCGATCTGGTGCACCGCACCGGTGACCTGCTCGCCCGTCTCGTCGTCCACCAGCCGGAGGGTGAAGGTACGGGCGTTGGCGCCGTTGAGGAGGCGGAAGCGGTACCAGCGCGCGTCGACCTTCGCGTGCGGCCAGATCGTGCCGTTGACGAGGGTGAACGGGCCGGCGAAGGGGATGGTGATGTTCCTGCCCTGCGCGTCGGTACCGGTGATCAGCGTCTTGTGCAGCAGACGGCCCGTCAGTCTGCCGTCCTCGTCGGTGTCGAGGTTGCGGTCCTGGATGACGAGCGGGATCTCGTGCTCCCCGGCGGGGAGTTGGAGGGCGTCCTCCTCCTCGTCCCGGACGAGATACATCCCGCACAGGCCCGCGTAGACGTTCCAGCGGGTGATGTCCATGGCGTGGTCGTGGTACCACCAGGTGGCCGCGCGATGGTCGTTGGGATACTCCGACAGCTGCGCGTCACCCTGCGCGACGGCGTTCTCCGTCCAGCCGTCGTTGCCGCCGCCGGTCACGGCGCCGTGCAGATGCGTCACGACCCAGGCCGGCAGGCGGCCCACCCCCTCGACGACGGTGGCACCTGCCCGGCCCGGTACGTCGGTGGGCAGCGGTGCCCCCGGTACGGCCCGCGCCTCGGCCGCGGTCACCGGATAGCCGCCGGTGAGGCGGTTGACCCAGGCGATGCGCAGCCGTTCGCGGCGCCGCACCTCGATGGTCGGCCCCGGGTAGTGCCCCGCGTACGCCCACACCTTGGTCGGCGGGAGCTGGCTGTGCAGCCGCACCCAGGTGGTTCTCAGCTCGATGTCGATGCCGCGGCCGGCTCCCCTGCGGCCGGGCCGCAGGACCGGCGGTACGCGCAGTACGTCGACGAACGGCGTCAGTCCGGCCGCGGCCGCCCGCTTCCGGCTCCACTCGGCGCCGTCGGCCGTTCCCGTCCGGGCAGGTTCGATACTCGTTTCTGTCATGTCGCGACCCCCGTGTCGCTTCCCCCGTTGCCGCCGGCCGTTTCCGGCGGCAGCTCTTGTGCTCTCCAACGCCTCGCGGACACACGGGAGTTCCACCCCGTACGAAAACCACGGAAAATTCATGGAACGAGAATCCCGGCACGGGATGCCCGGCACGGGAGACCCGGAAGCCGTGACGAGCCCGGCACCGTGGGCGGACACACAGCCCTACGGGGCGCCACGGCCTGCGCCCGGACCGCCCCTCGCGGCCCGGTTCAGGCCGTGGCGAAGGAGTAGAAACGCTTCAGCGTGCAGTGCTCGTCCAGCAGCCGCCCGTAGATCGGCTCCCCGTCGAGTTCGCGGTAGGTCTCGATCGGGTCGCCCTTTATGACCAGGGCGCGGGCGCATTCCTCGCACCAGTACTGGTAGTCGGTGTTGACCGGTTCCATGTCACGGACGATCGGCGTACCGCTGCCGCACCAGTCGCATTTCCTGCTGTGAGCCCCCATCAGTCAGCTCCAACTGTGGCCGCAGGCCGTGCAGACGAAGGAGATATCTCCGTTGTCGCCCAGCATCTGCGCGATATGGGGCGAACCGCAGGAGGGGCACCGCAGCGCCGAACCGTCACTGCCGCGGCATCCGGACGCGGGGCCGTCGGCAGGGCGGGGCTGCCGTAGGGCGGCTGCGGGCCGCCGGGCGGCGCCGGGCAGCTCGACCGCTTCGAGCAGGTCATCGACCTCCTCAAGGGAGCTTGTGGGCATCGCGGTCTCTCCTCCCCTGCCGACGCCGTCCGATTCTGCCACGGACCGCCGACCGGGTCAGTCCCCCCTGAGCGCGCCCCCATAACGCAGTGATCCCGTCCCCTCACGTTCCAGTGTCGGGCACTGGATCCGCGAGGAGACGGGATCATCCGGGCTGTGGAGCTAAGGAGAATTGAACTCCTGACCTCCTGCATGCCATGCAGGCGCTCTACCAACTGAGCTATAGCCCCGGGTCTTGTTCCGCTCCCCCGGGTTTCCCCCGGCGGCGCCGCGAACAAGAAGAACTTTAGCCTGCGACCTGCCCAGATGTGAAATCCGGTCGGCCGGCCCCGGTCACGGGGCTCAGACGTCGTCGCCGAGCACCGGCTCCGGCAGGGTGCCGGCGTTGTGCTCCAGCAGGCGCCAGCCACGCGCACCCTCGCCCAGCACGGACCAGCAGCAGTTCGACAGGCCGCCCAGGCTCTCCCAGTGCGGGGAGTCCAGGCCGAGCAGCCGCCCGATGGTGGTACGGATCGTGCCGCCGTGGCTGACGACGACCAGAGTGCCGTCGTCGGGCAGCTTGCCGGCGTGGTCGAGCACGACCGGGGCGGCCCGGTCGGCGACCTCGGTCTCCAGCTCACCGCCGCCGCGCCGCACCGGCTCACCGCGTTTCCAGGCGGCGTACTGCTCGCCGTGCCGCGCGAGGATCTCCTCGTGCGTCAGCCCCTGCCAGGCGCCCGCGTAGCTCTCCCGCAGCGCCGCGTCGTACGTCACCTCAAGACGGGTGAGCACGGCCAGCTCGCGCGCCGTCGCCCCGGCCCGCTGGAGGTCGGAGGCGACGATCGCGTCCGGTTTGAGGGCCGTGAGCAGCCGGGCCGCGCGCCGCGCCTGCCCGAGACCCGCCTCCGTCAGCTCGATATCCGTCGAGCCCTGGAAGCGGCGCTCCAGATTCCACGCCGTCTGGCCGTGGCGCCACAGGACTATGCGGCGGCCCCGGCCGCCATCGGTGCCGTTCAGTGCAGCTCTCCGTCCCGTTCGCCGGCCGTCGCCTCGGCGTGCGCCGCGGCCTTGCCGCGGGTGGCCTTGGCCTCCTCGGGGAGACCGATCTCGGGGCAGTCCTTCCACAGGCGCTCCAGCGCGTAGAACACGCGCTCCTCGCTGTGCTGGACGTGCACCACGATGTCGACGTAGTCGAGCAGCACCCAGCGGGCCTCGCGGTCGCCCTCGCGGCGCACCGGCTTGACGCCGAGGTCCTTGCTGAGCCGTTCCTCGATCTCGTCGACGATCGACTTGACCTGGCGGTCGTTGGGCGCCGAGGCCAGCAGGAAGGCGTCGGTGATCGAGAGGACGTCACTGACGTCGTACGCGATGATGTCGTGCGCGAGCTTGTCGGCCGCTGCCTGAGCGGCGGCGTTGATGAGCTCGATGGAGCGGTCCGTGGCGGTCACAAGCGGCTTTCCGGGTCGGGGGCAGCTTTTCCGGCCGGGGCACGCGGCCCGCGGCAAAGCCGCGGCGCGCCGCGGGCCCGCATGGGCGGCCGGATCAGCGGTCAGGTACCCCTCAAGGGTCTCACGGACCGCCGACACTCCCGGATGCCTTTTCGAACCGGCTGGTCAGCGCGGTGCTGAGGCCGGCCGCGCGGACCGGGGCGACGGTCCGCCCCGGGGCGCGCGCCGGGTCAGCCCCGGAAGTCCTTGCCCAGCACGACGGTGACATCGGCGTTCGGGGCGCCCTTGCCCTGCTTGACGGCGCCCGGGGGCAGCCCCAGCGTCTTGGCGATCTCCGCGGCCTGCGCCTGGTGGCCGGCGTCCGCGTAGGTGACCTCGGACGCGGACCGTGCCGTCCCGTCGGTGCCGTCGTCGACGACGGTGTAGCCGCCGTTGACCAGCGTGGCCTGTGCCTTGGCGCCGGTGCCCTTGCCGCCACCGGCGTTGCGGACCGCGACCCGGGCGGTCGCTCCGGGGTCCGTCTTCTTGACCGTGCCGCCGAGCACTTCCTTGACGACGGTGTCCGCGACCGTCTGGCTGAGCGTGCCGTCCGCCTGCACGGACAGCACGGTGGTGCTGTACGCGCCGGCCTTGGCCAGCTCCGCCCGCTGCGCCAGCGAGCTGCCCAGCTGGCCCTCGGTGAGCGGCGGGTCCAGCACCTGGAGCAGCGACTTCACGGTGGCCGTGGCACCGTCCGCGTCGGTGGAGACCTTCTTCAGGGTGGCCTGCATGACCTGCCCGAACCGCGCCAGCTGCTTGGGCTGCGCCTCGCCCGGCGCCTGGTAGGTGGCGTACGCGACGGCCGCCTGCCCGTTGAGGACCTGCGCGCTGCCCTGTTTGACGACCGGGGGGCCGTCCTTCTTGGCGTCGGGGACGGTGGCATCCGTGTCGAGGGTGATACCGCCGACGGTCTCGACGAGGTTCTCCAGATACGGGGTGTCCAGCCGCCAGCTGGCCTTGAGGTCGGCGCCCAGGAGGGTGTTGAGGGACTCCCGGGTCGGGTCGGTGCCCGCGTCCTTGACGGACTTGCCGAGCGTCGTGGTGGTCCCGTCGTCCTTGGGGACGATGAGGCTGTTGGGCAGGAGGACAGTGGTGCCCTTGTGGGTGGTCTCGTTGTCCACCAGCAGCGCCGTCGAGCTGTTGCCGGTCTTGGTGTCCCGCAGGTGCACGACGAGTACGTCGCGCTTCTGCCCGCCGCCGGCCGCCGCCGGGCCGGTGTCCGCGCCGGAGAGGCCCGGCAGCTTGCCCGCCCACCACAGATAGCCCACGCCGCCGACGACCAGCAGGGCCAGCACGACGGACAGCACGACGATGCGGCTGCGGCCGCGCCGCTTGGCCTCCTCGCGCCGCTCGGTGCGGCTCTCGCTGAACTTCAGCCAGTCGATGACGTCTTCGGAGTCCTCGTCCGGCTCCTCGATGAACGAGAACTGCTCGGTGCGGTAGTCGGGAGCCGAGGAGGCGGCCGAAGCGGACGCAGCGGGTGCGGAAGGCGAAGCGGGTGCGGAAGGAGGGGCGGGGGGCGAGGTGGCGGCCGGTGGGGCCGCGGAGCCGGACGGGGTGCCGGTCGCCTCCGTGCCGTCCGACGGGCCGCGCTGCGCCGGCGGCCGGTGCTCCTCGTACGGCTGCGGCACCGGCTCCTGGTAGAGCTGCCCGTCGTACGGGATCTGCTCGTACGGCGACTGCGACGCCTGCTGCGGGATCCACTCCTGTTGTTGCTGTTGCTGCTGCTGGTAAGTCTGTTGCTGCTGGGGCTGGGCATATGTGTCGTACTGCTGGGGATAGCCCTGCTGCTGTGCCTGCCCACTGCCGTAGGCGTCGTAGCCGTACTCCTGCCGGCCCGGATACGGCTGCTGCCCCTGGTACTGCTGCGGGTCCGCGCCCGTACGGCCCCCGTACGGGTCGTACGGGTCGTAGGGCGCGGCGGCGACCGGCTGTCCGTACTGGTCGTACTGGTTGTGGTGCTGCTGCTCGTAGGGCTGCTGCGACGTGTCGCGGTACACCGGCTGCCCGTAGGCGTCATAGGTGTGGTTCGGCTGCCCCTGCTGCTGCGGGGCATACGGGTCATGGGCATACGGGTCGTGCGGCCCGTACGGATCCTGCCGATCGCTCACCGGTGCCCCTTTTCCGTCAGCATTCCGTCGGCCCCGTCAGCGGTCGTGGCGGTACAGCTCTTTTTTGTCGATGTAGCGCACCACACCGTCCGGCACCAGGTACCAGACCGGATCCCCCTGGGCGACGCGGGCCCGGCAGTCGGTCGAGGAGATGGCCAGCGCGGGCACCTCGACGAGCGACACCGCGCCTTCGGGCAGCCCGGGGTCCGCGAGGACATGGCCGGGCCTGGTCACCCCGATGAAATGGGCCAGCGACACCAGTTCGTCGGCGTCGTGCCAGGTCAGGATCTGACCGAGGGCGTCGGCACCGGTGATGAAGAAGAGGTCCGCGTCGACGTGCTCCGCGCGCAGATCACGCAGGGTGTCGATGGTGTACGTCTTGCCGCCGCGGTCGATGTCGATGCGGCTGACGGAGAACTGCGGGTTCGACGCGGTCGCGATAACCGTCATCAGATACCGGTCCTCGGCCGGGGACACCGTCTTATGGCTCTTCTGCCACGGCTGCCCAGTGGGGACGAAGACGACCTCGTCGAGGTGGAACTGGCTGGCCACCTCGCTGGCGGCGACCAGGTGTCCGTGATGGATCGGGTCGAATGTGCCGCCCATCACTCCGAGTCGCCGCTTCACGGGCTCTGTGTGCTCTCCCATGCGTGCAGACCCTACTGGGCGACGCGCGATGCCGGAGGCCGGGTGCCGGGCTCAGCGGTCCCGGTTGAAGCGGGTCACGATCCAGAGCAGGAGAAGCAGGGCAATCAGGGCGCCGCCGCCGGTCACGAACGGGCTCAGGCTGGCGTGGTTGCCACCCTCCTGCCCGGCCTCGGCGAGGGAAACCAGGGGCTGTGCGGTGCTGTACAGGCTCATCGTCGGCAGGACCAATCCGGGCTGGGGTCGGACAGAGACTTCCGCCACATCGTAAGCGTGGGCTCACCGCGGGCTCACGGCGACTCCACCCTGGAGCGCCCACGAGCGCCCGGCGCGCCTTCCGGCAGCCGGTCAGGGGACCGCACCCGCGGCCGCCTCGGGGTCAGTCCTGGTTGCCGCCGTAGCCCCGGAGCAGGAACCACGCGAGGAGGGCGGCGCCGATGACGCCGACGATGATCACGGTGCGCAGGATCCAGCCGGGGCCGTCGGCCCGGCTGGTGTCCTGGACTGCCGCGAGCAGCACGCTCGAATTCAGCATGACGGTGCGCTCCCTTGTGTACGGGGCCGGTGCGGCCGTGGTGCGATCGCCAGCGTACGCCCGAGCATCCATTCGCCTGTCAGTGGCGTCCTCTAGGCTGAACACACGCAGTCGAGCAGGGGGAGGCCCCAATGACGGAGAGCCCAGACGGCAGCGAGCGGGTACCGAGCCGGGACCGCAGGCGGTTCCCCGGGATCTCGTCCCGGTCGTACGAGCACCCGGCGGATCGTTCTGCGCTGGTGGCGCTGCGCAAGCTGAGCGGATTCGACACCGTCTTCAAGACGCTCAGCGGCTTGTTGCCGGAGCGCAGCCTGCGGCTGCTCTTCCTGTCGGATTCGGTCCGGGTCGGCGAGCAGCAGTTCGCCCATCTCAACGACATGCTCCGCGACGCCTGCCACATCCTGGACCTGGAGAAGGTCCCGCCGATGTACGTCAATCAGGATCCGCAGCCCAACGCCATGTGCATCGGCCTGGACGAGCCGATCATCGTGGTGACGACGGGCCTGGTCGAGCTCCTGGACGAGGAGGAGATGCGGGCGGTCATCGGCCATGAGGTGGGCCACGCCCTGTCCGGACACGCCGTCTACCGCACGGTCCTGCTCTTCCTGACGAATCTCGCCCTGAAGGTCGCCTGGATCCCGCTGGGCAATGTCGCGATCATGGCGATCGTGACCGCGCTGCGCGAGTGGTTCCGCAAGTCGGAGCTGTCCGCGGACCGCGCCGGACTGCTGGTCGGGCAGGACCTTGAGGCGTCGATGCGCGGGCTGATGAAGCTGGCCGGCGGCAATCATCTGCACCAGATGAATGTGGACGCGTTCCTCAAGCAGGCCGAGGAGTACGAATCGGGCGGCGATCTGCGCGACTCCGTGCTGAAGATCCTCAATGTCCTCCCGCGCAGCCACCCCTTCACCACCGTGCGCGCCGCCGAGCTGAAGAAGTGGGCGGCCAGCCGCGACTTCCAGCGCATCATGGACGGCCACTACCCGCGCCGTGACGAGGACAAGGACGCCTCGGTCTCCGACTCCTTCAAGGACTCCGCGACGCATTACGCCGACACCGTGCGCAACAGCAAGGACCCGCTGATGGGCCTGGTGCGCGATATCGCGGGCGGCGCCGGCGACCTGGGCGGCAAGCTGCGCGACTCGGTCTTCCGCGGCGGCTCCCGGTCCGGCGGCTCCGGCCCGGCAGGCGGCAAGGGCTCGGGCGGCGCTAACGGATCGGATGGCTCGGGTTCGGCTGAGAAGTAGCCGCCAGCTCACCGCAGAGCGAGGGGCCGACCCGGCCATGGGCGTAGGGATCGGTGCCCGTCGGCCGGTCGGTCCCGGCGTGCTGCCCCGCCAGCAGCGGGCTCAGCACATCGGCCGGGTCCGACGAGCAGGCCACCGGCCCCGCCTGGAGACTGCTCTGGAGGACCTCCAGGCGATGCTCGTTGAGGTCGCCGCGGCTGATGCGGAAGTGCACCTCGCGCCGGACGGTCAGCAGCGAGGCGGCGCCCGGTATGGCCCTGCCGATGCCGTGGCCCACGGGGGCGTTCTGCTGCGCGGCGCCCGGTGCGGCCCGTACGGCGTAGACGAAGGTGTAGTCGGCGGAGACCTCCAGCGCGTCCGGGCTCAGCTCCGCCGCGGAGAGTGTGCCGTCGACCCGTACGTTCCGGTCGGCGAGTTCGGTCTGTCCCGGATCGAAGCGGATCAGCCAGCCGGTCGCCGCGTAGCGCCCGTCATCGGCGGGGTGCGCCAAGCTCCGGTCGAACTGGTCGAGTTGGCCGGTGTCCAGCAGCAGCCGCACCGGGCGGACGGATCCGCCGGTGAGGGTGGCCGGGTCGATCGAGGAGCGGACGAGGTAGTCCTTCGCGATGGTCAGCGCGGAGACCACCTGGCTGTCGGAGAAGTGCTGAGTGCGTTCGACGGTCGGCAGATTGACGCCCGCGGCGCCGATCCTGAAATGCGCCGCCGGGCTGTGCGTGAAGAGATCGTCAGGGGACGCGCCGGGCACGGCCCCGGCCGGCGCGAGCGGTACGACCGAGGACCGCAGCAGTTGCACGGGCGACGCGTCGGGGGCCTTGTAGGGGTGGCGCACGCCCATGTAGACGGCCGTGCCGAAGGCGAGCACTATCAGTATCACCAGCAACAGTGCCTGCCGGGAGCCACCGATCCGCAACCAGCGGTGGCGGGTCTTCACGGCCGGCGAGTGGTGCTCGCCCAGCCGCTCATCGGCGGAGAATTCCTGAAGCCGCGCAGCGCGCACGAACGACTCGTCGAAAACAACGGATCGGTATTCGTCCTCACCGCCTCCCGGGGCGCCGTCAGGCGTCCCTTCGGGAGGGTCACCAGGCCCGCTCATACAACAAGAGTAGGTCTGCGACGCCGGTCGTAAACGCGCAGTCGTGCGACAAATTCACCGGGCAGCTCCGTTTTCCCGGGCGGTTTTCCGGGTAATGCCCCACGGAATTTGCCGGGAAATCAGTGCGCCCGCGGGGCCGCGGAGGCCGACGGCGGCGCGGAGCCGGCCGGCGCGGCCGGCGGCAGGCCGGGGCGCACCGTTCTGACTCCGTCCGTGCCGCTGGCCGCGGACGCGTCCACTCCGCTGGAGGCGGGCGACGGCGCCGGGCCCTGCGTCCGGCCGGAGGCCCCCCGGTAGACGGCGCTGAAGGCCAGCGCGACCAGTCCGATGCCCATCACCACGGCCAGCACCCAGGCCACCGGCCGGTGCCAGCGGGCGCTGCCGCGATAGGGGCGCAGCGCCCCGCCGTAGGGGCCGTACGGACCGTGCGGCGCGTAGTCCCCGTACTCGCCGTGGTCGCGGTACGCGTCCGGGTTGTCGGCATCCGGGCCCCGGCGGCGGCCGCGACCGCGCGGGCCGGCGGCACCGTCCGGGCCGTCCACGCCATCGGGGCCGAAGCCGACCCCTGGGCGGGCCGCCTCGGCCTCGGCGCACGCCTCCGCGGCGGCCAGCATCCGCTCGGCCGCGGAAGGTTCATGGATCCGTGCGGCCCGCACGAAGTCCTCGTCGAAGACCACGGAGGCGAACTCCTCGTCCGCTTCTCCGTGGCTCCCGTGGTGGTGCTCGCTGGGCTCTTCGCCGTCCGGGAACGGCCTGCCCCCCACGTCGTCCGGCACCCGTCCAGGGTAGCCCCGGAGGGGTGTTTTGGGCAGGGAGAACGGCGAATCCGCAGGGGCTTCAGCGGGTGTGGCCGTCTCCGGTGACGATGTACTTCGTGGACGTCAGCTCCGGCAGCCCCATGGGGCCGCGGGCGTGCAGCTTCTGCGTCGAGATACCGATCTCCGCGCCGAAGCCGAACTGGCCGCCGTCCGTGAAACGAGTGGAGGCGTTCACCGCGACCGTCGCGGCATCCACCAGTCGGGTGAACCGGCGGGCGGCGGCCTGCGAGGCGGTGACGATCGCCTCGGTGTGGCCGGAGGACCAGCGCCGGATGTGCGCCACCGCCGCGTCCAGGTCGGGCACCACGGCCGCCGCGATGTCGTACGAGAGGTACTCCGCCGCCCAGTCCTCGTCCGTGGCGGGGGCGACCAGGCCGGGGCCGACCTGCTGCCAGGCCGCGTCGCCGTGCACGATCACCCCGGCCTGGGTCAGCGCCTCCAGCGCCCGCGGCAGGAACCGCTCCGCGATCCCGGCGTGCACCAGCACCGTCTCGGCGGCGTTGCACACGCTGGGCCGCTGTGCCTTGGAATTGACGAGGATGTCGATCGCCATGTCGAGGTCGGCGGCTTCGTCGACGTAGACATGGCAGTTGCCGGTGCCGGTCTCGATCACCGGGACGGTGGACTCCTCGACGACCGTACGGATCAGGGCGGCGCCACCGCGCGGGATCAGCACATCGACCAGGCCGCGGGCGCGCATCAGCTCGCGGACCGAGTCACGGCTCTCACCGGGCACCAACTGCACGGCGTCGGCAGGCAGTTGGGCGCTCGCTACGGCGTCCCGCAACACCGCCACCAGCGCGCTGTTGGAGGCGTACGCGGAGGACGAACCGCGCAGCAGTACGGCATTGCCGGACTTCAGGCACAGCGCCGCGGCATCCACCGTCACATTCGGCCGGGCCTCGTAGATGATCCCGATCACGCCGAGCGGCACCCGGACCTGGCGCAGGTCGAGGCCGTTGGGCAGGGTCGAACCACGCACCACCTCACCCACCGGGTCGGGCAGCGCCACGACATCGCGGACGTCTGCGGCGATCGCCGCGATCCGCTCGGGGGTGAGGGTGAGCCGGTCCACGATCGACTCCGCGGTGCCCGCGGCCCGTGCCTTGGCGACGTCCTCGGCGTTGGCGGCGACGATCTCGCCGGTCCGCGCCACCAGAGCGTCGGCGATGGCCAGCAGCGCTCCGTCGCGGGCGGTGCGCGGCAGTGGCGCCAGAAGGGCGGCCGCCTCCTGGGCACGGCGGGCGGTCTCAAGGACGGGCGAGGAGGGCGATGCGCTGCTGGTCATGGCCGCAGCCTAGCCGGACGGCGGGGCTGCGGCCGGGGCCGGTTCACCGTGCGGGACCAGGCCCGGCGGGAGGGGTACGGCCCCGGATCCGGTCACGCGCGGGCCCGGCCGGGCCCGATCCTCGCTCAGTACGGATGGACTCCGACCGGTGACGCGGGCGGCGGGCCGTATCCCTCCGCGATGCGCTGGTGGTAGGTCGCGCGGTCGATGACCTCCAGGCCGACGATCTCCCACGGCGGCAGCCGGGCCGTCGAACGGTGCTCGCCCCACAGCCGCAGCGCGACCGCCGCGGCGTCGTGGAGGTCCCGGGCCTCCTCCCAGTAACGGATTTCGGCGTGGTCGTGGGCGTACCGGCTGGTCAGCAGGAAGGGGTGGTCGTGGGCGAGTTGTTCCAGCGCCCGCCGGACCTCCGCCAGGGGAGCCTCCGCCCCCGAGACGCTCAGCGTGACGTGCCAGAGCCGGGACACCTCCCGGCGCTCACCTTGCGGCGCCTCCCGTGCCGCCCCGCTCCGCGCCGCGCGCTCGGTGTCGTCCGGCCCGTCGGCGTCCTCGCCGGTCCCGACGCTGGTCAGGGTGGGCCCCGCCGTCCCTCGGGGCAGTGCCCCTGGGCGCCCTCGTCTCACCGGCGGCCTCCTGTGCTGCGAATCGTTCCGCCCTCGGGGGTGCGGAGCCGATGGGTACGGTCGTTCTCCGTCGTGCGCGCTGTCGCGCTGCGGGCGCCGCTCACCTGCGGCGCCCCGCTTCAAAGTTGACCAGCCCGCGGGCCCTCGCGGGGGCGTTTTCGAGAAGGTCTCCGTGGAAAGGCTGGTCCTGGCACCGCGGCGCGGAGAGTGTTTACCGGCGCTCCCCCGGGTTCACCGGCGTTTCCCGGAGTTCCCCGCGCTTCAGCGCTTCAGCGTCGCCGTGTTTCCGGGTGTTCTCGGTACTCCGGTACTCCGGTACTCCCGGCGCTCCCGGTGTTTGCGCCCCGCGGGCCTCAGTGGTGCAGGACGACCAGATCATCGCGGTGCACGACCTCCCGCTCGTACGCCGGCCCCAGCTCGCGGGCGAGGTCCCGGGTCGAGCGCCCCATCAGGCGGGGGATCTCCCGGGCGTCGAAATTGACCACCCCCCGGGCGACCGCACGGCCGGTGACGTCCCGCAGCTCGACCGGATCCCCGGCGGCGAACTCGCCCTCGACCGAGGCGATACCGGCCGGCAGCAGCGAGGAGCGCCGCTCGACGACGGCCCGCACCGCCCCGTCGTCCAGGACGAGCGCACCGCGCGGCGTGGAGGCGTGCGCGAGCCACAGCAGCCGGTCCGCCGAGCGCCGGCCGGTGCGCAGGAAATGGGTGCCGGTCGGGCCGCCGGCCAGCGCCTCGGCGGCGTGCACGGCAGAGGTGAGCACGACGGGGATACCGGCCGCGGCCGCGATCCGGGCCGCCTCGACCTTGGTGAGCATGCCGCCGGTGCCGACGCCGGCCCGGCCCGCGCTGCCGATGGAGATGCCCTCCAGGTCCTTCGGCCCGCTGACCTGGGCTATCCGCGAGGTGCCGGGGGTGGCCGGGTCACCGTCGTAGAGGCCGTCCACATCGGAGAGCAGGACCAGCAGATCGGCGCGGACGAGGTGGGCGACCAGGGCCGCCAGCCGGTCGTTGTCACCGAACCGGATCTCGTCGGTGGCGACGGTGTCGTTCTCGTTCACGATCGGTACCGCGCCCATGGCCAGCAGC
The DNA here is from genome assembly GCF_046549095.1 of Streptomyces sp. x-80. Taxonomy (NCBI): domain Bacteria; kingdom Bacillati; phylum Actinomycetota; class Actinomycetes; order Kitasatosporales; family Streptomycetaceae; genus Streptomyces; species Streptomyces sp. x-80. Next base: position 301,507 of record NZ_JAJPWM010000007.1, read on the forward strand.
TGGTCCAGCGTCCGGCAGGCGTTGCGGTAGTGGGCCCGGCGGCTGGTGTCGTCGGAGGTCAGCAGCACCTGTCCGACCCGGCGGCCGTAGCGCGCGAAGGAGGCGGTGTAGCGGGCGACCAGCAGTCCCTGGCCGACGCTGGCGGCGGCCTGCTGCCGGGCCAGGTCGCGGGGGCGCCGGTCCAGTCCCAGGGGCGCCAGGCCGGCCGCGATGGCACCGGAGGAGACCAGCACGACCTCCTTGTCCTGGTACTTGGCCAGCACGTCCACCAGCGCGTCCACCCGGTCCGCGTCCAGCCCCCCGGCCGCCGTGGTCAGCGAGGACGAGCCGACCTTCACCACGACCCTGCGGGCGTCCGTCACGTCCTGCCTTGCGCCTGCCACCTGCGTACCCCTGTGCTTGCCGGTCCCGCTGCCGTACGGGCGATCCCGTACGACGGCCCTCTGCACGCAATCTACGGCAGGGCGGCCGGTCGCCGCGTCGGCATATCGCCTGGCGGACGCCGTCGCGGACACTCCCCGGGGCCGCCCGGGACGGCCCGCCGGCGCGCCCCCGCCGGGTGCCGCGCGCCCTTCACCGCTTCCTCAGGTCTTTCTCAGAATTTCTTAAGACGGTGGTAACACTCTTTAGGTTGCGTTCGATTGGTCCGGTTTCGCGGTGATGAGCACCACAGCAGATTGTCACCAAGGCCAACAAGGTCTTACGGTCGGGTGTCCCTCGGTCTGTTTCGCCGCCCCGGGCGGTGTCGCGGCGGGGGATCCGGCCGCCCCCAAGGCCCTCCTCCGACCTTCCTTGCTGCCAGGAGCCCTTCCCCGTGCCTTCCGCCGGAATCGTCCCCCGCCGAGCCGTCCAGCTCGCGGCCCTGTTCGCGATGCTGGCCGCGTTCATCGCCCAGCTCGTCGGCGCGCTGCTGCCCGTCGTTCCGCTGTTCATCGCGGCGTCCGTGGTCAATCTCGGTCTCGACCTGGTCCTCCAGCACACCCAGCCCGGCCTGCTCTCGCTGCTCGGCCGCGTCCGCTTCGACGTCACGGTCCGCCAGCTGCTGCGCGACATGCTCATCCTGGTCGGCCTGCTGAACATCGACGGTATCGATCCCCTTGAGGAGCAGGCACCGCTCGCCATCACGCTGCTCCTCTTCTACGGCTCGCACTTCGCGTGCCAGGCCGTCGCGGTGCTGGTCCGCAGGACCCGCACCCTCCCGTTCGTGACGCGGAACATCGACGTGTCCGCACTGCACCTGTCCGACGCCCCGCCGCGCATCCTCTACCGCCAGACCGGCCGGCGGCTGCTGTGCTTCTCGGTCCCCACCACAGTGGGCATGATGGTCAGCGCGCTCACCACGGAGGTCTACGGGGGCGGTATCGGCATCGCCGTCTCGCTGGCCTGCTCCGTCGGCGGCACGCTCCACCTGAGCCGCTGGCTGCTGCCGGGGAAGCGGACGGCGGGCGAACGCCGTGCCCTGGCCTGGCTGGACGACTGGCTGGCCGCGTACCGGCCGACGGCCGGCATGTACTTCTCCGGCGGCTCCGCCTCCGCCTACCAGGCCAACATGTGGCTGAGCACCCTCGCCGGCCTGGACGGCAAGCCGGTCATCGTGCTCCGCGAGCGCTTCATGGTGCAGAAGATCGAGGCCACCGACATCCCGGTCCTGTGCATCCCGAAGGTCGCCCATCTGATGCGTCTGGAGCACTCCACGCTCAAGGTGCTGCTGCACCCGGCGAACTCCGGCAAGACCTCGCAGATCCTGCGCATCCCCTCCGTCAAACACGCCTTCATCAACCACGGCGAGAGCGACAAGCTGTCCTCCTGCAACCCGTACGCGAAGGCGTACGACGAGGTGTGGGTGGCGGGTCCGGCGGCCCGGGAGCGCTACCAGCTCGCCGACATCGGCGTCGAGGACAAGGATGTGGTCGAGGTCGGCCGCCCCCAGCTGGCCCCCGTCGAGCCGTACGAGGGGGCCCCGCTCGGCCGCTTCACGACGGTGCTGTACGCGCCGACGTGGGAGGGCTGGGACGGCAACCCGGGCAACACCTCGGTGATCCTGGCGGGCGAGAACATCGTCCGCGAACTGCTCGCCGACCCCGCGGTGCGGCTGCTGTACAAACCGCACCCGATGACCGGTTCGGTGGACCCGCGCGCGGGCGCCGCCGATGCCCGGATCCAGGCGATGATCGCGGCGGCCAACAGCGGGCGCGGCGGCGCGCTGCCCGGCCCGCGGGCCGCCGCCGAGCTGGCCCGCCGCACCGCGGAGCTGGACCGGCTGACCACCGCCGCCTTCCGCAAGAGCGCGGACGAGCTGGAGCGGATGCGCTTCCAGGGCACCCCGGAGCCGGGCCGCGCGGCCGCCGTCGCGGCCGCCGTGACCGCCTGGGAGCACGCGTACTGGGACTCCTTCCCGGAGTGGGAGCACCGCGTCGTCACCACCGTCCGCCCCGGTGTCTTCAGCTGCTTCAACCAGGCGGACGTGCTGATCAGCGATGTCTCCAGCGTCATCTCGGACTACCTGGCCAGCGGGAAGCCGTACGCGGTCGCCAATACCTCGGGGATGGCCGAGGCGGACTTCCGGGCGAACTTCCCGACCGTACGGGCGGCGGTGGTCCTGACGCCCGGGGCGGACGGTGTGGCCGCGCTCCTCGACACGGTCCGCCACCCCGAGCGGGACACCCTCGCCGCGGAGCGCGCCCGGCTCAAGGAGCAGCTGCTCGGCCCCTCGGAACCGCCCTCCGCGGTCCGCTTCGGCCAGGCCGCGCTGGACCTGTGCGCGAAGGCCGACGAGCGCCGCGTCCGGCTGGAGCGCCGGCTGTCCGGCATCCCCGGCCAGCGCTCCCAGGAGGCCGCGGACACCGGCCGCACCGACCGCAGCCCGGCCCGCTGAACCGCCCCTGAACTGCGCGAACGGCCCCCGGGAGGATCTCTCTTCCCGGGGGCCGTGCCATGCCGTGCCGAAGCGCCGTACGGCCCGTCGTGGACGTGCCGTACAGGCCGTCCTCAGAAGGGCCGGAAGCCCTCGTACTCCTCGTCGGCCTCGTCGCGCTCCGCGTCGCGGTCGCGGCGACGCTGTGCGGCCGGACGGGGCGCCTCCAGACGGTGGTCCTCGCCGCGTCGGCCCAGCATCTCCGCACCGGCCGCCATCGTCGGCTCCCAGTCGAAGACGACCGCGTTGTCCTCGGGGCCGATCGCGACGCCGTCGTTGGCCCGCGCACCCGCCTTGAGCAGCGCGTTCTCGACTCCGAGGCGGCTGAGCCGGTCGGCGAGGTAGCCGACGGCCTCGTCGTTGCTGAAGTCGGTCTGGCGCACCCAGCGCTCGGGCTTCTCACCGCGCACGCGGTAGAAGTGATCGCCTTCCTCGGTGACCGTGAAGCCCGTCTCGTCCACGGCCTTCGGACGGATGACGATACGGGTGGCCTCCTGGACCGGCCGGGCGGCGCGGGCCTGCGCGACGATGTCGGCGAGCGCGTAGGAGAGTTCCTTCAGGCCCAGGTGGGCGACGGCCGAGACCTCGAAGACGCGGTAGCCGCGCTCCTCCAGGTCGGGGCGGATCATCTCGGCGAGGTCCTTGCCGTCCGGGATGTCGGTCTTGTTGAGGACGACCACCCGGGGCCGGTTCTCCAGGCCGCCGTACTGGGCCAGCTCCGCCTCGATCATGTCGAGGTCGGAGACCGGGTCGCGGTCGGACTCCAGCGTCGCGGTGTCCAGGACGTGCACCAGGACCTCGCAGCGCTCGACGTGCCGCAGGAACTCCAGGCCCAGGCCCTTGCCCTGGCTGGCGCCGGGGATCAGCCCGGGGACGTCGGCGATGGTGTAGACGGTCGAACCGGCCGTCACCACGCCGAGGTTGGGCACCAGGGTCGTGAAGGGGTAGTCCGCGATCTTCGGCTTGGCCGCGGAGAGCACCGAGATCAGCGAGGACTTGCCGGCGCTCGGGTAGCCGACCAGCGCGACGTCCGCGACGGTCTTGAGCTCCAGCACGATGTCCCGCTCCTCGCCGGGCTCGCCGAGCAGCGCGAAGCCGGGGGCCTTGCGGCGGGCGGAGGAGAGCGCGGCGTTGCCGAGGCCGCCGCGACCGCCCTGGCCCGCGACGAAGGTGGTGCCCTGGCCGACCAGGTCGGCGAGCACCGCACCGTCCTTGCCGAGCACGACCGTGCCGTCCGGGACCGGCAGGATCAGGTCCTGGCCGTTCTTGCCCTCGCGGTTGTCGCCCGCGCCCGGCACACCGTTGGTGGCCTTGCGGTGCGGGTGGTGGTGGTAGTCGATGAGGGTGGTGACGTCCTGGTCGACGACCAGGATCACATCGCCGCCACGGCCGCCGTTGCCGCCGTCCGGGCCGCCGAGCGGCTTGAACTTCTCCCGGTGAACGGAGGCGCAGCCGTGGCCTCCGTTACCCGCGGCGACGTGCAGCTCGACGCGGTCCACGAAGGTGGTCATGGTGGGGTGCCTCCAGATAACTGCGGGAATGTCTCTGTACTAACACGCCAAAGGCGGACCGGCCTTCCCGCTCTCGCGAGAAAAGGCGGTCCGCCCTCGGAGTGGTGCCGGGTGGAACCGGGGCGTAAACCCCCGGACCTCCAGCAGAGCCGTTACGGCCGGGCCGGAATTACTCGGCGACCGGAACGATGTTCACGACCTTGCGACCACGGTGGGTGCCGAACTGCACCGCGCCCGCCGCCAGGGCGAACAGGGTGTCGTCGCCGCCGCGGCCGACGCCCGTGCCCGGGTGGAAGTGCGTGCCGCGCTGGCGGACCAGGATCTCACCGGCGTTGACGGCCTGACCGCCGAAGCGCTTCACACCGAGCCGCTGAGCATTGGAATCGCGACCGTTCCGAGTGGACGATGCGCCCTTCTTGTGTGCCATGTCTCCTCAGTCCCTTACTTCGCCGGAGCGTCGATGCCGGTGATCTTCAGCGCCGTGTGGAGCTGGCGGTGGCCGATCCGCTTCTTGTAACCGGTCTTGTTCTTGTACTTCTGGATCCGGATCTTGTCGCCCTTGTGGTGGTCCACGACCTCGGTCTGGACCTTCACGCCGGCCAGGACCCACGGGTCGCTGGTGACCGAGTCGCCGTCAACGACCAGCAGCGTCGAGAGCTCGACGGTGTCGCCGACCTTGCTGGTGGAAATGCGGTCAACCTCGATGACGTCGCCAACAGCAACCTTCTGCTGGCGTCCGCCGGTGCGCACGATCGCGTACACGCGGAACTCTCTTTCGCTAGGTTCGGATCCTCTGATGCCAGCCGCTCACATGAGCTTGGGAAGGGCTCATGAAATCCGAGGGACGAGCGGCCTCTCTCGGCGGACCGAGAGGTGTTTGCTCAGGGGTTTGGTGTCACAGACACCGACGGTCAAGATTACGGGGCCTTGACCAGGGGGTCAAACCGGCCCCGGACCGCGGACGGTCCGGGGCGCGGGTACTGCTCAGTCCTCCGCCGGGGCCGACACCGAAGACGGCGCGGACTGCTCGGCGGCCGCGGTCTTCTTGGCCGCCGTCGCCGTCTTCTTGGCGGTGGTCTTCTTGGCCGTCGTCTTCTTGGCGGTGGCCTTCTTGGCGGTGGTGGCCTTCTTCGCCACGGTCTTCTTGGCGGTGGCGGTCTTCTTCGCCGCCGCCTTCTTGGCCGGGGCCGTGGCCGTGGTCTTCGCCGCGGTCTTCTTGGCGGCCGTCTTACGGGCCGCCGCCTTCTTCACGGTCTTCTTGGCCACAGGCTCGGCCTCGGCAGCCTCGACGGGCTCCGGTGCCTCGGCCGGCTCGGGGACCTCGACGGTCTCCGGGACCTCGGCCGGCGCCTCGGCGACCGGCTCGGCAGCCTGCTCCGCGACCGGCTGAGCCGCCGGCGTCTCGACCACCACGGTCACCGCGCCGTCGTCGGAGACCTGCGGCGAGCCCGCCGGAGTGGTCACCTTGCGGGTCGCCCGACGGCGCGCACGGGGCGGCGCGGGCTCCGCGGCCGGCGCCTCGACGGGCTCCGGCTCGGGGGCCGGCGCGGCCACCGGTTCGGCCGGCACCACGATCGCGGCGGCCTCCGCGGCCTTGGGGGCGCCCGCCGGGGCGGACACCTTCCGGCTCGCGCGACGCCGGCCACGGCCGCGTCCGGCGGCCGCCTCGGCCTCCGCCGGGCTGCTGAACCATTCGTCGGCCTCGGCCACCGCGGGCTGGAGCTCGGCCTCGGTCACCGGGGCGGGCTCCAGCTCCGGTGCGACCTCGACCGCAGCGAAACCGTCCTCGTGCTGGTGGTCGGGCTGGGCACCGTTGCCGGCCTTGCCCTTCTTCTTGCGCTTGCCGCCACCGCCGACCGACGTCGGCTGGTCCATGTGGACGATCACGCCGCGGCCGTTGCAGTGCACACAGGACTCGGAGAAGGACTCCAGGAGGCCCTGGCCGACCCGCTTACGGGTCATCTGGACCAGGCCGAGCGAGGTGACCTCCGCCACCTGGTGCTTCGTACGGTCCCGGCCCAGGCACTCCAGCATCCGCCGCAGCACGAGGTCCCGGTTGGACTCCAGCACCATGTCGATGAAGTCGATGACCACGATGCCGCCGAGGTCGCGCAGCCGCAGCTGACGCACGATCTCCTCGGCCGCCTCCAGGTTGTTCCGGGTGACGGTCTCTTCGAGGTTGCCGCCCTGACCGGTGAACTTCCCGGTGTTGACGTCGATCACGACCATCGCTTCGGTCTTGTCGATCACCAGCGAACCGCCGCTGGGCAGCCAGACCTTGCGGTCCAGCGCCTTCATCAGCTGCTCGTCGATGCGGTACGTCGCGAAGACGTCGACGTCCGAAGTCCACTTCTGGAGCCGGTCGGTGAGGTCCGGCGCGACATGCGCGACATAGCCGTGGATGGTCTCCCAGGCGCCGTCGCCGCTCACGATGACCTTGGAGAAGTCCTCGTTGAAGATGTCGCGGACGACCCGCACGGTCATGTCCGGCTCACCGTAGAGCAGGGTCGGCGCGTTGGAGCTGCCGCCGCTCTTGGCCTTCTTCTGGATCTCTTCCCACTGGGCCTGGAGCCGCAGGACGTCACGCGCCAGCTCGTCCTCGCTCGCACCCTCCGCGGCGGTACGCACGATGACGCCCGCGTCCTCGGGAACGATCTTCTTGAGGATCTGCTTCAGCCGCGCCCGCTCGGTGTCCGGGAGCTTGCGGCTGATACCGGTCATCGAGCCCTCGGGCACGTAGACCAGGTAGCGGCCGGGCAGCGAGACCTGGCTGGTGAGCCGGGCTCCCTTGTGGCCGATCGGGTCCTTGGTGACCTGCACCAGCACCGACTGGCCGGACTTCAGTGCGGTCTCGATGCGCCGCGGCCCGTTGGCCATGCCCAGCGCCTCGAAGTTGACCTCGCCGGCGTACAGCACGGCGTTGCGGCCCTTGCCGATGTCGACGAAGGCGGCCTCCATCGACGGCAGGACGTTCTGCACCTTGCCGAGGTAGACGTTGCCGACGTACGACGTCGCCTGCTCCTTGTTGACGAAGTGCTCCACGAGCACGTTGTCCTCAAGGACACCGATCTGGGTGCGCTCACCGCTCTGGCGCACGACCATCACGCGCTCGACGGCCTCGCGGCGCGCGAGGAACTCCGCCTCGGTGATGATCGGCACCCGGCGGCGGCCCTGCTCGCGGCCCTCACGGCGGCGCTGCTTCTTGGCCTCCAGGCGCGTCGATCCCTTGATCGACTGGACCTCGTCGGCGCCGGTGCCGCCCTCGTCCTTCTTACGGGGCTCCCGGACCTTGACGACGGTGCGCTCCGGGTCGTCGCCCTGGTGGCCCTCGGCCTCGCCGGAGTCACCGCTGCGACGGCGGCGACGGCGGCGCCGACGGCTGCTGCTGGAGCCGCCGCCGTGGTCGTCGGCCTCGTCCTCGTGCTGCTCCGGCCGGCCGACGGCGTGCTCGTCGCCCTCCTCGGGCTCCTCCTCCGCCTCGGCTAGCTCCCGCTCGGCGGCCGGGCGGCCCTCGGCGGGCTGCTCGTCCGAACCGTCGGCGGCCTCACCGCGACGGCGGCGACGGCCACCACGGCGGCGGCGGCGCGACGGACGGTCGGACTCGTCGTCGTGCCCGGCGTCGATCTGCTCGGCCTCGTCCTCGGACTCGGGCTCCTCGTCCGCTTCGATCTCCTCGACCGGGGCGGCCGCCACCGGCTCGGGCTCGACGGGCGCGCCACGGCGGCGCCGACGGCGCGGGCCGCCGGTCGCCGGCTGCTCCTCCTGGACCTGCTCCGGCTCGGCCGCCACCTCGGTCTCCTGGCGGGCGGCGGCAGCGGCGGCCGCGGCCGCGCTCTCCGGGGTCTGGAACATCGGCTCGGTGAAGACCGGCGCCTGGAAGACGGCGGACGGCGGACGCTGCGCCCGGCGGCGGCCGCGTACCGGCGCCTCGGCCGCGGGCTCCTCCTCGGCGCGCGACGCCTCGGCGACGGGCTCCGCGGCGCGCTCGGCCCGGCGGCGGCCCCGGCGCTTGGGCGCCTCGGCGGTCTCGGACTCGGCCTCGGCGGCCGGTGCCTCGTCGGCGGCCTGCGGCGCGAGAGCCGCGGCGGTCACCTTGCGGGTGGCACGGCGGCGCGCACGGGCCGGCTTGACGGGCTCAGCGGGCTCGGCGGCCTCGTCCTCGGCGGCGGCCGGGACGGCCGGGCTCTCGGCCGGTACGGCGGCGGACTCCTCGACGGCGCTCAGCGGAGCGCCGGCCGGGGCGGCGGCCTTACGGGTGGCACGGCGACGGCCACGGGCGGGCCGGGCGTCGTCCTCCTGGGCGGCCGGGGCCTCGGCGGCGGCGCTCTCCGCGGCGGGCTCGGGCGCCTCGGCGGCGGCCGGCTCCGGGCGGACGCCGGCCTGCGGGGCCCCGGCGGGGGCGGTGGCCTTACGGGTCGCCCGGCGGCGGGTACGGCCGCGCGGCGCCTCGTCATCGGTCTGCGGGGCCTCGGCGGCGGGCGTCTCGGGGGCCGGGGCCTCGGCGACGGCCGGTGCGGCGGCGGGCTCCTCGACGGCGCTCAGCGGAGCGCCGGCCGGGGCGGTGACCTTGCGGGTCACGCGGCGACGGCCACGGGCGGGCTTGGCGTCCTCGCCGGTGGTGACCGGGGACGCGGCGCTCTCCTCGGTGGCGGCCGGCTGCGCAGCGCGTGCTGCGTTCTCGGTGTTCTCGGCGTTGTCAGCGTTCTCGGCGTTCACCACCGCGGACGCGGCGGCGCTGCCGGCCGCCGGCGGACCGGCCGGCCGGGATGCCGCACGGCGCCTGCGGCGCGGCGGCAGGGTGCCGCTGGGCGACGCGCTGTCGTCGGCGCCGCGCTCCGCGGGCTGGATGGGTTCGGTGGGCTCAATTGATTCGAGCATGCGGGCGGTTCTCCCGTCACGCTCCCGGGCGCCGCGCCTGATTCCGGCCGCGGTCCGCGTGATGTGCGCGGTTCCGCTGTCCGGGGCGTGGGCGCCGCACGGGAGCTGTCGTCTCGCTCGCCGGGCCGTAGGTCGGGGACCGGCGAAAGTCTCCTGGTCAGTGCGTCCGCCGGGCCGGGGATTGTGCCCTGGCTGATCGGCGACGCGGCGACGGCGGTCCTACGCGGTACCTTCCCCGGAAACTGCCGGGGAGGCCCCACTCGGCACCTTCGCGGCACTCAGCCCGGCGGCCGTGGATGGGGCGGCCGTGGCAGCGTCGCGGTCGGGCGCCAACGGGTCGGTCACCGTGCCGGACTCCTCATCGAGCAGCCCCTGCGCCAGCCTGGTCACCGCTGCGGGGACCGGCGGCGCCAGGTCGGCCGTAGCTCGGAGGCCGGACAGGACGTCGTCGGGTCGAACGGCAGGTGTCAGATGCCGAACAACCAGCCGCAGTATCGCACAGGCATTGCCGTCGGGCCTATCGCTCTCGGGGCGGACGGCCTCCAGGCGGGCCACCGCGGCCCGCGTGTCGAAGGCCCGCACACCGTTTTTCGTCCGGCGCTCGACCTGCACCTCTTCCGCGGCGAGGAACGCCGCGACGGCGCGCTCCGCCGTCTCGGTCCCCACCCCGTCGAGCCGGATCTCCCACACCGACGCCTGGAGCCGGTCGGCGAGGCCACTGGTGTGCGCCTCGACGGCGTCGGTCACATCGAGCCCGGCCGGCAGCGACGCGTCCAGCAGCTCGCGCAGCGTCGCCGGGTCACGGCGGGCGGTGAGCTGGATCTCCAGGTATTCGGCCTCACTGCCCGTGCCCGTCGGGGCGGCGTTGGCGTACGACACCTTGGGGTGCGGGGTGAAGCCCGCCGAATAGGCCATGGGGACCTCGGAGCGGCGCAGCGCCCGCTCGAAAGCGCGCTGGAAGTCGCGGTGGCTGGTGAACCGGAGGCGGCCGCGCTTGGTGTAGCGCAGTCGGATGCGCTGCACCGCCGGTGCGGGCGGCGGGCCTTCGGGCTGTCGCTTGCCCAGGGCTACTTCTCCTTGGTGTGAGGGCGCTGCTGGACACCACTCCCGCGGGGGAGTGCCGCGGATGACGCCGCTGCGACGCCATCCGGTCCTGATCGTCCCCGCGTGGGCGGGGACGGGTCGCGCCCGGACTTCTTACCTAGAGTACGTGCCGCGGGCACGCCCGGTTCCCGGCGGGGCGGCGCGGCGACAGCGGGCTCCGGCTCCCGCGGGGCGCCGAAGAGGGCGTGCCGGATCTCCCGGCGGGTCTGCCGCGCGCCCGCACGGGCGGCGCGCGGCGTCCGCCGGACGGTCCGGCCCGCATCGCCCGCGGCCCGCCGCGCCGGATGCCGGACGCCGTCCCGGATGCCGTGCCCGAGCGGGGTGCGGACGGCCCGGTACGCCCGGCGCGACGGCTCGACGACGAGCCCCCGCAGCAGCCGGCCGTGGAACCGGCCGACGGCGCGGGAGACGTATCCGGCAGCCCGCCGGCAAAGTCCGCACGCGGCCCCGGTCTCCCGGGCGACGACGGGCACCACGGCCACCAGCGCCCGGCCGGCAGCAGTACGTACCGGTGACCGGCGACGGCCGGCGCCACCGGCGTCCACCGAACGAGCGCCGCGAGCCCCGCGCCGGTACCGCGCACCGCCCACGCGATGCCGCGCCCGCGTCAGCACATGCGCGTACCGCCGCCCGGCCGGGGCCCTGAGCAGATGGCGCGCCGGCCGGGCCGTGGCCGCGGCGGCGGGCGCGTATCGGTGGGATGACCGATGTGCGGAGGGCGGGGGCGTCGCCATAGTCCTCGGGAAGGCGTTTGCGGGTGGCCGTGGTGACGCCCGGTTTCGAAAGGACATTCTGTGGATACGTATGCGGATCTGGTGTTTCTCGGCGGCCAGGTGGTCACGGTCGACGCGGAGTTCTCCGTCGCCTCGGCCCTGGCCGTGACCGGTGGGGTCATCAGCGCCGTCGGCGGGCGGGCGGATGTCACGCCGCTCGTCGGACCCGGCACCCGCGTCGTCGACCTGCGGGGGGCGACGCTGCTTCCCGGTATCAACGATTCCCATCTGCACGGATGCGCCTTCGGCATGGCGACGCCGCCGCTCTCCCTCGACCTCAGCCATCCCGCCGTGGCCTCCCTCGCGGACGTGACCGAGGCGGTACGGGAGGCCGTCGGGCGGGCTCCGGACGGGCAGTGGATCACGGGGCACGGCTGGGACACCGGTTATCTCGACGAATGCGTCGCCGATCCGTCGCGGCAGCCCTCGCGGCACGACCTCGACGCCGTGAGCCCGGACCGCCCCGTCGTCCTGTACTCCTTCTCCGGGCACGCCACCTGGGTCAACTCCAAGGCACTGGAGCTCATCGGGATCGACCGGGACACCGTCGCGCCGCCCGGCGGGGCCATCGTCGCGGACGGCGCCGGGGAGCCGACCGGGCTGCTCCACGAGGGGGCCCAGGCCCTCGTCCAGAACGCGCTGCCGCCGCTCAGCCGGCGGGAGCGGACCGACGCGATCAGGTCGGCCCTCGCCACGCTCGCCCGGCTCGGCGTGACCAGCTACACCGAGCCCGGACTCGGCCCCGGCGGCGACGGCATCATGCGGGGCGCGCTCGGCGCGGAGACCCTCGACGTCTACCGCCGGCTGCTGGCCGACGGCGAACTGACCGCCCGCCTCGGCGTCCTGCTCCTGCCCACCGGCCTGTCGAGCACCCCCGAGGAGTTCGCCCGCGCCCTCGCCGGCCTCGGCGAGTCCGGTGACGCCGATCCGCGCCGCCTCGCGATCCACGGGGTCAAGATCTTCGCCGACGGCATCGTCCCCAACAAGACGTCCTGGATGCACGAGCCGTACGTCGGCGGCGGCTGCGGCTCGCTGTGCGTCGGCGGCGCGACCGACACCGAGCGGACCGCCGAGATCGACGCCATGATCCGGCACGCCCACGCCGCCGGACACCAGATGGGCGTCCATGTCACCGGCGACCGGGCCATCGACACCGTCGCGGACGCCTTCGCCGCGGCCCAGGCCGAGCACCCCCGGCCCGACGCCCGCCACTACGTCATCCACGGCGACTTCCTCACCGCGCACAGCATGGAGGTGCTGGCCGCGCACGGCTTCGGCGTCAACATGAACCCCACCATCAAGTGGACCGTCGCCGACATGGAGGAGATATTCGTCGGCGCCGAGCGGGCCGCGTACGCCTGGCCCTACCGCGATGCCCTCGATGCCGGTGTGCGGGTCGCGAGCGGGTCCGACGCCCCTGTCACCTCCCCGGACTGGCGCCAGGGCGTCGCCACCATGGTGCTGCGCGAGTCGAAGGCCGCCGGCCGGGTCAGCGGCCCCGAGCAGCGCATCGGTCTGGCGGAGGCGATCCGTACGTACACGATCGACGCGGCCTGGCAGGACTTCGCCGACGACTGGAAGGGCTCCCTGGAGCCGGGCAAGGTCGCCGACCTCTGCGTGCTCGACGGGGACCTGCTCACCGCCGACCCCCACGACATACCGGAGATGCCCGTCGTCCTCACCGTCGTGGACGGGCGGATCGTGCACGACGACCTTCGTAATTGACGCATGACGGGCGCCTGATCATCCTTGGAGGATGGCAGCGGCACGGAGCGGGGCGGACATCCTGGACGCGGCCGTCCACGTCCGTGCGGCCGCCAGGAGTGCCACGAGCGGCGCGGCCGGCCTCGACACGGTCCTGGCGGCGCTGTCGGAGGTGGTGGAGTACGACCACGCCTCCCTGTCCCGGTGGGATCCGCTGCGCCGGCGCCACACCACCCTGGCCGGGAGCTATCCGGACGACGCCACGGCCTACATCGAGACCCGCCTCCACCACGACCCGGTGTTCCCCCTGCTCCGCGGCCAGGCCCTGGGCGGTCTCTGGCTCCAGGACGTCCCCCGGCAGCTCCTGGCGGCGTCCCCGGGTTTCCAGGAGGTGCTGTCCCCCCTCGGCATCGAGGACGGCGTGGCCCAGTGTCTGTTCGCCGCCGACGGCCGGTACGTCGGCATGCTGAACGTCAGCACCCGCCGGCCACGGCGCGCGCCCGATCCGGCGCGCGCCGTGGTCACCCTGCTCACCGAGGCCCTCGCCGCGGCCGTCGACCGCCGCGCGGTCCCGCCGCCCGAGGAGATCGCCGCGGCCGGCCCCGCCGCGGACGCGTGGCACCCGGACGCGTGGCGGCCCGGCGGACTCTCGCCACGGGAGCTCCAGGTGCTGGCCGAACTGACCGCGGGCCGCACCAACCGGGAGATCGCCGAGCGGCTGTACATCACGCCGCGCACCGTGGGGACCCATATCGAGCACATCCTCGCCAAGCTCGGCCTCCCCAACCGCGCGGCCGCCGCCGCCCGAGCCGCCGCCTGGGGAATCGCCCCCGCCCGCTGACCCGAGCCCGGCAACGCGAAACGCGGACCGCGGACCGCGGACCGCGGGACACTCCGCTTCCCTGCCTACGGGGCGGCAACACAGGGCCGAGGCAGGGCCGGTGCGGTCCCACGCCCGCGGGCCGGACGGTCCTGTGCCGCCGTACGCGCCGCCCGCCCCGTGCCCGACTCGCCACCTCATCCGCTCGGTCGGGGGCACACGCGCGTCGGCCCGGCCACCGCGGGGTACGCGGGGCCGGGCCGGCGGGGCTTGCGGGTGGCGCTACTTGACGACCGTCAGCGGCAGGAGCTTCTTGCCCGTCGGCCCGATCTGGATGTCGAGGTCGAGCTGGGGGCAGACCCCGCAGTCGAAGCACGGGGTCCAGCGGCAGTCCTCGACCTCGGTCTCGTCGAGAGCGTCCTGCCAGTCCTCCCAGAGCCAGTCCTTGTCGAGACCGGAGTCCAGGTGGTCCCAGGGCAGGACCTCCTCGTAGGTGCGCTCGCGGGTGGTGTACCAGGCGACGTCAACACCCTGGGCGGGCAGCGTCTCCTCGGCGGCCTTCATCCAGCGGTCGTAACTGAAGTGCTCGCGCCAGCCGTCGAACCGGCCGCCGCCCTCGTAGACCGCGCGGATGACGGAGCCGACGCGGCGGTCACCGCGCGAGAGCAGGCCCTCGACGATGCCCGGCTTGCCGTCGTGGTAGCGGAAGCCGATGGAGCGGCCGTACTTCTTGTCGCCGCGGATCTTGTCCCGCAGCTTCGTCAGCCGTGCGTCGGTCTCCTCGGCGGAGAGCTGCGGCGCCCACTGGAAGGGGGTGTGCGGTTTGGGCACGAAACCGCCGATGGAGACCGTGCAGCGGATGTCGTTCTGCCCGGACACCTTGCGGCCCTCGGCGATGACGTTGACCGCCATGTCGCCGATCTGGAGCACGTCCTCGTCGGTCTCGGTCGGCAGCCCGCACATGAAGTAGAGCTTCACCTGCCGCCACCCGTTGCCGTAGGCGGTGGAGACGGTCCTGATCAGGTCCTCTTCGGAGACCATCTTGTTGATGACCTTGCGGATCCGCTCACTGCCGCCCTCGGGCGCGAAGGTGAGGCCGGAGCGACGGCCGTTGCGCGTCAGCTCGTTGGCAAGATCGATGTTGAAGGCGTCGACGCGGGTCGACGGCAGCGACAGCCCGATCTTGTCTTCCTCGTACCGGTCGGCGAGCCCCTTCGCGACGTCGCCGATCTCGGTGTGGTCCGCGGAGGACAGCGACAACAGGCCGACCTCCTCGAATCCCGTGGCCTTCAGCCCCTTCTCCACCATCTCGCCGATGCCGGTGATGCTTCGCTCCCGTACGGGACGCGTGATCATGCCGGCCTGGCAGAAACGGCAGCCGCGGGTGCAGCCACGGAAGATCTCGACCGACATCCGCTCATGGACGGTCTCGGCCAGGGGGACGAGCGGCTGCTTGGGGTAGGGCCACTCGTCCAGGTCCATGACGGTGTGCTTGGACACCCGCCACGGGACGCCGGAGCGGTTCGGCACGACGCGGGCGATCCGCCCGTCGGCCAGGTACTCGACGTCGTAGAACTTGGGGACGTACACCCCGCCGGTCTTCGCGAGCCGGAACAGCAGCTCATCGCGTCCGCCGGGCCGGCCCTCGGCCTTCCAGGCGCGGACGATGTCGGTGATCTCCAGCACCGCCTGCTCACCGTCGCCGACGACCGCGCAGTCCAGGAAGTCCGCGATCGGCTCGGGGTTGAAGGCGGCGTGGCCGCCGGCGAGCACGATCGGGTCGT
Organism: Streptomyces sp. x-80; assembly: GCF_046549095.1. Classification (NCBI taxonomy): domain Bacteria; kingdom Bacillati; phylum Actinomycetota; class Actinomycetes; order Kitasatosporales; family Streptomycetaceae; genus Streptomyces; species Streptomyces sp. x-80. Next base: position 316,995 of record NZ_JAJPWM010000007.1, read on the forward strand.
CGAGGGTGCGGTCCGCCGCGAGGAGCGGGATACCCGCCAGGTCGAGGGCGGTGAGCATGTTGGTGTAGCCGAGCTCGGTGGAGAAGCTCAGCCCGAAGACGTCGAACGCGCGGACGGGCCGGTGGCCGTCCACGGTGAACTGCGGTACGTGGTGCTCGCGCATCAGCGCTTCGAGGTCCGGCCACACGCTGTAGGTACGCTCGGCGAGCACGCCCTCGCGTTCGTTGAGCACCTCGTAAAGGATCATGACGCCCTGGTTGGGCAGTCCGACCTCGTACGCGTCGGGGTACATGAGGGACCAGCGGACATCGCAGCTCTCCCACGGCTTGACCGTGGAGTTGAGCTCTCCGCCGACGTACTGGATGGGCTTCTGCACATGCGGGAGCAGAGCTTCGAGCTGCGGGAAGACCGACTCGGCAGACATCTCCGGACCTTCGTGAGCTGGCAGGGGGCGACTCCCCAGCGTAACCCGGTGGCGGGCCGCCGCTCGCCCTGCTCCCGGCGCACCTCGCCCGCGTCGCACGCCACCGCGGCCCCGGACCGGTGGGGCCGCCGCCGGCGGGTGGCCGGGCCACCCGCACGGTCACGCCCCGGACCTGGCGCGCAGCCCGGAAACGGACACCTGCCGCCACACGTCCGGCAACTCCCGTTCCCGGTCCGCCGCACGGGCCTCCTCACGGCCGTACAGCAGCCCGAAGGTGAAGCCGGCCTCGCCCGCGCGGTGCGCCTGGACCGCCAGCTCACGCAGCGCCGCGCGCGCCACCACGCTGTCCTGGTGGTCACCCAGCACCTGCTGCACCCGCTTGGTGCGCCGGACGAACGTCTCCGCCGGGCGGCCCAGGGCCGGGACGGCGGCCTCCGCCGCATACCGGGTCCGCTTGGCCGCCTTACGGGCGTTGTGCAGCGCCTGGTCCCGTTCCGGCCCGGCCGGCGCCGCCAGCGCGGCCGTCACCCGGCCGGCCAGCCGCCGGTAGTCCTTGCGCACGGCCCGCGCCAGCGTCTCGGGCGCGGGCCGGGCGGCGGCCGTCAGCAGCGGCGGATCGTCCACCAGCGCGTCGAGTGCCTCCAGGAGCGCCAGATACCGGGCGCCGTCGAGCGTGGCGAGCACCTCCCGCCGCGCACCGCGGTGGGAGCGCCGCGACCAGCCGCGCAGCCGGGCGGCCACCGGGCCGAGCCGCAGCGGCCGGGGCAGCTCCGCCAGCCCGGCACGCAGCCGCGCGGCCAGCACCTCCCGATCCCGGGCCACTCCCAACTCCCCCGCCAGCCAACGGAGTTCGACTCCTAGGGGGTCGGTGACGGTACGGTCGAGCACCTTCGCGTACGAGCGGAACGCGCTCCGCAGCCGACGGGTGGCGACCCGCATCCGGTGTACGGAGTCGGGCAGTTCGCGCCGCACGGCCGGGTCCAGCTCGACGATCACCCGGACCTGTTCGCGGACGTACCGGAGGACGACGTCGCCCGCGGTGCCGGCGGCGGCACGGCCGGCCTTTCCGCCGCCGCGGGCGTCGCCGGATCCGCCCGCGGGCCCGGTCCCGGTCTCGGCCAGCGCCCGCGCCAGCTTCGACGCCGCCCCGGCGGGCCGGATACCCGCCGCGGCGAGCGCCCGGCCGACCGCGTCCAGGAGGGCCGCGCCCCCCTCGCCCGCCCCGGTCAGCTCCACCTCGATCTCGCACCACCGGGCCCGCGCGGGCCCCCCGCTCCGCTTCGCGGGGGCCGCCCCGGCACCGGCCGGAGCGGCGCGCTGAGCCCGTACCGCGTCCACCGCCACCTCGGCGAGCGGTGCTCCGGCGGCATCCTGGAGCACCCGGACCGTGCGCCGCGTCCGCAGGCGTACGACGGGCGCCAGCTCCCGGCCGAGCGCCCGCGCGCGGACGAGGGCCGTCAGCTCCTGGGGCGGCGTGTCGGACAGCGGCGCCCGCACCTCGTCCCGCGTCCGGCCCGGCTCCGTCCCGGCGGTCTCTTCAGGCGCGACCGGCAGTTTCAGATGCCAGCCCGCGTCCCGGCCGCCGGTGCGGCGCCGCAGCGTGATCCCGGCGCCGGCGAGGCGCTGGTCGGCGGTGTCGTAGTACACGGCGTCCAGGTGCTCGACACCCCGCGCCACCACGGCCGCGACCCGGTCCACACCGGTCAGGTCGGGCAGCTGGGTCTCGTCGGTCGCCGCGTATTTCCGCTCGACCTCGCGCACGATGTCCGCCATACCTCGAATCTAGTCGCGGGGCGGGCACGGAAGCAGGCCCCGCGCCCAGCCAGCCGGGGACCGGCCGGCGGGCCCCTGGCCCCCTGGCCGAGCGGTACGGAGAGCGGCGCGGCGCGTGGAGCGGCGCGGCGCGTGGAGCGGCGCGGCGCGTGGAGCGGCGCGGCGCGTGGAGCGGCGCGGCGCGTGGAGCGGCGCGGCGCGTGGAGCGGCGCGGCGCGTGGAGCGGCGCGGCGCGGCGGCCAACGGGGAATCCGCGGGCGGCTCCCGGGAGATCACGCGTCCGGGGGCCGAGTGGCACAGGTGACACGAGGCGACTTACGGTGCGCGACCAGCCGCCCACGAACGGTGGCCTCCGGCGCGCACGCCAACCAGCCCGGGGAGGGGCACCCGGGCCCCGGGCACCCCTGCGCCCCCGCATCGCGGCCGTCGCCCGGCGCGCCCCGCTTCCGCACACGTCCCGCGCCGGTTTCCTGACCGCCGGGCACGGTCCGCGCGCAGCAGCGTCCACCCCGCGGCCCCGACGGCCGTCCCGCCCCCGTCCGGCCGCGCCCCCGCCGGGCGTCCGACCGCGCCGCGCGCCGCGTCGCCCGCCTCGCGGACGGCCGGGGCACCGCACCCCGCGCAGGCCCGCCGCACCCCGCACTCCGGTGGTTCGCACCGCATACCGCCGTACCGCCGCCCCGGGTCCCGGGGCGCCCCTCACCGCGCGGCCGACACCGGCCGCTGCGCCCGGATCGACTGCAACAGGCCGATGGCGATCCAGACGGCGAACATGGAGGTGCCGCCGTAGGAGACGAACGGCAGAGGGAGGCCGGTGACGGGCATGATGCCGAGGGTCATGCCGATGTTCTCGAACGCCTGGAAGGCGAACCAGGCGATGATGCCGGCGGCGACGATGGTGCCGTAGAGCTCGGTGGTCTCGCGGGCGATGCGGCAGGCGCGCCACAGCACGACGCCGAGCAGGACGATGATCAGGCCCGCGCCCAGGAAGCCGAGTTCCTCGCCCGCGACGGTGAAGATGAAGTCCGTCTGCTGTTCGGGTACGAACTGGCCGGTGGTCTGGCTGCCGCGGAAGAGCCCGGAGCCGGTCAGGCCGCCGCCGCCGATCGCGATACGGGCCTGGTTGGTGTTGTAGCCGACGCCGGCCGGATCGAGGCTCGGGTTGGCGAAGGCGGCGAAGCGGGCGATCTGGTACTCGTCGAGCAGGCCGAACTGCCAGATGGCGAGGCAGCCCACGACGCCGGTGCCCAGCAGCCCCAGGATCCAGCGGTTGGAGGCGCCGGACGCGAGCAGCACACCGAGGACGATGGCGCCGAGCACCATCACCGACCCGAGGTCGGGCATCAGGAGGATGACGGCGACGGGGATGGCCGCGAGGCCGAGCGCCTGGACGACCGTACGGTGGTCGGGGTGCGGGCGGTCGCCCGCGTCGACCCGGGCCGCCAGGATCATCGCCATGCCGAGGGTGATGGTGATCTTGGTGAACTCGGCGGGCTGCAGCGAGAAACCGCCCGGGATCGCCAGCCAGGACCGCGAGCCGTTGATGGTGGAGCCCAGCGGCGTCAGCACGAGCAGCGCGAGGACGACCGCGAGACCGAACAGGACCGGGACGGCGCCGCGCAGCGTCCGGTGGCCGAGCCAGATCGTGAGAGCGGCCAGCGCCAGCCCGATGCCGGTGTTGAGCAGATGGCGCAGGAAGAAGAAGTACGGTTCGCCGTGGTTGAGTTCGGTGCGGTTGCGGGTGGCGGAGTGGACGAGCACCGCGCCGATGAGCGAGAGCGCCGCGCAGGACAGCAGCAGGACCCAGTCCAGCTTGCGGACGACCGAGTCGCGCGCGGTGATCTTCCCCCAGGCGCCGGGTTCGGGGGCGTAGCGCCGGACGGAGAACGTCCGGGAGGTGTGGTGACTGGCCGTCACTCTTGCTGCCCCTCCTCTTCGTCCGGCAGCGTTTCCGACACCGGCTTGATGGGCTGGGCCTGGATCGTGCCATCGCTCTCGATCTTGGGGAGCGAGGCTTGCGGCTTCGGGAGCAGCGCGGCCTTCTCGTCGATCTGCCCGCTGTCGTCGACGCCGTACAGCGCGTTGTAGATCTTGCGTACGGCCGGGCCCGCGGAGCCGGAGCCCGTACCGCCCTGGGAGATCGTCATCAGGACCGTGTAGTCCTTGGTGTACGTCGCGAACCAGCCCGTCGTCTGCTTGCCGTAGACCTCGGCCGTACCGGTCTTGGCGTGCATCGGGATCTTGTCCTGCGGCCAGCCGCCGAACCGCCAGGCGGCGGTGCCGCGGGTGGCCACGCCCGCCAGCGCGTCGCCGATCTGCCGGAGCGTCTTGGGGCTGTCCGGCAGTTTGCCGTGCGCGGTGGGCCGGATCTCCCGGATGTGCTTGCCGTCGGGGCTGACGACGGCCTTGCCGACGGTCGGGTTGTAGAGGGTGCCGCCGTTGGCGATGGCGGAGTAGATGGTCGCCATCTGGATCGGGGTGACGAGGGTGTCGCCCTGTCCGATGGAGTAGTTGACGGAGTCACCGGCGCGCATCTTCATGCCGGACTCGCAGTTCTCCTTGGCGATCTTCGATACATAGTCGTCGGCGTGCTCGCCCTGCGCGCACCAGCCGTCCTTGTTGGCCTGCCAGTAGTCCTTCTTCCACTGGCGGTCGGGAACCCGGCCCCGTACCTCGTTGGGCAGGTCGATACCGGTCTCCTTGCCCAGGCCGAACTGGTGGGCGGTCTTGTAGAACCAGTCCGCGGGGTGGGTGGGGTTGTTGCCGCCGTCCTTCTGCCACTGCTTGTAGGCGAGGTCGTAGAAGACGGTGTCGCAGGAGACCTCCAGCGCGCGGCCGAGGCTGATGGCGCCGTAGTTCTCGGACTCGAAGTTCTTGAACACCTGGTCGCCGATGTTGAACGCGCTGGTGCAGGGGTAGTGGCCGTCGAAGTCGTAACCGGCGTTGACCGCGGCGGTGGTCGAGATGACCTTGAAGATCGAGCCGGGAGCCGCCTGCCCCTGGATCGCGCGGTTCAGCAGCGGGTAGTTGGAGTCCTTGCCGGTGAGCTTGGCGTAGTCCTTGCCGGAGATCCCGCCGACCCAGGCGTTGGGGTCGTAGGTGGGGCTGGAGGCCATCGCCACCACCCGGCCGGTCTGCGTCTCCATGACGACCACGGCGCCCGCGTCGGCCTTGTAGTTGGTGCCGGTGTTCTTGTCGAACACGTTGCGGGCGTCCTTCTGCGCCTGGTCCAGCTCCTTCTCCGCTATGGCCTGGACGCGGGCGTCGATGCTGGTGATGACGTGGGAGCCGGGCACCGCGCGGTCGCTCTTGGCCTTGCCGATGACCCGGCCGAGGTTGTCGACCTCGTAGCGGGTGACGCCGGCCTTGCCGCGCAGCTCGCTGTCGTACGTCCGCTCCAGCCCCGACCGGCCGATCTGGTCGGAGCGCAGCAGCGGCGAGCGGCTGTCCTTGGCCTTGGTGATCTCGTCGTCGGTGACCGGCGAGAGGTAGCCGAGGACCTGGGCGGAGTTGGCGTCGCCCGGGGCGGCGTAGCGGCGGACGGCGGTGGGCTCGGCGCTGATGCCGGGGAAGTCCTCGGAGCGCTCGCGGATCTGGAGGGCCTGCTGGGTGGTGGCCTTGTCCGTGATCGGGATCGGCTGGTAGGGCGACCCGTTCCAGCAGGGCTGCGGCGTCTTGGCGTCACAGAGCCGGACCTTGTTGCGGATCTCCTCCTCGGGCATGCCGAGCACCTGGGAGAGCCGGGCGAGGACGGCCTTGCCGTGGTCCTTTATCTTCAGCAGGTCGGTGCGGCTGGCGGAGACGACCAGCCGGGTCTGGTTGTCGGCCAGCGGCACGCCCCGGGCGTCGAGGATGGAGCCGCGGGTGGCGGGGTCGATGACCTGCTGTACGTGGTTGCTCCGCGCCTGGTTGGCGTACTCCTTGCCGTTGCGGATCTGGAGGTACCAGAGCCGGCCGCCGAGCGTGAGCAGAAGCGAGAAGACCAGGATCTGAATCGCGATGAGACGGACCGTGACACGGGAGGTGCGGCCGGTCTCCGGAATGTTACTCATGGCGCGCAGCGCCTCCGTGAGGGGTGGTGGCCGGGAGACGGGTGGGATTTCACAGGCGCTTGACCCCCTTGATACGTCCTGCCTTGTTACGGGCCGACCTGGTGAGCAGTCCGCCTCGCTGGCCGCCGATCCGGGCCTCCCTGGGCATCCGGGCCGCCTTGGGCATCCGGCCGCGGCTGGCCTTGAGTCCGGTGCCGGTGCTGAGCCAGCTGTACCCCGCCTCGCGGCCCTTGGCGGTCCCGCTCTGGCCGCCGGTGCCGTCGCCGGTCAGCGGATCGCCCTCCGTCCGGCGCGCCAGCGCCATCACCAGCGGGACGGTGAAGGGGGCGAGCAGCAGGTCGTAGAGGGTGGCGCTGAGCAGCAGCCCGCCGACGCCGACGTGCCGGGCGGCGGTGTCGCCGACGAGCGCGCCGACGCCGGCGTAGAGCAGGGTGGAGCCGATGGCCGCGCCGATGACGACCATGAGGGGGACCGTCGCCGAGCGGTGCTGCCCGGAGTCCGGTTTGGTCAGTCCCGCGAGGTAGCCGATGACGCAGAGCACCAGGGCGAAGCGGCCGATGGCGTGGTCGGAGGGCGGCGCGAGGTCGGCGAGCAGCCCGGCGCCGAAGCCGATGAGGGCGCCGCCGACATGGCCGTAGACGAGCGCGAGGCCGAGCACGACGAGCAGCAGCAGGTCCGGTACGGCGCCGGGCAGTTGGAGCCGGCCGAGGATGCTGACCTGGATGACGAGGGCGACGACGATCAGCGGGGTCGAGAGCAGAATCCGGTTGATGCGCATCGGTCAGCTCCTGGTGGGATCGCTCGCGGTGGGGGTGGCCGTGACGGTGATCGTCGGCGTCGGCGCGGGCTTGGCGGGCCGGGCCGGCAGGACGGTGTCGCGGGGGTCCTCACGGGGCGGCTGGACGACGATGCCGACGATGTCGAGCTGGGAGAAGGTGACGTAGGGCCGGACCTGGAGGGTGCGGGTCAGGTCACCGTTGGCGGGCTCGACCTTGACCACCCGGCCGACCGGTACGCCGGGCACGAACGGCTTGTCGGCGCTGGAGCCGAAGGTGACCATCCGGTCGCCCTTCTTGACGTCGGCCCTGCCGTTGAGGAGTTCGACGCGCAGCGACTGGCCGCCCTGGCCGTTGCCGAAGCCGATCTCGTTGGTGGTCTCCATGCGGGTGCCGACGGTGAACTCGGGGTCGTTGGCCAGCAGTACGGTGGCGGTGTGCGCGCCGACGGTGGTGACCCGGCCGACCAGGCCGTCCCCGTTGACGACGGTCATGTCGCGGGCGATGCCGTCGCGGCTGCCGGCGTCGATGGTGACGGTCCAGGAGAAGCCCTGGGCCGCGCCGATGGCGATGACCTCGGCGCCCTTGATGCCGTACTGGCCGGCGCCCGCGGTCTTGAGCATCTTGTCGAGCTCGGCGGCGCGGCTGCGGTTGCGGTCGGACGAGCCGAGCCTGGCCTTCAGGGCGGCGTTCTCGTGCTCCAGCGCGCTGATCCGGGTGTGCCGCTCGCCGGAGTCCCGTACGGCGCCGACGGCGTTGCCGACCGGGTTGACGGCGCGGGCGACGCCGTTCTCGATCGGGCCGAAGGCGGCGGCAGCGGCTCGGCGGGCACCGTCGAGCGGGGACTGCTCGCCGCCGCGGATGTCCACCGTGATCAACGCGAACGCGATCGCGACCAGCAGCACCAGCAGCAGCCGGCTCTCTCGTGTGTCCCTCACGTGCGGCGGCCGTGTCCTTCCTCGTAGGACCGGCCGGCTGCGTGCCCGCACCGGTCTCGTTCGGGAGTTGAGCGTTGTGCCTGTGTGCGCGGTGCCGTGGTGGTGAAGTGTCAGTGCACCGTGTCGGTAGGGGTGTTGTGCCTGTATATCAGCGATCCGCCGGGCGCAGCCGCCGGTGCGCGGGGTGCCCGGCCCCGCCCGTGGGCGCCATGTGACGCCCGCGGGCGGGGCCGGGACCGGAGTGCTGCTACCTGCGCGGCTGGGAGTCGAGGACCTGCTGGAGCGCCTCGAACTCCTCGACGCACTTGCCGGACCCGAGCGCGACGGAGTCGAGGGGGTCCTCGGCGATGTGGATGGGCATACCGGTCTCGCGGCGCAGACGCTCGTCGAGGCCGCGGAGCAGGGCGCCGCCGCCGGTGAGCACGATGCCGCGGTCCATGACGTCGCCGGACAGCTCCGGGGGGCACTTGTCGAGGGTCGTCTTGACCGCGTCGACGATGGAGTTGACCGGTTCCTCGATGGCCTTGCGGACCTCGGTCGCCGAGATGACGACGGTCTTCGGCAGGCCGGAGACCAGGTCGCGGCCGCGGATCTCGGTGTGCTCGTCCTGGTCGAGGTCGTACGCGGAGCCGATGGTGATCTTGATGCTCTCGGCGGTGCGCTCGCCCAGCAGAAGGCTGTACTCCTTCTTGATGTGCTGGATGATCGCGTTGTCGAGCTCGTCACCGGCGACGCGGATGGACTGGGCCGTGACGATCCCGCCGAGCGAGATGACCGCGACCTCGGTGGTGCCGCCGCCGATGTCCACGACCATGTTGCCGGTGGCCTCGTGGACCGGCAGGCCGGAACCGATGGCGGCGGCCATCGGCTCCTCGATGATGTGGACCTGGCGCGCGCCGGCCTGGGTCGACGCCTCGATGACGGCACGGCGCTCGACCCCGGTGATACCGGAGGGGACGCAGACGACCACCCGGGGGCGGGCCAGATAGCGGCGCTTGTGGATCTTCAGGATGAAGTAGCGGAGCATCCGCTCGGTGATCTCGAAGTCGGCGATCACGCCGTCCTTCAGGGGGCGCACGGCGACGATGTTGCCCGGCGTCCGCCCGATCATCTTCTTCGCCTCGGCACCGACCGCGAGGATGCCGCCGGTGTTGGTGTTGATGGCCACGACCGACGGTTCGTTGAGGACGATGCCGCGGCCCCTGACGTACACCAGCGTGTTGGCGGTCCCGAGGTCGACAGCCATGTCACGGCCGATGAACGACATGTTGTTCCCCATGAGGATACGTCTGGCCTTCCCAACTTGAGCGAATGCTTACGGAGGTCGGCAGGTGATGCGCCATGCGGCGCGGAAGCTTCCATCGTAGTCGTGTCGTCTTGCCCACTCGAACACGGTGGGCTCTTCCGCCATTGTCAGCTGTACACGCCTTCGCCCCTCTTAATGGGGACGTCGTGTCGCGCTGATACGTTCCCCCGTTCAGGGCTCGGACGCCGAAGGGCGACCGAGGTGTCCCTCGGTCGCCCCTGGTCACAACAGGTTGCGCGGCTGACGAAGCGTCAGGAAATTCCGGGAAAGAAAATCTTGATCTCGCGCTCCGCGGACTCCTCGGAGTCCGAGGCGTGGATCAGATTCTCCCGGGTGATCGTGCCGAAGTCCCCACGAATGGAGCCACTCGGCGCGGCGATCGGGTCCGTCGGACCGGCGAGCGCCCGCACGCCCTCGATCACGCGCTCGCCCTCGACGACCAGCGAGACGACCGGGCCGGAGGACATGAAGGCGACCAGCGGCTCGTAGAAAACCTTGCCGACGTGCTCGGCGTAGTGCTGCTCCAGGATCTCGCGGTCCAGGGTGCGCAGTTCCAGGGCGCCGATCGTCCAGCCGGCCTTCTTCTCGATACGGCCGAGGATCTCGCCGACCAGACCGCGCCGGACCGCGTCGGGCTTGAGGAGGACGAGGGTGCGCTGGCTCACGAGAAGACTCCTTGTATACGAAAGACCGTCAGCGGGTGCCCTGAGGCTACATGGGCGACATGGCCGCCCGCGGCCCAGCCCCGGGCTCCGGCACGGGCCGTACGGCCCCCGCCGCCCGGCCCCGGCGCCGGACCGGCCGCCGGCGGCCCTAAGCCGGGTCCGCCGCCGCCTCGGCCTGCGCCGCCCAGCGGGCCTTCGCCTCGTCGATCTTGCGGCCGAAGTGGACCGACGCCCACCACAACGCCGTGAACACCGCGCCGAGGAAGAACATCGTCGGGACGACCAGACCGCTGGCGATCAGCGCTATCTGGAGCGCCCAGCCCAGCTGGATACCGCCCGGCCGGGTCAGCATCCCGCACAGCAGCACGCACAGCAGCATCGCGATACCGCTGACCGTCCAGATCGTCGCCGCCGACAGATCGCTGAGCTGCATCGCGACCAGTCCGGCGAAGCCGATCACGAAGACCTCGCCGATCAGCGTGCTCGCACACAGGGTGCGCATGGTCAGCCCCTTCCCAACAGCAGCCGGGCCTCGCCGACCGTGATCACGGAGCCGGTGACGAGTACGCCCGCTCCGGAGAATTCGCCCTCTTCCTCGGCGAGGGTGATCGCCGCCTCCAGGGCGTCGTCCAGCCGCGGCTCGACCTGGACCCGTTCGGCGCCGAAGACCTCGACGGCGACGGCAGCCAGTGCGTCGGCGTCCATCGCGCGGTGACTGGAGTTACGGGTCACCACCACCTCGGCGAAGATCGGCTCGAACGCCTCCAGGAAACCCCGGACGTCCTTGTCCGCACTGGCGCCGACGACGCCCACCAGCCGGCTGAAGCCGAACGCCTCGGTGACCGCCTCGGCCGCGGCCCGCGCGCCCGCCGGGTTGTGCGCCGCGTCCAGCACCACGGTCGGGCTGCGCCGGACGACCTCCATCCGGCCCGGGGAGGCGACCGCGGCGAAGGCGGTGCGGATCGTCTCGATGTCCAGCGTGCGGGCGTGCTCGGAGCCGATGCCGAAGAACGCCTCGACCGCGGCGAGCGCCACCGCGGCGTTGTGCGCCTGGTGGGCGCCGTAGAGCGGAAGGAAGATCTCCGGGTACTCGCCGCCCAGCCCGCGCAGCGTCAGCATCTGGCCGCCGACCGCCACCTCACGGCTCAGCACCCCGAACTCCATGCCCTCGCGGGCGACCGTGGCGTCCACCTCGACGGCGCGCTTGAGCAGCACGGACGCGGCGTCCACCGGCTGCTGGGCCAGCACGACCGTCGCGTCCTTCTTGATGATTCCGGACTTCTCGACGGCGATCTGCTCGGGGGTCTCCCCCAGCCGGTCGGTGTGGTCCAGCGCGATCGGGGTGACGACGGCGACGGCGCCGTCGATGACGTTCGTCGCGTCCCAGGTGCCGCCCATGCCGACCTCGACGACCGCGACGTCCACCGGCGCGTCCGCGAAGGCGGCGAAGGCCATCGCCGTCAGCACCTCGAAGAACGACAGGCGGTACTCCTGCTGGGCGTCGACCATCTCCACGTACGGCGCGATGTCCCGGTACGTCTCGATGAAGCGCTCGGCGGAGATCGGGCTGCCGTCCAGGCTGATCCGCTCGGTGACGGACTGGACGTGCGGGCTCGTGTAGCGGCCGGTGCGCAGGTCGAAGGCGGCCAGCAGGCCCTCGATCATGCGGGCGGTGCTGGTCTTGCCGTTCGTGCCCGTGATGTGGATCGCCGGGTAGGCGCGCTGCGGGGCGCCCAGGATGTCCAGCAGGGCCACGATGCGCTGCACCGACGGGTCGAGCTTGGTCTCACCCCAGCGGCCGGCCAGCTCCTCCTCGACCGCGCGCAGCGCACGGTCGACCTCGGGGTCGGCGGGGCGGGTGGGGACCCCGTCCCCCTGCGGCGGTCCGGCCTGCGCGCGCAGGGTCCGGCTGCCGGCCTCGATCACCGCGAGGTCGGGGTTCGGGGTGTCCTCGGCGCGATCCGGGCCGGGAGCCCGGGGCAGGCCGGTCGCCGCCTCGGCCTGTTCGTCGGAGGCGTCGGTCGGGTCGGGATCGTCGTTCTGAGGGCGCTCGCTCACACCGACCAGTCTACGAGGCACCACTGACAGCGGTCGCGCTGCGTTGCGCCCTCGGGTACCGCCCCCGGTCCCGGCCGCCGCCCCGGCGGCCCCGCCGTCCCGCGCCCCGCTCCCACGCCCCGCCGCTACGCGAGCGCCGCCTTCATCATCGCGCGGGCGATCGGCGCGGCCAGCCCGTTGCCGGAGATCTCGTTGCGGGAGGCGTTGCTGTCCTCGACCATCACGGCCACCGCCACCTGGCGGCCCTTGGCGTCCTGCGCGTACGAGACGAACCAGGCATACGGCGTGCCGCTGTTGTCCACGCCGTGCTGGGCGGTGCCCGTCTTGCCGCCGACGGTCAGCCCGCCGATCTTCGCGTTCGACCCGGTGCCCTTGTCGACCACGGTCTGCATCGCCGACCGCAGCTGCTCGGCGGTCCGCGCCGACATCGCCTTGCCGTACGTCCGGGGAGCGCTCTGCTCGATCGTCTTGCCGCCGCCGTCCGTCACCTTGTCGACCAGCTGCGGGGACATCAGCTCACCGCCGTTCGCGATGGCCGAGGTGACCATCGCCATCTGGAGCGGCGTCGCCTGGTCGTCGAACTGGCCGATACCGGACAGCGCGGTCTGCGCCGCGTCCATGTCGGTGGGGTAGACGCTCTTGGCGGCCCGGACCGGGGTGTCCATCTTGCCGTCGTTGAAGCCGAACTTCTCGGCCTGCGCGGCCACCTTGTCCTTGCCCAGGTCGGCGGCCATCTTCGCGAAGACGGTGTTGCAGGAGTACTGGAGCGCGGTGCGGATGTCCGCGTTCTCACAGGGCGCGGCGGCGTTCTCGTTGGTGAGCGTGGTGCGGGTGTGCGGCAGGACGTACGGGTTGGGGCTGTCGGTGGGCTCGTCCACCGAGGAGTACAGGCCGTTCTCCAGCGCGGCCGCGGCGACCACCAGCTTGAACGTCGAACCGGGCGGCAGCGGCTGGCGCAGCGCGCGGTTGAGATCGGGCTTGCTCTTGTCCGCCGCCAGCGCCTGCCACGCCCGCTGGTCGGCGCCGCCCGACCCGGCGAACGTCCCCGGGTCGTACGACGGGGTGCTGACCATCCCCAGGATCCGGCCGGTCGCCGGGTCCAGGGCGACCGCCGCGCCCGTCTTGCCGCCGAGCGCCCGGTAGCCGGCCTCCTGTACCGCGGAGTCGATGGTGGTCGCCACGTCACCGCCCTTGGCCCGCTGGCGCGTCAGCGTGTCGACGGGGTTCTGCAACCGGCTGTCGGAGCCGTCCAGGACGTCGCCGTAGAGGCTCTCCAGCTGGTTGCTGCCGTAGATCTGCGAGGCGAAGCCGGTGACCGGTGCGTACAGCGGGCCGTTCTGGTACGTCCGCTTGTACCTGAGGTCGGAGGAGGTCGCGGTGGAGCCGGTGACCGGCTGCCCGTCGACGAGGATGTTCCCCAGCGGCGCGGCGTACCTGCCGATCGCCACCCGCGGGTTGTGCGGATCCTCCTCGTACGTGCTCGCCTTGGCGCCCTGGATCCAGGTCACCCACCCCATGAGCGCGAGCACCAGGATCAGACAGCAGACCGAGATCCGTCGCAGGGGTTTGTTCATGAGCGGCGCGGCTCCTCGGTGCTCGGCGGACGGCGGTGCCGGGGATACGGCGCCGCCGGGGTGCGGCGGTACCGGATGTACGGCTTTGCCGGAAACATCGGCAATCCGCTCCACCGTGCCTCGCCTTCATGAGAGCCCCATGAGAGGGCGATGAGAGCGACCGGCCGGGCCGCCGAGACAACTCTTTGCCGCGTTCCGCCCTCTTCGACGGCGGGCTCTGTACGCGCCCCGCCCTTTCACACGACAGGACCCCACGGGGAAGCAGGAGCTGAAGACGAGTGCCGGCAATCAGTCAGCGGATGCATCTCATACTGCTCACCGCGTGGACCGTGCTGTGGTTCGCCGTGGTCGAACCGCACGGCGGCTTCTCCTGGCACTATCTGCGCACCGGCGGCGAGCTGATCTACCAGGGCACGGCCGGCGACGGCACCGGCGGGCTCAACCTCTACGCCCACCACCCCGAACTCCAGATGGGCCCCATCAGCTTCCTGGTGGCCGGTCTGTTCAACCCCTTCCCCGAGGCCACCGGGCAGTTCCTGGCCGCGGCCCTGATGTCGCTGCTCGGCCTGGTCATCGTGGTACTGGCGGGCCGCAGCGCCGCCCACCACTTCCTGGGCACCGGCACCAACCACCAGCGGCTGCGGCAGCGCGTCCTGATCGCCGGACTGGCCTTCATCCCCATGTGGATCGAGGTCGCGGTCCGCTTCGGGCATCTCGACGACGTCCTCGCGCTGTTCTTCACCGCCCTCGCCGTACGGTCCGTCACCCGTGGCAGCGCCGTCCTCACCGGCGCCTGCCTGGCGCTGGCCATGGACTCCAAACCGACCGCGCTGGCGTTCGTCCCGCTGCTGCTCGCCCTCCCGAAGGAGAAGTGGCTGCGCGCGGCCCTGTGGTGCGGGGGGCTGGTCGCCGTCGCCTGGCTGCCGTTCTTCATCGGCGACTCGCGGTCCTTCGCCGCGGCGCAGTTCGCCATCCCCAACCATCCGGCGTCCGCGCTGCGCTGGCTGGGCGTCGGCGACCCGGAAACCCCCGGCTGGGACCGGCCCGCGCAGGCCGCGCTGGGGCTGGCGCTGGGCTGCGTGGCCGTGTGGCGCGGGCGCTGGGCCGCGGTGGTCCTGCTGGGCGCCAACGCCCGCATCGTGCTGGACCCGAGCGTCTACACGTACTACACCGCGTCCGTGCTGCTCGGCACCCTGCTGTGGGACGTCATCGGCCAGCGCCGGCTGGTCCCCTGGTGGAGCTGGCTGGCCCTGCTCATCCTCTACGGCAGCGTCTTCGTCGTCCCCGACGATTCGGTGCGCGGCTTCATCCGGCTGGCGTTCGTGGCCGTCTCGACGGCGTACGTCCTGCTGTGGCCGGTACGGGAGCGGGGCGGACGCGGCGGGATACGGGGACGGCGCAGGCCCCCGCGCGCCGAGCACGAGGGCCTGGACGACACCTCAGCTCCCGCGGAGCCGGCCGCGCCTTGTCCCTACCCGCAGCGGCCGGGTCCGGCACACCCCCGCTGACGCAAGGAAAAACCGCCGCTGCCAGTGGAGCAGACCCCACTGACAGCGGCGGTTCAACCGTTCCGGTTCAGCCCTGCGGCAACGACGCCAGTTGCGCGGAGAGCCGCTCGATATCGGCCTCGGCGGCGGCCTGACGCGTACGGATCTTGTCCTTGACCTGCTCCGGCGCCTTGGCGAGGAACGCCTCGTTGCCCAGCTTGGCCGTCGTCTGCGCCAGTTCCTTCTCCGCGCCGGCCAGGTCCTTCGTCAGCCGCTTGCGCTCGGCGTCGACGTCGATGGCGCCGGACAGGTCCAGGGCGACCGTGGCGCCCGCGACCGGCAGGGAGGCGGTGGCGTTGAAGTCGTCACCGGCCGGCTGGAGCCGCAGCAGCGCACGCATCGCCGCCTCGTGCGCCGCCAGCGCCGTACCGGACAGGTCCAGCTTCGCGGGGACCTTCTGGCCCGGCTGGAGCCCCTGGTCGGAGCGGAACCGGCGGACCTCCGTGACGACCTGCTGGACGGTGCCGATCTCCCGCTCCGCCGCCGCGTCCCGGAAGCCGGAGTCCACCGGCCAGTCGGCGATGACGAGCGACTCGCCGCCGGTCAGCGTCGTCCACAGGGTCTCGGTGACGAACGGGACGATCGGGTGCAGCAGGCGCAGCGTGACGTCCAGCACCTCGCCCAGCACCCGGCGCGAGGCGTCGGCGGCCGGTCCGCCCGCCATGAAGGTGGTCTTGGACAGCTCGACGTACCAGTCGAAGACCTCGTCCCACGCGAAGTGGAAGAGGGTGTCCGACACCTTCGCGAACTGGTAGTCCTCGTAGTACGCGTCCACCTCGGTGACGACCGAGTTGAGCCGGGAGAGGATCCACCGGTCGGTCGCCGACAGCTGCTCGGCCGGCGGCAGTGCGCCCTCGACGGTCGCGCCGTTCATCAGCGCGAAGCGCGTCGCGTTCCAGATCTTGTTGGCGAAGTTGCGCGATCCCTGGACCCAGTCCTCGCCGATCGGGACGTCGATGCCCGGGTTGGCGCCGCGGGCGAGGGTGAACCGGAGGGCGTCGGAGCCGTAGGCGTCCATCCAGTCCAGCGGGTTGACCGCGTTCCCGAAGGACTTGGACATCTTCTTGCCGAACTGGTCGCGGACCATGCCGTGCAGCACGATGGTGCGGAACGGCGGGGTGCCGTCCATCGCGTAGAGGCCGAACATCATCATCCGGGTGACCCAGAAGAACAGGATGTCGTAGCCGGTGACGATGACCGAGTTCGGATAGAACTTCTCCAGGCTCGGGGTCCGCTCGGGCCAGCCGAGCGTGGAGAACGGCCACAGCCCGGACGAGAACCAGGTGTCCAGGACATCCGTCTCCTGCGTCCAGCCCTCGCCGGCCGGCACCTCGTCGTCCGGTCCGACGCAGACGGTCTCGCCGTCCGGCCCGTACCAGACCGGGATGCGGTGGCCCCACCACAGCTGCCGCGAGATGCACCAGTCGTGGAGGTTGTCGACCCAGCCGAAGTAGCGGGACTCCATCTCCTGGGGGTGGATGGTGACCTCGCCGCTGCGGACCGCGTCACCGGCGGCCTTCGCCAGCGGGCCGACCTTGACCCACCACTGCATGGACAGCCGCGGTTCGATGGTGGTCTTGCAGCGCGAGCAGTGCCCGACGGAGTGCGTGTACGGGCGCTTCTCGGCGACGATCCGGCCCTCGGCGCGCAGCGCGGCGACGATCGCCGACCGGGCCTCGAAGCGGTCCAGGCCCTGGAACGGGCCGTGTGCGGTGATGACCCCGCGCTCGTCGAGGACGGAGATGTGGGGCAGATCGTGCCGGCGGCCGATCTCGAAGTCGTTCGGGTCGTGGGCCGGGGTGACCTTGACCGCGCCGGTGCCGAACTCCGGGTCGACGTGCTCGTCCGCGACGACCGGGATACGGCGGCCGGTCAGCGGCAACTCGATCTCGGTGCCCACGAGATGGGCGTACCGCGCGTCCTCGGGGTGGACCGCGACCGCGGTGTCACCGAGCATCGTCTCGGCCCGCGTCGTGGCGACGACGATGGCGGTGTCACCCTCGCCGTACCGGATCGAGACGAGCTCGCCGTCGTCGTCCTGGTACTCGACCTCGATGTCCGAGATGGCGGTCATACAGCGCGGGCACCAGTTGATGATGCGCTCGGCGCGGTAGATCAGGCCGTCGTCGTAGAGCCGCTTGAAGATCGTCTGGACGGCCTGGGAGAGGCCCTCGTCCATCGTGAAGCGCTCGCGCGACCACGCGACGCCCTCGCCGAGCCGGCGCATCTGCCCGGAGATCTGCCCGCCGGACTCGTTCTTCCACTGCCAGACCCGCTCGACGAACGCCTCGCGGCCCAGGTCGTCGCGGGAGACGCCCTCCTTGGCCAGCTCGCGCTCGACGACGTTCTGAGTGGCGATACCGGCGTGGTCCATGCCCGGCTGCCACAGCGTCTCGAAGCCCTGCATCCGCTTACGGCGGGTGAGCGCGTCGATGAGCGTGTGCTCGAAGGCGTGCCCCAGGTGCAGGGAGCCCGTGACGTTCGGCGGCGGGATGACGACGGTGTACGGCGGCTTCTCGCTCTTCTCGTCGGCGTCGAAGTAACCCCGCTCTACCCAGCGCTCGTACAGCGGCCCCTCTACGTCGGCCGGCGTGTACTGAGTCGGCAGTTCGGGGGCGCTGTGGTTGCTCTGCTGAGTGTTCTCGGTCACGACGCACAGTGTACGGGCGGGGATGTCGCAGGTTCGAATCGGTTTCGCCCCCGGGGCGCCCGCTGTCAGCGGCGTCGTACAGGATGTCGGCAGCGCATGAACATCACGGACAGCACGCACGAAGCGTCCGCTGCCATCAGTTGTCACGAGGGGAACCGTTCCATGAGCTTCAACCAGCCGCCTCCGGGCCCGTACGGCCAGCAGCCCCCGCAGCCGGGTCCGTACGGCCAGCCGCCGCAGCAGCCGGGTCCGTACGGCCAGCCGCCGCAGCAGCCGCCGGCCCCGCAGCCCGGATACGGCTACCCGCAGCAGGGCGGTCCGGTATCTCCTCAGCAGGGCGGTCAGATGCCTGAGCAGCAGGGCTACGGCTATCCCCAGCAGGGCGGGCAGCCCGGCTACCCCCAGCAGCCCCCCTACGGCCAGCAGCCGCCGTACGGCCAGCCGCCCCAGCAGCCGGCGCCCTACGGTCAGCAGACCCCGTACGGCGCCCTCCCCCAGGGCCCGCCGGAGGGCGGCGGCAAGGGCAAGAAGATCGGCCTGATCGTCGGCGCGGTGGCCGTCGTCGCGGCGATCGGCGTGGGCGCGTACTTCGTCTTCGGCTCGGGCGGCGATGTGAAGCCGTACAAGATCGCGCTGCCGGAGAGCCTGCTGAGCGGGGAGTTCCACAAGGCGGCCGGCGCCGGCTCCGGCGGCGAGGAGGACCTCCGCAACGACAGGACGACCAAGGCACTGGGCATCACGGAGGCCAAGGGCGTCAGCGGCGCCTACGAGAACACCGCCAAGCTGAAGGTCCATGTCTCGGGCGCCTACGGCAAGGTCGCCAACCCCGAGACGGCCGTGGACCAGATGTTCACCCAGGTCGAGAAAAGCCAGCAGGAGGCCCTGGGAAGCCGTCAGGCCAAGCTGGAGACGGTCACGCCGGTGACCAAGTACTCCCCGAGCGGCTTCGACGGCACGGTGCTGAAGTGCAAGACGCTGAAGGTCTCGGCCTCGGCGGGCGGTATGACGATGTCCTCCGACGTCTCCGTCTGCATCTGGGGTGACAGCAGCGCCCTCGGCGTGGTCCAGGCGGTCCCGGCCGCGCCCTCGCCCACGGGTGGCACCGCCACCCAGGCGCCCGGCGCCAAGGACCTCGCCGAGAAGACCGCCAAGATCCGCAATGAGGTCCGGCAGGAAATCAAGTAGTCCGGGCCACACCGCATATGACGGAGCCGCCCGGCAGCGTGATCGCTGCCGGGCGGCTCCGTTCGTACGTGCCCGCGAGGTGCGCGCGCTACGCGCTCTTCTCGTGCGGTTCGCCGGACTCGCCGCGGTTCCGCGGCACCAGCGTCGGGTTCACGTTGGAGTGGACGACCTCCTCGGTGATGACGACGCGGGCGACGTCCTTGCGGGAGGGAACCTCGTACATCATGGACATCAGGACCTCTTCCATGATGGCGCGCAGGCCCCGGGCGCCGGTGCCGCGCAGGATGGCCTGGTCCGCGATGGCCTCCAGCGCCGGGCGGTCGAAGTCCAGCTCCACACCGTCGAGTTCGAAGAGCCGCTGGTACTGCTTGACGAGGGCGTTGCGCGGCTCGACCAGGATCTGGAGCAGGGCCTCGCGGTCGAGGTTGTGCACCGAGGTGAGGACCGGGAGACGGCCGATGAACTCCGGGAT
The DNA here is from genome assembly GCF_046549095.1 of Streptomyces sp. x-80. NCBI lineage: Bacteria > Bacillati > Actinomycetota > Actinomycetes > Kitasatosporales > Streptomycetaceae > Streptomyces > Streptomyces sp. x-80. The sequence goes on from NZ_JAJPWM010000007.1 coordinate 336,415, forward strand.
CATCCCGAACTTCACCAGGTCCTCCGGCATGACCTCCTGGAGCTGGTCCTTGGACTCGATCTCGCGCTTGGAGCGGATCGTGGCGCCGAAGCCGATGCCCTTGGTGCCGGACCGGGCCTCGATGATCTTCTCCAGTCCGGCGAACGCGCCGCCCACGATGAACAGCACGTTCGTCGTGTCGATCTGGATGAACTCCTGGTGCGGGTGCTTGCGGCCGCCCTGCGGCGGTACGGAGGCGGTGGTGCCCTCCAGGATCTTCAGCAGCGCCTGCTGGACGCCCTCACCGGAGACGTCACGCGTGATCGACGGGTTTTCGCTCTTCCGGGCGACCTTGTCGATCTCGTCGATGTAGATGATGCCGGTCTCGGCCTTCTTGATGTCGAAGTCCGCGGCCTGGATGAGCTTGAGGAGGATGTTCTCGACGTCCTCGCCGACATAGCCCGCCTCGGTCAGCGCCGTCGCGTCGGCGAACGCGAAGGGGACGTTCAGCATCCGGGCGAGCGTCTGCGCGAGCAGCGTCTTGCCGGAGCCGGTCGGGCCGAGCAGCAGGATGTTGGACTTGCCGAGCTCGATGCCCTCGTCGCCGCGGCCGCCGCCGTTCTCGCCCGCCTGCACCCGCTTGTAGTGGTTGTAGACGGCCACCGAGAGCGCCTTCTTGGCGGGCGCCTGGCCCACGACATAGCCCTCGAGGAACTCGTAGATCTCCCGGGGCTTGGGGAGTTCCTCCCACCGCACCTCGGAGGTCTCGGCGAGCTCCTCCTCGATGATTTCGTTGCAGAGGTCGATGCACTCGTCGCAGATGTACACACCAGGTCCCGCGATGAGCTTCTTCACCTGCTTCTGGCTCTTCCCGCAGAATGAGCACTTGAGCAGGTCGCCGCCGTCACCGATGCGTGCCACGAGGTGCTTCCCCTTCGCCTGGGATCCGCATTGCTCCACGGACCCTGGTGCTTGCCTATCGACGGTACCTTGCCGGGCCCCCCGTACGGGCCCCCCTTGGACCGACTCGGTTCACTCGGTCCAAGGGGGCGACTCTCCGGCTCAACTCGCGCAGACCGCGATCAGACCGACGCGGTCGTCTTCCGCGTCGAGACGATCTGGTCGACCAGACCGTACGCCAAGGACTCCTCCGCGGTCAGGATCTTGTCGCGCTCGATGTCGTCCCGGATCTTCTCGATCGGCGTGGAGGAGTGCTTGGCCAGCAGGTCCTCCAGCTGCGAACGCATCCGCAGGATCTCGTTCGCGGCGATCTCCAGGTCGGAGACCTGGCCGCGGCCGGTCTCACTGTACGGCTGGTGGATCAGTACCCGGGCGTTCGGCAGCGCCATCCGCTTGCCGGGGGTGCCGGCCGCGAGCAGCACGGCCGCGGCGGAGGCCGCCTGGCCCATGCAGACCGTCTGGATGTCGGGCTTCACGAACTGCATCGTGTCGTAGATCGCGGTGAGCGCCGTGAAGGAGCCACCGGGCGAGTTGATGTAGATCGAGATGTCCCGGTCCGGGTCCATCGACTCCAGGCACAGCAGCTGCGCCATGACGTCGTTGGCCGAGGCGTCGTCGATCTGCACGCCGAGGAAGATCACCCGCTCCTCGAAGAGCTTCGCGTACGGGTCGTACTCGCGGACGCCCTGCGAGGTGCGCTCGACGAAGCGCGGAACGATGTAGCGGGACTCGGCCCGAGGACCGGAAAACTCGGACACGGGGCCCGCGTTCAGGCCGCTGCCGGGGAAGTTGTTCATCGTGGTGTTCACCGTCCTGGTGGCGATCAAGTGGGCTGGGCTCGGCTGTGGGGCGATTGGTGCGGGGCTCAGGCCCCGGTGCCGCCCCCGCCCGGAACGCCTGCGGCGGAGGTCATGACGTCGTCGATGAGGCCGTACTCCTTCGCCTCGTCGGCGGAGAACCAGCGGTCGCGGTCGGAGTCGTGGGTGATGCGCTCGACGGTCTGGCCGGTGTGGAAGGCGGTCAGCTCGGCCATCCGCTTCTTGGTGTGCAGCAGCCGCTCGGCGTGGATCTTGATGTCCGTCGCGGAGCCGGCCAGACCGGCGGAGGGCTGGTGGATGAGGATCTCCGCGTTGGGCAGCGCGAAGCGCTTGCCCGGGGTGCCGGCGCTCAGCAGGAACTGCCCCATCGAGGCGGCGAGGCCCATGGCGATCGTCACCACGTCGTTCTTGATGTACTGCATGGTGTCGTAGATCGCCAAGCCGGCCGAGATCGAGCCGCCCGGGGAGTTGATGTAGAGGAAGATGTCCTTGTCCGGGTCCGCGGCGAGGAGAAGCAGCTGCGCGGTGATCTTGTTGGCGATGTCGTCGTCGACCTGCTGGCCGAGGAAGATGATCCGCTCGCCGAGCAGCCGGTTGTAGACCTGGTCGCCGAGGCCACCGGAGGTCGGCTCAGCGGCGGCGGAAGGCATCGGGATCGTCACGTGTCCACCTGCTCGTTGTCGGACGGTTCGAGACCGTCTCAGCGTCGTCTGCCGGGGCGTGGGGAGCGCGCCGTGCGAGTGCCCCCGGCGCGGTTTCAGGGACTCCCCTGCCCTCGTATCTACGGACCCTAACGCGCAGGTCGGACAACGCCATCCCGCATTGAGAACTGTTCGCTGTGAGCGCAGGCTCACCGGGCCGGGATGCGATACGGGCCCGAACACGCGGACGTGCGCGTTCGGGCCCGTACTCAGGGAAGGGGTGCGGCGGCCTGGGTTCAGGCGCCGGTCTTCTCCTCGGCCTTGGCCTCGTCGGTGCCCTCGGCGGCGGCGACCACGGACTCGGCGGTCTCCTCCGCCTCCTCCTCGTCGTCCAGCTCGATGAGCTCACCGTTGCTGTCCTTGACCGTGGCGGCCTCGACGACCACCGCGAGCGCCTTGCCGCGGGCGACCTCGCCGACGAGCATCGGCACCTGGCCGCCCTCGACGACGGCCTGCGCGAACTGGTCGGGGGACATGCCGGAGGACTGCGCGCGGCGCATGAGGTGCTCGGTGAGCTCCTCCTGGCTGACGTTCAGCTTCTCCTTGTTGACCAGCTCGTCCAGGATGAACTGGGTCTTGATGCCCTTCTCGGCCTGCTCCTTGGTCTCGGCGTCGAACTCTTCCTCGGACTTGCCCTGGATCTCCAGGTACTTCGCGAGGTCGAGGCCCATCTGGCCGAGCTGGTGGTGCTCCAGGTTGTGCTTGCGGGTCTGGATCTCGTCCGCGAGCAGCTTCTCGGGGAGCGGCACCTCGACGAGCTTGAGCAGCTCGTCCAGGACCTTCTCCTGCGCCTGGGTGGCCTGGTCGTACTTCTTCATCTGCTCAAGGCGCTTGGCGCTGTCGGCCTTGAGCTCGTCGAGGGTGTCGAACTCGCTCGCCAGCTGCGCGAAGTCGTCGTCCAGCGCGGGCAGTTCACGGGCCGCGACGGCGGTGACGTCGACCTTGACCTCGGCCTCCTTACCCTGGGCGGAGCCGCCCTTGAGCTCGGAGGTGAAGGTGGCGCTGCCGCCGGCCTCCAGGCCCTTGACGGCCTCGTCGATGCCGTCGAGGAGCTCACCGGAGCCGATGGTGTAGCTGACGCCCTGGGCGACGCCGTCCGGCAGGACCTCGCCGTCCACCTTGGCCTCGAGGTCCAGCGTCAGGACGTCGCCGTCCTGGGCGGCGCGCTCGACCGGGGAGGTCGAGGCGAAGCGCTCACGCAGCTGCTCGACGGACTTGTCGATGTCCTCGTCCGACACCGTCACGGCGTCGACCTCGACCTCGATGCCGGAGTAGTCCGGGATCTCCAGGACGGGGCGGATGTCGACCTCGGCGGTGAAGGCCAGCAGCTCGCCGTCCTTCAGCTCGGTGATGTCGACCTCGGGCTGGCCGAGGACGTTCAGCTCACCCTCGTTGACCGCCTCGGTGTAGAACTTCGGGAGCGCGTCGTTGACGGCCTCCTCCAGCACGGCGCCACGGCCGAACCGCTGGTCGATGACGCGGGCCGGGATCTTGCCCTTGCGGAAGCCCTTCACCGTGACCTGCTGGTTGATCTTCTTGTACGCCGCGTCGAGGCTGTCCTTGAGCTCCTCGAAGGGCACCTCGACAGTGAGCCGAACCCGGGTCGGGTTCAGGGTCTCCACGGCGCTCTTCACGGTTCGGTCTCCTTGGGGCTGACTTCTGGGGTTCTGCTTGAGATCTTCCGATACCTGATGTTTCAGGCCCCGGCCGATCGCGCCCGGTACAGAGACACACGGGCACGCAGCTTGCATAGTAACCGCAAGGACGAGGACGCCCACAATGCGACCTCGGCCTGCCGCTCCCCCGCTGCCGCCGTCCACGGCGGAACGCGGCCGTCGCCGCCCCGGGCGGGACTACGGGTTCATGAGATGCATGAGATGGCTGCCGCCGGAACACTGCCGGGGCACTGCCGGAGGTACTGCTGGTCGGGGTGGCCGGATTCGAACCGACGACCTTCCGCTCCCAAAGCGGACGCGCTACCAAGCTGCGCCACACCCCGTCGGTGCGACACGTAGGGTACATGGCCGCAGGCCGTGCGACTGCCAGCTGTCCGGGCACCGCCGGCCGGGGCTCCGGCGGGAACTCCGCGACCGCTCGGGCGCGGCGGCCGCCGGGCGGTGCTGTGCGGTTCCGGCCGCGACTCCGGTGTGCGGCGGACCGCCACGACCCGCTACGATGCACTGCGTGCCGAGGTCCTGTGACCGGTGGCGCTCGCGGGCGTAGCTCAATGGTAGAGCCCCAGTCTTCCAAACTGGCTACGCGGGTTCGATTCCCGTCGCCCGCTCATCGAAGGAAAACCCCAGGTCACGGCCTGGGGTTTTCTGCGTTGCGGGGGTGTCGCCGGCCGCGGCCGGGCTTCTTCGGCCCACGTCCACCCCGAAGCGCGGGCCACTAGGGTGTCCGGTCATGGAGATCTGGCTCAATCCCGCGTGTTCCAAGTGCCGTTCGGCCGTGCAGATCCTCGACGCGGGGGACGCGCAGTACACCGTGCGCAGATATCTGGAGGACCCGCCGACCGCGCCGGAGCTGCGGGACGTGCTGGCGCGGCTGGGGCTGGAGCCGTGGGACATCACCCGGCTCCAGGAGGCCGAGGCGGCGGAGCTGGGGCTCGGGGAGTGGGAGCGCACCGGCGCCGCGCGTGAGCGGTGGATCGCGGCGCTGGCGGCACATCCCCGGCTGATCCAGCGGCCGATCATCACGGCTGATGACGGATCGGCGCTGGTGGCCCGCAGCGAGGAGGCCGTACGCGAGGCGATGGCCCGCGAGGACGGCGCCGGGCCCGCCTAGAAGGTGATGTGGTTGATGGTGTCCGCGATGGAGGTGAGGAATTTATTGATCGAGGGCGCCACTCCGCTGGAGGCGAGGAAGAAGCCGAAGAGAATGGCGACCAGCGCGGGGCCCGCCTTGATCGACTTCCCGCGGATCAGCACGATCAGCACGATTCCCAACAGCAGCACCACTGACAGCGAAAGAGCCACAACTGATCACACCCCTGGTCGGAACGCCTCACCGGCCTTGGGAGCGTGCAGCCGTGCACACCCCCGCTGTCCCCATCGTGCCACCAACTCGCTGCCCAGTGCAGGCGAGTGACGAATCATCGGCCAAGGCTTTGCTCGATTCGCCTCCGCGAAGGCTGTGCGGGGCACCCGGAGGCCGGGCCGTTGACGATGGGCGGGCGGCGGACGGCACCCTGAGCGCGGGAGCATCACGACCCGTCCGGCGCCGGCAATTCGGCCGGATCATTTCGCTGCGAGTGGCCGATAAGTGATGCGGTACGGGGCGCGCCCCGCCGCGCAGTGCGCGATGGCGAATGCGCCTTTCGTGACATCCCGAACTCCGGCCCCCGACACCGGACACCCTCCCGGCGGGGACCCTTCAGTGCACCCGGAAAGTCGTTTGGTAAACTAATTACTGACGCATTCTTGACTCCCCCTTGACCGTCTATCTGTTTTGCCGTACGGCCGCACCGTTGGAGGAGCTATCGGACACGCTCAGACTCTCATCGCCATGGGCGGGGCCTTTCTGGCCGCCGCCGTGCTCGCCCGGATCGGCGGCCGGATCGGGCTGCCGACGATCCCCCTGTTCATCCTGGCCGGGATCCTGCTCGGCCCGAACACCCCCGGCATCGTGCTGGTCGCCGACCCGCACGACCTGGAAATGCTCTCCCTGCTGGGCCTGGTCCTGCTGCTCTTCTACCTCGGCCTCGAATTCCATGTGGACGACCTCAAAGAAGGCGGCCGCCGGATGGCGCTGGCCGGCGGCGCGTATCTGGCGCTGAACGTCGGCGCGGGTCTCGGCTTCGGCTTCCTGCTCGGCTGGGGCACGTCCGAGGCGCTGGTGCTCGCCGGGGTGCTCGGTATCTCGTCGTCCGCGATCGTCACCAAGGTCCTGGTGGACACGGGGCGGCTCGGCAACCCCGAGACCAAGCCGATCCTCGGCATCATCGTCGTCGAGGACATCTTCCTGGCGCTCTACCTGGCCGCGCTGCAACCGGTGATCTCCGGTGCCGACTCGCTCGGCTCGGCCGCGCTGGACGCGGGCAAAGCCTTCGGCTTCCTGCTGCTGCTCGCGGCGGCCGCCCGCTGGGGCACCAGGGTCATCGGCAAGCTCATCGCCACCAAGGACAACGAACTCCTGGTGATTTCCTTCCTCGGCGCCGCGGTACTGGTCGCCGGGGTCTCCGAATGGTTCGGCGTCGCGGATGCCATCGGCGCGTTCATGGTCGGTCTGATGCTGGGCAGTACGAGTTCCGGTGAGCGGATCCGCGCACTGGTGCACCCGCTGCGGGACGCGTTCGGGGCGATCTTCTTCTTCGCCTTCGGGCTCTCCATCGACCCCGGTGACCTGCCCACGGTCCTGTGGCCGGTGCTGATCGCGGTCGCGCTGACGCTGCTGATGAACGTGTTCGCGGGGCTGGTCGCCGCCCGGATCTACGCCTTCGGGCGGGGCCCGGCCGCGAATATCGCCACCGCGCTGCTCGCCCGTGGCGAGTTCGCGCTGATCCTGGCGACGATGGCGGCGAGCGCCGGACTCGACGAGCGGCTCTCCCCGTTCATCGCGGGCTATGTCCTGATTCTCGCCGTGCTCGGCCCGTTGGCCGCCGGCCGCTCGGGCCTGCTGGCGCGCGTTCTGCCGGGCCGGGGCGCGGACGGCGGCGGGCCGGACGGCGGTCCGACGGGCACGTCGGGGCGCACACCGCTCGCGGTGGGGCACTGACGGAGACTCAGGGAGCCGGGCGGGGCGGCGCGGTGCCGTCCCGCCCGGAAGCCCGCCCCGGCCGGCGCTCTCCGGGGATCTCGGCCGTCACCCGTCGCGGCAGATCAGCAGCAGCGCCCGGTCGTCGTTGACGTCCTTGGCGACGGCCTCGATCAGATGCCAGGCGGCGCCCGCGAAGCCGCCGGCGACATAGCGGTCGGCCTCACCGGTCAGCCGGTCGATGCCCTCCGCGATATCGCGGTCGGCGGCCTCCACCAGACCGTCGGTGAACAGCATCAGGACGTCGCCGGACCGCAGCGTGCCCTTGACCGGGTCGAACTGGGCGCCGTCGTAGACCCCGAGCAGCGGCCCCTCCCCCGACTTCTCCTCCCAGCGGCCGGTGCCCGCGCTGAGCTGGAGGGCCGGCAGATGGCCGGCCGAGAGGAGTTCGTAGTCGCCGGACTCCAGGTCGAGGACGAGATGGATGGAGGTCGCGAACCCCTCGTCCCAGTCCTGGCGCAGCAGATAGCCGTTGGCCGCGGGCAGGAAGCCGTGCGGCGGCAACGAGCCCACCAGACCGCCGAACGCGCCGGACAGCAGCAGGGCGCGGGAGGCCGCGTCCATCCCCTTGCCGGAGACATCGGTCAGCACGACTTCGAGGATGTTGCCGCCCTGGGTGCGCGAGGCCACCACGAAGTCGCCGGAGAAGGACTGTCCGCCGGCCGGCCGCAGCGCCATCTCGTGGTGCCAGCCCGCGGGCAGTTTGGGCAGCTTGCTCTGCACCCGGATCCGCTCGCGCAGGTCGAAGAGCATGGTGCCGCCGCGCCGCCAGGGCACCCCGACCCGGCTGCGGAACTGCGCGATCAGCAGCCCGAAGAGCCCGACCGCGGCGACGACCAGGACCGTGCCCGGGGTGATCCGGTCCGGTCCCTCGTCGTACGGGCCGAGCAGCGCGGCCTCGACGATCAGCGCGCCCGCGGAGGTGCCGTACAGAGTGAGGAGGTTGGCGGGCCGCAGCAGCAGTCCGCCGGCGACGACCGGCAGGACCAGGGCGGTCGGTGCGATCCAGTCGGGGCGCCAGAGCGTACCGGCGGCGATGGCGGGAATGGACAGCAGGAGAGCGGCCAGCGCGATCCAGTCGGAGCCGTCGCCGCGGAAGTAGTCGACCCCGGCTTTGCGCACACCGATGCGGGCCCGGTGTGCAGCCTTGTGCAGCCGGGCCGTCAGGGGTTCCGCTCCTGGACCGCTTGCCATCGCTCTGGGACCTTATCCACCCGTTCGGCGGTGCGTCGATTCGCCGCACGTCGCCCCGGCGCAATTGCCGGGAAATCCCGTTCGAAATCCGGTCGCGCGGCCGGAGAGCGCTTTGCTAGGGATGACCCATGACGACAGAGTTGCGACAGTTGCGTCCCGCCGAATGGGACATGTGGTACGGAAAACTTGAGCTGGCGTTCGGCGGACCCGGCGAACCGCCCGAGGAACGCGACATCTGGCGGGACCTCACGGAGACCGAGCGCTCGCTCGGGGTCTGGGACGGCGCGGACTGCGTCGGCACGGCCGGGGCCTTCTCCTTCGGGCTGACGGTGCCGGGCGGCGCCGAGGTGCCGGCGGCCGGCGTCACGATGGTCAGCGTGCAGCCGACGCACCGCAGGCGCGGGGTGCTGCGGTCGATGATGCGGCACCAGCTGGCGGACGTCCGCGAGCGGGGCGAGGCGCTGGCGGTGCTGACCGCCTCGGAGCCGGCGATCTACGGGCGGTTCGGCTACGGCGCGGCCACCCAGGACATGCGGGTGACGGTCGACACACTGCGGCTGGCGCCCCCGGAGCTGCCGGGCGTGGACGGCGTACGGCTGCGGCTGGTGGACCCGGCCGACGGGCTGGCGGAGTGCGAGCGGGTCTACGCCCGGCTGGTGCCGGCCCGTCCCGGGATGCTCGCGCGGCGGCCCGGCTGGGAGCGGCTGGCCACACTCGACCCGAAGAGCGAACGCAACGGCGCCGGGGAGTTGCAGTGCGTGCTGGCCGAGGTGGACGGCGAGGTGCGGGGTTACGCGCGCTACGCGGTCAAGCCGGAGTGGGACCACTCGGGGCCGTGCGGGACGGTGCAGGTCCGGCACGTCGAGGCGCTGGACCCGGTGGTGTACGCGGCGCTGTGGCGCTATCTGTTCGGGATCGACCTGACGTCGTCGGTGACGGTGCCCAACCGGCCGGTGGACGATCCGCTGCTGCACCTGGTGGCGGACATGCGGCGCTGCCGGATCGGGATCCGGGAGTCGCTGTTCGTACGGCTGGTGGACGTGGGCGAGGCGCTGGCGGCGCGGACGTACCAGACGCCGGTGGACGTGGTGCTGGATGTCACGGACCCGTTCTGTCCGTGGAACGAGGGGCGCTGGCGGCTGACCGGCGACGAGAAGGGCGCGGTCTGTTCGCGGACCACGGACGCGGCCGATCTGGCGCTGTCCGTACGGGAGTTGGGCAGCGTCTATCTGGGCGGGTTCTCGCTCGTCGCGCTGGCGGCGGCGGGCCGGGTGCGGGAGCTGCGGCCCGGCGCGCCGACCGCGGCGTCGGTGGCGTTCGGCTCCGGCGCCGCGCCGTGGCTGCCGCACGGCTTCTAGCCGTTCCGGGCGGCGTCCGGACGTCCGGGCGCCGCCGCGCGCCGGTTCAGGTCCCGGCGCCGCCCGCCGCCGGCTGGCACCCCGGGCACCAGAAGAGGTTGCGGGCGGCGAGACCGGCGGTGCGGATCTCGTCGCCACAGATGTGGCAGCGCTGCCGGGCGCGGCGGTAGACGTACACCTCGCCGCCGTGGTCGTCGACCCGCGGCGGGCGGCCCATCGCCTCCGGCAGGTGCTCGGGGCGGACGGTGTCGATGCGGTTGTGGCGGACGCCCTCGCGCATCAGGGCGGCCAGGTCGGCCCAGACGGCGTCCCATTCGGCGCGGGTGAGGTCGCGGCCGGCGCGGTAGGGGTCGATGCCGTGCCGGAAGAGGACCTCGGCGCGGTAGACGTTGCCCACACCCGCGATGATCTTCTGGTCGAGCAGCAGCGCCGCGATGGCCGTACGGCTGCGCGCGATGCGCCGCCAGGCGCGCTCGCCGTCGTCCCCGGGGCGCAGCGGGTCGGGGCCGAGCCGGTCGTGTATCGCCTGCTTCTCGGCGTCGGTGATCAGCGCGCAGGTGGTGGGGCCGCGCAGATCAGCGTAGCCGCGGGGGCCGGCCAGGCGCAGCCGGACGGTGTCGGTGGGCGGCGGGGCGGGGGCGTCACCGAAGCCGAGCTTGCCGAACAGGCCGAGGTGGATATGGACCCAGCGGCCCGGTCCGAAGCCGAGGAAGAGGTGTTTGCCGTGCGCCTCGGCGGTGTCCATGGCCTGGCCGTCGATGAGCGCCGCGCCGTCCGCGAACTTCCCCTGCGGGCTGCCGGCCCGGACCGGTGTGCCCTCGAAGCGGGCCCGGTGGTCCAGCGCGAGGCGGTGGATGGTATGCCCCTCGGGCACGGTGTGTCCTCCAGTGGGCGCGCCCGCCCCGGCGGGCGGGGCGGGCGGGCGGCGACGGCTGCGGGCGGATCAGCCCTGCGGGTGGTGGGCGGGGACGGCGGGGAGCTCACCGGTGGTCTCGTACGCGGTGAGCATGTCGATGCGGCGCGTGTGGCGCTCCTCACCGGAGTACGGGGTGGTGAGGAAAATCTCGACGAACCTCGTCGCCTCCTCCTGCGTGTGCATCCGGCCGCCGACCGAGATGACGTTGGCGTCGTTGTGCTCGCGGCCGAGCCTGGCGGTCTCCTCGCTCCAGGCCAGCGCGGCCCGGACGCCCTTGACCTTGTTGGCGGCGATCTGCTCGCCGTTGCCGGAGCCGCCGATGACGATGCCGAGGCTGTCCGGGTCGGCGGCGGTCTTCTCCGCGGCGCGCAGGCAGAACGGGGGGTAGTCGTCCTGGGCGTCGTAGAGGTGCGGACCGCAGTCGACGGGCTCGTGGCCGTGGGCCTTGAGCCACTCGACGAGGTGATTCTTGAGGTCGAATCCTGCATGGTCGGAGCCGAGATACACGCGCATGGTCATGAGTGTGGCACGACGATTCACGGGTAGGCGCCGCTGGGTCTGCACGCAACGCAGCGTGACGAATACGACCCGGATCCGGGTCTTCCGTAATGGCCGCCGACAACGTCTAATGCGGGGACCCGTACACCGCGAACCACCAGAAGGACGGTGCTCATGGGCGCGCACCCGCCTACTACGACAGCCGCATCCGCCGCCGGGCCATCGGCCGGCGGACCGACCGGAGGCCAGCCGCAGGACGGGCTCCAGGCAGGACTCAAGAACCGTCATCTGTCGATGATCGCCATCGGCGGGGTGATCGGCGCCGGTCTCTTCGTCGGCTCCGGCGCCGGTATCTCGGCCGCCGGGCCCGGCATTCTGCTCTCCTACGCGCTGACCGGGCTGCTGGTCGTCCTGGTGATGCGGATGCTGGGCGAGATGGCCGCGGCCTCCCCCACCTCCGGGTCGTTCTCCGCGTACGCGGACCGGGCGCTGGGCCGCTGGGCGGGCTTCACGATCGGCTGGCTGTACTGGTTCTTCTGGTCGGTCGTGCTGGCCGTGGAGGCGACCGCCGCCGCCTCGATCCTCACCGGCTGGGTCCCGGCCGTCCCGCAGTGGGCCTGGGCGCTGCTGGTGATGATCGTGCTGACCGGTACCAACCTCGTCTCGGTCGGCTCGTTCGGCGAGTTCGAGTTCTGGTTCGCCGGGATCAAGGTCGTCGCGATCGTCGTCTTCATCGTGGTCGGCGCACTGGCGATCTTCGGGCTGCCGCCGGGGCACGAGGCGGTGGGGCTGACGAATCTGACCGGGCAGGGCGGGTTCCTGCCGAACGGGCCGGGCGCGATCCTCTCCGGCATGCTGCTGGTGGTCTTCTCGTTCATGGGCAGCGAGATCGTGACGCTGGCGGCGAGCGAGTCGGCGAACCCGGTGCAGGCGGTGCGGAAGGCCGTCAACAGCGTCATCTGGCGGATCGCGATCTTCTACATCGGGTCGATCGCGGTGATCGTGACGCTGCTGCCGTGGAACGACCCGTCGGTGGTCAAGAGCCCGTACGTGGCCGTGCTGGAGTCGCTGAAGATTCCGTACGCGGGCACGGTCATGGACATCGTGGTGCTGACCGCGGTGCTGTCCTGTCTGAACTCCGGGCTCTACACGGCCTCCCGGATGGCGTTCTCGCTCGGCGAGCGCGGCGATGCGCCCAAGTCGTTCACGAAGCTCAACAAGGGCGGGGTGCCGGCGGTCGCGATCTGGGCCTCGGTCGCCTTCGGCTTCATCGCGACGATCTTCAGCTACACCTCGAAGGACACCGTCTTCCAGTTCCTGCTGAACTCCTCCGGTGCGGTGGCGCTGTTCGTGTGGCTGGTGATCTGCTTCTCGCAGCTGCGGATGCGCCGGATCATCATGCGGGAGATGCCGGAGCGGCTGACGGTGCGGATGTGGCTGTACCCGTGGCTGACGTACGCGACGATCGCGCTGATCGTCTTCGTCGTCGGCTACATGTTCTACAACCCGGACGGGCGCGAGCAGATGGTGCTGTCGGTGGTCGCGGCCGTGGTGGTGCTGGCGGTCGGGCTGATCCTGGACCGGCGGCGGCCGCGGGAGCGGTCCGAGGGCGAGGCCGAGGCCGAGGCCGTCAAGGACGCGTGACGCCGGACGGCTCGAAGAGTCGCCGGACGGCAGTACAGAGGGCGGGGACCGCACCGGAATGGTGCGGTCCCCGCCCTCTGTGCTGCCGGGTGCTCAGCCGCGGCGGCCGGCCAGCTTCCAGGCGGTGGGCAGCGCGCCCATCGCCAGCGCCGCCTTGAGGGCGTCGCCGAGCAGGAACGGGACGAGGCCGGCGGCGAGCGCCTGGCCGAAGGACATCCCGGTGCTCAGCGCGAGGTAGGGGACGCCGACGGCGTAGATCAGGGTCGTGCCCGCGGCCATCGTGCCGGCCGTGCGCAGGGCGCCGCGGTCGCCGCCGCGGCGGGCCAGCGCGCCCACGGCGGTGGCGGCGAGCAGCATGCCCAGGACGTAGCCGAAGGTGGCGCCGCCCGCGCCCGAGGCGCCGCCCGCGAACCACGGCACACCCGCCATGCCCACCAGGGCGTACAGCGCGAGGGAGAGCAGACCGCGGCCGGCGCCGAGCGAGGCGCCGACCAGCAGGGCGGCGAAGGTCTGGCCGGTGACCGGGACCGGGGAGCCGGGGACCGGGACGGCGATCTGGGCCGAGACGCCGGTGAGCGCGGCACCGCCGAGGACCAGCGCGGCGTCGCGGACGCGGGCACGGGAGGCGGTGGCGGCCGGCAGCAGATCGGCGAGGACCGCACCGGGACGGGGGAAGGCGGCAGTGCTCATCGGTACTCCGCGAGGTGAGAGAGGGGTCCGGGACAGGACGGGACGCGTCGACGTTAGTCCAGCGGGCCGCCGGCGATCATCGTGTGGCGGTGACAAAGCCGCACCGGCCCGCTTGGAGACTTCCGAACAACGGCCGGGGTTCCGGGCCCCGCCGGGGTGGCGGGCGCCCGCGCGGGTCGCGTGACGCTCATCACGCCGGAAACCTGGGCGCGGAGCATGTTTTGTGGTAGCCGACGGCTTGCGGGGAAACTGTCGGGGCCCCGCGGAGACCTGTGGAGTCCCCACCACCCCTTGGGAGAGTTACCAGCCCATGCATGACGCACCGCCCCCTGCCGGGCAGTCCCCGCTCGGTGCCGGCGCCGGCGAGCGAGAGCCGCTGTCCGCGGGGCTCAAGCAGCGCCATCTGACCATGCTCGGCCTGGGCGGGGTGATCGGCGCGGGGCTGTTCGTGGGCTCCGGCGCGGGGATCGCGGTGGCCGGTCCGGGCATCGTGCTGTCGTATCTGATCGCGGGCGTGCTGGCCATGCTGGTGATGCGGATGCTGGGCGAGATGTCGTCGGCGATGCCGGCGTCCGGCGCGTTCTCGGTGCACGCGGAGCGGGCGCTGGGCCGCTGGGCGGGCTTCAGCGTCGGCTGGCTGTACTGGTTCCTGCTGGTCGTGGTGCTCGCCGTGGAGGCCACCGGCGCGGCCCAGATCGCGAACGGCTGGCTGCCGGCGGTCCCGCAGTGGGGCTGGGTGCTGATCTTCATGATCGTCTTTACGGTCGCCAACCTGGCCGCGGTGAAGAACTTCGGTGAGTTCGAGTTCTGGTTCGCGACGCTGAAGGTCACCGCGATCGTGCTGTTCCTCGTCCTGAGCCTGCTCGCCATCTTCGGGGTGCTGCCGGAGACCGAGCCGGTGGGCCTGGCGAACCTCACCGGGCAGGGCGGTCTGCTGCCGCACGGCTGGTCCGGTGTCGTCTCCGGTGTGCTGGCGGTGGTCTTCGCGTTCGGCGGCCTGGAGGTCGTCACCATCGCCGCGGCCGAGTCCGACGATCCGGTGCGCGCGGTGGGCCGGGCGGTGCGCAGCGCGGTGTGGCGCATCCTCTTCTTCTACGTCGGCTCGATGCTGGTGATCGTGACGCTGCTGCCGTGGTCGTCGATGGAGCCCGGCAAGAGCCCGTACGTCGCCGTGCTGGACAGCATCGGGGTGCCGGGCGCCGGGCAGATCATGAACATCGTGGTCTTCGTGGCACTGCTCTCCGCGCTGAACGCCAATCTCTACGGCTCGTCGCGGATGGTGTTCTCGCTGGCCGAACGGGGCGAGGCGCCGCGCGCGCTGCTGACGGTGTCCCGCGGCGGGGTGCCGCGCCGGGCCGTCCTGGCCTCGGTCGCCTTCGGGTTCGTCTCGGTGCTGCTGAACCTCGAATGGCCGGACTCGGTCTTCCTCTATCTGCTCAACGCGGTCGGCGCGGTGCTGCTGTTCGTCTGGGGCCTGATCGCCGTCTCCCAGCTGCGGCTGCGTCCGCGTATCGAACGCGAGGCACCGCAGACGCTGACCCTGCGGATGTGGGCCTACCCCTATCTGACCTGGGCGGCGCTGATCGCGATGGCCGCCGTCCTGGTGCTGATGCTGACGGACGCCACGGCCCGCCCGCAGCTGCTGTGGTCGGCCGGTGCCACCGCCATGGTGCTGCTGGTCGCGGGCGTCCGCGAGCTGCGGATGCGCCGGGCCCGCGGCTGAGGCACGGCGCACCGCGCGGCGCGGCCGATGACGGAGCGGGCACGCTCGGTGACGGTCTCGTCTGGATATCGAACATTCGATGCACGCCTGTTGCCCTGAGCGGACGGTGGCACCCAGACTGAGCGCGCTTCACGGAGGCCCGGAGTTGTGCCGTCGGCAGCCCCTGCGCGACCCGCTGTCCCGGCCCGGGGTCCGGGGGGCCGCACCACGCCGTCGCGCCGGTCGCGGCCCCGGGAGAACGCTGTATCGCCCCGCTCCGCTCTCACCTACTGGGACAGGTACGACATGAAACGGATACCCACGTCCGCCGCGCCCGAGCACGGGCCGGCCGGCGCGGTCCAGGGCGCCGGCCAGGACGGCGGCCCCACGCTGTCCAACGGCCTCAAGCAGCGCCACCTTTCGATGATCGCGCTGGGCGGGGTGATCGGCGCGGGCCTGTTCGTCGGCTCCCGCGAGGGCATCGCGGCCGCGGGCCCCTCGATCGTGCTGGCGTACGCGGTATCCGGCGGCCTCGTCATGCTCGTGATGCGGATGCTCGGCGAGATGGCCGCGGCCAACCCGTCCTCCGGCTCCTTCTCGGTGCACGCCGAGCGCTCGATCGGCTCCTGGGCCGGTTTCACCGCGGGCTGGATGTTCACCGCGCAGCTGTGTGTGGCGGTGGCCGTCGAGGCGCTCGGCGCCGGGGGCATCGTGGCCGGCTGGTTCCCGGGCACCGAGACCTGGATGTGGGTCCTGCTGTTCATGGTGATCTTCTGCGGGGTGAACCTGGCGGCGGTCGGCAACTTCGGCGAGTTCGAGTTCTGGTTCGCCGCGCTGAAGGTCGCCGCCATCGGCATCTTCCTGGTCCTGGGCGTGCTCGCCATCTTCGGTCTGCTCCCCGGCACCGCGGCGCCGGGTGCCACGCATCTCACCGGTGACGGCGGCTTCCTGCCCAAGGGGGTCGACGGCCTGACGATCGGTCTGCTGGCCTCGGTCTTCGCGTACGGCGGTCTGGAGACGGTGACCATCGCGGCCGCCGAGTCCAAGGACCCGGTCCGCGGTGTGGCCCGTGCGGTGCGCACCGCGATGTGGCGGATCGCCGTCTTCTACGTCGGCTCGATGGCGGTCATCGTCACCGTCATCCCCTGGAACAACCCCTCGATCGCCAAGAGCGGCCCGTACGTCGCGGTCCTGGACTACCTCCGCATCCCGGCGGCCGGCCAGATCATGAACGTCGTCATCCTGGTGGCCCTGCTGTCCGCGCTGAACGCCAATCTCTACGGCGCGTCCCGGATGGCGTTCTCGCTGACCTCCCGCGGCCAGGGCCCGGGGTTCCTCGCCAAGGTCAGCGGCGGGGTGCCGCGCCGTGCGGTGGTGCTCTGCTCCGCCTTCGGCTTCCTCGCGGTCCTCTTCAGCATCTGGTGGCCCACCACGGTCTTCCAGTACCTGCTGAACATGGTCGGCGCGGCCATCCTGGTGGTGTGGGGGCTGATCGCCGTGGCGCAGCTGCGGATGCGGCGGCAGCTGGAGCGCGAGGCGCCCGAGAAGCTCGTCGTCAAGATGTGGGCCTTCCCGTTCCTGACCTGGGTGGCGCTGGCCGGTGTCGGCGTGGTGCTGGTGCTGATGCTGCGGGACGACAACCAGCGCATCCAGCTGCTCTTCACCGCCGGGTTCACGGCGGTGCTGGCGGTCATCGGGCTCGTCCGGCAGCGGGCGCTGCACCGGGCCCCGCAGCCGCCCGGGGCATAGCCGTACGGCACGACCACACCGCCCGGCACACGGCGGGGCGGGACCTCCGACCGAGGTCCCGCCCCGCCTCCTTCTTTGGGACCAGTCGGGTGCCCGCAACCGGCCGGTGCGGGGTCCTGCTGGTAGCTTTCTCTTGCACATCAGTTGCAATAAGAAGTCGTAAGCAGTTGGAGAGGCTCGGCATGGCCACCTACACACTTCCGGAACTTCCGTACGACTACTCGGCGCTGGCCCCGGTCATCAGCCCCGAGATCATCGAGCTGCACCACGACAAGCACCACGCGGCGTATGTGAAGGGCGCGAACGACACCCTGGAGCAGCTCGCCGAGGCCCGCGACAAGGACCAGTGGGGCAACATCAACGGCCTGGAGAAGAACCTCGCGTTCCACCTCTCCGGCCACATCCTGCACAGCATCTACTGGCACAACATGACCGGTGACGGCGGCGGCGAGCCGCTGGAGAAGGACGGCGTCGGCGAGCTGGCGGACGCGATCGCGGAGAGCTTCGGCTCGTACGCCAAGTTCAAGACCCAGCTGACCAAGGCGGCCGCCACCACGCAGGGCTCCGGCTGGGGCGTGCTGGCCTTCGAGCCGGTCACCGGCCGCCTGATCGTCGAGCAGATCTACGACCACCAGGGCAACGTCGGCCAGGGCTCCGTGCCGATCCTGGTCTTCGACGCGTGGGAGCACGCGTTCTACCTCCAGTACAAGAACCAGAAGGTCGACTTCATCGAGGCCATGTGGCAGGTCGTCAACTGGCAGGACGTCGCCAAGCGGTACACGTCCGCCAAGGAGCGCGCCAACACCCTGCTGCTGGCGCCGTGACGGTGCCGTCCGCACGTCCTGCCTCGTGATCGTCTTCTCACCCTTCACCTGGCAGGCGGTACAACGGCAAGGCCCCACGAGGACGTGACTCGTGGGGCCTTGCCCATGGCGGGGCCGGGTGCCCGCGGGGCTCAGTCGAAGACCGGCTCGGCGGTCCGCGTCCGCTTGATCTCGTAGAAGCCCGGGATGGAGGCGACCATCAGGGTGCCGTCCCAGAGCTTGGCGGCCTCCTCGCCCTTGGGGGCGGGGGTGACGACCGGGCCGAAGAAGGCGATCCGTCCGCCGTCGGCACCGGGCACGGCGATGACGGGCGTGCCGACCTCCTCGCCGACCAGGTCGATGCCCTCCTTGTGGGAGGCCCGCAGCTGCTTGTCGTAGGTGTCCGCGTCCCAGGCGTCGGCCAGTTCCACGGGGAGACCGGCCGCCGCGAGGGCGTCCCGGACGGTCGCGGGGTCGCGGTCGCGGCCCTGGTTGTGGAAGCGGGTGCCGATCTCGGTGTAGAGGCGGCCGAGCACCTCGCTGCCGTGCTCCTGTTCGGCGGCGATGCACACCCGTACCACGCCCCAGGCGGTCCGCTGCCGCTCGCGGTAGCGCTCGGGCAGCTCGTCCAGCCGGTTCTCGTTGAGCACCGCCAGGCTCATGACGTGCCAGCGCACCGTCACCGGGCGGACCTTCTCCACCTCCAGCATCCAGCGGGATGTCATCCAGGCCCAGGGGCACAGCGGGTCGAACCAGAAGTCTGCCGGGGTCGCCCCGGCCGACGGCACGGGGCGGGTCTTCGCGGTCTCGGACACGGGGTCTCCTCGTGAGAGCTGCTCGGTGGAACCTTCAACAGTCGGCCGTCGTGCCATGATTCCTCGTGTTCGATATTCGAGACGAGGACGAGGGAGTCACGGCGTGCCAGGTGAGAATCTGTCCCGGGACGAGGCCCGCGAGCGGGGCCGACTGCTGAGCGTTGACGGGTACGACGTGGCGCTGGACGTCCGCTCGGCCGTGGCGCGCGGCGAGGCCGCCGGGACGTTCCGCTCGCGGACCACCATCCGCTTCCGCTGCGCCGAGCCGGGCGCCACGACATTCGCGGACCTGCTCGCACCGGCCGTCACCGCCGTCACGCTCAACGGCCGTGAGCTGGACCCCGGTGCGGTCTTCGACGGCTCCCGGATCGCGCTGGACCAGCTCGCCGCCGACAACACCCTCGTCGTCGACGCGCAGTGCGCCTACAGCCGTACGGGCGAGGGACTGCACCGGTTCGTCGACCCCGAGGACGGCGAGGTCTATCTCTACACGCAGTACGAACCCGCCGATGCCCGCCGGGTCTTCGCCAATTTCGAGCAGCCCGATCTGAAGGCGCCGTTCACCTTCGAGGTGACCGCGCCCGAGGGCTGGACGGTGCTCAGCAACGGCGCCCAGGAGGGGCCGGCCGAGGACGGGCGGCACCGGTTCGCGACGACGCGGCCGATCTCGACGTACATCACGGCCGTCGTCGCCGGTCCGTACCACTACGTCCGCGACAGCTACCGCCGCACCCTTGCGGACGGGACGGAGCTGGAGATCCCGCTGGGCGCGCTCTGCCGCAAGGGGCTGGCCAGGCACTTCGACCCGGACGACATCTTCACCGTCACCAAGCAGGGCCTGGACTTCTTCCACGACAACTTCGACTACCCCTACCCCTTCGGGAAGTACGACCAGGCGTTCGTGCCGGAGTACAACATCGGCGCGATGGAGAACCCGGGCTGTGTCACCTTCCGGGAGGAGTTCGTCTTCCGCGGCAAGGTGACCCAGGCGTCGTACGAGTCCCGGGCGAACGTCATCCTGCACGAGATGGCACACATGTGGTTCGGCGACCTGGTCACCATGGAGTGGTGGGACGACCTGTGGCTCAAGGAGTCGTTCGCGGACTTCATGGGCGCCTTCTCGCAGGTGGAGTCGACCCGGTTCGACAACGCCTGGATCACCTTCGCCAACCGCCGCAAGGCGTGGGCCTACCGCGCCGACCAGCTGCCCTCCACCCACCCGGTCACCGCCGACATCCGTGACCTGGAGGACGCCAAGCTCAACTTCGACGGCATCACGTACGCCAAGGGCGCCTCGGTCCTCAAGCAGCTGGTGGCGTACGTGGGGCGGGAGGCGTTCCTGGAGGGCGCGCGGCGCTACTTCAAGCGGCACGCCTACGGCAACACCCGGCTCACCGACCTGCTGTCGGTGCTGGAGGAGACCTCCGGGCGGGACATGGCGGCCTGGTCGCGCGCCTGGCTGGAGACCGCCGGTGTCAACACCCTGACCCCGCAGGCCACTTACGACGCCCAGGACCGGATCACCGAGCTGAGCGTCCTCCAGGAGGCCGCGCCCACGCATCCGCAGCTGCGCCCGCACCGGGTCGCGGTGGGGCTCTACCGGCGCCAGGAGATCTCGGCCGCGCACCCGGACGGCGGGCTGGAGCGGTACGCGCGCGCGGAGGTGGACGTCTCGGGGCCGCGTACGGCCGTGACCGAACTGGCCGGTGCCGAGCGGCCCGACCTGATCCTGGTCAACGACGAGGACCTGACGTACTGCAAGATCCGCTTCGACGAGGGCTCGCTGGCCACGCTGCGCGACGGGCTCGGCGAGATCACCGACCCGCTGGCCCGCGCGCTGTGCTGGTCCGCGGTGTGGGGCCTGACCCGCGACGGTCTGATGCCGGCCCGCGACTACCTGGAGCTGGTGCTGCGGTTCGCCGGGCGGGAGACCGACATCGGCGTCCTCCAGTCGGTGCACACACAGGCCCGTACGGCGCTGGAGCTCTACGCCGCGCCGGCACACCGCGAAAGCGCCGCCCGCGCCCTGGCCGAGGGCGCGCTGCGCGAGCTGCGGCTGTCCGGGCCGGGCAGCGGCCATCAGCTCGCCTGGGCCCGCCACTTCGCCTCGGTCGCCTCGACCGACGCCGACTTCCAGCTGCTCACGGGACTGCTGGACGGTACGGCGAAGATCGACGGCCTGGAGGTGGACCAGGAGCTGCGCTGGACGCTGCTGGAGCCGCTGGCCTCGCACGGCGTCGCGGACGCGGCCGTCCTCGACGCCGAACTGGCCCGCGACGACACCGCGTCCGGCAAGCGCCACCAGGTGCGCTGCCTGGCCGCCCGGCCGTCGGCCGAGGTCAAGGAGCGGGCCTGGGCGGACGTCGTGGAGTCCGACGCGCTCTCCAACGCCCTGGTGGAGGCGACGATCAGCGGCTTCGCGCAGTTCGGGCAGCGCGAGCTGCTGGCCCCGTACGCACCGCGCTACTTCGCCTTCCTCGAACAGGCGTGGCAGGAGCGGTCCATCGAGATCGCGATGGCCATGGTGCGCGGGCTGTTCCCGTCCTGGCAGGTGACGCGGGAGACGCTGGACGCCGCGGACGCCTGGCTGGCGGGGCACCCGCAGGCGGCGCCCGCGCTGCGCCGGCTGGTCGCCGAGGAGCGGGACGATCTGGCGCGGGCACTGCGCGCGCAGGCGTGCGACGAGGCGGCCGAGCCGCCGCGCTGACCCGCACCGGCCGCCCCCGTCGGCAGCCGAACGCCCGTACTTCAGAACGGTGTTGTCCTGTTTGTGGCACGGGTCGGTAACAGCGGTTAGGGGGCGGCGCAGGGGCGGGAATGGCCGTGGCATGAACCACGACACCCCGCTCTCGCCGCGCCCCCTCCGCCACCTCTCCGACGTCCGGCACCGGGTGCTGACCGCGCGTCAGCTGCGCGAGCGCGGCGTCCCGGCGGCGGAGACCGCCGAACGGTGCCGGCCGGGCGGCGGCTGGCAACAGGTGCTGCCGGGCGTCTATCTGCTGCACACGGGGCCGCCCACCAGCGAGGAACGGCTGCACGCCGCCCTGCGGTACGCCGCCCACCGCGGCCCGGCGGTGCCCCGGCAGGGCGACGCGGCGCCCGGCACGCCGGAGGCGATGATCACCGGTCTCGCGGCGCTCGCCCTGTACGGCTTCACGACCGCTCCCCCGCTGCTCGCCCTGGACCGGATCGAGGTACTGGTCGGGCCCACCCGGCGACTGCGCCCGGCCGGCTTCGCGGGGATCGTCCGGGCCCAGGAGCTGCCCGAACCCCAGGAGGTCACCGGAGTGCCGGCCGCACCGGTCGCACGGGCGCTGGCGGACGCCGTCGGCGGGCTCGCCGACGCCTCGGTGGTACGCCGGCTGCTGACCGAGGCGGTACGCGACGGCGACTGCGAGGCGGCCGCGGTGGTACGGGAGCTGGGCCGCGCGCGGCTGCTGACCCGGCCGCCGGTGGCGGACGCGGTGGACACCCTGCTGGCCGCGGGCCGGGCGCTGGACGAGCAGCGGCTGTACGCGATGGTGCGGGCGCACGGGCTGCCCGAACCGCTCTGGAACGTCGAGCTGCGGCTGCCGGGCGGACCGCAGCTGGGCGGCGTGGACGCCTTCTGGCCGGGGCACTCGGTGGCCCTGGAGATCGACGGCCGGGCGCCGCACCCGGAGGAGGACTCGCCCCACGGGCCGTTCGACGGCAAGCGCGCGCACCTGGAGCGGCTGGGCATCACGCTCGTCCGGTGTGTGCCGCGCGCCCTGTGCGAGGCGCCGCAGCGGCAGGCGGAGGTGGTCCGCGCGGCGCTGACGGCGGCGCTGGAGCGGGAGCCGGGCGCCTATGTGGTGGTGCTGCCGCGGTAGGCGGGCGGCGGCCCGGGGGAAGCTCGTCCGCGGCCGGCCGCCGGGCCGCGGCAGTGGCTCAGCAGTCCGGCGTGACCGGCGGGTTCGCGGGCGACGGCACCGGCTCGGACCACCGCAGCGGGCTGCCGCCGCGGGTCGCCAGCACCGTCTCGACGTCGAAGTCGACGACGCGGCGCGCGCCCGGGAGGGCCGCGGCGCGCCCGGCGGACCAGTCCACCCGCGCCCGGCCGCCGATCCGCAGCAGATCGCCGGTGGTCCAGTCGACGAAGAGCAGCCCGGCCGCCGGGCGCAGGGCCAGATTCCCCAGCGTGGCGAACATCGCGTTGCCCGGGTAGTCGGGCCAGCTGAGCCGGGTCGGCGAGGTGGCGCGGACGAAGCCGGGCCGGCCGCCGCGGTGCCCGGCGTCGGCGGCGCCGGCCGGGTCGGCGGTGGCGATGAAGAAGGTGTCGGCGGCCTCGACCATGCGCCGCTGGGCGTCGGTCAGCGCGGCAGCGCGGACCGTCCGGTCACCGCCCTCCCCGGCCGGCGCCACCGCCCGCAGGGTCCGCTGCTGGAGGTGTTTCGGGCAGTTGGCGAAGACCTGGCCGGTGTCGATCGCCAGACCGCGCGGGGTGGCGCGGGCCGTGCCGTTGAGCCGCAGCCGGCGCCGGGTGCGCGGGTCCAGCGCGAGGGTGCCCAGCGGTGCGGGCCCGGCGGTGAGGAACGCGGCGAGCGGATCGTCCCCGGCCGGCCGGGCCGCGACGGACAGGGTGTGCGGGCCGGTCGCGCGCAGGAACCCGGGCGGGCCGGTCAGCAGCGAGCTCCACAGCCGCCCGTCGCCGTCCGCCGCGGCGATCACCAGCATCGGTTGCAGACCGAGGAAGGCGGCCGCGATATCGCCGAGGCCGGTGCCGATGGTGCGCCCGATGTGCTCGGCGCGCACCGTCTCCCCCGCCCGCCGCTGTACGGCCCGCTCCCCCGCGTGGTACGGCGTGCCCGCCACCGGACCGTCCCCGTCCGCCGTCATGTCTCCCCCGTCCCCCGCCGTCCGGTGTACGGGACGACGGTACCCGCCGCCGGCCGGCCGGTGGCGGGTCCGGCGCCACGGAGCGGAACGGATTGGACAAGGCGGCGGGGTGCACACACATGATGGGGTCGCTACTGAGCAGGTGTTCCCAGCAGACACCGATATCAGGTGAGGAAGAAGGAGCCCCATGAGGATCGGAATCGTCGGAGCCACCGGCCAGGTCGGCAGCGTGATGCGGAGCATTCTGACCGAGCGGAATTTCCCGGTCGAGCAGCTGCGCCTGTTCGCTTCGGCCCGGTCTGCCGGACGGACACTGCCCTGGCAGGACACCGAGATCACCGTCGAGGACGCGGCCACCGCCGACTACTCCGCCCTGGACATCGTGCTCTTCTCCGCGGGCGGTGCGACGTCGAAGGTGCTGGCGCCCAAGGTCGCCGCCGCCGGTCCCGTCGTGATCGACAACTCCTCGGCCTGGCGCCGCGACCCCGAGGTCCCGCTCGTCGTCTCCGAGGTCAACCCGCAGGCCATCACGGACCGGCCCAAGGGCATCATCGCCAACCCGAACTGCACGACCATGGCCGCGATGCCGGTGCTGCGCCCGCTGCACGACGAGGCCGGGCTGCTCTCGCTGGTCGTCGCCACCTACCAGGCGGTGTCCGGCAGCGGTCTCGCCGGGGTGGCGGAGCTGGACGGGCAGGTCCGCAAGGCCGTCGAGCAGGACGCCACGAAGCTGACGCACGACGGTGCGGCGGTGGATTTCCCGGCGCCGGACACCTACGTCCGCCCGATCGCCTTCAACGTGCTGCCGATGGCGGGCTCGATCGTCGACGACGGTCTGCACGAGACCGACGAGGAGCAGAAGCTCCGCAACGAGAGCCGCAAGATCCTGGAGATCCCGGAGCTGAAGGTGTCGGGCACCTGTGTGCGGGTGCCGGTCTTCACCGGTCACTCGCTCCAGATCAACGCGCGCTTCGCCCGCCCGATCAGCGTGGCGCGCGCCCAGCAGCTGCTGGGCGGCGCCCCCGGCGTCGCACTCTCCGACGTCCCGACGCCGCTCCAGGCCGCCGGCCAGGACGCCTCCTTCGTCGGCCGCATCCGCGCGGACGAGACCGTCGACAACGGCCTGGCCCTGTTCGTCTCCAACGACAACCTCCGCAAGGGCGCGGCGCTGAACGCCGTCCAGATCGCGGAGCTGGTCGCCGCGGAGCTGCGCGGCTGATCCGTACGACGGGTGGGGCGGGGGCCGTACGGTGCGTACGGCCCCCGCCGTCATGTCCGGGCCGGCGCCCCCGCCGCCGTCGGATCCCGGCCCCGGCCGGGGCCCGCTCAGGCCCTCCCCGGCGCTCCGTCCCCGCCGGCCGCTCCGTCCTCGCGGCGCACCTCGAACTGGAAGCAGCCGTACTCCAGGGCCCGTACGTGCACCAGGGCCACCTCCGGGTCGGTGAACGCCTCGTCGAAGGCCCGGTCGAAACCGGCCTCGGCGTCCTCGGGGATCTCGAAGAGCCGGCCGCCGACGATCTGCCCTTCGCTGTTGTAGCGGCGCAGCGTGCGCAGCGCGCCCGCCCGTGCGAAGGGGTACCCGGGCGCCGGGCCGGCCGGCCCGCCGCACTCCCCGGCGTGGAGGAACACCGGCCCCTGCTCGTCGTACGCCCCCGGCGCGGCCCCGGTCACGGCGGCCCAGCGGCGCAGCGGCGCGTACGAGACGAGCGCGATCCGCTCACCGGCCCGGACGGGCCGCAGACAGCAGCGCAGCGGACTGCCGACACAGGACATCGGCACCCCGTCCTCGCGTGCGGTGAACGGCACCGTCTGCCGTCCGGCGTCGTCCCGCTCCCGGAGTTCCCGGTGTGCCCTGGCCCCGATGGAACGGGGTGAATATCTGGTCATGCCCCGAGCATCGGCGCTCCCCCCGTCCCGTGCTGGCGGGATTCGGACGGGGCATTCGCGGTGGCGGACGGCGCGGCCCGGCGGCCGCGCCGGGATACCCACCGGCCCCGCCGCGGGCGGCGTGGAAGGATGGCCGGAAGAGACGGTCAAGGATGCGAAGAAGGAGTGAACGGGTGCCTGGCACGAATCTGACCCGCGACGAGGCGCAGCGGCGGGCGCGGCTGTTGAGTGTGGACGCGTACGAGATCGATCTCGACCTGTCCGGTGCCCAGGAGGGCGGTACGTACCGGTCGGTGACGACGGTGCGGTTCGACGCCGCCGAGGCGGGCGCGGACTCGTTCATCGACCTGGTCGCGCCGGCCGTGCACGAGGTCGTGCTCAACGGCCGGGCGCTGGATGTGGCCGAGGTGTTCCAGGACTCGCGGATCGCGCTGGCGGGTCTGCCGGCCGGCCGCAACGAGCTGACGGTCGTCGCGGACTGCGCGTACACGAACACCGGTGAGGGCCTGCACCGTTTCGTCGATCCGGTCGACGAACAGGCTTATCTCTACACGCAGTTCGAGGTGCCGGACGCCCGCCGGGTGTTCGCCAGCTTCGAGCAGCCGGACCTGAAGGCGACGTTCCGGTTCACCGTGACGGCGCCCGAGGGCTGGACGGTGATCTCCAACTCGCCGACCCCCGAGCCGAGCGGCCCCGGTGGGACGGTGTGGCGGTTCGCGCCCACCCCGCGCATCTCGACGTACGTCACGGCGCTGATCGTGGGCCCGTACCACAGCGTGCACAGCAGCTGGGAGGGTCCGGACGGGCGGTCGGTGCCGCTGGGGATCTACTGCCGTCCCTCGCTCGCCGAGCACCTGGACGCGGACGAGATCTTCGCGGTCACCCGGCAGGGCTTCGACTGGTTCGAGGAGAAGTTCGACTACGCCTACCCGTTCGGGAAGTACGACCAGCTCTTCGTGCCGGAGTTCAACGCGGGCGCGATGGAGAACGCCGGTGCGGTGACCATCCGCGACCAGTACGTGTTCCGCTCGAAGGTGACGGACGCGGCGTACGAGGTGCGCGCGGAGACGATCCTGCACGAGCTGGCGCACATGTGGTTCGGCGACCTGGTCACCATGGAGTGGTGGAACGACCTGTGGCTGAACGAGTCGTTCGCCACCTACACCTCGATCGCCTGCCAGGCGTACGCGCCGGGCTCGAAGTGGCCGCACTCCTGGACGACGTTCGCGAACTCCATGAAGACCTGGGCCTACCGCCAGGACCAGCTGCCCTCGACGCACCCGATCATGGCCGAGATCCGTGATCTGGACGACGTCCTGGTCAACTTCGACGGCATCACATACGCCAAGGGCGCCTCGGTGCTCAAGCAGCTGGTCGCGTACGTCGGCATGGACGAGTTCTTCAAGGGCGTCCAGGCGTACTTCAAGGCGCACGCCTACGGCAACACCCGGCTGTCCGACCTGCTGGGCGCGCTGGAGAAGACCAGCGGCCGGGACCTCGCGACCTGGGCCGAGAAGTGGCTCCGGACCGCCGGGATCAACATCCTGCGCCCGGAGATCGAGGTGGACGCGACCGGCGCGATCACCTCGTTCGCGGTGCGCCAGGAGGCACCCGCGCTGCCGGCCGGGGCGACCGGCGAGCCGGTGCTGCGCCCGCACCGCATCGCGATCGGCTGCTACGACCTGAAGGACGGCAAGCTCGTCCGCACCAGCCGGATCGAGCTGGACGTGGACGGCGAGCTGACCGAGGTGCCGTTCCCGAAGGGCACCCCGCGCCCGGCCGTGATCCTGCTCAACGACGACGACCTGTCGTACGCCAAGGTCCGGCTCGACGAGGAGTCGCTGAAGACCGTCACCGCGCATCTGGGCGACTTCACCGAGTCGCTGCCGCGCGCCCTGTCGTGGGCCTCGGCCTGGGACATGACCCGGGACGGCGAACTCGCCACCCGCGACTACCTGGCGCTGGTGCTCTCCGGCATCGGCAAGGAGACGGACATCGGCGTCGTCCAGTCGCTGCACCGCCAGGTGAAGCTGGCGCTGGACCTGTACGCGGCCCCGGACCGGCGCGAGAGCGGCCTGGCGACGTGGACGGAGGCGGCGCTGGAGCACCTGCGGGCCGCGCGGCCGGGCAGCGACCACCAGCTGGCCTGGGCCCGCGCGTTCGCCGCCACGGCCCGTACCGACGCCCAACTGGACCTGTTGCAGGGCCTGCTGGACGGTACGGAGGTGCTGGACGGGCTGGCCGTGGACACCGAGCTGCGCTGGTCGCTGGTGCAGCGGCTGGCCGCCACCGGCCGGGCCGACGAGGCGGCCATCGCGGCGGAGCTGGCGCGCGACAGGACCGCGGCCGGCGAGCGGCACGCGGCGACGGCGCGCGCGGCGCGGCCGACGGCCGAGGCGAAGGCCGGGACCTGGGCCGCCGTCGTGGAGTCGGACGAACTGCCCAACTCGGTGCAGGAAGCGGTCATCGGCGGCTTCGTCCAGTCCGACCAGCGGGAGCTGCTGGCCCCGTACACCGCGAAGTACTTCGACGCGGTCAAGGCCGTCTGGGACGCCCGCAGCCACGAGATGGCGCAGCAGATCGCGGTCGGTCTCTACCCGGCCCTCCAGGTCTCGCAGGAGACCCTGGACGCCACCGACGCCTGGCTGGCCGCGGCCGAGCCGAGTGCGGCGCTGCGACGCCTGGTCACCGAGTCGCGGGCGGGCGTCGAGCGCGCCCTGAAGGCGCAGGCGGCGGACGCCGCGGCGAGCTGACGCACAGCGGGTGACAGGGGTGCCCGGGGCCGGTCGGTCCCGGGCGCCCCTTCTGCTGTCCGGCGGGCGCTCCCCTCCGGCGGCGCGGGGCGCGGCCCGGCCGCGGTGTCCGGCCGCGGTGTCCGGCGGGCGGCGGCTCAGCCGGTGAGGGCGTCGAAGCGGCGGACGAGCGCGGTGCGGCCGACGGCGGTGAGGCTGCCGTGCACCCGCAGGCGGGCCAGCCCGCCGTCGGGGAAGACGTCCAGCCGGAGGTGGGTGGCGGTGACGGACGCGGGCAGGACGAAGCGGTGCGGGGTGTCGGGCTGGAGCGCGGTGCGCGGCAGGATCTCGGACCACGAGGCGTCGTCCGCCGGGTCGCCGGCCGTCGCGTCGCAGCCGTGGAGGGCGGCCCAGCCCGCGGAGTTGCCCTTGAGGTAGGCGGTGTCGATCTCGACGGCGCGGATCTCGCCCTGTGCCGCGAGGCGCAGCCGCACCCAGTCGTGGGTGCCCCGGACCCGGCGGCGGCGGTTCTCCCAGCCGTCGTCCATCTTGCGGGCGAGGTCGGGCCGGATGAGCTGGGCAGGAGAGGAGTAGAAGCGGTCGGAGGCGTCCTCGACCCGGCCGCCGTGCAGTACGGAGGCGAGGTCGAGGGTGCCGAGCGCGTCCAGCCACGCGGGGTCGGGGACGACCTCGCCGTGCACCCGCAGCCGCGCGATGCCGCCGTCGGGGTGCTGCTTGAGGCGCAGATGGGTGAAGCGGCGCTCGGCGGCGACCGGGAAGCCGTTGGCGGCGTGGCCCCGGACGGGGGTGCGCGGGACCAGCTCCGTCCACGTCACGTCGTCGGCGAGCAGCCGCTCGGGGCCGGGGGTGCCGGCGACGGCGGTGGCCTCCACGGTGATCTGCTGGGGGTAGTTGCCGCGGAAGTGGGCGGTGTCGACGACGATGCCGCGGATCACGCCGGGGGCGGCGAGCCGGATCAGCGCCCAGTCGTGGTCGCCGTCGGCGGGGAAGGGACGGTCGCCGTCGGTGCCGCGGCGGCGCCGGGTCTCCCAGCCGTCCATGATCTTGCCCTTGTGGCCGAAGCGCCCGGGGTCGAAGACCGCGGGGCCGGGCGTCAGCAGGTTCTCGCGCTCGGCGAAGAACTCGTCGTTGGCGGCGATCACTCCGGCGCCGAGGCGGCGGTCGGCGAGATCGACGAGCGAGGTGAAGGGGAAGTCCCCGCCGCGGTAGTCGGCGTAGGGGTCTCCGCCGCCGTACGGGGCGGCGTCGTTGACGTGCGGATCAGCGGGTGGATCGGCAGGTGGACCAGCGTGGCTGTCGCTGTACGGACCGGCGGAGCCGGCGTCCGGAGTGGTGGTCATCGCTGCCCTTCGTGGGTCGGCCGGTGCTGCGGACCCGTCCACCGTCGCAGCGGGCACCGCGGTGGTCCATCGAAAGTTCCTGAGGGATACGTTCAGGGGGACTGAACGGTACCGGGCGCCTCCGGGGGCGGCCGGGCGGCGGCCGACGGCGCTCCGGCCGCGCGCCTGGGCGGCGGCCGCCCGGTGGAGCGCGGCCAGCACCCGGGCCGGTCCCGGCGCCCCCTCCCCGCCGCGCCGGACGGCGGCCACCACATACCGGCGCGGCTGGTCGGCGTGGAGCACCCGCAGCGCGATCCCGGCACCGTCCGGCGCGCCCCGGTCCGGGATGCCGCGGCCGCCGGCCAGTGCCATCCGGGGCACCAGCGCGACGCCCATCCCCGCCGCCACCATCGCCAGGATCGCGCTCCAGCCGGCGGCGGCGTGCGCCTGCTCCGGTACGAAACCGGCGCTCTCGCACGCGGCGACGGTGATCTGCGACCAGGGGCCGCTGCTGCCGAAGATCCAGGGCTCGCCGGCCAGATCGGCCAGCCGCAGGGCCGGTTCGGCGGCCAGTGGATGGCCGGCCGGCAGCGCCACGTCCAGCGGGTCGGCGAGCAGCGGTATCCGGCTGAACTTCGGGTCGCGCGGGGCCGGCGCGTGCGCGGCGAGCGAGAGCGCCAGCTCGACGCTGCCCGCCGCCAGCAGTTCGTACGCGGCCGCCGCCTCCGTCTCCCGGACGGTCACCGCCAGGCCCGGGTGGGTACGGCGCAGTTCCCGGACGGCGGGGACGACCAGCGCGGGGATGGCGGTGGGGAACGCGCCGATCCGCACCTGACCGGCCTCGCCCCGGAGATGGCCGAGGAGTTCGGCGTCCGCACGCTCCAGCTGGGCGAAGACCGCCTCGGCGTGCCGCAGCACCAGATGGGCGGCGCCGGTCAGCCGCACCCGCCGCCCGTGGGCCTCCAGCAGCGTGACCCCGAGCGCCTTGGCCAGCCCCGTCAGCTGCTGCGAGACCGCCGAGGGCGTCAGATGCAGCGCCTCGGCGGTCGCGGTGACCGTGCCCAGCTCGTGGAGCGTGCGCAGGATGCGCAGCTTCTTGATGTCCCAGTCGGCCATGCGGGCAGGGTACGCAGCGCCGGGGCGGCCCGGCCGCCCGCTCGTGGGCCGCTAGGCGCGGGCCGCGCGGCGGGCGAGCAGGGCGGCCTGGCGCTCGTCGAACTTCCGCGCCTGGCCGTCCAGGCCGCCCATGAACAGCCCCAGTTCCTCCTGCGCCGCCAGACCGGCCGGGCCGAGGCCGCCGATGTCCAGCACCTTCAGGTAGCGCAGCACGGGCTGGAGCACATCGTCGTGGTGGATGCGCAGGTTGTAGATCCCGCCGATGGCCATCCGGGCGGCGGCCCGCTCGAAGCCGGGGATGCTGTGGCCGGGCATCCGGAAGCCGGTGACCACATCGCGCACCGCGCACATGGTCTGGTCCGGGGCCAGTTCGAAGGCCGCACCGAGGAGGTTGCGGTAGAAGACCATGTGGAGGTTCTCGTCGGTGGCGATCCGGGCCAGCATCCGGTCGCAGACCGGGTCGCCGGAGTGGTGACCGGTGTTGCGGTGCGAGATCCGGGTGGCCAGCTCCTGGAAGGCGACGTAGGCGACGGAGTGCAGCATGCTGTGCGCGTTGTCGGACTCGAAGCCCTCCGACATATGGGCCATCCGGAACCGCTCCAGCTCCACCGGGTCGACGGCGCGGCTGGTGAGCAGGTAGTCGCGCATCACGATGCCGTGCCGGCCCTCCTCCGCGGTCCAGCGGTGCACCCAGGTGCCCCAGGCGCCGTCCCGGCCGAAGAGGCTGGCGATCTCGTGGTGGTAGCTGGGGAGGTTGTCCTCGGTGAGGAGGTTGACCACCAGGGCGATCCGGCCGATGTCGGTGACCTTGGACTGCTCGGGGGCCCAGGCTTCGCCGCCCAGCACCCCGTCGAAGTTCCGCCCGTCGCTCCAGGGCACGTACTCGTGGGGCATCCATTCCTTGGCGACCCCCAGATGCCGGTTGAGTTCCTTCTCGACGACCTCTTCGAGCGCGTAGAGCAGCTGCGCGTCGCTCCATGCGGTCTGGCCGCGCTCTCCGTTGTGGCGGGCGGGGGCGATGGTCACGGGAACTCCTGGGGACGACGATGACCTACGGACCCGTAGGTTACGCCATCGTAGGTTGTGCCCGGTTAAACCCCACCACCCCTACGAATCACCCCAAAACCTCCCGATAGCCACTCCGCAACCCCTTTTCCACCTGCGGAAACGCGTCCGGGGACAACAAAAGGGCGCCCACCGGTTCGGAGGAACCGGTGGGCGCCCTCAAGGCGTCGTGGAGTCTGGTGTCAGCCCTTGGTCCTGGCCTGCTTGCGGGACTTGTCACCCAGCATGACCAGTCCGGCGATGACCAGGAAGAGCACGATCGGCGCAGCGACATAGAGGCCGAGCGTCTCCAGCACGCTCAGGCCCGGACCCGGGTCGTCACCGTCGTCGCGGGTGAGCGCAAACGCGGGGGACGACATCAGCAGCATCAGCGCGGTGCCGGCCGTGATGGTTCCGGCGCGCAGGGCGTTCTTCTTGACCTTGTAGCTCACGGGGTCAACGTATCGGACGCCCCGGCGGCCCGCGCGCGCGGGGTGGGCCGCCGCGCCGCGGACCGTACGGCACCGGGGCGCACGGCAGTCCGGCGGGCCGCCCCGGTACGGGTACCCGCCGGTCCGCCGGCGGTTCAGCGCCCCGTCGCGTGCAGCGTCACCGGCAGCAGCCGCGGCCGGCCGCGGGCCTGGCGCACCGCGACCCGTACGGCCTCGGCGGTCACCGGGGCGGGCAGCGCGAGGATCCGCCGGTACCCGATGGTGGTGCCCGTCGCGACCGTCCGCCACCGCCCGCCGGTCCGCGCCTGCACCGCGAAGCGCTCCACCCGCTGCCCGTACCGGATGTCCTCGGCGAGGCCGATCCGGTCGAAGGTGTACGGCCCGGGGCCCGCGGTGCGCAGGTCCGTGCCGTAGATCCGGTGCACGGCGGCGCCGAAGGCGGTGAGCGAGGCGACGTCCGCGGCGTCGATCCGGCCGTTCCGGGCGGGCGGGACGTTCAGCAGCAGCACGGCGTTGCGGCCCACGCTCTGCTCGTACAGGGCCATCAGCTGCGCCGGGGACTTGGGCCGTTCGGCCGGGTGGTGGAACCAGCCGGGGCGCAGCGAGACATCGGCCTCCGCCGGATACCACTGGAGGTACTTGGTGGTGGGCGCGAGGAGTTTGGCGCGGGAGCCGATGTCGGGGTCGGTGGAGTCATGGGGCAGACCGCCGGCCGGCACCGTCCACGGGTCGGCGGTGGAGGGGGTGACGCTCCACTCCGTCTCGCGCGCGATGCCGTTCTCGTTGCCGACCCAGCGCGCACCCTGCGGCCCGGCGAAGACGACGGTGTCCGGGGAGAGCCGGTGGATCACCTCGAACCACTGCGCGACGCCGTACCGCTGCGTGATCCCGGAGTCCGACCAGGGGTTCGCGCCGTCCAGCCACAGTTCGTCGATCGGGCCGTACTGGGTGAACAGCTCGTACACCTGGTTGAGGTAGTACGCGTCGTAGTCGTCCGCCCGGACGTGCAGGACGGGCAGCCGGCCGCTGCGGACGGCCGCGGCGCGGTCGTCGCCGGGGACGAGGGTGGGGAGGGTGCGCGGGGTGACCGGGCTGCCGTTGCCGAAGCGGCCCAGGCCGCGCGGCGCCCGGTCGCCGTCCTCCAGCGCGACCCGCTCGGGCAGGCTCAGCGGTTTCCCCTCGGCCTGCTTCGCGCGGATCTCCTCGACCCACCGGGCGTGCCAGGCGTGCGGGAGTTCGGCGCCGTCGGAGGGCGAGAGGTAGATGCCGACCTTCAGTCCGGCCTTACGGGCGGCCCTGACGTACGCGCCGACGACATCGGGGCGGCCGGGGGAGGCCGCGACCGAGTGCGGGCTGTAGCGGGTGGGGTAGAGCACGAACCCGTCGTGGTGCTTGGCGGTGAGCATCACCTGCCGGGCGCCGGCCGCCCGGTAGGCGCGCATCCACTGGTCGATGTCGGGCCGGGCCGGACCGGACACGTCGAAGAGCTTCTCGTCCTCGGTGCCCGAGCCCCATTCGCGGTCGGTGAAGGTGTTCATACCGAAGTGCGTGAAGGCGGTGATCTCGCGGCGCTGCCAGGCGAGCTGGCCCTTGGTGGGGACGGTGTGGGCGGCCTTGTCGATGATCCGCGCGGGGGTGTCGCAGGGCTCGACCGCCATCTGGGAGGCGGGCCGGATCCGGTCGGCGCAGGGGCCGGGGCGGCTCCCGGCGGACGGGGCCGGGGCCGGGGCCGGGGCGGCCGGCGACGCCTGGGCGGGCAGGAGGGCGGCGGCGGTGAGCGCCAGCACGCAGAGCATGCGGCGGGCGCCGGGAAGGAGGCGGGGTCTGTGGGGCCGGTCCGTGCGGCGTGCCATGGTTCCCTCCAAGCTCCGCGACCGCGAACGGCCGGAATGATCGGATGTCTGGATGGTGTCCACGGCATGGTGCCGGACGGCGGGCCACACCGGAAGAGTGCGCGTCGGGTCCGCCGCCGGCACCGCTCTAGAGATTCGCCGCGGAGAACTCCCGCATCAGCGCGTGCAGTCGGGGCGACGCGGTCAGCTCTTCGAGCGTCAGGGGCCGCCCGTCGGGACCGGCGATCGGCAGCCGCCAGTTCGGGTATTCCTCCCATGTCCCGGGGAGATTCTGCGGTCTGCGGTCCCCCACCGCGTCCGGCAGCCACACCCCGACCATCCGGGCCGGGGTGCGCAGCAGGAAGCGGTGCACGGCCCGGACCGCCGCCGCCTCGTCGTACGGCCCTTCGGGCAGCAGGCCGCGGCGCGTCAACTCGCCCAGCCACTCGGCGAGTTCGTACCGCGCGCGGGAGCGTTCCCGGGCCGGCGGACCGGCCAGCAGCCCGAGCCGCTCGCGCAGCGCGACGTCCTCACCGGTCAGCCGGGCGGCGGTGGGCGGCAGATCGTGCGTGGTGACGGTGGCCAGACAGCCGCCGCGCCACTCCTCGGGGGCCAGAATCCGCGCCTCGGCCCCGGCGGCCGCCACCACCTCCGTACCGGAAGCCGACGACTCGGCACCGGAGGACGACGCCTCGGCACCGGGCGCCGGCGAATCCGTACCGGAGGCCGACGGCCCGGCATCGGACGCCGGCGGCGGTGCGCCCGCGTCCGGCGCCCGGCCTCCGTAGTCGCGTTCGAACCACAGCACCGAGGTGCCCAGCACGCCCCGTTCGGCGAGCGCGTCGCGGACGCCCGGCGCCACGGTCCCCAGATCCTCGCCGATGACCGCCGCGCCCGCCCGGTGCGCCTCCAGGGCCAGCACCGAGAGCATCGCCTCGGCGTCGTAGCGGACGTACGCGCCCTCCGTCGGCGGGCGGCCCTCGGGGACCCACCACAGCCGGAAGAGCCCCATCACATGGTCGATCCGCAGCGCGCCGGCGTGCCGCAGCACCGCGCGCAGCAGTGCGCGGTACGGGGCGTAGCCCGCCGCGGCCAGCGCGTCGGGCCGCCAGGGCGGCAGACCCCAGTCCTGGCCACGGGAGTTGAAGGCGTCGGGCGGTGCGCCGATGGACATCCCGGCGGCGTACGCGTCCTGCTGCGCCCAGGTGTCGGCACCCGCGGGGTGGACGCCGACGGCCAGGTCGTGCACCAGCCCGACCGCCATCCCGGCGTCGCGCGCGGCCCGCTGCGCGGCGGCCAGCTGCTGGTCGGTCAGCCAGGCGAGGCGACAGTGGAAGTCGATCCGGTCCAGCAGCCGGGCGCGCAGCCGGGCCGTCCCGGACGACCGCGGATCGCGCAGCGCGGCGGGCCAGCGGCGCCAGTCGGGACCGTGCCGTTCGGCGAGGGCGCACCAGGTGGCGTGGTCGTCCAGGGCCTGGCCCCACTCGGCCAGGTACTCGCCGTACGCGGCCCGCCGCCCCGGCGTCAGCGGGACCGCCGCCAGCAGTTCGAGGGCTTCCCTCTTCAGCGCCCAGACGGCGTCCCGGTCGATCGGCGCGCCCCGGTCGAGGACCGCCGCGCGCAGCGCCCGCGCCCGGCCGGCCAGCTCATCGGCGTGCGCCCGTGCGGCGCCCGCCAGCTGGGCGTACTCCGGGATCTGCTCGATCCGCAGATGGACCGGGTCGGGGAAGCGCCGCGAGGAGGGGCGATAGGGGGACGGATCGGTGGGCGGGCCGGGGACGGCCGCGTGCAGCGGGTTGAGCTGGACGAAGCCGGTGCCCAGGGACCGCCCCGACCAGGCGGCGAGGTCGGCGAGATCCCCCAGATCACCCATGCCCCAGGAGTGCCGGGACAGCAGGGAGTAGAGCTGCACCAGGAATCCGTGGGTGCGGCCGGGCGGTGCGGGCACCCGGTCGGGCGCGACGATCAGCCGGGCGCGGGCGGTGCGGCCGTCGGGAGCCCGTGCGTGCAGCGTGTGGATCCCCAGGGGCAGCCCGGCCGCCGATGCGGTCCCGGACTCCGGGTCCGGCGCCGCGCGGCCCCCGGTCCGCCCGCCCCCGGTCAGCCCGCCGCCGGTCCATTCCTCCCCGGTCCGCCCGTCCTCGGTCTCCACCCGCAGGACGGTGCCCTCGGGGAGGCGGGGGAGGCCGGGCGGCCGGTCCCGGCGGGCGACGACGGTGCGGGGCAGCAGGGCGCGGCCCGGCCCCTCCCGGTAGGCATCGAGGGCGGTGCGTACGGCGTCCGGGGTCGAGGCGTCGACACCCAGTGCGGCGAGCACGGCGACGACGGTCTCCGTACCGATGGGGACCGTCCTGCCCGGCGCGGGTTCGTAGGACGTGGCGATGCCGTACAGCCGGGCGAGCCGCGCACGACCCATGGGCCCTCAGACCTCCATGGACTCCGTACCCAGACCGGCGGCCGTCGGCTCGCTGGTCAGCGGCAGCTCCGCGGCGATCGGGACCTCACTGGTCAGCGGCGCGGCGTCGGCGAGCGGCGGCTCGCTGGTGAGCGGCGGCTCGGCGAAGCTGAACGATCCGGCGCCCGCCAGACCCGAGTCCGGGCCGGAGACACCGTCGTACACGTCCGGCTCCACCGGCGCACCTCCGTCCACCGTGCGAGACAGGGCGTCGAACAGCAGCTGAGCGGATGCGGCCACGCGGGCCTCCCGTTCATCGGTAGTGGGACACGTCTGCCCTACCCACTCGGCACGAGCGCAGACGCATCCGCGCCGCCAACGTGACCCACGTCACACCATACCTCTCGCGGGCGATTTCACGGTGCGGACCGCCGACGGACGCAGAGCGTCCGGAGGTACCGGACACCGGGGCGGAAGTTCTCCGGGCGGCCGGGCCACCGCGGCCCTTCACCCACCCGGGCCGGTACCCACGCTCCGGCCACCGCCCGGAGCTCCCCCGGGGCACGGTTGACACCCTCACCGCGGCAGTGGTGGGCTCACCGCCGGAGGCCCGTCCGGGCGGGCACCGGCGAGCGGGACGACGACGGTGGTACGGCCCGCGTACCCCGGCGGGTGCGTGCCGCGGCGCGGTGGCGGGCACCGGCAGGCAGGTGGACGGGACGAGGAGTGGCCGTGCGAGTCCGGGGCATGTGGAGCGTCCGAAGAACCGGTGGGAGCCGGCGGAGCCGTACGGGTGCCCGCGCCCGGGTGGCGGGCACCACCGCGCTGGCCGCGGCGGTCCTCGGCGGGCTCCTCGGCGGTGCGCCCGGCGCCCGTGCGACGCCCGCCGAGCCCGCTCTCGGCACCCCGGACCGGCCCGCCCGGCCGGCCGACGCGGGGCAGCCGCCCGCAGTCTGGCCGCGCCCCCAGTCGATGCGGGAGCTCGCCGCCGCCGTACCGCTCGACGGCGAGGCGGTACTGATGGCCGCGCCGGACACCGATCCGCACACCCTGGACGTGCTGCGCGCTCTGCTGCGCGACGCGGGGGTGCGCACGGTCCACGAGGTGCGGCCGGACGCGGCGCCGCCCGCGGCCGGGCCGGTGATCCGGGTCGGCGGACCGCAGGCCGAGGAGGCGCTGCGGGCGCTGCGCGCACCGGCCCGCGGCGACCTGCCGGACGGCGGCTACCGCCTCGCCGTCGGCCAGGTGGCGGGCCGGGACACGGTCGCCCTGGCCGGTACCGGCCCGGACGGCCTCTTCCACGCCGCGCAGACGCTGCGCCAGCTCGTCGCCGAGCGGCCGGCCGGCGGCCGCGAGCTGGCCTCGGTGGCCGTACGGGACTGGCCGGGCACGGCGGTGCGCGGCACCGCCGAGGGATTCTTCGGCCGGCCCTGGACGCAGGCGCAGCGGCTCGCCCAGCTCGACTTCATGGGGCGCACGAAGCAGAACCGCTATCTGTACGCGCCCGGCGACGATCCGTACCGGCGGACCCGGTGGCGCGACCCGTACCCGGCGGCGCGGCGCGCGGAGTTCCGGGCGCTGGCCGAGCGGGCCCGCGCCCGCCACGTCACGCTGGGCTGGGCGCTCTCCCCGGGCCAGGCGATGTGTCTGTCCTCGGACGACGACCTGCGGGCGCTGCGCCGCAAGGTGGACGCGATGTGGGCGCTGGGGGTGCGCTCCTTCCAGCTCCGGTTCGAGGACGTCAGCTACAGCGAGTGGCACTGCGACGCCGACGAGGACGCCTTCGGCTCCGGCCCCGAGGCCGCCGCCACGGCCCAGGCGAAGGTCGCCAACGCGCTCGCCGGGCATCTCGCCGAGCGGCATCCGGGCGCCGCACCGCTGACCCTGATGCCGACCGAGTACTACCAGGACGGTGCGACGGCGTACCGCGGTGCGCTGGCCAAGGCGCTGGCGGGCCGGGTCGAGGTCGCCTGGACCGGTGTCGGGGTGGTCCCGCGGACCATCACCGGGAGCCAACTGGCCGCCACCCGCGAGGTGTTCGGCCATCCGCTGGTCACGATGGACAACTATCCGGTCAACGACTACGCGCAGGACCGGCTCTTCCTCGGCCCGTACACCGGCCGCGAACCGGCCGTCGCCACCGGTTCCGCGGCGCTGCTCGCCAACGCCATGGCGCAGCCCGCGGCCTCCCGGATCGCGCTGTTCACGGTCGCCGACTACGCCTGGAACCCGCGCGACTACCGCCCGGCGGAGTCCTGGGACGCGGCCGTCGACGATCTGGCGGGCCGCGATCCGCGGGCCCGTGCCGCGCTGCGCGCGCTGGCCGGCAACGACGCCGCCGCCGGCCTCGGCGGGTGGGCGCCGGCGGCCGGCGGCGAGCCGGCGTATCTGCGGCCGCTGATCGACCAGTTCTGGCGGACCCGCGCGGCAGCGGCGGAACGCGGCGGGCCGGGCGACGATCCGGATTTCGTCCGGGCCGCGAAGGAGCTGCGCGCCGCGTTCCGCACCATGAGCACCGCACCGCGGCACCTGACGGCGGAACTCGCCGCCGAAGTGCGCCCGTGGGCCGAGCAGCTGGGCCGCTACGGCAGCGCCGGCGAGCGCGCCGTGGAGGCGCTGACGGCGCAGGCGCGCGACGACGGCCCGGCCGCCTGGTCCGCCCAGCGTGCGGCGCGCGGCCTGCGCACGGAGCTCGGGCGGAGCCCGGTGACGGTCGGCAAGGGGGTCCTCGCGCCGTTCCTGGACCGGGCGATGGCCGAGGCGGACGCCTGGACGGGCGCCCGGAGCGACGCCCCGCCGCCCGCCGAGGCCGCGCACCCCACCTCGCGCACCGTCCCCTTCGGGCGGCCCCGCCCGCTCACCGCGGTCACCGCGCTCACCGAACCCGGCCCGGCGGCGGGCGCCGTCTCCCTGGAGGCGCACGTCCCCGGCGAGGGGTGGCACCGCCTGGGCCGCCTCTCCGGCACCGGCTGGACGGAGTCCCGCACCCGCGGTCTGCGGGCCGACGCGGTCCGGCTGTCCTGGGCCGCGGGCACCCCGGCCCCGTCCGTGCACGCGCTCACCCCGTGGTTCGACGACACCCCGGCGGCCGGGCTCACCCTCTCCCGCGAGGAGGTGGACGCGGAGACCGGCGGCCGGGCGACGGTGGACGCCCGGATCGTCTCCCGCCGCCCCGGTGACGTCCGGGAGAAGCTGACGGTCAAGGCGCCCGAGGGCCTCACCGTCCACGCGCCGGAGCGGCTCACCGCCCCGCGCGGCGCCACCGCCACCGCCCGTATCACCGTCGAGGTCCCCCGGGACACCCCCTCCGGTACGTACGAGGTCCCCGTCTCCTTCGCCGGGCAGGAGCAGACGCTGACCGTACGGGCCTACCCGCGCACCGGCGGCCCGGATCTGGCGCGCGGTGCGCCGGCCGCCTCGTCCGGCGACGAGACCCCGCGGTTCCCGGCGTCCGCCGCCACCGACGGCGACCCCCGGACCCGCTGGTCCTCCCGTCCCGAGGACGGTGCCTGGCTCCAGTTCGCGCTGCCCCGCCCGGCCCGCCTCGGCCAGGTCGTCCTGCGCTGGCAGGACGCCTACGCGTCCGCCTACCGCGTCCAGGTCTCGGCGGACGGCCGCAGCTGGCGCACGGCGGCCACCGTCCGGGACGGCAAGGGCGGCCGGGAGGCGATCCGGATGGACGCCAAGGACACCCGCTTCGTCCGCGTCCAGGGCGATGAGCGGGCGACCCGGTTCGGGTACTCCCTGTGGTCGGTGGAGGCTTACGCCGTGGCAGACCCGGTGGCTGGTGCGGTGGCCGACGGGGCGGCCGCGGGCGGCGGGAGCGGGGGCCGTGGCGACGGGCCCGGCGGGGACGGCGACAAGGCGGCCGGCAAGAGGACGAATTCGGGGAAGGGGCCGGGCACGGGCACCGGGACCGAGCCCGGAACCGGTCCCGGTAAGGCACCGGGTGCCACACGGGAGCGTCCGGCGGCCGACGGCGGCGAGTGACCTACGCCGGCGGCGCACCGGGGCCCGCACCGGGGCCCGCGCGGGAGCCCGCGCCGGGTGTGGCCCGCGCCGGGGGCCGGTCCACGTCCGGGGGCCGGGCGGGAGCTGCGGAACGGTCCCGCGGCTCCCGCCCGGCCCTCGGACGCAAAAACCCGGATCTCACGCCGATACGGCATCGATCCGGGCCAAGGCGTCATCCGCCCCATACGGTTGCAAATACGGCAACCACCGCGGATCACGGTGTCCCGTACCGATGATCCGCCATGCCAGACCGGCCGGCGGGGCCGGCGGATGCCGCAGCCGCCAGCCGATCTCGGCGACATGGCGGTCGGCCTTGACGTGATTGCAGCTCCGGCATGCGGCGACCACGTTCTCCCACGTGTGCTGGCCTCCGCGACTGCGCGGGATGACGTGGTCGACGCTGGTTGCGACGCCACCGCAGTACATACATCGCCCGCCGTCGCGGGCGAAGAGCGCCCGACGGGTCAAGGGAACGGGGCCACGAAAGGGCACCCGCACAAACCGCTTCAGGCGGACCACGCTCGGAGCGGGAATGACACGGGTCGCGCTGTGCATCAGGGCGCCGGACTCCTCAAGGCTGACGGCCTTCTCATTGAGGACGAGGATGAGCGCGCGGCGGAGCGGTACGACGCCGAGCGGCTCGTACGACGCGTTGAGGACCAGGACATGCGGCACGGGTGCCTCCTTGTACGCCGGCGGCGCGTGGCTCGCGCCGGGACGATCTCCCCACAGTGTCCCCCGGTGCCTGGTCGGAGCGCCACCATCACCGAGTAACGGGCCGGAGGTGTTTTCCACCACATCCCGGCACGTCCGTCGGCCCCCGGCTCATTCCGGCCGTTCGAGGACCATCCCCCTCGAACAGGGGCGCGGACCGGTCCCGTTGCCCCGTTAGTGTGGTGGGTCTGCCCGGCCCCGGGGGCGTCCCGCCACGGCCCGGGGCTGTTGTCCTCACGGAAGGTTCCGCTGTGCACTGGTCCGCTTCGCCGGCCGCGCTCGCGCCACTGAGCGCCGCGCCCACCGGCTCAA
Organism: Streptomyces sp. x-80; assembly: GCF_046549095.1. Taxonomy (NCBI): domain Bacteria; kingdom Bacillati; phylum Actinomycetota; class Actinomycetes; order Kitasatosporales; family Streptomycetaceae; genus Streptomyces; species Streptomyces sp. x-80. The sequence continues at coordinate 377,689 of NZ_JAJPWM010000007.1, forward strand.
CCGGCCCGTCCTCACTCGACGAGGCCACGGAGAAGGCCACCAACGCCGCGGGCTGGGTGGAGGAGAACTGGGGGACGTGGCTCACGTCGGCCCTGCAAATCGTGCTGATCATCGTGATCGCGGTGGTCCTGCGCCATGTGATACGCCGCACGATCACCAAGCTCATCGAGCGGATGAACCGCACCGCCTCCGCCGCCCAGGGCACCGCACTGGGCGGCTTCCTGGTCAACGCCGAGCGGCGCCGCCAGCGCTCCGAGGCCATCGGTTCGGTGCTGCGCAGCGTCGCGTCCTTCTTGATCATGGGGACCGCCGCACTGACGGTGCTCTCCGTCCTCAAGATCAATCTCGCGCCGCTGCTCGCCAGCGCCGGTGTGGCCGGCGTCGCCATCGGTTTCGGTGCCCGCAACCTGGTGACGGACTTCCTCTCCGGCGTCTTCATGATCCTTGAGGACCAGTACGGCGTCGGTGACGAGATCGACGCGGGCGTGGCCACCGGCACGGTCGTCGAGGTCGGCCTGCGGGTCACCAAGCTGCGCGGCCCCAACGGCGCCATCTGGTACATCCGCAACGGCGAGGTCAAGCGGATCGGCAACCTCAGCCAGGGCTGGGCGACGGCCAACGTCGATGTGCAGATAGCCGCCGACCAGGACCTGGACCGCGCCCGCGACCTCATCACGACCGCCGGCGAGAACATGGCCAAGGCCGAGCCCTGGAACGAGCAGCTGTGGGAGCCGGTGGAGGTGCTCGGCCTGAGCGAGGTGCACCTCGACACGGTCACCATCAGCGTCTCGGCGAAGACCATGCCCGGTAAGGCCCCCGGCGTGGAACGCGAGCTGCGCTGGCGCATCAAGCGCGCCCTGGACACCGCCGGTATCCACCTCGCCCCGCGCACCGCCGCCGAGGAAGCCGCCGCGGCGGCCCCGGACCCGGCCGCCACCATGGCCGCCCCCTCCGCCCTCGCCAGCCCCACCTCCCCGCAGTCCCTGGCCACGAACCCGATCCCGCCGCCGAACCTGGGGAAGTAGCCACCCACCACGTGAAGACGCCGCCCCCGGCTCGGAATCCGAGCCGGGGGCGGCGTCTTCGTACACCGTCCCGCGCACGACGCGTCAGCACTCGCGCATCAGCACGCGCGCGGCAGGCCGTACGCGTCAGAACTTGTGGGTGAAGTGAACCTCGTCCAGGGGGTCCGCGCCGACGTCCAGGTTGACGTAGGTGGGGGCCTTCTCGGTGGAGAAACCGTAGGTCATGGACGCCGTCTGGCCGGGGGCCAGGGAGCCCCCGTGGAAGGCGCCGACCTTGCCGGTCACGTCGGTGATCTCGGCCGTCTCACCGCCGTCGCTGAGCGCCTTGAATATCCCCAGGTTCAAGTCGATGGTCGTGCCGCCCTTGTTGGCGAACTCGACCTTCACCTTGTAATTGAACTTGCCGGTGCCGGAGGCGTACTCGCCAGGGGTGTACGTCTGCGGAGCCGCCGGAGTGATCTCCAGGCCGTTCGCCGCCTTGACGGTGTCCTTGCCGAGGAGGGCGGCCGCGCCACCGTCCTTGCCCTTCTCCTTGGGCCGGGCCTTCTCCTCGGGCCGGTCCCCGGACTCGTCCCGCTCGTCGTCATGGGCACTCGCGCCGTGGCGGGCCCGCGCGTTGTTGTCGTATTCCCGCACCAGGTCGCGCGCCGCGTTGAAGACCACGAAATTCATGAGCAGGGTCAGGACGATGCCGAGGACACCGGTGACGAGGCCCGCGATCGACAACCCCTTGCCGACGCCGTTGCGCCGGGACTTCGACAGACCGACGAAGCCGCAGACGACCGCCGCGATGGCCACGCACACGGAAACGAGGTTGATGAACGGGATGAAACTGCCGAGAAGCCCGGCGCAGCCGCAGACCAGCGCGGCCGTCGCGGCGTGATTGGTCGGCGCCGCGTACGGATACGGCAGCGGCCCGGCCTGCGCCCACTGCTGCGCGCCACCCTGCGGCCACTGCTGCGCCCAGTCCTCCGGCCGCTGCGGCGGTCCGGACGGCGGAGCGAACGGATTGGCCTGCTGAGCGGCGGAGTCGTCCTGCCGGGCAGCGGGACCGGGCTGCTCGACAGCGGGTGCGTCCTGCTGAGCGGCGGGACCGGCCTGCTCGTGGGCGGGAGCGTCCTGCTGAGCGGCGGGACCGGCCTGCCGGCCGGCAGGGTCGTGCTCGGGATCCATGGCGCCTTCCGACGTGGTGACTGGCAATGTGAGGCAGGGGAAGCCCCGCTCCGCGGCGATCATCCCATTTAAGGAGAGAGTAAAGACACTCCGTGCGACGTCCGGGCCAGCGGTCCGGCCCGGCCTGGATCGCGCCGGTGAACGACGCCCACGCCGACACCGGAAAGAGCAGCACGGCGGCATCCGGCCGCTTGCTGTCACGCACGGGAACCCGGCCGGGATGGCCGGGGCAGCCGTCGGCCACCTCGACGCACTTGTCCTGGCCTCCGCTGTAGGAACTCTTGCGCCATATCGCGCCCGCGAGATTCGGTGAGGACGAGAGGCAGTCGCGGCTCATCCGTACTCCTTGACAGGGCGGGCGCTTCGATACGCGCTGCGGATTTCCGCAGGCAGGACGAACGGGCCGGCACGGCGACCAGATCAAACGTCCAGATCCGTCTTCAACGAGCCGATGAAGCACGCCGAAGGATCGGCCGGGGTGGCGCTGGCGGTCCTCGCCCTTCCCGAGGCGCAGGCCACGGCCATCGACGCCCCAGCGATCTTCGCCGCCGCGGCACGGGCGGGCTCGGTTCCGCTCATCGCCCAGAGCGGCCTGTTCAAGGGCCGGGCCGGACTGGCCCACTTCCTGTCGCGCGCCGCTGTACCGCAGCCGCAAGAGCAGGCGGAAGCGGAACAGCACCCTCGGCGGCTGACTTTGCATCTGGCTCCGCAGGAGACTGGCAGGATTGCCCAGGGCGCTCAACTCATGTGGCTCTCCACCGATTTGACTACCGTATCCGCAGGCGTACTGCTGGCCATGGCGGCCTTCCGAAACCCCGGACGGCCCTTGCTCCCTGGTGGTCCCCCGACTTCGGTCTGACCACCGGCCGGACGCACCGCCGGCCCCACCGGCTCGAACCGTCCGAGGAGGCGAACGACTGTGCAGAACATCCTGGCCTTGCAGGAGCTCGACGAGGAGACCGTCCTCGACGCGCCCGGCAGCTCGGTGAGCCTCATCGTCTGCATCTGATGCCAACGCCCCCTGGGGCGGCGGCATAACGGGTTCGGGAAGGCCACGAGGCGTGTGGCCTTCCCGGGCTCTTCCAGCTCAGGACCCCTGGTCAAGAGAGGACGCCATGACACCGGCACCCGGGCTCATCGCCACCCGAGCCCACCGGATCACCCCCTTCCGCTTGTTCGTGTCCGAGCTACGGGCGTATCCGGGAAGAGTCGCCGGGGCAGCCACGGCATTTGCGATCACCGCTGCGTGTGTCAGCGCCGGTGTGCTGCTGCTCGCCGCCAGCATCGGCGCGAGCACGTCCCGGGACGCGGCCGTCGCCGCCCAGGCGGAGGCCGCCGGGAATCTTCTGTCCCTGCTCCTGGGGCTGTTGCTCATGTCGTCCGTGATGGTGATCGGTTCCACGCTGTCACTGTGGACCGCTCAGCGCCAGAGCCAGTTCGCCGTCTGCCGCGCGCTGGGCGTGACCGCCGGACGAGTCCGCCGCATGATCGTTGCTGACGTCGTGCGTCTCGCCCTGCTCACTTCTGCCGTCGGCGCCGCTCTGGGTGCCCTGCCACTCGCCGCCGCCGGACATCGCCTGCTCATCGGGGCCGGCCTGTTCCCGTCGACGCTCGGCCTGCCCGACGCCGCCACCGGGCTGGCGCTGACCGCCGGTGTCTGCGCGTCCCTGTGCCTCGTCGGTGTCCTGGCGGCCTTGTCCTCCGCCGTCGCCGCCGGCCGGGCCGACCCCATCGGCCTGCTCAAGGACGACGGAGCCGCCCTGGCTCCGCGGCGCAGCCGGGCACGGCTGATCACCGGGCTGTCGATGGTCATTCTGCTGTGCGGGCCCATCGTGCTCGTCATGCTGGTCGGCGGCCTGCCGAGCGCGTCCCGCGCCGCCGTGGCCCCCGCGCTGGCCCTGATGATCATCCCTGCCCTGGCGGTGCTCGCCCCCTGGATCGTCCCGTCCCTGACCTGGCCCGTGGGGATCCTCTTGCGTGTCGTCGACCGCCGGGTGGGCCGCATCGCCGCCGCCGGGCTCCGGGCGGCCCCGGTACGCACCACCGCAATCGCCGTTCCCGTGCTGATCGCCGTCGGCATCAGCGTCACCCTGCTCGGCGCTGCGGGCACCGTCGATGCCGCGGTCCAACGGGAGACCCAGCAGAGTCTGCGTGCCGATGGCGTGGTGACCGCGGATCCGGGCACGCTCCTGCCGGCCATCGCGGCCCCCTACCCCGGCGGCGCCGGTACCGCGCTGATCGCCACCACGGTCACCGCGCCCAAGAACACCGCGGCGCCGTTCGCCGGGTTCACGCCTCCCGCGGCCGGGACCCGCGCCTGGGGCGTGGACGGTGACCGGCTCAGCACCGTCCTGGACCTGGGCGTACGCGCAGGCCAGATGGCCGACGTCAAGGGTTCGGCCTTCGCCGTCAGCGCCAACCAGGCCGATGCCCAGGGCTGGCAGGTCGGCCGGCGCGTCCGTATGACGCTCGCCGACGGCACCGCACAGACCTTGCGGCTGGCGGCCGTTTTCGACCGCGCCCTCGCCTTCCCCGAATTCGTCATCCCGGCCCGCCTCGCGCTGGCACACACCGCACACCCCGCTGCGGAGCAGATCCTGCTGACCGGCAGGACCAGCACCTGGCCGGTGCGCGACGGTGAGCACGTGTACCCCCGCTCCGCGTATCTGTCGAGCTTCGCGCCGCGCAGCGCCATCGATGAGATCTCGGTCCGTCTCACCGTCGGCGTGGTCACCGGGTACGCGCTGCTCGCCGCAGCCAACACCTGCTCCCTCGCCCAACGGGACCGCCGCGCACTCCGCAGCCATCTGCGGGCTCTCGGCCTCGGCCGCTTCCAGCTGCTGCGATGCGTCCTCTACGAGGTCCTGGGCGCGGCCGCCGTCGGGCTCGTGCTGGCGGCGGCAACCGCGCTGGCCTGTCTGATGCCCCTCGCCTCGGCGTTCGGCTTCGGCCGGCCGGTGCTGGGGGGCCGTTGGGCCGCCGCGATCCTGGCCGTCGTCCTCACTGCTCTCGTGCTCCCCGGCGTGCTGACGGCCCACCCCCTGCGCGGCATCAAGCGTCAGTTCTCCCAGGCTGCTTCATGACCGGACCGGGCAGGCCGTTCTGGCTCCTGAGCGGCCACGCACTGAGCCTGCTGGGCTCGTCCACCGGACTCCGGCCCCCGCGTCCCGAACAGCCCCCCTCAGCAACGGAGATGCCCGTATGACCCCCCGCTCCCCCCGGACCGGACACCGTCCCACCCCGCCGCAGAGCCCCTGGGCAGCCGTCACCAGCGGACTCTGCAAGTCCTTCGGAACGGGACCGACGCGTGTCATGGCACTGGACCACGTCTCCGTCGCCTTCCGCCGCGGGGAGTTCACGGCCGTCATGGGCCCGTCGGGTTCGGGCAAGTCCACGCTCATGCACTGTCTGGCGGGGCTCGACCCGGTCTCCGCCGGGTCGGCGCACATCGGAGACATCGATATCTCCCGGCTGTCCGACCGCCGGCTCACCCGGCTGCGCCGCGACCGCATCGGTTTCATCTTTCAGGCTTTTCACCTGGTGCCGACGCTGACCACGCTGGAGAACATCACGCTCGGCATGGGACTGACCGGCCGCCGGCCGGACCAGCGATGGCTCGCGCAGGTCATTGCCGCCCTGGGCCTCGAAAAGCGTCTGTCCCACCGCCCGTCGCAGCTTTCCGGAGGGCAGCAGCAGCGCGTGGCCTGTGCCCGTGCGCTCATCGGCCGTCCAGAGATCATTTTCGCTGACGAGCCCACCGGCAACCTCGACTCCCAGGCCGGGTCGGAAGTGCTCAAGCTACTGGAGAGCTGTGTCCGGCACCTCGGCCAGACCATCGTGATGGTCACCCATGACCCGGTGGCCGCCGCGTACGCGCACCGCGTCGTCTTCCTCGCGGACGGACGTGTGGTCGACGATATGCAGGCCCCCAGCGCGGACACGGTGCTCGCCCGGCTCAAGGACCTCAGCGGCCACCGCCCCGGATCGCCCGCTCCGTACAGCGGGCCGGCCGCCGCGCAGTGAGGCGCCCCGGCCGCCGCCGATACGTGCCGCAGCGGCGGTCACCGCGCCCCTCGGCCGACTCGACCAACTGAGCCGCGCCGTAAGGGATTCGTCCCGCCCGGAGGTCCACGGCGGATCCCGTGCTTCCGGGATGCCCCCGTTCGCGCTGACGCTGCCGCGCGCCTCCCCTCCCCGGGCCCGTGTCCGCGACGTGGCGGCGGCAGCGGAACAGGGAGGGCACGCAAAGTCACCCCGCTGAACCCATTGACGGAGCGCAGACGCGCAACCTACCTTCCTGTTCATCGATTGGAAGGTTTCCTAACAGATGGTCGGGGGCGGCTGTCGAGGGACGGGGGCAGTCATGGCAGGTGGGCACGGTGCGCAGGCGACACCCGGAACGCCGCGGGTGTTGCGGGCCATGAACGACCGGGCCGCGCTCGATCTGCTCGTCTCGCAGGGGCCGTTGACCCGTACCCAGATCGGGGAGCTGACCGGGCTGTCGAAGCCGACCGCCTCGCAGTTGCTGGCCCGGCTGGAGGCCGCGGGGCTGGTGCGCAGCACCGGGAACGTGACCGGGCGGCCGGGCCCCAACGCGCAGTTGTACGAGGTCAATCCGGTCGCCGCGCATGTCGCCGCGCTCGCCGTGACGCCGGTGGGGATCACCGCGGCCGTCGCCGACATCACCGGGCGGGTGCTCGGGGAGGACCGGGTCGACACGGGTGCCGCCACCGCGGAGGCGATCGCCGAGGACGTACCGAACCGGACCGCGCAGCTGGTGGCGCGGGCCGTGGACGGGGCGCTGGCCAAGGCCGGGCTGCGGCGCGGGCAGTTGCACCGGGCAGTGATCGGCACGCCCGGCGCACTGGACCCGCAGACCGGTGAACTGCGGTATGCGCCGCATCTGCCGGGCTGGCGCTCGCGGGCGCTGCGGGCAGAGCTGGCCGAGGCGCTCGGCACGCCGATCGTGATCGAGAACGATGTGAATCTGGCGGCCGTTGCCGAGCAGCATGATGGCGCCGCACAGGATTTTGATGACTTTGTACTGGTGTGGGCCGATGAGGGGGTAGGCGCCGCCATCGTGCTCGGCGGACAGCTGCTCCGCGGGGCGACCGGCGGCGCGGGCGAGATCGGCTATATGCCGCTGCCCGGCGCGCCGTTGGCCCGGGATGGCGAGCGCAGTGCCGCGCGGCCGGACGCCGGCGGCGGCTTCCAGCGGCTCGTCGGGTCACCGAGCGTGGTGGAACTGGCGCGGGAGTACGGCGCGCCGGAAGTCCGTACGGTCGATGAGGCGCTGCGCCACGACGGCGTCCGCGCCGAGGTGGCGCGCCGGCTCGCGACCGGACTGGCCGCCGTGGTAGCGGTCGTCGACCCGCGGCTGGTCGTGCTCTCCGGCGAGGTCGCCCAGGCGGGTGGCGAGCCGCTCCGGGCCCTGGTCGAGCGGGAGCTCACCGGGCTCGCACTGCCCCGGCCGGAGCTGCGCCTCAGCCATATCGGCGGAAATCCGATTCTCATCGGCGCGCTGCGCACGGCGCTGGCCGAGACCCGCGATGCCGTCTTCGACACGGCCTGAGCGGGCACCCCGGCCTGACGCCCGGCGCCCGCCGCGCCGCCCCGCTCACCGCAGGCGCGTGCCGCGTCGCCCCATCCCCCGCATCCCCCGCATCCCGCCGGAGCCGTCAGCCGCTTTTCGCGCGCCCCGTCGCCGAATTCCCCGCAGTACCCCTCACTCCCGCCATCCGCCCCTCAGCCGTTCAGCTCCCCTTTGCCCATTCCCGCAACTCCCCCTGCCGTAAAGGAAGTTCGCCATGCCGCTCCCGCGCATGCGCATCTGCCTGTCAGTGGCGCTGGCCGGCGCCGGACTGCTCATTTCGGGCTGCGCCAATCCGAGCGTCGGCAGTGACCGCGACGATCCCACCCAGCCGGTCACGCTCAAGTTCTGGCACGGCTGGTCCGATCCGGGCGAGGTGAAGGCTGTCAACGACAGCATCGCCCGGTTCGAGAAACTTCACCCCAACATCAAGGTGAAGGCCATCGGAAACGTCACCGACGAAACGGTGAACCAGGCGCTGCGGGCCGGCGGGGACGACGCGCCGGACGTGGTGTCGTCATTCACCACCAACAACGTCGGACAGTTCTGTTCGTCGGGGATGTGGGCGGACCTCGATCCGTTCATGAAGAAAACCGGGGTGGAGAAGGAGAAGGTCTTCCCGAAGACCCTGCTCGACTACACCCGGTACCAGGGCACACAGTGCGCGCTGCCGCTGCTCGCCGACTCCTACGGGCTGTACTACAACAAGGACGCCTTCCGGAAAGCCGGTATCGAACGGCCGCCGCACACCATGTCCGAGCTGAAGCGCGACGCCGGGAAACTCACCAAGCGCACCGCGAAAGGCTCGTACGAACAGCTGGGCTTCATGCCCAACTTCCGGCTCTACCAGAACAGTCCGGACCGGCTGTTCGCGCAGTGGGGGCCGACCTACTTCGACAAGAACGGCAAGGCACAGCTCGCCGAGGAGCCGGTCGCCAAACAGTTCTTCACCACCGCACTCGGCCTCATCAACGCACAGGGCGGCTATGCGGCACTGGAGAAGTTCCGGACGACCTTCGGTGACGAGATGTCCACGCAGAACGCCTTTCTGACCCAGAAGGTGGCCATGCACATGGACGGCGAATGGCGCGGACTGATGCTCCGGAAGGACAAGGCGAAATTCGACTGGGACACCGCGCCGATGCCGGTACCCGACGACCAGGAGGACACCTACGGCCGCGGCTATCTCACCGGTACGGTCGCGGGGATCTCGCACAGCAGCAAGCACCAGAACGCGGCCTGGGAACTGGTGAAATTCCTGACCGTCGACACGGATCAGGTCGTGCGGTTCGCCAACGCCATCCACAACATCCCGTCCACGAACGCGGCGCTCAAGTCCCCGAAGCTGGACGCCGATCCGGCCTTCCGCACCTTCCTCGACATCGCGGCGAACCGGCACAGCACCGCACTGCCGCCGTCCAACAACGGCGGCCAGTACGTCACGACGTTGCAGGACTTCTCGTACAACGTCGAAGCCGGCAAGGTCCCCGACCTCGACAAGGGGCTGCGGGAACTCGACGCCCAGATCGACGCCGACAACCTTCAGTCCGAGAACTGACGGAGAACCCCATGGCAACCACCACCATCGCGCCCGCCCTGCGGCGCAAGCACCGCCGCGCGCGACTGCGCACCCTGGGATTCCTCTCCCCCTGGCTGATCGGCTTCTCGGTCTTCTTCGGCTATCCGCTGATCGCCACCGTCTATTTCTCGTTCATGCACTACAACCAGATCCAGGAGCCCTCCTTCGTGGGGCTGCGGAACTGGAAGTACGTACTGACGCAGATGCCGCTGTTCGGGCCCGCCCTGTGGAACACCCTGTGGCTGGTCGTGGTGATGGTCGCGCTGCGGGTCGTGTTCGGGCTGGGCATCGGCCTGCTCATCACGAAGATCAAGTCGGGGGTCGGCTTCTTCCGTACGGCCTTCTACCTGCCGTATCTGGCGCCCCCGGTGGCCGCGACCGTCGCGTTCGTCTTCCTGCTCAACCCCGGCACCGGACCGGTCAACGAGATCCTCGGCGCGATCGGCATCGACGGGCCGTCCTGGTTCAACGACCCGAACTGGGCCAAACCCTCACTGGTCATGCTGTCCCTGTGGGGCATCGGCGACCTCATGGTGATCTTCATGGCGGCGCTGCTCGACGTACCGAAGGAACAGTACGAGGCCGCCGAACTCGACGGGGCCGGCGCCTGGGGCAAGTTCCGCTACGTCACCTGGCCCTCGATCACCCCGATCGTGCTGTTCGCCGTGGTCACCGGCGTCGTCCAGACCATGCAGTACTACACCCAGGCCCTGGTCGCCGGAAAGCTGGCGTCCGGCATCACCGTCGGCCCCGGCACGGTGATCCAGCCCGGCTACCCGGACCACTCCACCCTCACCGTCCCGCAGCTCGTCTACTCCCTCGGCTTCCAGAACTTCAACACCGGCGCGGCGTGCGTGCTCTCCCTCGTGCTCTTCGTCATCGCCATGGCCGTCACCACCCTGCTGATGCGCAAGCGCGCCGGCCTGCTCCCGGCGGAGGACTGATCCGACATGACCACCACCACGCTGACCGCGCGCCGCACCCCGGCCCGTACGGGCACCACCGGCGACCCGGCGGCCCGCGCCCGCCGCAAGCGGCTGCTGCACTGGATCGCCGTGCACTCCCTCGCCATCGCCGCGGCGCTCTTCTTCGTCCTGCCGTTCGTGTTCGTCTTCCTGACCTCCGTCATGAACGACGACCAGGCGATGAGCGGCGAACTGTGGCCGCACGAATGGAACTGGTCCAACTACGCCACGGTCTTCCGGACCCCCGGATTCCTGGACTGGTGGAAGAACTCACTGCTCTACGCGGGCCTGGGCACCCTGTTCACCGTCTGTTCGGCGATCCCGGTCTCCTACGCGCTCGCCAGATTCCGCTTCCGCGGCCGCCGCACCGCCATGATCCTGGTCATCTCCACGATGATGCTGCCGCCGCAGGTCATCGTCATCCCGATGTACCTGGTCTGGGCGCAGCAGCTGCACCTGTCCGGTTCGCTGTGGCCGCTGATCATCCCGATGGCGTTCGGCGACGCGTACTCGATCTTCCTGCTGCGGCAGTTCATGCTGACCATCCCGCAGGAGTACATCGAATCGTCCAAGGTCGACGGCTGCGGCGAGGTCCGTACCCTGCTGAAGGTCATCGTGCCGATGGCCAAGCCGGGCATCGCCGCGGTCGGCCTCTTCCAGTTCTTCTACTGCTGGAACGACTACTTCGGCCCGCAGATCTACGCCGCGCAGAACCCCGCCGCCTGGACCCTCTCCTACGGCCTGGAGTCCTTCAAGAGCGCGCACAGCGTCAACTGGAACCTCACCATGGCAGCGACGCTGCTGATCATGGCCCCCGTCCTCATCGTTTTCTTCTTCGCACAGAAAGCCTTCGTCGAAGGCGTCACGCTCACCGGAGTGAAGGGCTGATTTCCCATGCCGCAGTCTGACGGGGCACGCACCCCGCACCACCGCATCAAGCTCGCCGTCGTCGGCGGAGGCTCCACCTACACCCCCGAACTCATCGACGGGTTCGCCCGGTTGCGGGATGTCCTGCCCCTCGAAGAACTCGTCCTCATCGACCCGGCGGCCGACCGCCTGGAGCTGATCGGCAAGCTCGCCCAGCGGATCTTCGCCAAGCAGGGCCACCCCGGCAAGATCTCCTGGACCGACGACCTGGACGCCGGTGTCGACGGCGCCGACGCGGTGCTGCTGCAACTGCGCATCGGCGGCCAGGCCGCCCGCAACCAGGACGAGACCTGGCCGCTGGAGTGCGGCTGCGTCGGCCAGGAGACCACCGGCGCCGGCGGCCTCGCCAAGGCCCTGCGCACCGTCCCGGTCGTCCTCGACATCGCCGAGCGGGTACGCCGCCGCAACCCCGACGCCTGGATCGTCGACTTCACCAACCCGGTCGGCATCGTCACCCGGGCGCTGCTCACCCATGGCCACAAGGCCGTCGGGCTCTGCAACGTCGCGATCGGTTTCCAGCGGAAGTTCGCCACGCTGCTCGGGGTGACCCCGGACGAGGTGCAGCTGGAGCACGTCGGCCTCAACCACCTCACCTGGGAGCGGGCCGTCCGGGTCGGCGGCGAGGACGTCCTGCCCAGGCTGCTCGCCGAGCACGGTGACGCGGTCGCCGAGGACCTGCGCATGCCCCGCTCGCTCGTCGACCGCCTCGGCGTCGTCCCCTCCTACTACCTGCGCTACTACTACCGGCACGACGAGGTCGTACGGGAACAGCGCAGCAAGCCGTCCCGGGCGGCGGAGGTCGCGGCCATCGAGCAGGAGCTGCTCGGCCTGTACGGCGACCCGAAGCTGGACACCAAGCCGGAGCTGCTGAACAAGCGCGGCGGCGCCTACTACTCCGAGGCCGCGGTGGCGCTGACGTCCTCCCTGCTGCGCGACACCGGCGACGTCCAGGTGGTCAACGCCCTCAACAACGGCACGCTGCCGTTCCTGCCGGACGACGCGGTGATCGAGGTGCCCGCGACGGTGGGCGCCGCGGGTGCCGTACCGGTGCCCGTACGGCCCCTGGAGCCACTGTTCGCGGGCCTGGTCGCAGGCGTCACCGCATATGAACACCTGGCGCTGGAGGCGGCGTTGAAGGGCAGCCGGGACCGCGTCTTCGAGGCGCTGCTCGCCCACCCCCTCATCGGCCAGATCGACTACGCGGACCGGCTCACGGACGAGCTGATCGCGCACAACCGGGAGCACCTCACGTGGGCCTGACCGGCACGGCGCTCGCCATCGACGCGGGCAACAGCAAGACGGACGTGGCCCTGGTGGACACGGACGGCAAGGTGCTCGGCACGGCCCGCGGCGGCGGCTTCCAGCCGCCGGTGGTGGGCGCCGGGCGGGCGGTGGACGTACTGGCGCCGCTGGTGGCGTCGGTGCTGGCACAGGCCGGGGTCGAGGGCCCCGTCGATCAGGTCTCGGCGTATCTCGCCAACGCCGATCTGCCCGTCGAGGAGGCGGGCCTGACCGAGGAGATCACGGGCCGGGGCTGGGCGCGGACGGTCACCGTCGGCAACGACACCTTCGCGCTGCTGCGGGCCGGACTGCCGGACGGCGGCGAGCCGTTGGGCGTCGCCGTGGTGTGCGGGGCGGGCATCAACGCGGCGGGACTCGGGCACGGCGGAGCCACCGCCCGCTTCCCGGCGATCGGCCGGATCTCCGGCGACTGGGGCGGCGGTGCGTTCCTCGCCGACGAGGCACTGTGGTTCGCGGCGCGGGCCGAGGACGGCCGGGGCGAGCCGAGCGAACTGGCCCGCGCGCTGCCCGCGCACTTCGGGCTGACGACCATGCCGGAACTGATCGCGGCACTGCACCTGCGGGACATCCCCGAGCAGCGGCGGCACGAGCTGACACCGGTGCTCTTCGACGTCGCGGCGGCCGGCGACGCGGTGGCCCGCGCGGTCATCGACCGCCAGGCCGAGGAGATCGTCCTGCTGGCCGCGGTCGCCCTGGAACGCCTGGACCTGCTCTGCGAACCCACCCCGGTGATACTCGGCGGCGGCGTCCTCGCCGCCAAGCACCCGCTGCTGCACGACGGGGTGACCCGTCTCCTGGCCGAGCGCGCACCGAAGGCGGTACCCCAGGTGGTCACGGCCCCGCCGGTACTGGGCGCGGCCCTGCACGCCCTCGACCGGGCAGGGGCGACGACGGAGGCTTACGGGCGGCTTCGGGGGAGTTGGGGGTAGGGAGTGGATGCGGGAGGGGCGGGGAGGGGAGGGCGGGAGACCTACGGGGGGGTGGGGCCCTCCCCCTCCCCTCCCTCCCCGCCCCCCGTGTCGGGTCGTCACCCGATCTGGACGCTGTGGCCGTGCGTCACCTCCGTCCGGCCGCCGGGCGGCAGCACCACCTCGACCGGTTCGGTGCGCTGACCGCCGTCGGTGAAGCCGCCGCGGTCGCGTTCCGTGACGATGGTGATGTGGCGGTCGGTGTCGTTGATGATCAGCGTCGTGGGTCTGTCGGTGAGCTGGTCGATCGGGTAACTGCCGCTGGGGTCCACATATGTCGTGCCGCCGATGGTCAGGAACCCGTTCGCCGCGAGGGCACAGCCGGGGGCCGCACCACTCCTGGCCGTGGCGGCGGTGAGCGGTCCGAGAAGTCTGGGGATCCGGGCTGGTCCCGGGAACCGGGCCGGGCGTCGCATGCTGACTGCCTCCGATATGCCGTGGCGCGGGGCGGACCCGGGCCGGTCGCTGAAGTGGCGCTCGCTGCTGATTACTCAGCGTAATCGGCGAGGGGAGGGGTGTCACCGGCGTGCGGGAGTACGACGGGGGGCGCGGGGTGTGCCGTCCGCGCCGGTGGCGGCGGTCGCACCGGCCGTGGACGACACGGCCGTGGCGAAGCCCGGCCCGCCTCGGCAGGTCCGCCCCGGCGGCCCGGCCCGACCCGGCGACCGCCCCATGCGGCCCGCCCCGGCCCGGCGGGAACCGGACCCGCCTCGAACGCGTGATGAACAGTGACCGTGACGGTGGGGATCGGGGACACCGGCAGGGGCGCGGCACGGCTCGTACGCCGCGCCGAGGTTCGTGAACCACACCAAGTTCACGAACCACACCCAAGTTCCTGAACCACACCAAGTTCCGGAACCACAGCGCGGTCCGTGAGCCGTGGCCCGCTCCATGGGCCGTGACATCGATCGCGTTCGGCACAAGATCGGGCCAATACCGGTGTGGTTGTCAGCGGGTGCGGACATACTGCTGCCCGTGCACCGTTTCTCGTGAGCGGTCCGTGCGACGGAGCCGGACCCGCAGTCACCGACGTAGGGGGAGGTTCCGTGCCGGCCACGCCATCCGCGCCGCCCGTGTCGCCCATGCCGCCCGCATCGTCCGCGCCGGCCGGCAGCGCGACACCGCCCGCGCCGGGCCGCCGTACGGCCTGGGCCGACGGGCTGGACGAGCTGCGGGCCGCGGCGACGACCGAGCCGGGCAGGCTGCGGGTGATCGGTGCCGTACTCGCCCTGCTGGTCCTGGTCTTCGGCGCGGTCACGGCCTGGCAGGTCACCGACCGTACGGCCGCCGCGGACGATGTCGTCGAGCGCAGTCAGCCGCTGAGCGCGGCCGCCGCGGACATCTACCGCTCGCTGGCGGACGCCGACACCACGGCCGCCGGAGGGTTCCTGGCCGGCGGCGCGGAGAGCAAGGCCACCCGCGACCGCTATGCCGCCGATATCGCGATGGCGTCGCAGCGGCTGGTCCAGGCGTCGGCGAACACCGGGACGTCGGACACCGCCGGCCGCCAGATAGCCACGATCAACAGCGGCCTCCCCCGGTACACCGGCCTGATCGAGACGGCGCGTACGAACAACCGGCAGGGCCTGCCGCTGGGCGGCGCGTATCTGCGGTATGCCAACGACCAGATGCGCAACGAACTGCTTCCGGCCGCACGGGCGTTGTACGACGCCGAGACGGACCGGCTGGCCGGGGACTACGCCGCCGCGAAGGCGTGGCCGTGGTACGCGCTGGCCGCGGGGCTGGTCGCGGTGGGTGCGCTGCTCTGGGCGCAGCGGCGCAACTACCTGCGGACGAACCGGGTGTTCAACAAGGGGCTGCTGGCCGCGACGGCCGCTTCGGTGGCGCTGCTGGTGTGGCTGGGGGCGGCGCATGCGGTGGCCCGTTCGGGGCTGAGCGATTCGTACGAGCAGGGCGCCCGGTCGCTGCGGGTGCTCAACGAGGCGCGGATCGATTCGCTCCAGGCGCGTGGTGACGAGAATCTGACGCTGGTGGCGCGCGGTGCGGTGCTGACCAAGGACCAGAAGGACTTCTACGAGGTCGGTTTCCGCTCGGGGATGGCGGATCTGGTGGGCACGGGCAGCGGCGCCGCGTCGGCGGACAGCAGGCTGGGGGCGGCGCTGGCGCTGGCGGACGACGAGGCGGGGCGGCAGCCGGTGCGGGAGGCGCTGTCGCAGGTGCGGCAGTGGCAGGCGCGGCACGCCCAGGCGCGGGCGGCCGACGACAAGGGTGATTACGAACAGGCGCTGGCCAAGGTGATCGGCACGGACCGGCCCACCCGGGAGTCGTTCGACCGGGTGGACACCGAGTTGCGGAAGGCGCTGGCGCACGAGCAGGCGGAGTTCCGGTCGGCGGCGGACGGCGGGCGGGCGGCGTTCGGCCTGCTGGCGGTGGGTGCCGCGGTGCTGGCGGTGCTGGCGGCGGTGGGTGCGGTGCTGGGTATCGGGCGCAGGCTGTCGGAGTACCGGTGAGGGGGCCTGGTGATGGGGACATGAGGGAGCGCGGGCGAGGGCTGCTGAATCTGCGGGCCGCGCTGACGCCGGTCGCGTCCGGGGTGTGTGTGATGGTGGCGGCGGCCGCGGTGCTGGTGCCGGCGCTGAGCGGTGACGGCCCTTCGGGCGCGTCGGGTTCGGCGGGGCCGGGCGGCGCGGGCGGGCCCGGGGCGGCGCGGGCCACGCGGACCGCGGCGGGGTGCACGCCGCAGAACGCCGTGCAGAGCCTGCGGCCGTCGCCGGGCGGCGGGGAGGCCGTGGACCGGATCAAGCGGCATGGGCAGTTGGTCGTCGGCGTCGACCAGAACACCTACCGCTGGGGCTATCGCGATCCGAACACCGGGACGCTGGAGGGTTTCGACATCGAGCTGGCGCGGGCGATCGCCAAGGACATCCTGGGGCCGGACGCCAAGGTGGTCTTCCAGGCGGTGCCGACCAATCAGCGGATAACGGCGTTGCAGAAGCGTACGGTCGACATGGTGGTGCGGACGATGACGATCAACTGTGCACGCAAGGAGCAGGTGGCGTTCTCGACCGCGTATTTCCAGGCCGGGCAGCAGGTGCTGGCGCCCAGGACGTCGAAGATCACGGGGTTCGACGATTCGTTGCGGGGGCAGCGGGTGTGCACGGCCGCGGGCTCGACGGGTGAGTCGGAGCTGTCGGCGCGGCGGCACGGCGCGCAGGTGCTGACGGTGCCCAACCAGCTGGACTGTCTGGTGCGGTTGCAGCTCGGTGCGGCGGACGCGGTCGTCACGGACAGTGCGCTGGCCGCGGCGCAGGCGGCGCAGGATCCGACGGTCCAGTTGAAGGGCAAGCCGTTCACCGACGAGTCGTACGGCGTGGCGCTGAACAAGGACGATGTGGATCTGGTGCGGCGGGTCAACAAGGTGCTGGACGACTACCGGGGCGGCGGCGGTGCCGACAGCCCCTGGATGCGGGCGTATCACACGTGGTTGGAGGCCGATCTGCCGGGGATATCGGGGCCGCCGACGCCGGAGTACAGCGACTGACCGGCCCACGGAGCGGCCCGTCGGCGTCAGTATGGGAAGGCCCGGGGAGCTGAGCGAGCCGAGAGAGCCGGCGGAGCCGGGCGAGCCGGGCGAGCTGCGGGATCTGAAGGAATCGAGGGAGCGGAGGGGCGCGGCAGTGGTTGCCGCCGCACCGCCGCGACCGCCAAGCGCCGTACGCACATTGGAGAGGTGATCGATGGGGGCCCCTGGACCCTTCCCCGGCTCCGCGGGGCGGCCCGATGCCCCGGTGCCGGGCCGGGAGGAGGTGGATCGCGCCCTGGCGCGGCTCGACGCCGAGCACGAGGCGATCGAGACGTCGCTGCTCGCGTTGCAGGACCATGCGGGCCGCAGGCTTCTGGAGGGCGCCGAGCTGGCCGGTACGACCAGGGACCGCTGGGCCGCCGCCGAGCGGTCGGTCACGGCCCTGTGGTCGTATTTCGACACCTATACGGCCGCCGTGACGGCGGTGCGTGAGCTGCGGGCGCGGCGGCGGTGGCCGTCCCCGGCGGATCTCGCGGAGCTGACGGAGCTGTTGTACGGCAGTGCGGTGACGGTCGCGGGTGCGGCCGCGGCGGCGGAGGGCGGGCCGGCCCGGCTGAGCGAGCGGTTCAGTCTGGCGGAGCTGGTCGAGCAGATGAACGGGCTGTACGCGCGGTCGCTGGATGTCATCGTGGCCGCCGACGCGGTCTGGTCGGCGCTGCCGGCCCGGATCGATCTGCTCGCCGCCGAGTTGCAGCGCACACGGTCGCTGGCGCATTCGGTGGGGGTGCGTCCCGGGGAGCATCCGGCGGGCGATGATCTGGAGCGGATCACGGACGAGCTGTCGCGGTTGCGCGGCCAGGTGGTGGCGGATCCGCTGGCGTTCTGGGTGTCGTCGTCGACGGGGAGTTCGGCGCCCGGCGGGGGCCGGCCCGATACCGAGCGCTATGACCGTGCGGCCCGTGCGCTGGAGGACGTCCGGCGGGAGATCGAGGCGGTGCTGGATGTGCGGCAGGACGCGGAGCAGCGGCTGATGCGGCTGCGTGACGTCCTGTCCCGGGCGGACCGTACGCTGACCGAGGCGCGGCAGGCGCGCGGTGAGGTGCTGGCGAAGATCGCCTCGACC
Source organism: Streptomyces sp. x-80 (assembly GCF_046549095.1). Taxonomy (NCBI): domain Bacteria; kingdom Bacillati; phylum Actinomycetota; class Actinomycetes; order Kitasatosporales; family Streptomycetaceae; genus Streptomyces; species Streptomyces sp. x-80. The sequence goes on from NZ_JAJPWM010000007.1 coordinate 395,825, forward strand.
GAGGTGCCCGCGGTCAGCGGCCCTTCGACGGTGTTGCACGAGCAGTTGGCGGCGGCCGTCGACTACCGCAGGCGGGCGCAGTGGCACCGGCTGTCGCCGCTGCTGGACAGCCTGGAGGAGCGGGCGGAGGACGAACTGCACCGGGCCCGCGAGTCGTTGACGGCGGTGACCGCGCCGCTGGCGGTCCGTGCCGAGCTGCGGGGCCGGCTGGACGCGTACCGGGCGAAGGTCGCCCGGCACGGTCTGGCCGGGGATCCGCTGCTGGCCGAGCGGTACGACGTGGCCCGCCGGATGCTGTGGAGCGCGCCGTGTGATCTGCGGGTGGCCGAACAGGCGGTGCTGCGCTATCAGCGGGCGGCCGCGGAGGCGTGGGTGCCGGAACAGGCGGACGGCAGGGGGGAATCGTGACGGACCGGGCGGATGTGCCGTGCCAGCGGCCGGGGTGTGAGGGGACCTATGAGGATGTCGGCGGCGGGGAGCTGTACTGCGGTGTGTGCGGGCTCGCGCCGGTCGTCTCGCCCGATGGGCTGCTGTCCGCGGCGCCCACGGGGCTGACCGGCCGGACGCCGGCGGGTGCGGGGTCCGGCGGCGGTACGGCCGGCACCCATCAGTCCGCCGGGGCGGCGGGCCGGTCCGCTGCCGGGGCGCGTTCCCCGGCCTCGCGCCGTTCGGCGTCGGGGTGGCTGTCGGGTTCGTCGTCCGGGGGTGAGCCGACGCGTGAGGCGTCGGCGGTCTCGGTGTCGGCACGCGGCAGCGGCAGCGGCAGCGGCAGCAACGGATCGGTTTCGGTGTCGGCGCGCGGCAGCGGGCCGGGTTCCGGGTCGGGTTCGGGGCGCGGGCGGCTGGGCGCGGGGCTGGTGACGGTGCCGCAGGTGCCGCGGCCCGATCCGCGGACGGCGGTGCTGGAGAATCCGGAGGTCCCCGAGCGGAAGCGGTTCTGCAGCCGCGGGGAGTGCGGGGCGCCGGTCGGGCGGGCGCGCGGTGGGCGGGCGGGGCGCACGGAAGGGTTCTGCACCAAGTGCGGCCATCCGTACAGCTTTGTGCCGAAGCTGCGGGCCGGTGACATCGTGCACGGTCAGTACGAGGTGGTGGGCTGTCTGGCGCACGGTGGGCTCGGCTGGATCTATCTGGCGATCGACCGTGCCGTCTCCGACCGCTGGGTGGTGCTCAAGGGTCTGCTGGACACCGGCGACGAGGAGGCGCTGGCGGTGGCGGTGTCCGAGCGGCGGTTTCTCGCCGAGATCGAGCACGCCAACATCGTGCGGATCTACAACTTCGTGGAGCATCTCGATCCGTCGACGGGCAGTCTGGACGGCTACATCGTCATGGAGTACGTCGGCGGCAGGTCGCTCAAGGAGATCGCCAACGAGCGGCGTACGGCCCAGGGACGGCGCGATCCACTGCCGGTCGAGCAGGCGTGCGCGTACGGCATAGAGGCGCTGGAGGCGCTCGGTCATCTGCACAGCCGCAACCTCCTGTACTGCGATTTCAAGGTCGACAACGCCATTCAGCAGAACGACCAGCTCAAGCTGATCGACATGGGCGCGGTGCGCCGGATGGACGACGGCGCGAGCGCGATCTACGGCACGATCGGCTATCAGGCGCCGGAGGTCGCCGAGCTGGGTCCGTCGGTCGCCTCCGACCTGTACACCGTCGCGCGCACCCTCGCCGTCCTCACCTTCGACTTCCAGGGCTATACGAACATCTTCGTGGACTCCCTGCCGGATCCGGACAACATCGAGGTGTTCCGTACCTACGAGTCCTTCTACCGGCTGCTGGTGCGGGCCACGGACCCGGACCGGGCGCGCCGGTTCGCGTCCGCGGAGGAGATGGCCGAGCAGCTGACGGGCGTGCTGCGGGAGGTGGTGGCGCTCCAGTCGGGTGAGCCGCGGCCGGCGCTGTCCAAGCTTTTCGGTCCTGAACTGCGTGTGGTGGACGTGGAGTTGATGGCGGCCGCGCGGGGCGACAGTTCGCTGCTCGGCGGCCGGGCGGTGGCACCGGGGCGCGGGGTGTCCGGGGGGCGGCGCGGGGCCTTGCGGGCGGCGGGAGCAGAAGAAGGCGAACGGGAACGCGGTGCGGAGGCGCCGGACGGGGCGGCCGTGCCGGAGGGCGGGGCGCCCGGTGGTCCGGTGCTGCGGCCGCTGGACATCGGGGCCGCCGTGCTGGCGCTGCCGGTGCCGCGGGTCGATCCGGCCGACCCCAACGCCGGTTTCCTGGCCACGCTGCTGGCCGCCGCCCCGGCCGAACTGGTCGGCGCGCTGCGTTCGGCGCCCGCCGATTCCCTGGAGACCCGGCTGCGCGAACTGCGGGCGCGGCTGGAGCTGGGTGACGGTGCGGCGGCGGAAGCGGTGCTCGCGGACCTTGAGTCGGCGTCCGGCGGGGGGTGGGACGACGACTGGCGGGTGGTGTGGAACCGCGGCCTGGTGTCGCTGGTGACCGGGGACCGCGCGAGCGCCGCGCTGTCCTTCGACGCGGTCTACGACGCGTTCCCCGGCGAGCCGGCGCCGAAGCTGGCGCTGGGCGTCTGCGCGGAGCTGCTGGGGCAGCTGGACAACGCCGCGGAGTACTACCGTCTGGTGTGGACGGCCGACCACGGTTTCGTCAGCGCCGCGTTCGCGCTGGCCCGGGTGCGGCTGGCGACGGGCGACCGGGCGGGGGCGGTGGCGGCACTGGAGTCCGTCCCGGAGTCGTCCATCCACTACACGGCGGCGCGGATCGCGGCGGTCCGCGCCCGGCTGCGGCAGCGCAGCGCGCACGATGCGCTGCTGGCGGACCTGCTCGCCGCCGCGGAACAGATCGAGGCGCTGGCGGAGTTCGGGCTGGACCCCGGGCGCCGCGCACAACTGGTCACCGAGGTACTGGGCAGCGCCCTGGACTGGGTACTCTCCGGGAGCCACGGTGCCGGGCCGGACGGCGGGCAGGCCGCGGCCGGCCGGGCGGCGCTGCTCGGCAGCACGCTGGACGAGCGCGGCCTGCGGTTCGGCCTGGAGCGGTCGTACCGGCTGCTCGCGCGGCTGGCGCAGCGTGGCGAGGAAAGGATCGAGCTGGTGGAACGGGCCAACCGCTTCCGCCCCAGGACGTGGGTGTGACATGGGTGTGACTGGGCCGTCCAGGTGTCCGAGCTGCGACGAGCCGCTCGATGTGGGGGACAACTTCTGCGGGCGGTGCGGCGTCGGCCTCGTACCGGCCGCCGTGCCACCGGACGGGAATCCGACGATCTCGCTGCGCGGTGCGGCCGGCGGCCCCGCCGCGTACGGGCCGACGGCGCCGGCCGGGCCGCCCGCGCCACCGGCCCCGCCCGGCGTCGTCGCGCCGCCCGCGTTTCCCGGTCCGGCTGGTCCAGTTGGCCCGGTCGGCCCTGTCGGCCCTGTCGGCCCGGCCGTCGCCGCGCCCGCCCCGGCCGGCGATCCGCGGATCGGCGGTTCCCCAACCGCCCCTGACGCCGCGTCGGCCGAGGCCGCCGGAACCGCCACGGCAGCCGGGGCGGCCGGAATCGCTGGACCCACCGGAACCACCGGCACCGCCGGAACCGGCCGGGCTCCTGAATCCGCCGCCCCCGAAACCGCCGAGTCCGCGGTCGCCACCGCCGGCGCCGCTCCCGAGGCCGCCCCCGAGGCCGGGCCTCCCCCGTCACCCGTCACCGCCGCCCCCGGGCCGCGGAACACACCTGCCCCGGACACCCCGAGTACCCCGGACGCCACAGGCACTCCGGGCACCCAGGCCGCCCCGCTCTGTGCGGCCTGCCGGACGGGGTCCGTGGCCGCCGACGGCTACTGCGAGCACTGCGGCCACGCCCGGCCACGCCAACGCGACCATATGGAGCGCGAGTTGACGGGGGTGGCGGCGGTCAGCGACCGCGGGCACCGCCATCACCGCAACGAGGACTACTTCGCGGTCTCCGTCACCGCCCTGCCGGACGGTACGCCCGCCGTGATCGCGGTGGTCTGCGACGGTGTCTCCTCCGCGACCCGTCCGGACGAGGCGTCCCAGGCCGCGTCCGAGGCCGCGGGCGCGGCGCTGCTGGCGTCGGTGCCGCGCGGCACGCACCCCCAGCAGGCCATGCACGAGGCGATCATCGCGGCCTCCGCGGCCGTCAACGCCCTGGCCGCCGAGCCCGCCGGGGCCCAGCAGCACGACCGGTACCGCCAGCAGAACGCCCCGGCCTGCACCTTCGTCGGCGCGGTGGTCGGCGGCGGGCTGCTGACCGTGGGCTGGGTCGGCGACAGCCGCGCGTACTGGGTGCCCGACGACCGCTCGGCGCCCGCCGCCCGCCTCACCGAGGACGACTCATGGGCCGCGCAGATGGTCGCCAACGACCTGATGTCCGAGGCCGAGGCGTACGCCGATGTGCGCGCGCACGCCATCACCGGCTGGCTCGGCGCGGACGCGTACGAGGTCGAACCGCACACCGCGTCCTTCAAGCCGGACGGTCCGGGTGTCGTGCTGGTGTGCACGGACGGGCTGTGGAACTACGCCGAGACCGCCGACCGGATGGCCGGGGTACTGCCCCTCGACGCGCCCCGCAGGCCGCTGCACAGCGCCCGGACGCTGGTCGCGCACGCCCTCGACGGCGGCGGCCACGACAACATCACCGTGGCGGTGGTGCCGTTCCCCGCGCAGCCGGGGCGGACGGGACCGGCCTGAGCGCCCGGCCGGTACGGAATCCAAGGAGCCGCACGGAGTACCGAGGAGCGGAAAGATGGCCAATTTCGCCAAATCGCAGGTGCCGCATTTCTCCGCCGAGGTGTACCAGAACGTCCACCTCCCCGAGGGCGGGCGTGAGGTGCACGCCATCGTGACGGTCACCGCGACCGGGGGCGGCACGACCGGCGGCAGACCGAAGCCGGCCGCCGGGCCGGACAATCCGCACGGCCCGGACGGCCCGGACGCCGGGGTGGTGATCATGGTGGACTGTTCCGGGTCGATGGACCATCCGCCGACGAAGCTGCGCCACGCCCGCCGGGCGACGGCCGCCGCGATCGACACCGTCCGCGACGGTGTGGCCCTCGCGGTCGTCGCCGGTACGCACCGGGCCACCGAGATCTACCCCGGCGGTGGCCGGCCGGCCGTCGCCTCCCCGGCCACCCGCGCCCAGGCCAAGGCCGCGCTGGAGAAGCTGAGCGCGGGCGGCGGTACGGCCATCGGCGGCTGGCTGCGGCTGGCCGACCGGCTGCTGTCGTCCGCGGACGTCACCATCCGGCACGGCATCCTGCTCACCGACGGCCGTAACGAGCACGAGACGCCGGAGGAGCTCCGGGGCACCCTGGCCGCCTGCTCCGGGCGGTTCACCTGCGATGTCCGCGGCGTCGGCACGGACTGGGAGGTCAAGGAGGTCACCGGCATCGCCTCCGCGCTGCTCGGCACCGCCGATATCGTCGCCGATCCGGCCGGGCTGACCGCCGACTTCACGCGGATGATGGAGACGGCGATGGGCAAGGAGGTCGCCGATGTCGCGCTGCGGCTGTGGACACCGCAGGGCGCGGAGGTCGCGTTCGTGAAGCAAGTGGCCCCCGTTGTCGAGGACTTGACCGGACGGCGGGTCGAGTCGGGCCCCCGGTCGGGGGACTATCCGACCGGTTCGTGGGGGGACGAGTCCCGTGACTACCACCTCTGCGTGCGGGTGCCGGACGCCGGTGTCGGCCGGGAGATGCTGGCCGCCCGGGTCTCGTTGATCATCGCCGCGCCGGACGGCGCACCGCCGCAGACCCTGGCCCAGGGGCTGGTACGGGCGGTGTGGACGGACGACACGGCCGCTTCGACGTCGATCGATCCGCAGGTGGCGCACTACACAGGGCAGGCGGAACTGGCGCAGGTCATCCAGCAGGGAATGGATGCCCGCAAGTCGGGTGATGTGGGCTTTGCCACCGCGAAACTGGGGCGGGCCGTGCAGTTGGCGAACGCCTCGGGAAACGCGGACACCGCGAAACTGCTGGCGAAGGTGGTGGACGTCGTCGATGCGGCGACCGGTACTGTGCGACTGAAGGCGAAGGTCGCCGAGGCGGACGAGATGACCCTCGAAACCCGCTCGACGAAGACCGTTCGCGTCAAGAAATAACCATCGAGAAGTACCGAGAAGTACCACCGGAAGACATGGTACGGAGGGGGAAGAACCGACATGCCGACCTGCCCGAACGGCCACCAGTCGGTGGCCGAAGACTGGTGCGAGGTGTGCGGCCACCGGATGGCGGGCGCTGTCCCCCCGCCGCCCCCCCTGCCTGCGGGATTCCTGAACACGCCGCCCGGCCAGCCGACCGGCCAGCCGGGGCCGCCACCCGGCGGACCCGGACCCGGTCCCCAGGGCGGTCAGAACGGTCCGGGCGGTCCGGGCGGCTACGGCTTCCCGCCGCCGCCCGCGCCGGGTCCCGGTCCCGGTCCCCAGGGTGGCTACGGCTTCCCGCCGCCCATGCCCGGCCCGGGTCAGCCGGGGCAGCCCGAGCAGTGCCCGCAGTGCCGTACGCCGCGTGAGGCGGGGGCACCGTTCTGTGAGGAGTGCCGCTACAACTTCCTCACGCACTCCGCGACGTCCTACGCCCCGCCGGGCAGCCAGCCGCCGGGACAGCCCGGCCCGCCGCCCGGTATGCCCGGTCCCCAGGGCGGTCAGGGGGGTTACGGCTTCCCGCCGCCGATGCCCGGCCCCGGCCCGGTTCCCGGCTCCGCTCCCGGCACGCAGGGCGGTCCGGGCGGTTACGGTTTCCCGCCGCCGCCCGTGCCGGGCCCCGGCACCCAGGGCGGCCAGGACGGCTACGGCTTCCCGCCGCCGCCGCAGAGCCCCCCGTCCGGCCAGCCCGGCCCCGGCGGCCATCCCGGCCCGCCGCCCGGTATGCCCGCTCCCGGCCAGGGCCCCGGTCCGGCCGGTCTGTCCGGTCCGGGGCGGCGCGGCCCCGACGACGACTGGACCCTGAACCCGCCGAGCACGCAGACCGCTGCCCCGCCGATGGCGCCCCCGCAGCCGGGCCCGCCGCCCGGCCCGCAGGCCCCGTTCGAGCAGCAGCCGCCCGCGCCGTTCCCGCCGCAGCAGCCGGGCCCGTACGACCCGCCGCAGCAGACGCCCCAGCAGCCTGCTCCGTTCGAGCCGCAGCAGCAGCCCGGCCCGTACGACCCGCCGCAGCAGACCCCGCAGCAGCCCGGCCCGTTCGAGCCACCGCAGCAGACCCCGCCGCCCCAGCAGCACCAGGCGCCGGGGCAGCAGCCGGAGCAGCAGTGGCACGGTGGGCCCGGCACCGGCCAGGGGCCCGCGGCGCCGCCGCAGGGCCCGGTGCCCGTCGTCGGCGCGGGCTGGGTGGTGGCCATCGCGCCGGACCGCGAGTACTTCACGGCGATGATGGGCCGCAGCGGCCCGGAGGCGGCGGGGCTCAACCTCCCCGCGTACTCCCCCGAGCAGGTGCTCCAGCTCGCGGGCAACCAGCTCGCGATCGGCCGCCGCCGGCCCAGCACCGGCGAGGCCCCGGACGTCGATCTGGGCCGCCCGCCGGAGGACCCGGGCGTCTCGCACCAGCACGCGCTGCTGGTGCATCAGCCGGACGGCAGCTGGGCGGTGGTCGACCAGAACTCGACCAACGGCACGACGATCAACCTCGCCGAGGACCCGATCCAGCCGTATGTGCCGGTGCCGCTCCATGAGGGCGACCGGGTGCACGTCGGCGCCTGGACGACCCTCACGGTCCGGCGCGGCTAGTGCCCCTCCCGGCAGGCGCTGCCCCGTAGCGCCGCCCCGCACGCACGCTCGCCGCGTTGGCCAAAAGTCCTGGTAGCTCCGCTGCAAGGACTTCCGGCCGCCTGGCGATCGCATGCACCGGACGGCGCTCCGCACGGGGCAGACCTTGCCGGTCACGGCATCAGAGCGGTCCGCCCGCCCCGGGTGTGTCCCGTCGCCCGAGCCGCCGCCGGGGTGTGACCCGCCGGTCACGCCCCGGCCCGGCTCCGGCCGGTGCCCGCCCCGGCCGCCCGTTCGCTCAGCTCAGCGCAGCTCCCATGCGTACGGGCCGCCGGGGGCGTCCAGCCACGCCCACTGGCGGTGCCCCTCCACCGTGAGGCCGTAGCGTTCGCGGCCCGGCCGGTGTTCGCGCCGCCACAGTGCGTACGCCTCCTGCGGCAGCAGGCTGCCCGCGCCGAGTGCCAGCAGGAACTGGAACCGGTCGTCGTACAGCGCCTCCGGCGGCAGGCCGTGGCCCGCGCCGGCGGCCGGTGCGCCCTCCCCCGCCGCCGGGTCCGTACCGCGCAGCGGGACGAAGAACGCCGGGGTCGCCAGGAACCGGCCCTCCGCCCGCTCGCCGCCGGGCGCCACCGTCAGCGCGAGCACTCCGGTGGCCAGCGGCGCCACGATCCTCGCCCCGTCCGCGCACTGCCCCGTCCAGGCCACCGGTACGGAGGCGAGCGCGCAGGTCGCGATGATCCGGTCGAACGGCGCGCGCCGCGGGCAGCCCCGCGCCCCGTCACCGGTGACGATCTCGGGCCGGTGGCCGGCCGCCGCCAGCTGCGTCCGGGCGGTGGCGGTGATCTCCGGCTCCAGGTCGATGGTGGTCACCGCCCGGTCGCCGAGCCGGTGGCACAGCAGCGCCGCGTTGTAACCGCTGCCCGTGCCGATCTCCAGCGCCCGGCAGCCGTCCGTGACGGCGAGCGCGTCGAGCATCCGGGCCATCAGGGACGGCTGGCTGCTGGAGGAGAGCAGCTCCGCGTCGCGTACCCGGGTGACCAGCGGGACGTCGCGGTAGGCGCCGCGCAGCCAGCGGGCCCGCCGCAGCGGGTCGGGATCGTCGGCGGCCAGCCGCTCGTAGCCGCCGGCCACGCTCTCGTAGTAGTACGGCACGAACAGATGGCGCGGCACCTGCGCGAACGCCGCCCGCCAGCGCGGGTCGGCGAGGCCGCCGCCGCGTGTGATCAGCCGGACGAGCCGGGCCCGTGCCGCGGCCGCCCGGTCCGTATCCGTACCGCCGCCCATGTCTCCACCGTCCTCAGCTCCACTGTCCTCCGTCCGGTGCCCGCGGCGCGCCCGGCGCCCGCGCCCGCCCACGGTGACCTACGTCCGGAGTCCTCGGCCGGCGCGTCTGCCACCATGGACGGGTGAACAAGATTCCGCGCGGCACGGTTCAGGAGCAGACCTTCTACGAGCAGGTCGGCGGTGAGGAGACCTTCCGTCGCCTGGTGCACCGCTTCTACCAGGGCGTCGCCGAGGACCCGCTGCTGCGGCCGATGTACCCGGAGGAGGACCTGGGTCCGGCCGAGGAGCGGTTCACGCTCTTCCTCATGCAGTACTGGGGCGGCCCCCGGACGTACAGCGAGGGCCGCGGCCATCCCCGGCTGCGGATGCGGCACGCCCCGTTCACCGTGGACCGCGCCGCGCACGACGCGTGGCTGCGGCACATGCGGGAGGCCGTGGACTCCCTCGGGCTCGCCGAGGACCACCAGGAGCAGCTGTGGAACTACCTCACCTACGCGGCCGCTTCGATGATCAACGCCGGGGAGTGACGGACGCGCGGGCCGCCGCCCGCCCCGCGGGGCCGTAACCGTCCGAGCACGTACCGCACCGGAGTCCGGGCCCTGGGCGCGCGGGATGGTGGCATTCCGGCGATTCCACCGGTCATCGGCCGAATTGCTCTCGTCACAATCCAGTCAAGACCGACCTTCACCCGCTGACCTCGCACCGTCCCTCTGACAGCATCCGGACAAGCTTTCGGTGCTGACCGCGCCTGGGGGAACCGTGTCCGGCTTCATCTTTCTTCGCGTGCGCGCGCACCGTCTGCTGTTGTCCGCCGCCCTGCTGTCGGTGCTGCTGACCACCACCGTGCTGGCGACCCTCTCCGCATTCTCCGACGCCATCGGCGACGCCGGGCTGCGCCAGGCCCTGGGTACCCGCGCCGCGGCGTCCGCCGCCCTCCAGGTGAAGGCCCAACTGCCCGCCGACAGACGGGAAGCCGCGGGCCGGGCGGTCGACAAGGGCGCCCGGGAAGCCTTCGACGGGCTGCCGTTCACCGTACGGACACTGGTCCGCTCCGGGCCGTACGCACTGCCCCGCGCGCTCCAGCCGCCGGCCGCGCGCAAGGGCGAGCCCGATCTCACCCACCTCGCGGCCCTGGACCGCTCCCGCATCACGCTCACCGGTGGCAGCTGGCCCGCGGCGCCGTCCCGGGACGGGGGTCCGCTCCAGGTGGCGCTGCCGGAGGCCGCGGCGGCCCGGCTCGGTGTCCGGCCCGGCCGCGCGCTCACCCTCGACAACCGGCTGTCGGGCCCCGCCCATCTGGCGGTCCGGGTCACCGGGGTCTACCGGCCCAAGGACCGCACCGATCCGTACTGGCAGCTCGACGAGCTCGGCGGGCGCGGGGTGCGCACGCTCGGCTTCACCACGTACGGGCCGCTGCTCACCGACCCGGCGGCGTTCCGCGGCGGGCCGCTCGTCCAGGACTCCGCGGCCTGGCTCGCCACCGCCGACTTCCGCACCCTGACCGCGGACCGGCTGCCCGCGCTGAGCGCCGCCGCCCGCCCGGCCCCGCGGCGGCTGATGGCCGATCCGGCGTTCGCGGGGCAGGTCTCGGCGACCACCGAACTGCCGGACGCGCTCGGGACGTTGCAGCGGGCGCTGCTGGTCAACCGGTCGGCGATCCTGATCGTCGCACTGCAACTGATCCTGCTCGCCGGCTATGCGCTGCTGCTGGTGGCGCGGATGCTGAGCACCGAGCGGACGAGCGAGACGGCGCTGCTGCGGGCCCGGGGTGGTGCGCGGCGGCAGATCGCGGGGCTGGCCTTCGCCGAGTCGCTGCTGCTGGCGGTGCCGGCCGCGGTCGGGGCCCCGCTGCTGGCCGGGCCGCTGCTGCGACTGCTCGCGGACCATGGCGCGTTGGCCCGGATCGGACTGCCGCTGGACTCCGGCCTGACCGGCACGACCTGGCTGACCGGCGGTGCGGTGGCGCTGGGCTGCGCCGCCGCGGTGGCGGCGCCCGCGCTGCTGCGGGCCGGGGCGGACGAGGCGCGGGTACGGGCGCGGGCGCTGCCCGGCGCGGTGCGCGCGGGCGCGGACCTCGGGCTGCTGGTGATCGCCGGGGTCGCGTACTGGCAGCTGCAACGCCGGACGGGGGACGGTGCCGGGGGTGCCGGCGGCGGGGTGCTGACCGGCGACACGGGGGGCCGACTGGGCATCGACCCGGTGCTGGTGACCGCCCCCGCGCTGGCCCTGCTCGCCGGTACGGTGCTGACGCTGCGGCTGCTGCCGCTCGCCGCCCGGCTCGCCGAGCGCGCGGCGGCCGGCGGCCGGGGGCTGGCCGCGGCGCTGGCGGGCTGGCAGATCAGCCGCCGTCCGCTGCGCGGTGCGGGCCCGGTGCTGCTGGTGCTGGCCGGCGCGCTGGGCATGCTGTCGATCGGCCAGGGCGCCTCCTGGAACCGTTCGCAGGACGACCAGGCGGACTTCCGGGCGGGTGCGGCGGTGCGCGTACTGGCGAGCCGGACACCGCAGTTGGGGCAGGGCGGGGCGCTCGCGGACGTGCCGGGGGTGGCCGCCGCGCTGCCCATGGGCCAGGCCGATCTGACGCTGTCGGGCGGCCGGAGCTCGACGCTGCTCGCCCTGGACACCCGGCGGGCCCAGGGGGCGCTGCTGCTCCGCGGCGATCTGCTGGGCGGCGCCGCGGACGCCCCGCGCGGCACGGCCGCGGACGGCATGCTGGCCGAGGTGGCGCCGAAGACCGGGGCGGCGGCCGGTCTCGAACTGCCCGCGGACACCGGCCGGCTGCGGCTGACCGCGACCCTGCGCGATCTGGCGGCGCTGCCGCCCCGGGCCGGGAAACGGCCCGGGATGTACGACCCGAACGCGCCGCGGCACGACACCGGGCCGGTCCCGGCGGACCTCACCGCACTGATCACCGACCGCTACGGCGTCCCGTACCCGATGCCGCTGGACCGGCTCGCGGCCGACGGCCGGCCGCACACCTTCACCGTGGACCTCGCCGCCGCGGCGGGCGCCCCGGCGGGCCGCCCGGCCGGGCCGCTGCGGCTGACCGGGCTCCTCGTCGACCTGGCCCAGACGCAGGTCTCGCACCGACAGCGGCTGACCCTCGACGCCGCGCAGGCCGTCACCGCGGACGGCACGGACCGTCCGCTCACCGCGCCGGGGTCCCTGCGCTGGCAGGCCGGGGTGACCGACAAGAGCAGCTACCGGGACGAGCCGTTCGGCCCGAAGGCGGACCGGGCCGAGGGGCCGGCCGGCGCACTGCTGTCGCAGACGTACGAGAGCGGTGCCGCCCCGGACGCCTTCGAGGCGGCGGTGACGGAGCTGCGCATCACCGCCGCGCACCCGGAGCGTCCGCCGCTGGCGGCCGTCGCCACCGACGCCTTTCTGCGCGACAGCGGCTCCGCGGTCGGCGCGACCATCGAGGTGCCGGTGAGCGGGCAGCCGCTGAAGGCGAGGATCGTGCGGGCCGTCCGGGCGCTGCCGGGACCGGCGGACGCGCCGGCCGGCGCCACCGGCGGGCTGCTGGTCGACTTCGGTGCGGTCAACGAGGCGCTGGCCGACCGGGGTGCGGCGCCGCTGGCCGCCGGCGAGTGGTGGCTGCGCCCCGCCCCCGGCGCGGCGGCCGAGGCCGTGGCCGCGCTGCGGGCCCGTCCCGACACCGACCCCGGTCAGGTGCTGGTGCGGGACGAAATCGCCCGGCAGCTGCGCGACGATCCGCTGGGCCTGGGCCCGCAGACCGCGCTGACCGCCGCGGCGGCCGTCGCGGTGGCGCTGGCGGCGGTCGGCTTCGCGGTCAGCGCCGCCGGCTCGGTCCGCGAACGCGCCCGGGAATTCGCCGTGCTGCGGGCGCTGGGCGCGCCCCGCCCGCAGCTGGCCCGGATGATCGCGGCGGAACAGGGCGTGCTGATCGCGCTGGCGCTCGCCGTCGGCCTGGCCCTGGGCACCGTGCTGACCCGGGCGGTGGTGCCCCTCGTCGTCCTGACGGAACAGGCCGGCCGCCCGGTGCCGCCGGTCCTGGTGGAACTCCCGGCCGGCCCGGTGGCGGTGCTGCTCGCCGCCGTGGCGGCGGTCCCGCTCGTGGTCGTCGCCGCCGTCGGGCTGCGCCGCGGCGACCCCGTCCAGGCCCTGCGCAGCCAAGGAGCCCTGTGAGATGACCACTTCGCCGCACGGCTGCCCGCGCCCGCCCGGCATCCACCGGCCGCCGGGCAGCGCCGGCCGCTCCGCCCCGGCCCCCGTGCCGGTCCCGGGAGGTGATCTCCGGTGAACGCGCTCACCTGGACGAGCTGGCTCCGGATCCGGCTGCGCACCGCGCGCGGCGCGGCGCTCGGGCTGGCCGTACTGGTACTGGTCACTGCATTTCTGGCGGCGGCGTTCCCGCGCGGTGTGGAGGCGTACGAGTCCCGCGGCGCCCGGTACGCGCTGGCCTCGGCGACGCCCGGCGACCGGACGGTGCAGATCACCGTCGGGCAGTCCGACGCGTTCGCCGCCGACCCGACGGCCGACCCCGCCGCCGCTTACTCCGGCCAGGAGATCGCCCGCCTGGACCGGGCCGTCCGGGGCCAGTTCACCGCTCCGCTGCGGATCGTCGACGGCCAGTCCGTGCACGGCGTCCGCACCACGAAGCCGATGTCCGCGCGGGACGCCTGGCTGCCCCGGCTCGACGAGGTCGCCCCCGCGTTCTCCCTCTGGGCGGCGTCCGGCCTCGACGCGCACAGTGCCGTCGCCCAGGGGCGGCTGCCGCGCGCCGCCGCCCCGGGGTCGCGCACCCTGGAAGCGGCCGTCACCACCGCCACCGCTCGGACCCTGCGGCTGCGGGTCGGCAGCGAACTGCACCTGAACGGCCTGACGGTGCGGGTCAGCGGGCTGCTCACGCCGCGCGAGCCGCAGGGCGCGTACTGGTCCGCCGAACCGCTGATGGCCGCCGCCCGGCAGGATTCGACCGCCGCCATGCCGCCCCAGAAGTTCTGGAGCGCCGGTCTGCTGCTGTCCCCCGACGACGGCGCGGCGCTGCTGTCCACCGGCGGCGCTCCGGAGAAGTACTGGCGCTATCCCGTCGACACGGACGCGCTCACCGTCCACGACGTGCCGGTCCTGCGGGACCGGCTGCGCTCCCTCGAACACGGCCCCGGGCTGGTGCGGTTGCGGTCCGTCGCGGGCAACGGCGCGTTCGCCGACAGTGCGGTGACCGGTCTGCTGGACGCCTTCGAGCGGATGCGGGACACGGTCGCGCCGGTCGTCGCGGTGGCCGCCTTCGGGATCGGTACCGTCGCCGGTGTCGCGCTGCTGATGACCGGCCAACTGGCCGCCGCCCGGCGGCGCCCGGAACTGGCGCTGCTGCGGGCCCGCGGCGCGTCGCTGGCCGGGCTGACCGGGCGGCTGACGGCGGAGACCGCGGCGGCGGCGCTGCCCGCGGCCGCGGCCGGCGGCGGTCTGGCGCTGCTCCTGGTGCCCGGCGAGCAGGTGTTCGTCCCGCTGTGCGCCGCGGCCGTGACCGGTCTGCTGGGCACGCTCGCCCTGCCGCTGCGGGCGGCCGCCACGCACCGCCGCCCGCGGCCCGCCGGCCGCGCGGACCTGGCCCGGGTCCGCCCCTCCCGGCGCCGTACGGTCGCCGAACTCACCGTGCTGGTACTGGCCGTCGGCGCGGTGGCCGCCCTGCGCCGCCGCAGCACCGCGTCCGGCGCCGGTGTCGATGCCCTGGTCAGCGCCGCGCCGGTGCTGATCGGGGTGATCGCGGCACTGGTCCTGATGCGGCTCTACCCCCTGCCGCTGCGGCTGGCGGCCCGCCCCGCCGCCCGTACCCGGGGGCTGATCGGTTTCCTCTCGCTCGCCCGCGCGGGCCGTGCCCCGGCCACCGCGGGGCTGCCACTGCTGGCCCTGCTGGTGGCGCTGACCACGGCGTCCTTCGGCGGTTCGGTACTCGCCGGGGTGGACCGGGGGCGGGAGCGGGCGGCGCTGGCCGCGGTCGGCGCCGATGCCCGGATCTCCTCCGACGCGCCGCTGCCCGCGAAGCTGGCCGGGGCCGTCACGAAGGTGCCGGGCGTCCAGGACGCGGTGCCGGTCCGTATCAATGTGCAGGCCGCCGACGACAACGGCCCGCCGCTCCAGGTGGTGATCGCGGACGCCGGGACCTATGCCCGGCTGTCCCGCGCCACCGGCCTCGGCGCCTTCGACGCCGGGGAGCTGGCCGATCCCGGCGGCGACGGGCCGCTGCCCGCCCTGGTCTCCCCCAGCTTCGTCACCCGCTTCGGCACCGCCCCGATGACCCTGCAACCGGAGGTCGGCCTGCTCACCGTCCGCCCCCGGGTGATCCGCGCGGACACCCCGGCCCAGCCCGGCGGCGACTTCGTCGTCATCGACGCCAGAAGTGTGGCCCGGATCCACCCGGACACCTTCGCCGATCCCGCCACCGGCGCCACCGTCCTGCTGGTCTCCGGCCGTTCCCTGGACGCCGGGGCGCTGCGCGCCGCCGTCCGCGCCCACCCCGTCGCGGCCCGCCCCGCCCGCCTCGTCCTGCGCTCCGACGCGCGCGCGAAGTACGCCGACTCGCCGCTCCAGCAGGGCGCCGAACAGCTCTACGCGGCCGCCGTGGGGGCCGGTGCGGGCTACGCCCTGCTCGCCCTGCTCCTCTCCCTCCTCCAGGCCGCCCCGCAGCGCACCCAGCTGCTGGCCCGGCTGCGCACCATGGGGCTGACGCCGTCCCAGGGGCGCCGTCTGATGGTGCTGGAGGCCCTGCCGCAGGCCCTGCTGGCGGCCCTCGGCGGTGCGCTCGTCGGTGCCGCCGCCATCCGGCTGCTGAGCCCCGGTATGGATCTGACACCGCTCGCGCTGCCCGGCGCGGCCGCGGACCTGGGCACCGTACGTCTGTACACCGATTCCGCGTCCCTCCTGCTGCCGTCGGCGGGCGTGGTCGCACTGGCTCTCGCCGTGGTCCTGGTCCAGGCGTGGCTGAGCGGACGACGGCGTGAGAGCACCGAGTTGAGAGCGGGGGACACCCAATGACCCGGCCCGAAGGCACACCGCCGGCCACGCCCGGCCCGACGCGGGAGCCGGCCGCCGGTGCGGCGTCCGGTGCGGCGTCCGCCCGGCCCCGGCCCGCCGAACCCGCCGGCCTCGCCGAACTGGAACGCCGGGCGGCGGCCCGGCGCGGACGGCCCGAGTACGGGCACGACGCGCTGATCTCCTGCGACCGGCTGGTGCGGGTCTTCAGCACCGACGGGGTGGAGGTGCAGGCCCTCCAGGGACTCGATCTGCTGGTCGCCGAGGGCGAGTTGATGGCGCTGGTCGGGGCGTCCGGCAGCGGCAAGTCCACCCTGATGAACATCCTCGCGGGCCAGGACGTGCCGACGGCCGGCGCCGCCAAGGTCGCCGGGCGCGATCTGCTGACGATGGACGCCAAGGCCCGGCTCGGCTACCGCCGGGACGTCGTCGGCTTCGTCTGGCAGCAGACCGCCCGCAATCTCCTGCCGTATCTGACCGCGTTGCAGAACGTGACGCTGCCGATGCAGCTGCGCGGCGGGCGGCGCCGCGCCGAGCGCACGAAGGCGGCCGGGGAACTGCTGTCGATGCTCTCCCTCGACCACTGCCGCGACCGCCGCCCGCACCAGCTCTCCGGCGGCGAACAGCAGCGCACCGCCATCGCGGTGGCGCTGGCCAACACACCGTCCGTACTGCTGGCCGACGAGCCGACCGGTGAGCTGGACTCGCACACCGCCGAGCAGGTCTTCGGCGCGTTCCGCACCGCCAACGCGGAGCTGGGCACGACGATCGTGATCGTCACCCATGACCAGGCGGTCGCGGACGAGGTCCGGCGCACGGTGGCGATCCGGGACGGCCGTACGTCCTCGGAAGTGCTGCGGCGCACCGAGCGGGACGCCGCGACCGGCCAGGAGTCGCTGGTCGCCCGCGAGTACGCGATGCTCGACCGCGCGGGCCGCCTCCAGCTGCCCGCCGAGTACACCCGAAGCCTGGGCATGGCGCACCGCGTCCTGCTGGAGCTGGAGAGCGATCACATCGGGGTGTGGCCGGACCATACGGCGGACGGCGCGGCGCGGACGCGGGGCGACAGGGGCAGCGGCGACGACGGCCGCGGCGGCGGCGCCCAGAGCAACGGCGACAGTGGTGGCGCGGGACCGGCCGGTGCTGCGGCCGGGGAGCCGGGGGCCGGTTAGCCGGGGGCCGGGGAGCCGAGGGGCGGTCGCCGGCCGGGCGGGGCGGACCGGCCCCCGTACCAGGACCGGACCGGACCGGGGTACGGTGCCGGTCCGCGCGGCGGCCGGACGCTCAGCTCCGGGTGAGCACCGGTCCGGCGGGTCCCCTCAGGCCGGTGCGACCGTCAGCTCGGTGTGACCGTCAGCCCCGACAGTCCCGTGAGCCCTGCCGCGCCACCCGTCCGTACGGCGATCGAGCCGTAGGGGGTGCTCAGCCGCAGCCAGCCGCCGGCGGCGAGCAGGGACAGCGGCTGGGGGGCGGGGGCGGCAGGCGAGGTGCCGCCGCCGGCCAGGGCGCCGGCATGCGCGGGGCGCAGGAAGCCCAGGGACTGGGCGGCGTGCACGGCGCGCAGCGGGAGGTGGGTGTCGCCGAGGGTGCGCGACCAGATCTCCCGGCCGATCCGGTCCCGTTCGGCGCGGGTGCGGTGCTGCGGCGGCAGCGCCTCGTCGCGGGCGCGGAACTCGGCGACCGCGGCGGCCACCGTGCGCACCAGCGCCTCGGGCGCGGGCAGTCCCGGCACCCGGCGCCAGCCGCCGCGGGGCGGCAGGACCCCGGCCCAGGGCGGGCCGGTGACCGCGGCGGGCACGGTCAGGACGCCGGCCGGTTCCGCGACGCCTTCGAGGAGTTCGCCCGCGGAGACGGTGACGTCCAGGGCGAGGTCGTCGGCCAGCCGGGCGGTGCGGATCGCCAGCACCTCGAAGGACGGCGGGCGGCCGAAGACGGCGAGCACGCCGCCGGTGGCCTGGAGCCGTACCGCGGCGGCGCGGTCGTAGTGGAGCAGCCGGGCCAGGAAGGCGGCGAGATCGGCCGCCTCCCCGGCACCGGCCAGGCGCAACGCCGTCATACGGCGACGGCCCCCTCCTGCTGTGCGGCGTCGTCCAGGTACTCCTTCAGGACGGTCTTCTCCTCCGCGGTGATGCGGCGGGGACGTCCTTCGGCGAAGTCGTAGGGGACGACGACGGTCGAGGCCCGGAGGTAGAGGGTGTCCTCGTCCTTGATCTCGTACCCGATGGTCATCGACGCGGCGTTGACCTTCGTGACCCACAGCTCGATGGCCACCGGGGCGTGCCGGTGCACCAGCGGCCGCACATAGTCGATCTCGTGCCGGGCGACGACCGAGCCGCCGGTGAACGACGGGCTGCCGTCCCCCGGCGCCAGCCGGCGCATGAAGTCGATCCGCGCCTCTTCGAGGTAGCGGACGAACACCGCGTTGTTGACATGGCCGAACGCGTCCATGTCCGACCAGCGCAGCGGGCAGGAGTAGAGGTGTCGCACGACCCTCAGCCCCGGGTCAGCTTCTTGTACGTGGCACGGTGCGGGCGGGCCGCGTCCGCGCCGAGCCGCTCGATCTTGTTCTTCTCGTACGACTCGAAGTTGCCCTCGAACCAGAACCACTTGGAGTCGCCCTCGTACGCCAGGATGTGCGTGGCGACGCGGTCCAGGAACCAGCGGTCGTGGGAGACGACCACCGCGGCGCCCGGGAACTCCAGCAGGGCGTTCTCCAGGGAGGAGAGCGTCTCGACGTCGAGGTCGTTGGTCGGCTCGTCGAGGAGCAGCAGGTTGCCGCCCTGCTTGAGGGTGAGCGCCAGGTTGAGGCGGTTGCGCTCACCGCCGGAGAGGACCCCGGCCGGCTTCTGCTGGTCCGGGCCCTTGAAGCCGAACGCCGAGACGTAGGCGCGCGAGGGCATCTCGACCTGGCCGACGTTGATGTAGTCCAGTTCGTCGGAGACCACGGCCCACAGGGTCTTCTTGGGGTCGATGTTCTCGCGGTTCTGGTCGATGTAGGAGATCTTGACGGTCTCGCCGACCTTGATCTGACCGGAGTCGGGGGTCTCCAGGCCCTGGATCATCTTGAACAGCGTGGTCTTGCCCGCGCCGTTCGGACCGATGACGCCGACGATGCCGTTACGCGGCAGCGTGAAGGAGAGGTCGTCGATGAGGACCTTGTCGCCGAACGCCTTCGACAGCTTCTCGACCTCGACGACGACACTGCCCAGGCGCGGGCCCGGCGGGATCTGGATCTCCTCGAAGTCCAGCTTCCGCATCTTGTCGGCCTCGGCGGCCATCTCCTCGTAACGCGCGAGCCGGGCCTTGGACTTGGCCTGCCGCCCCTTCGCGTTGGAGCGGACCCACTCCAGCTCTTCCTTCAGCCGCTTGGCGCGCTTGGCGTCCTTCTGGCCCTCGACCTTGAGGCGGGTCTGCTTGGTCTCCAGGTACGTGGAGTAGTTGCCCTCGTAGCCGATGGCGCGGCCGCGGTCGAGCTCCAGGATCCAGCCGGCGACGTTGTCGAGGAAGTACCGGTCGTGGGTGACGGCGACGACGGTGCCGGGGTACTTCGCGAGGTGCTGCTCCAGCCACTGCACGGACTCGGCGTCCAGGTGGTTGGTGGGCTCGTCGAGGAGCAGCAGGTCGGGCGCCTCCAGCAGGAGCTTGCAGAGCGCGACGCGGCGGCGCTCACCACCGGAGAGGTTGGTGACCGGCCAGTCGCCGGGCGGGCAGCCGAGCGCGTCCATGGCCTGTTCGAGCTGGGTGTCCAGGTCCCACGCGTTGGCGTGGTCGAGGTCCTCCTGGAGCTTGCCCATCTCCTCCATCAGCGCGTCGGAGTAGTCGGTCGCCATCAGTTCGGCGACCTCGTTGAAGCGCTTGAGCTTGCCCATGATCTCGGCGGCGCCGTCCTGGACGTTCTCCAGCACGGTCTTGGACTCGTCCAGCGGCGGCTCCTGGAGGAGCATGCCGACGGAGTAGCCCGGGGAGAGGAACGCGTCACCGTTCGAAGGCTGCTCAAGACCGGCCATGATCTTCAGCACCGTGGACTTACCGGCGCCGTTGGGGCCCACGACACCGATCTTCGCGCCTGGCAGGAAGCTCAGCGTCACGTCATCGAGGATGACCTTGTCGCCGTGCGCCTTGCGCGTCTTGCGCATCGTGTAGATGTACTCAGCCAAGAGAAACCGTCCGGCAGTCTGGATCTGTCTGGTGGGTGTGCGGCTCCGCCGCGTGGGCCATGGTGCGGCGTGGCCGCGCGAGGGCAGATACACCCATCTTGCCGTACGCCCGTACCGGGATGGAAACGGGATCCGCCGGACGGACGGCCCACGGGAGGCGTGGGCGGGGCCGGGGGCGGACGCCCGTGGCCCCGGGGCGCGGGTGCGCTCCGGGGCCACGGGGTGTCGGGTCAGCCGGTGGCCGGCCGTCGGCCGGTCACCGGACTGTCACCGGTCGGTCACTATGCGGTGGGGGCCTTCTTCTTGCGGAGGAAGAACACCGCGCCGCCGCCGGCCAGGACCAGCGCGACCGCGACACCCGCGATCACCGGGGTGGCGCTGCTGGAGCCGGTCTCGGCGAGGTCGCCGCCGTTGGTGGCGCCGGTGCTGCCGCCGGCCGTGGCGCTACCGCCACCGGTGCTGCTGCCGCCGGCCGTGGCCGGGCTCGGCTTCGCGGGGGGCGTGCCGCCGCCGCTGCCGACGGTCTTGCAGTCCAGGACGCCGGAGAAGGACTTCGAGATGCCGCCGTCACCCTTGACCGTGATCTGGTACGGCTGGTCCTCGCCCACCGGCACGGTCACGGTCTGCGAGGCGCCCGGCGCGACCGTGTAGTTCTTGCCGGAGAGCTGGAAGTGGAACGCCTGGTCGCCCTTGTTGGAGGTCGTGACGTCCACACCGCCCTTGGTGCAGTTCTTCTCGGCGGTGATCGCCGGGATGGCACCCTCCTTCTTCCAGGAGGCGGTGGCGGTCGCGGAGACCGTGGACTCGCTGGAGCCGGCCAGGATCTGGGTCTGGCTCTTGGCGTGCTCACCGATACCGGTGAAGGCACGGCCGACCGGGACCTTGGTGGCGGCCTGGGCGGTGAGCGAGGCGCTGCCGTCGGCCGCGCCCGCGGGCACGTCGAAGAACAGCTGGGCACCGTCGGCGGCACCGGTGACGGGCTTGCCGTCCTTGCCGACGATCTTGACGCCGGCCGGCGCGTTGGCCGCCGGGGCGACCGTGACGTTGTCGGCGTTGGTGTGGACGGTGACCGGGCCGAGCTTGTTGCCGGACTTGCCGGAGACGGCCGGCGGGTCCAGGGTCAGCGACGCCTTGGGCTCGGCGACGCTCTGCGCGTTCTTCTCCAGGTAGTCGGCGAGCTTCTCGGCCGCCGGGTCGACCGCGTCCACCTTGACGTGGTCGGAGAAGCGCCAGATCGCGACCTGGGTGGCGGCCGCGGCGGTCTTCTCGCTCAGGGTCCCGGACCCGGCCTTGGCCGCGAGCGCGGCGAGGTCGTTCACCTGGGGGTAGGAGTTCTGGAGGATCCAGCGGATCTTGCCCGCGTCCGCGTTGTTGTGGAGCGAGGACTCCTTCCAGGGCACTTCCTGGTACTTCGCCTGGCGCTGCGTCGGGTTGTGGATGTCGATGCAGTACGTCTGAAGCGTGCCGCCGTTGTCGACCGACATCTCGAAGAGACCGGCACCGATGCGCTGGTCGTGCCCGTTGCCGTGCACGATCGCCTGGTCGAAGGTCTTCAGACCACCGAGCGTGGCGATGGCACCCCCGCGCGAGGGTGTGACGTCGTCCGCCGCGGCGGTCCCCGCGGTGGCTATCGCACCCGCCGCGACCAGGCCCGAGGCCATGGCCACAGCGGCAAGGCGGGCTGCGCCCCGCCTCTTCATCGAAAGCATGAATTTCTCCTCATAGGCGAAGCGTCGATTGGGGAGGGTGCCTCGCCGGAAAGATCGCAAAGAACTCAACAGCCGAATAGTTCAGCCCCCGTGAGCACTTGTCGGATCCTATGGAGCGGGCGCAACCCGTTCCCCAGGAATGACGTCCAGCAAGCGATCCGAATCGCAATCGTTACCACGCACGCCCCCGCTGACCTGGCATTATCGACAAATCTCCGGGACTTTTCAGGGCACTGACACCTTCTCAGGCGAATCGCCCTCGCCCCCTCCTGGGCAGTGGCGCCCGACCTCGGTGACCGGCGGCACAGGGTGCGGCTTTCGCAATTGGCGACCCGGCCGCCGCTGTTGCCCCGGCCGCGCCGACTGCCGCTTCCAGGGCGCTTGTTGCCGCCGTTCCACCGCCGCTGTCGCCCCGTACGCCGTTGTCGCTCCAGCCGCGGTTCATGCGCGGCAGTTCACACTCCGGCAGCAGTTCTTTCTTCCGTTGAAGTTGTCGCGTCGGGCGCGGTTGTCACTTCGAGCATGGCTGTCGTACCGGTCGCAGTTGTTGCGTCGGTCATAGTTGTTGCGATGGGCGCAGTCCTCGCTTCATCCATGGCCGGCGCTTTGGACTCGATAGGCCCTTCCCCCGCAGTTGTTGATTCAACGAAATTCGCGGTATCCGCCTGCTCCGATTTCCCGGCGTTCGGAGCCGGTTCGGACGAACCCCGCTGCGGCGGCAGCGGATCCGTACGGGCCCGCACCACCCTGCGGAACGCGGCGGTGCCCCGTGCGAGATCGTGGCCGATCGCCACCGCGTCGATCTCCGCCGAGAACCAGCGCTGCCCGCCCCGCTCCGGCGGCTGCTCCCCCTCCCGCAGCCTCAACCTGCCCTGGACCACCAGAGGTTCCCCGACCGCGACCGACGCGGCGACGTTGTCCGCGAGCGCGCGCCAGGAGCGGACCGTGTAGAAACTCGTCTCCCCGTCGCTCCAGCACTCCCGCGCCTTGTCCCAGCGCCGGGAGGTCGCCGCCAGCCGGAACCTCGCCACCGGCACACCCGCCGTCGTCAGCCGGTGCTCCACCGCCGTCGCGGCGTTCCCCACCAACGTCACCATCGTCTCGTTCACCGAAACCGCCCCCGTTCGCTGTCGCCGCGCGTTGATCGCTCGCTGCGCGTTGCTCGCTGTGTGCTGTCGCCATGCGCTGTCGCCATACGTTGTCGCCGCACTGTGATCGCATGCGCTGATCGCTGTGCGCGGATCGACGTGTGCGGACCGACGTGTGCTGATCGCCGTGTGCTGATCACTGTGTGCTGATCGCCGTGCGTTGATCCCATGCTGCACGGCGTGCGCGAATGCCGCGGCCGGCTGTGGACGACGGGCCGACTGTGGACAACTCCGCCACCCGGGCGGACCCGTCCCGCAGCGCCCCGCAGCCCCCTCCGCCGGGCGTACCGCTGCCCCCCTCACCGGCACCAGGGCACAGTCGCCCCGTCACGGGCACCCGGTCCCGGACACCCCGTCGCGGGCGGGCCGTCCCGGGCACCCCGTCGCGGGCGGGCGGTCACCGGCAGCCGGTCAACCCCGTGACGGGGCGTCCGCCACCGGCGTGACGAGGTCCCCGTCATCTCCGATGTCCCCGTCACCTCCGACGTCCCCGTCACATCCGTCGCGCCCGCCCCGCCGCCGTCCCGTTACGCGCCCGACGCCACCGCGTACCGTTCTCGCACCTCCTGGTAGCGCTCCAGTTCGGCGGCGACCGGCTTCAGGACCCGGGCCCGGCCGCACCCCGCCGCCGTGCCCCGCAGCCGCCGCTCCGCCTCCTGCCCGTATCGCCGGGCCGGACCGCGGGCCCCCACCCGGCACAGCCACGCCAGCGCCGGGCCGCCCGCCGAGCCGATGACCGCGGGCAGCAGCGCGGCGAGCCACCCCGTCGCGTCCGTCACCCCCGTGACCACGCCCAGCAGCCACAGCACACCGGCCACTTGGAGCACGAACAGCAGCCCCTGCAACGCGGCGGCCACCGTCCACCAGCGCGGCTTCACCGCCGGCCCGCCCCGCAGGGACGTCTCGGCGTCCGCCGCCACCTTGTCCAGCGCCTCGGGCAACCCCTCCGCACCCCGTTCCGCCGCCTCGCGCACCGCCTGGGCCCAGGGCTCCGGCAGTCCGCACGCCGCTTCGCCCGCCACGGTCCGCACCGCCTGCTCCACCACCGGCCGCGCCGCCGCCCGGCCGGGCACCCCCGTCGCCTCGTACCCGACGCCGGCAGTCCCACCGGCCGTACGCCCGAGACCCGTACGTCCGATGCCCGTACGCCCGCCGTTCGGCCGCCCGCCGCGCTTCCGCGCGCCCCGGGCCGGGCCCTCCCACGCCCACCGTCCCGTCCGTCCGCCGCTGAGCCGGGTCCACGATGAGCCGCAGACCCAGGCCGTCTGCCGCAGCCAGTCACGTTCCGCCGCGCGCCCGGTGGCCACCGCGCCCACCGCCTCGGCCAGCCGGTCGTCGAACTCCGCGCGGGCCTCTTCCGTCAGCCCGACCCGGCGCGCCGCCACATACGCCGACCGCAACCGTTCGGTCGCCGCGTCCACATCGGCCGCCAGCCGCCGGTCCGCCGCACCCCGTTCCGCGACGAACTGGCCGAGCGCCTCCCGCAGTTCCCCGACGCCCTTGCCGGTGGCGGCGGACAGCGCGAGCACCGTCGCCCCGGGCTCGCCGTGCTCGCCCAGCGCCAGCCCGTCCTCGTCGAGCAGCCGGCGCAGATCGTCCACCACCTGGTCCGCGGCCTCGCCCGGCAGCCGGTCCACCTGGTTGAGCACCACGAACGTGACCTCGGCATGGCCCGCCAGCGGCCGCAGATAGCGCTCATGGAGCACCGCGTCCGCGTACTTCTCCGGGTCCACGACCCAGATCACGGCATCCACCAGGGCCAGCATCCGGTCCACCTGCTCGCGGTTCCCGGTGGCCGCCGAGTCGTGGTCGGGCAGGTCGAGCAGAAGGAGCCCGCGCAGTTCGGGGGCGGCGTCCACCGGGAGGTGGCGACGGCGCAGCGGCACGTCCAGCCGGTTCAGCAGCCCCTCCGCGCCCGGTCCGTCACCCGGCCGGTCGCCCGGCCAGACGCAGGCCACCGGTTCGCAGGTGGTCGGCCGGCGCACCCCCACCGACGAACGGTTCGCCCCCGCCAACGCGTTGAACAGCGACGACTTACCGCTGCCGGTCGCACCGGCGATGGCGACGACGGTGAACTCACCCGACAGCCGGTGCCGCTCGACCGCCGCGTCCAGCACCCGGCCCGCCTCGGCCAGCGTCCGGCCGTCCAGCCGGGTCCGGGAGAGTTCGATCAGCTCGCGCAACGCGTCCAGCCGCGGCAACAACGCGTCGCCCACATCGCACCGGCCCCCGTCCGCCGGCGCCCCGTACGTCCCAGCCCCACCCGCAGCTGTGCTCCGAGCTGCGTCGTCGTCCTCCCCCACCGCCCCGGCTCCGCCCGTCTCCCCCGTCGCCCGCCGCTCCCCCCGCCACCCTGGCTCGAAGCCCGCCCCGCTCCCCTGGGCGCCCCCTCGCCGGGCGTCCCCTCGCCGGGCGCCCGTTCCCTGGGGCTCCGCTCCCAGGGGGTCCAGCCAACGGGCCGCCTCCTCCAGTTCCGCCTCCAGGAGTGACGACATGCCCCGCTGCCGCGCCGCCGGCCGCGGGAACTCCCCCGTCCGCGCCCGCCGCGCGATCACCCCGTCGTCCCAGGCCCCGGGCCGCCCGTCCGCCGCCCCCGCCACCGGGCTCTGACCGCCCTCCGAACCCAGGCTCTGCACCATGTCCTCCAAGCTCTTCGCGTCCGCCAAGCCCTTCGAGTCCCTCGGTTCCTTCGCGTTCCGGCCGTTCTCCGCGTCCCCCACGGGGTACGCACGGCCACCGTGGTCCATGGGCGGGTCCGCGCCGGCCTCGGCGTCCGTGTACCCCATAGCAGCGCTCACCGCGACACCTTCTCCTTCTCCATCTCCGCCCGCTGCCACTTCTCCGTCTGTTCCTGCTGTCCCTGCTGTCCCTGCTGTCCCTGCTGTCCCTGTTGGCTCTGCTGGCTCTGCTGGCTCTGCTGCCCCTTTCCGTACTGCCGTTCCCGCCCCTGCTCCTGCTCCCGCTTCTCCCTCTCCCCCTCCTTCTCCTTCTCCTTCTCCTTCTCCTTCTCCTTCTCCTTCTCCTTCTCCTTCTCCTTCTCCTTCTCCTTCTCCTTCTGCAACAGGGAGAGTGCGGCGATCAACTCGGCCTGCTGATCCGGTGGCACGGTCAGCTGGTCCAGTGGTGCCAGCCGTCGCTCACGCTCGCCGTCCAGCGCACGCTCCAGACAGGTGACCAGCAGCCTGTCGCCGCGGTCGCACAGCCGCAGCGCGCACTGGGCGCCCAGCAGGTCGGCGAGGGTCTCGCCCGCCGTGCGCGCCCGCCGCCCACCGAGCAGCACGGCGGCCAGCAGCGCCGCCGTCTCCTCCGGTTCGACGGATCCCGCGCGCTCCCCGGCCCGTCCGCCGCGTGCCTCGCGCGTCTCCTCCTCGGCCAGTTCCTCCAGGCAGCGCCGCCAGCGCCGGACGATCACGCCGAGCCGCCCGGCCGCGCCCGTGGCGCCCGCCGCCGTCAGGGAGACGTCCGCCGCCGCCGGGTCATCCCGCCAGGCGCCGGCGGCGTGCGCGTCGGCCGCCTCGACGGCGCAGGCCAGCAGGGACGTCAGCCCATGGGTCAGCGCGTCCAGGAGCTCGTCCGGTCTGCCGCCGGGTTCGTAGTGGTGCCAGTAGGCGCGCGCGTCACCGGACAGCGCCTCGCCCGCCTCGACCTCCCGCCGTACCCGGCCGGCGGCCTCCTCGTACGCCTCCTCGACCCGGCCGGCCAGCCGCAGCGCCGCGGCGTGCTGGGCCGCGGCCGCTCCGGCCAGCGCGGGCAGCCGGCTGCGCAGCGAGGCGATGACGCCGGCCGCGGTACGGTCCGCGGCGGCGGTACGGGCGACGGGGTCCTGGGCGTGCCGTTCCAGCCAGGCGCGCAGCGCCGCGACGGCGGTGGCGGGCAGCAGTCCGCTGCCACCGCCGGCCGATTCGGGCAGTTCGGGGATGGTGAACCGCGGCACATGGCCGAGGCCGGCGCGCTGGAGGAGTTCGGCGTACCGGCCGGAGATGTCGGGGGCGATCTGGTGCGGCACCCGGTCCAGCACGGTCACCAGGGTGACGTCGTACTCCTTCGCCGTGCGCAGCAGGTGCCAGGGCACCGCGTCCGCGTACCGGGCGGCGGTGGTGACCAGCACCCATACGTCCGCCGCGCAGATCAGCTCGGCGGCCAGTTCCCGGTTGCGGGCGACGAGGGAGTCGATGTCCGGGGCGTCCAGGAGGGCCAGCCCGCTGGGCAGCGCGGCGTCCGTCTCGATCCGCAGCGTCGGCAGCCCCGGCTCGCCGGCGCCCTCGCGGCCGTACGCGCCGTAGCCCCGGGAATCACGGCCGTACTCGTACGCGTAGGCGTCGCCGTACTCGTATCCGTGCTCGCAGTCGCAGTCGTACGCGCCGCCGCGCTCGCCCTCGTACGGCCGGTCGCCGCCGTACGGCGAACCGTTCGCCGGATGGGTGCCGTCGTGGCCGGTGCCGCCGTCCTGTTCCGGTACCCACACCCGGGTGAGCTGCGGGAGCACGCGGGTTCCGGCGAACCAGTGACGGTCGTCGGGGTGGCAGACGAGTACCGGCGTACGCGTCGTGGGGCGGAGCACGCCCGCCTCCGAGACCCGCCGGCCCACGAGCGAATTGACCAGCGTGGACTTGCCCGCCCCGGTGGATCCGCCGATGACTGCCAGCAGCGGGGCCTGAGGGGAGCGCAGGCGGGGAATCACATAGTCGTCGAGCTGGGCGAGCAGCTCGGCCCGGCTGAGCCGGGCGCGGGCGGCGCCCCGAAGTGGCAGCGGAAAGCGTGCGGCGTCGACGCGGTCGCGCAGAACGGACAGCGCGTCGATGAGCCGGGGTCGTACGTCCAAGGTCGCCACATGTGCAGAATGCCCAATTTCGTTGGGTTTTTGAAGCGTATAGCCCTTCGTGCGCGCCGCAAGAACCCCTACAGATCGGGATCAGTGACACATGGGACGTTCGCGACATGTGGGACGCAGGCATAACGAGTACACAACACCCGCCGCGTGAGTCACCAAAAGCGGTGCGTGATTCGCACCCGCCTGCGATTATCAGGACCGCTTCACGGAACCTCCACAACGTGCCACGGAGGTGAAGCAACCGGGACGAGGCACCCGGACCCCTATCCTTGTCCGCGGTCCGTGATCCACGTCCACCACCCGGCCCCCGTAGCTCAGTGGATAGAGCAGGTGCCTTCTAAGCACTTGGCCGCAGGTTCGAGTCCTGCCGGGGGCGCCAGGTCAGACCCTCCCACCGGGAGGGTCTTTTTGCTGGTCAAGCCAGGTTTCCACTAACCGGCGCAGGGGCCGGACGCGCCCCTCGACGGGGTGGGGCACGTCCGACGGTGTCCGGCTGGAACCGGGTTTCTGCGGGTGGCGGCGGAGAATACGCGGAGAAGTTTTCACGCCCCTGCCGCGGCCGGGTCCGGCAGCTCCCCCGCCTGCTCGATCCTGTGCTTCAGATCGTCGAGCTGTCCGTCGATGCAGCGCGCGTACGTGGCCAGCAGCACGGGGACGCTGTTGCCCGCCCACTCGGCCACGGTCGCAGCCGGAATGCCGGCGTTGAGCCAGTTGGTCAGGCAGGTGTGCCGGAGGTCGTACACACGGCGACCGAGGGGGGTCCCGAATTCGTAGGAGGTGAGCATTTCCTTCCGCGCCCGCCGCCACGCCCGCCTGATCACGGACCCGGCCAGGTCTCCTCCTTTCTCTCCCTGTATCAGCAGATCGCCAGGCTTGAGCGCTTCCTTTTCGATGTGTGCGCGGAGGACCCTTGTCAAGCCGGGTCGGCAGGGCACCGTGCGGGTGTCGTCGGCGGCCCGCCCCTTGAGTCCGCGCTTCTCGCGCACTTCCCCTGTGTTCGTCCACTGCTTGCCGACCTCGGGGTGGGCGGTGTGGAGCAGCAGCTCGCCCCACTGGTCGGCGGCGTCCGCGTCGGGCAGGCGTACGTCCCCGACATCGATCGCCACGACTTCCTCGGGCCGGGCGCCGGCGTAGTACATCGTGGCGAAGAAGGTGTGCAGCCGCCGACCGCCCCTCGGCCGCGCGTAGACGCAGCCGAGCAACTTGGTGGCCTGCTCCTTGTTGAGCAACGACCGCTTGTCGACGGCGGAGGAGGTCTTAGACACCGTGGCGCCCTTGCCCTTCGGCAGCGGGTTCTCCTTAAGAACCTTCCTCTTGATGGCGTGCTCGAAGAGCACGTTCAAGACGCGCTTGGTCCGTCGAACCGAGCTGGCGGCCACGGGCGTGCCGTCCAGCTTCGTCCCGGCTGCGCGGAGCGCCGTCTCCACGGTGTTCTCGTCCTCCCACACGGCCATGGCAAGCGAATTCCGCTGCACCCAGCGCAGGATCACGGCGACCTCCGGCGGGGCCTGGTCCCGCCGGAGGGTGTTGAAGGCGTACTCACGGAGGGCCCGGCGCACGTCGACCCCCTTGAACGCCGTCGGCTGAGCCCGAAGCAGGGCGATGGTGACGGGCGTGAGCGCCTTCGCCACGGTCTTCCGGTTGTTCCCGGACGTCCGCTCCCAGAGCTGGTCAACAAACTGGGTCGCGAAGTCGTACCAAGACACGCTGGCCGCCCGGGACATGTGCGAGACCGGCCGGCCGGTGGAGAGGCTGAACGCCTCCCCCTTCCTGGCGGCGGACACCAGCCCCGAGCGGAAGGAGTCCGCGAGAGTGACGGTTCCGAATGGCTTTCGCCACTCCTTGCCCTCCAGCTCCCAGCGGACCGTGTACGTGGTTTTCTTCTTCCCCTCGTACACGGAGGTCTTCCAGAACTTCACGTCGTACGTCGTGTCCATCAAGCAGCGTCCTCGTGCTCGTTCAGCCAGATCTCAAGGTCGACCCGGCGCACGCGGATGCCGCCGTTCGGCAGCTTGATGCAGCGGGGGGCCCGCTGCTTCTGGCGCCAGTCGTAGAAGGTGGAGCGGGTGATGTCGAGCTCCTCGCACAGCTCGGGGACGGTGAGCATCTTCGGGCTTGGCACGGTGGTGCCTCCTTCGCGGAGTGACTCGGGCTCACTGTTGAGTTGGATTGGCATCGCGCTGAGTTGCGGCTCAGACGGATGCGGTTCGCGTTGGGTGAGGGTGAAGCCATGTGCTGCGTGTGTCCGAGGCTGTGTTTTCTGCGTCACCACGTCATCCGCGTCACTCATGGCTGCTGACCTGCGGTTACGTGATGACGCAGAGGGTTTGGGGTGCGTCATCGGTGACGCAGACGTGCGTCATGGGGTGGTGCGGGGTGACGCAGGTGACGCGGGGTGACGCAGACGAAGCCGTCCTGCGTCACCCTGATCGCCGCAGCTCAGGGGCGGTTTCGGGCACCGCAGTGACGCGGGTGACGCAGCTTTCTCTTTCTTAAGAAAAAAGAGAGGGGTGTCTGTTGTGGTGTGGTGCGGCTCAGGGCGTGAATGGGGAGCCGCTTCGCGGCGCGACCCTCGGGCGGCGTTCCGCCGAACAGCAAGAGGAGCACCCGCCGCCACTGGCCGGGGGTGCTCCTCTTGCTTGTCCGTGCCGGTCGCCGGTGCGGGTCAGAATGACTGTTGTTCGTGGGGCGGCAGGGCCGGTCGTCGGGTCATTTCGATGTACCGGCCTTCCTTGGTGCGGCCCCAGTCGATGAGGACGCCCCGGGCGGCAAGGGTGGGCTGAAGCCGCTTGAGGCGGTCCGAGAGGACCTTGCCGGTCGTGGGCCACCCTTTAGGCAGGGGACGGTAGTCGTCGCCCGTGTAGAGGTCGGTGAGGCGGTGCAGCCATTCCGAGGACGTCATCCGCGTTTTGGTGCCGGGGTCGAGGGTGGCGGCGTGCTTGAGGACGGTCTGTGCGAGGAGGTCACCTTCGATGACGTCGTCGTTCAGTTCGTCCAGGCTGTTGCGGTAGGCGGGGAGCGTGCCGAAGCCGGTGGCGGCGTCGACCTGCGCGCACAGGTGCGCAAAGTCCGCCATCCGCAGATCAGCGGGGATGTCCGCCCGTGTCGCCCGCACCTTCACGGCCAGGTCCAGCACAGACCCCAGGATGAAGGGAAGCGCGGGTTCGTACTCCGCCCACAACTCCGCCTCGGTGCGCCGGACCGTGGGGCGTTCCAGGCGCAGGGTGAGGAGGCGTTCGGCGAGGTCGGGGCGGATGACGCCGACGTCGATGCCGGTGAGCAGGAGGGGGCGGCGGTAGCGGGATCGGTAGACGTCCCCGTCGCTGAACAGGGCCCGCTTGATGCTCTCGGCTCCGGTCACCACGCAGCACATGAGATCGGAGAGGTCCGGGGGCAGGTGACTCAGATTGTCCAGGGCGGTGATCCACCCGGCGGCCACGGCGGTGATCAGGCTCTCTTCGTCCTTCGGGGCCCGGCGTAGGTCTCCGGTCATGCCCTCTACGACCCGCAGCAGCATCCGGCCGGCCGTCGACTTCCCCGCGCCCTGGGGGCCGGTGAGGAACGGGGCCGGGACCGGGACACCCGGCTCCAGACAGCCGATAATCCAGGCCAGGGCCAGCGCCTCGGTTTCGGCGTTGGCGAAGTTCGTCAGCCGCAACAGGCTGTCGATGCCCTTGCCCTCGGTGTCCCGGACAGGCATCGGGAGTTCGCCGGTGAGCTGGGTGCGCCGCCAGCACACCTCACGCGGGTCGGGAACGGCGATGGTCCAGCCGTTGGGGTGGATGCGGACGGACTGCCCGTCGTCGCGGCCCAGGTCCAGCCACGTCGCCCCGTCGTACCCGGGGGCGACACGGATGTGGGTGGGCTGCACGTCCCGACTCAGTGCGAGCGCTTCGATCAAGTCCAGCGCCTCCTTGAGCGAGGTCCCGTTGAAGACGCCGACCCCGTCGTTGAAGAGATCGACCATGAGTTCCTGCCGGTGGCTGCCGGCCGTTCCCTGGGAGCGGATCGGGCGGGCCACGGGGTGGCCGATCCGCTGGGCGTAGACGGTGCCCTCGGTGGTGCGGAAGTACCGGAAGTGCGCCTGCGCGTACTCGGTGATGACCTCACGGGCCGGTGTCTTCTCATCCTCGGACATGACTCACATCCCCAGCGCAGCGCGGGCGTTGGACCATGCGTCGGTGCAGTGCCGGGGCGACTCGCCCCGGGCGTGCGCGGCGGCGAACAACCGCGCCACGTGGGCATCGGTGAGGCAGCCGCACCGGCCGTGCGTGGACAGCACAGCGAGGAACGTCCGGTACACGGTCGCGTGAACTGCGCTACGGGCCTCGGTGATGCGCTGCTCAGCCATGGCGATGCCGCGCTCCAGGTAGGCGGGCGTGCGATGGCGGCATTCCCCGCCGCCGGCGAGCGCGGGCACGGTGACAACCGGCCGGGCTGGCCGAGCCGTGGAGGGCTTCTGCGCGGGCAGGGCACGTACGGCGTCGGGCAGGGCGGTCATGGTGCCGGTTCCGGGACCGAGCCAGCGGGCGTAGGACATCAGGCTCTTGATGTCGACGTCAGGCCGCACAGCGTTCGCGGACTGCATCGCACCCCGGTAGATCCAGTGCTCGCCGCGCGTTGTCGGCACGGTGCGGGTGGCGGGGAGCGTCTGGCGGGCCCAGGTGACAGCGTCGGGGTTGTCGAGGTCGACGACGGTCAGCCCGGCCCCGCCGGGGTGGTAGGCGACGGCTGCCGCCTCACGCCACGCGGAAGTCCATGCCGGCGAGGTGAGGATGCTGGGGTCGGTGGTGGCAGCGGCCCAGGCGTGGCACGGCCGCGGGCACTCGCAGGGCCCGGCGTTCTTCATGTTCGGACGGCCACCGCACGCGTTCCCCTTGCACACACGGCAGTTGCCGAACGGGACCTTGCCCGCCCGCAGGGGCAGCGCCGGCATCTCACGCGCGGCCAAGGCGAGTGCTACTCGCCGGACGGGGGTGGGTTGGGTCATGCTGGGGGTCTCCAGTTCTCTGAATGGGTGCTGGTGGATGAGGGCGGCCCGGACTTTGTCGAGAGCGGGCCGCCCTCGCTTTCGCTCACTAGTGGTTGGTGATGACCCGGGTGAGGGCGGTGGTGAGGTCGTTGATGGTGTGGCGGGCGTCGGTGGAGGCGAGGTAGAAGCCGAAGAGGACGGCCACGGCCGCGGCGCCGGCGCCGAGGGACTTGTAGCGGATGAGCAGGGCCAGGAGCAGGCCGAGTATCAGGACGAGGGAGAGGGTTACTGCCATGGCGGGGCTTCCTTGTCTGTGGCGGGGGTGGGTGTGGTGCCGTCGGCGTGGAGGCGGCGGGCGTGGTGGTGCAGGCGGCGGCCGAGGCGCAGGCGGTAGCGGGTGCCGTGGCAGCGGCGGCAGAGCTTCATGTCCTTCTTGGCGGTGTTGCGCAGGCCGGTGCCGGAGCAGCGGCGGCAGACGGCGAACGGCCGCACCATGCACAACAGTGCGTAACCGGCGATGGCGGCCGCGATGAGGGCGCTAGCAGTGAGCATGCAGGGGTCATCTCCCTGTCAGGAGGGTTTTCGGGGGTTGGCGCAGGTCAGGCGCTAGGCGCTAGTTGCCTGATCACAGGCGGTTTGGGGTGCTAGCGGGGGTGCTAGACCTAGCAGCGGAGGGTGCTAGGTCTAGCGGCGCTGCTGGGTCAGGCCGCGGCCCGTTCCGCGTTACGGTGTGTGATGGCGGTGGTGATGTCGGCGCGGTCGATGCCGCGGCGGTTTTTGCCTTCGCCGTCGGTGGTGCCCCAGACCTGCCCGGTCTTGATGCCGTGCGGCCTGAGGGCGGCGGTGACGTTCTCCGCTTTCCACCCGGCGTAGGTGTCGGGGTGGGCGGCGGTCAGGCGGGCGGCGATCCGCTCGCACCACACGGCCTTCTCCGTCGGCGCGAGGACGTCGAGGACGTCGGCGAGGATGTCGCTGGTGTTGCTCTTCTCGGGGCCCTTGCCGAGGGCGTGGCCGGTGATGTTGCCGTATTCCTCGCGGGCCTGGCGGGCGCGGGCGGCGATCTGCTCGGCGGCGACGGCGTCCACGAACGCCGAGGCGACGATGCGGGGGTCGTCGCCTTCACCGGCCATCCAGCAGATGCCGCGGTCGGAGCGGGAGAACATCGTGGCGCGGTAGCCGGCCTTGTACATGCTGGTGCCCAGCACCATGTCATTGGCGGGCTGCCCCATCACCTTCAGGCAGAACCGCAGGACGGCGTTGGCGCTGATGCCGGTGGGCAGGGACTTCGCGTCGGGGCGCTGCGTGCCGAACAGGGCCACGATGCCCAGCGCCGGGCCGCGTTTGACGAGGTCGGTGCAGATCGCCTCGATCTCCTTGCCGTGTTCCTCGTGCTCGAAGGGCACCTGGCACTCGTCGAACCCGGCGACGATCGGGTGCAGCCCGAGCTTCTTGTCCCCGGCGAGTTCCGGGGTGACCTTCGACTCGGGGCAGCGGCTGCGGGGCAGGGACTTGATGACTTTCGCCCGGCGCCGCAGTTCGTCCTTCAACTCCCGTAGGGCGTCCAGGACATAGGTGATGTCCTCGGATTCCTCTCCGGCGCGGTAGCGGTGGCAGACGGGCTCCAGGGCGCCGAAGTCGCCGGTGCCCTTGAAGTCGAACGCGTGGATCTCGGCCCGGGGGTCGAGGGCGGCGATCAGGAGGAAGAGCCGCATGAGGAATGTCTTGCCCATGCGGGGGATGGAGCCGACGACGACGGACGCGAACATCAGGGTCACGGACACGTCGCGCATGCGCTGGTCGTTGCCGAACACCACCGGGCGGAACAGGTCCACCGTTCCGGTCTTCAGCAGTGGCCAGGCGGGTTTGGTGGTCTCGTTCATGGGCTTGTCGCCGACCCACAGCACCAGGCGTCCTTCGTGCTCGGTGGGGTCGGGGGCGGGCCATACGCAGCCGACCTTGCGGCGCAGGCCGGAGGCGAGCGGCTTGCGGGCCTCCATGATGTCCTCGGGCGTGACGCCGTAGGGCAGGTCGAGGTCGGCGCGGTATCCGGGGCCGTCGCGGACGATTTCGCTGGTGAAACGCATGCCGTTCATGTCGCCGCCCTTCTTGATGGCAGCGGTGATCTTGGTGTTGCCGATGGCGTCCATGCCGCGTAGCACGATGGCGCCGGTGAGCTTTTGCACTTCGGTCTTGAGGACGGCGGGTCCGACGACGGGTGCGTCGGGTTGCTGGCCTGCCATGCCGAGCAGCAGTACCCCGCCGGCGCCGAACGCGTACAGCAGGCCCGGTGCCATGACGTACAGCCACAGGGCGAACCCCAGGCCGAACACCGCGGCAATCAGGGCCACCAGGCCCCGCAGCCGCACCCGCCCGGACCGCAGCCGCGAGAGGCGCATGTACTCCTCGACGTCCGCGTTTTTGACGGCGACGGCCCGCAGGGGGGCGGCCTCGCGGTCCCAGACCCACCGGCCGGTGGTGGCCACGAACCGGCAGGCCCCACGCGGCGACATGGACGCCAGCCGCGCGGCGTAGACCGGGACGCGGACACCGTGGTAGCGGGCGGCGTACCCGGCGTTGGCGGCGGCGTGGCGGGTGGTGGCGGCGAAGTCCCGCCGGTTGGTGAGCCATCCGGCGAGGATCGGCTTGCGCTTCTCGCTGGTGACTCCAGGCTTCGCCAGCGCCGGGTTGTCGACCAGCCGGGGCGCGGCAGGCGTCTCCTCGTCGTCGGGGATATCGGCCGGCGCCAGGGCGGCCGGAGTCTCGTCGGGGGCCGGTACGGCGTGCAGTTTCGTCAGAGTGGGGGTGGTATCCGTCATGCTGGCTCTCCTGCTCTCGTCAGTGAGGTGCGGGCCCGGAGCAGCCGGTCGCTGCCAGGCTGAAGCGGCTGCTCCGGGGCAGAGCTACTTCTTCTGGGTCGTCTCGGCGCGCTTGCGGGCGCCGTCGAGGATCCGGTCGATGCGGCGTTCCAGGTCGCTCTGGTCGACGTTTTCGCCGGCCAGGTGGCGCTTGCACATGCGGGCGGTCAGCCCGGCGATGCGGGCCTTCTCGCCGACGGTCAGGGGCGGGGTCTGTGCCATGGGTGCCTCTCCGGCGCCGGGGCTGTCCCGGCTCCCCTCACCGCCCGCACGTTGTCGGGCGGATCGGGCAGCCGTCAGTGCCGGCGGCGGGCCTTGGCGAGGGTCTGGGCGGCGGCCTTGCCGTCGGGTCCGCCGACCGACCGCACGACGGTCACCGTGCCCCACACCAGGACGGTGACCGCCAGGGCGAGGACGCCGAGGGAGATGGCCATGGAGGAGACGGCGGCCACCAGCAGCGGACCGAAGTACACGCCCGCGGCCACAGCGCCACCACCGACGCCGGCGCCGAGCGCGACGCGCTGGACGGTGCGATCCGGCGGAGCCTGATGGATGTGCTGGACGACGATCGGCCGGCCGTCGTCGTAGGCGGCCGGGCCGGGGATCGGTTGGGGCTGGTAGAGGGGCAGGGGAGGGTCCTGCCGCTGGGCGGGCAGGTGGTTGTCGAACTGGTAGCGGCGCGGGGTGGTCATGGCAGCCTCTCGGTCAGCGGCGGTTGCCGGTGGCGCGGAGTTCGTGGGTGTGGCACAGGACGGAGCCGATCAGGAAGCCCACGCCGTGGACGGTCCACCGGCCGGCGGTGCGCGGGCCGGGCGGAACCTCGTCCACGATCCGGCCCATCCGTCCGGCGGCCCGGGGGTCGTCCTCGCAGGAGGTAATCCGTACCTCGTCGCCTGCCTGGAACATCGGTAACTCCCCTCTCTGCCGGCCGGGACTGGCCGGCCCTGTGCACCGCCCCCGCCACAGGTGGCCGGGGCGGCACGCAGGGCCATCAGTGCTCTTGCGCGGCGGCGAGGATCTCGGCGTGGTCGAACGCCAGGGGGCCGGGGTGGTCGAGCGGGGTCCACTCCACGGCGGCGGCGTCGTCCCCGGCCTGGGCGTGGGTGCCGGCCGGGACGGTGACGGTGTAGGCGACGGTGATGTAGCGGCCGCGAGGGTCTCGGTCGGGGGTGTCCCACACGCCGAGGAGTGCCAGGTCTTCCTCCGAGACCTGGACGCCGGTCTCCTCGGCCAGCTCCCGCGCGGCGGCGGCGCGCGACGTCTCGCCCGGGTCGACGTGTCCGCCGGGAAGGGCAAGGGCACCCTTGTGGGGCGGCCACCCGCGGCGGATCGTCAGAACGTGGCCGTCACGGATGCACACCACATCGGCCGTGTAGAACGGCCGCTCAGGCTCAGGCTCGTTGCTCATGGTGGCGCTCACTGCTCCTCCTACTGGGTGCCGGGCCGGACTGTCCGGTCCTGTGCACCGCCCCCGCCACAGGTGGCCGGGGCGGCACGCGGGGCCGTCAGGCGTTGCGGTCGGCGACGGCGCGGAGCACGTCCTGGACGATGTCGGCGGGCAGGAGGCCCTTGTCGATCGCGGCGAGCATGGCGAACTCCCGGGCGATCTGGACACGCTTGCCGTGGTCGGGCCAGCGGTCCCGATCGTTCGCCGCGGCGGACTTCCGCAGCAGGTTGGCGGCTTCTTCCAGGTAGCGGGACATGACGATGTCTCCTTCGTTCGGATCCGTAGTTACAGGTCGAACAGCCCTTCAGGGCTGGGCGTGTTGGCGCCCCGTGTCTTGTGGGCGCGGGTGCGGGCGGTGGTGAGGCAGGTGGGGCACCAGGCCCGCAGCTCCGCGGCGGGCAGGGTGGCGGCTTGGAGGTCGCTGGTGAGCGGGTCGGGGGGCGCGGCCGTCAGGCGGACGGGGCCGCTGTTCTTGCCCACGTAGCCGTCGTGCTCGCGCGGGCACCGCCCGTCCGACTTGGCGTGCGTCTGGCCGCACGCCCCGGTGCACTGACACCGCCACTCCGCGGCCGTCATGACGGCACGGAAGAGGCTGACGGCGGTGATCGGCGTGGACCTCATGCCGCACGCCCTCGTTCCTGGGCGGTTTCAGTGGCGGCGGCCAGCAGCAGGCCGAGGGCATGGGCTGCTTGCTGGGGGACGACGCCGTTGCCGAGGGCTTTGAGCTGGGCGGTGCGGGACAGGCCGGGCACGGCGGTGACGTGGCCTTCGGGCAGGCCCATCAGCCACTCCACCAGGGCCGGGCTCAGTCGCCCCATATGGTCAGTTGGCCGGGGGGCGGGGCGGCCGGTGATCTGCGTCCACCGGTCGATCGCGGCACTGTAGGGGCCCCAATCCGGTGCGCCGCCGAGGGGAGCGTCAGATCCCCCTTGCTGCCGCGCTGATTCGGCCCGCCCTTCGTCCCGTCCGTCGCCCTGGGAGTCGGCAGCAGCGAGATGGTGTGCCGCAGGTTCATCCCGCCCTGCGCCGCGTGCCCGGCCCCCCTCGCTTCCGAGGTCGAGGGTGTGGGCAGCAGCGAGGCGACGGCCGTGGGGAGCTGTCCACTCTGCCCACCGCCGCGCCAGTCCCTGGCCGCCGGAGTCGGCAGGCCAGGCGAGGAGGAAGAGACGGTTGCGCTGGTGGGCGGCGCCGATGTCGGACGCGCGAAGAGTGCACCACTGCGCATCGAACCCGTCGGCGGCAAGGTCGGCGAGGACGGTGTCGAATCCCAGGGAAAGGTGCCCTGCGACGTTCTCAAAGACCGCGAGTGCGGGTCGTAGTGCGCGAAGGGCGGCGGCGATATGGGGCCAGATGTGCCGGGCATCTTCGGTTCCCTTCCGTTTGCCGGCGGTGCTGAACGGCTGGCAGGGGTAGCCGCCGCACACGATGTCGACCGGCTCCATGTCCTGCCAGTCGACGGCGGTGAGGTCGCCGAGGTTCGGGACCCGGGGGTGGTGGTGGGCGAGGATGCGGGACGCGCCCGGGTCGTTGTCGGCGACCCAGGCCAGCTCCCCGCCGAACACGCCTTGGGCGGCCATGTCGAGGCCGCCGTAGCCGGTGCACAGCGAACCGATCCGCGGCCCGCTCATGCCGCCGACCCCTCGTACGACGCCTGGCCGGCCTGCTCAGCCCGCTCGGCCCGCAGGGTGTCCCGCAGTTCGCGCGCCTTGGCCGGCGCGCAGCGGACCTCCCGACGGATGGCCTCAGCGGTCAGGTCCCCGATCGGCCAATCGACCGTGACCGATCGGGCCTCGGCGAGCAGCTCCTCGGGGGTCCGTCGAGGCTGGGCCGATCGGGCCACGGTCGGGACCTTGCCCGTCACCCGCCGCGGCCGGGGCGTCTCCGCCGCGGCCGTCAGTACCGGTTCGATCGGGGCCGATCGGATCGACTCGACGAGTGTGGGCGGGGTGTCGGTCCGCTTGGTCAGATCGACCTTCGACCGCACCGGGATCGGCTCCGGAACGGCCTCCAGGACGCTCGATCGGTCGGGCTGGGCGGGGGCCGATTCTTCGAGATCAGCCATAGACCGTTCCGCGCCGCTGTCGGACTCCTCGCGGGTCGTCTCCGGCGGGGGCTGGTCGGGTTGCTCGGCGCGGGCCTTATGCATGTCCTGGGCGGACTTGGCGGCGCGCTTGTGGAGCTTGGGGGTCATGCCTGGATCGGGGCAGCCGTGCACGATCGACCACGCGCGCTCGAAAGCGGCCTGCCGATCGAGGTCCCCGGCCGGTGCGGCGGAGATGAGCCGATCGGCGATTCGCACCACCGATCGGTGGTGGCGACGGCGGTGTCGGGAGTGCTCACGTCGATCGGCGTCGGCGCCCTCGATCGCCGCGCCCAGGGTCGATACCCACTGGCGGATCTCGAAGGCGACCGGGCCCAGCAGCGTGACCGCGGCCAGACCCAATCCGACCGTCCGCGCGTCCTGCGGGCTCAGCCCGGTGTGGGTGAGGGTGAGGCCGTAGCCGTAGTTGATGAAGGCGGCGAATCCAGCGGCCGCGGCGATCAGGGCTCGGAGAAGCCACCGGACCCAGCCGGGCAAGTGGCGGGCGTCGGCGTAGGCGACGCCCGCCGCCATCACCCACGCCAGCCCCTCCAACGCGAGCGGGAGGGGCAGCAGCAGCGGGCTGATACTGACGAAGTGCAGGACCTGCGCGGGCAGCGACGCGAGGCCGGAGGCGGTGACGACGGTGAGGGTGCCGCGGCGGTAGATCTCCGCCGGTGTCAGCACCTCCCGCCGCCGCTCCGCCCGCTCCCGGCGCCGCTGCTGCCGCTCTTGCCGGTCGGCCTGCCGATCGGTCCGCGCCTGCTCCCGCAGCCGACCTTTCCGATCGTCCGCCTCCCGCTGCCGGTCGGCCCGCAGGCGGTCGCTGTGCTGGGCGGTCAGGCGCTTCTCCTCGCCCTTGGCCGCCCGGTCCGCGCGCTGCTCCTCGTAGAAGGTCGCCGTCATCGCGCACCTCCCGATCCCGGGTGGTGCAGGA
Organism: Streptomyces sp. x-80; assembly: GCF_046549095.1. NCBI lineage: Bacteria > Bacillati > Actinomycetota > Actinomycetes > Kitasatosporales > Streptomycetaceae > Streptomyces > Streptomyces sp. x-80. The sequence goes on from NZ_JAJPWM010000007.1 coordinate 435,892, forward strand.
CAACCAGCACAGTGACGCCGGTCCCGGCCGGCGGGGAGAAGGCGGCCAGCCACGCCACACCGACCAAGGCGGCCAGCAGGCGCAGGCGGCGGGCGGCGGAGCGCAGCGCGAGGGTCATGACGCACCCGCCACTTCCGCCGTGGCGGCCTCGTACGCGGCGTACACGTGGAAGTCCACCCCGTGGACGGTGGCCTCGAACTCCACCGAGGGCCGCCCGCCGAGCCAATCCACGAAGATCTCCTCGACGGGGACGCCCAGCGCCTCACGCCACGCCTCCACCTCGCGGGGGCTCTTGAGCTGCACGGTCAACTCGTTCGGGACCACCTTGCTGGAGACGAAGTAAGCGCCGGGCAGGTCGGGGTGGCTGACCGCAAGGTCGGCCAGGCACGCCAGCAGCGGCGCCTGAGCGGCCAGATTTCCCTTGCTCACGCCCCCACCTCCAACATCTCGAAAGCGGTGGGGGTGGGGGTGGGGGGCTGGTTGGCCAGGTCGCGGCGGGCGGCCAGCAGACGCCGGCGGGCCCGGCGGATGCGCTGCGCGTCCAGATCCGTGGGGACGCGGTCGAGAATCATGATCTGCGCGTCCAGCAGCTCAACCTCCGCTGTGATGACGGGCATTTCGCGCTCAATCGCGATCATCTCCGCAGCCGACGGGCCGCGGGTCTGCTCGGCCTGTGCTAGCGCGGCGAGCAGATGCAGGGAGAGAATCTTCATGGGTTGTGGTCCTCTCGAAGGGACGGCCCTCAGCGGCCCCGGTGTGTCACCACCGGGGCCGCGCCGTCTTGAAGGGGGGAAAGGGAGGTCAGCGGGTGCGGACGTTGCCGCTGCGGCTGTGGGCGTTCACCCGCAGGGCGTGGTTTCCGCCCACTCGGATGTCGCCGGAGATGGTCCGGGCGTACAGGGTGTTGGAGGCCCGGCTGCTGGCCAGGACGTCGATGTCACCGGAGGTGGTCTCCAGCTCGGCGGCCGAGCCGGCGTACATGTCCACCGTGAGATCACCGGAAACGGACCGGGCGCTGAGACGGTCGGTCACAGAGCCGACCAGCACGTCACCGGAGGTGGTGATCGCCTTCAGGCGGCGGGCGTTGACGAGGTGCAGGTTTCCGGAGACGGAGCGGAACTCCATCCCGTCCAGGCCACCGCTGATGACGGTGTCGGCGGACCGGGTGACCACGGCGAGGGAGGATCGGGCCGGCAGCAGGACGGTGGCCTCGATCGGGCTGACCGTGGTGATGGTGCCGGTTCCGCCGCCGGAGACGACGCGGCCGTTGATGATGGTGAGGCCGGTGACGGAGCCATGGACGGTGCCCATGGACTGTGTGACCCGGGTGCCGCGGATGCTCTGCATCATCACGTCGCCGGGGATCTCCGGGACCTCCACCGTGATGGCCTGACCGTCCTGGCCGCTGCGGGCCCGGGTGAGGGCGTCGGCGGCCGGACCGGACGCGTCGTCCGTCCGCAGCACGATGCGGGCGGTGGTGACGTTGTCGCGAACCTGCACCCGGATGCTGCCCATCGGCAGCGCCAGCCCCAGGACAACCGGGCCGGTGGACGGGGACGTGAACGTGCGCTCCATCGCGAATCTCCTCTTGAGGCAGGGCCGGTCTGTCCGGTCCTGCGCACCGCTGCGGCCGACGGGCGGACGCAGCAGCACGCAGGACCGTCAGACGGCCGCGATCAGGAGTGCAGCGACGAAGAGCCACAGGTGGTGCCAGCTCTGGTCAAGGGCGTAGGCGCCCGTCCCAAGGGTCGCCGCCGGCTTGCCGTCGGCGGTGACGGGGTGGGCGGGGTGAGCGGCGGTGCCCAAGCTGTAGAACTCGCTCTTGCCGGTGATCTTGGCGAGCCGCGCGAGGGTGCTGCGGCGGTCCGCCCACCAGTGTGTGAGGGCATCCACCCCCATCCCGGCCACCAGCCCCAGCACCGACAGGTGCAGCCCCAACAGCGCGGCGGCGGGCAGGAGAAGGGCGAGCTTGGTGGCGGTCAGGGTGGCGACGTGGCGGGCATCGGCCGCCCGGCCGGCCCAACCGGACTGGCCCTTGGTGGCCGACTGGGCGGACGTCTGAACCCAGTGGTCACCGACCGAGTGACCGACGTACAGGGCGACGAAGGTAGCGGCGAAGACGGCAGCAGCAGCAGTGGACATGCGAACGGAACTCCTGTCAGGAAGTGGCGAAGTGCGGGACGGCGGCCTTCAGGCGCCGTCCCGGTGTCGTCGTGCGTCGTCAGCCGCGCTTGGCGCGGGCGTTGTCCTCGCTGCGCTTGGTGGCCTCGGCCTCCTTGCGGGCCAGCTCGGCCCGCTCGGCGTCGGTCAGGCCGGCGCGTCCCGGCCGGCCGGGGCTCTCGATACGATCCATGCAGGATCGCCCTCCTCCTTCGTAGGTGAGGCGTCCAGGCCCCGGCCGGTGTTCCAGCACCGGTCGGGGCCGTTTCGTGTGCGGAGCCGCTGAAGACTCCCCTTCACCGCCCGCCGGCGAGTGCGGCGGGCGGATCAGGCAATCGTCAGCGGCGGAACAGGGAGCTGATCAGGCCGCTCACGTCGTCCGTGAGGTCCCGGACGCGGCCGGACTCCAGCTCGTCGGCCCGGTCTTCCAGCTGCCTCGCGCGCTCCTCACGTCCGTGAGCACGCGCAACATCAGCGGCCCGGCGGTTCTCCTCAGCGGCCCTGGTCAGGCGGTTCATGAATCGTCCTCTCGACGATGGGTGAAGCCCTCGCGGCTCCCCCCGCCCCGCCCGTACGGCCAAAGACCGGACGGGCGGGGAGAGGCAACCGGCCGCAGCGCCCCGGACGTATCCGGGAGCTGCGGAGGGGCGCAGGCTTCACCGCCCGCCGTTGCCACGGCGGGCGGTCCCGAGCCTGAATCGGGCGCGTCATCGTCACTGCTCTGACGCCAGCAGGGCGGCGCGTACCAGGTGGCAATCAAGGGTTGACCTCCAGTTATGAAGGGCTGATCCCCACGACCGTTCTCCAGGGCTGGCACGCGGGGCAGGACAGGTTCGCCTGCCACGAAGTGGCCACCAGCGGCCATCACCCGGGCCGTTACGGGGACAGGGACTCTCACCCCATCGATTCGCATCTCTGTTCAGTTCTCAAGCACCGGCCACTCCCCAGCGAGCGCGGTAACCCCAAATCGGGGCTCCCGTCTTCACGGGACTCGCGGGTGTGTCCTGCGCACCGCGATCCGGAGGCGACTCCTTCGTCTGGTGCGCACCAGAAGGTTGGCATCTGGTGCGCACCAGAGTCAAGGGTCTTCGCCGATTCGAGTGACGGTTGCCCGCTGCGGTGCATCTCCAGAAGACCGGTTGAGGTGGGGGAGCCGGTAGCCAACAGGGCTTAACTCCGGCTCTGTTAACCCCTGTTGACCTGCGGCGATGTGAGGCATCCTGGCTAGGTCAGTGAGTGGACCTATAGCCGGGCGGTGGCCTGTGACAGGACTTCGGAATGCGCGCTCGGCGCGCGGCTGGTCTCAGGAACGATTGGTTCGCGAGATCGAGCAGTACGCCCGACGGCACGTCACCGATGTCGCATCGACCGCGAGCCTGCGGGTGTACGTCTCTGAGTGGGAGAACAGGAAGCGAGTCCTCTCGGACCGCTACGCGGCGATCCTGCGGCAGCTCCTCGGCGTCACGGACGCGGAGTTGAGAGGCGGCCTGACAACCGCGGCGCCGCCGGTGGCCGACGGGTACGACGAACTGCTCAGCCGGATCGACTCGGCCAGCAGCGTCGGCGCGTCCATGGTGAAGACGTTCAACGACCAGACCGAACTGCTACGCACCATGGACCGGCAGTTGGGTGCGTCCGGACTTGTCGACCAGATGACCGGGCATCTCGGACGCCTCGAAGATGCGCTGAACTTCGCTGTCCTCCCGAGCGCGCGCCGGCCCGTGGCTCTTGCGCTCGCTGGGGCGTCGACCCTTGCTGCGTGGCAGGCGATTGACGTGGGGGCGGTCGAAAGGGCGTGGCGCCACTACGAAACAGCGAAGCGCGCGGCGCGCGACGCTGAGGATCCGATGTACCTTGCCCACGCGATGGGCGAGCAGGCGTACGTGCTGTGCGAGGCGGGCCGACCGGCGCTCGGTCTCGACCTGGTGCGCGATGCTCAACGCACTCTTGGTGAGGGCGGCTCACCCCGGCTCCGGGCGTGGCTGTACGCGGCAGAAGCCGAATTGTGTGCCCACGCCGGACTGCCGGACGACTGCCGACGCGCTCTCGACGCGGCTGTGGCGATCATCCCGCCGGGCCCTGAGGACCGCGACCCGGACATGCTGAGCATCTTCCTGAACGGCGGCCATCTCGCCAGGTGGCGCGGCAACATCCTTGGCCTACTGGGCGACGACGCCGCGGTTACCAGCTTGTACGGAGCGTTGGACGTGGTCGACCCGACCTTCGTCCGTGCACAGGCCGGACTCCACACCGACCTTGCGCAAGCCCACCTTGCCCGTGCCGAGTACGACGACGCGGCCACCCACTTGAGGCAGGCACGGCTGCTGGCGAGCCGCACCGGGTCGGTGCGGCAGCGCCGTCGCGTCGACCTGCTTAGCGTGCGGTTGTAGTCCCTCGCTTGCCGCGGTTCGCCAGGATGTGCAGCAGGGCGACGAGGGTGCCGGAACCCATCAACTGACCTCGCGCCATGAGCCCTGGGACGTCGGACAGGGGTACCCACTCGATATGGCCGGCTTCTTCGAGGTCTGTCGGCGGACCAACTTGCTCAGCCCCGTGTCCTACGAAGATCTCGTGGGGCGAGTCGACCATGCCGACCATGGGCTGATAGGTGACGACGTGCTCTACTGACTTCGGCCGCCACCCGGTCTCTTCCACGACTTCCCGCAGCGCCGTGTCCGCCGGGTCTTCGCCCTTGTCCACGATGCCACCCGGGAGTTCCCATCCCCACTGCTGCGGGACGAAACGGTATCGGTACATCATGAGTACTCGGTCCTGGCCGTCCAGAACCGCGGTGATCGCGACGTGCTGAAGTTTCACCACGTGATGCTCGAAGCGCTCTACGCCGGGTGGCTCCACGTCCCAGAGCTGGAGTTTGACCCATCGGTTGTCGTAGAGGTCGCGCTCACCGTGGATTCGCCAAGGCTCCAGCCCGGCCGGCGCCTCGACGCTCACGCCCCCCGTCACCCGGTACGAACTCCGGCCGTAGACCTCCAAGGCGCCCTCCGACACGAGTCGGGCCAACACTTGCCGAAGTGCGGTACGGCGGATGTCCAGCTCTTCATCCTGTTCGAGCGTCCGCTCCGAGGGGATCTTCTCGCCGGGGGCGTACTCGCCCGAGGTGATCCGAGCGCGGATCTTCTCGTAAGCCTTCGTCGTCTTCGGGCCCATCCGTGGAGCACTCTCCGTTCTCAGGTGGTGCATACCAGGGTAGTGGGAGAGGGCCATGCTGCCTCCAGTCAGGAGACCACCCGGCGTCGCGGCGGCGGCCTCACGGAATCGTGTTTCATGGGCTGCCGGAATGGCAGCCTCCGGTGAATACGCGAGAAAAGATCGTCAGCCATGCTCCGGAAGGGGGCGAAGCGGCAGGTCAGCGGCCTGTACCACCTGGTGCGGCCGTGTCTCTTCTAAGCACTTGGCCGCAGGTTCGAGTCCTGCCGGGGGCGCCAGGTCAGACCCTCCCGCTGGGAGGGTCTTTTTGCTGGCCAGGGGCGGTTTGGTGCTGGCGGTGCGCTGCCGGACGACGAGCTTTGAGGCGGCGGATTCGTCCGGCTGGAGCCGGTCCGGGGCGGGTTTCGGCGGCTGTTCTTCCCGAAAACTTCCCGAAGTTTTGGTGTGCCCGGTGGCGTGGGGCGCCCGGCTTCCGAGGACCGAGGCGGCCCACTCACGCCACCAAACCTTGGATCGGGAGCACGCCTCAGCTGCCTCCCTTGTCTCCTCGCCCGCTCGGCATACGGGCATGGGCAGAGGGGCCCTACCGTGTGGCGCTTGTCGCCGTCGCAATCAGCGGGCGCGGCCCGGCGCCCTGGGAAGAGGCGGAGAGAGCAAGCCGCCGGGGCCTGATGCCAGTGGCACGCCCGGGAGTTTCTGGGGCCCCTCGATGCGCTGCTGTAGTTCAACGATCTGCCCGGTGATGCAGCGCGCGTAGGTGGAGAGCAAGACGGGGACACTGTTGCCTGCCCATTCGGCGACCTGCGCCGGCGGGATGCCGTGGTTGAGCCAGGTCGTCAGGCACGTGTGGCGGAGGTCGTACACCCGCTTGCCGACGGGCGAGCGGTACTCGCGCTCCGTCAGGACCGCCTTGCGGGCCTTGTCCCAGGCTCGTCGGTAGACGGAGCCGGCAAGCAGGCCGCCCTTCTCGCCGGGGAAGAGAAGGGATCCCGCGGTCAGCTGGTCCTGGGTGACGAGGGTGTGGAGGATCGACGCGAGGGCGGGATGCACCGGCACGGGGCGGGTGTCCCCTGACGCCCGCCCCTTCAGATCCCGGGTTTCGTGGATCTCGCCGTCGTCCGTCCAATGCTTGCCGACCTCGGGCGCTGCGGTGTGCACCCGGAGTTCACCCCAACCGGTGGAGGGGAGGACGGCGTCCTCGACGCGGAGTGCGACCGCTTCCTCGGGTCGGAGTCCGGCGTAGTAGAGCGTCGCGAAGAACGCCGTGAGCCGGTGGCCGGTGCGTGGGCGGGCGGCGATCCAGGCGAGCAGGACAGCTACCTGTCCGGGGTTGAGGAGGGAACGCTTGTCGACAGCGCCGGAGGTTTTCGGGGCGGTGTTCTCGTCCCGTCCCTTGGGCAGCGGGTTGTCCGTCAGGACGTTCTGGCGGATGGCGTAGCGCAGGACGACGTTCAGGACGCGGCGATAGCGTTTGGCGGAGCTTGCGGCGGCGGGTGTGCCGTCGAGTCGGGTGTCGAGAGCGTGGAGTACGGCGTCGACGTGCTTGGTGTCCTCCCAGGCGCTCATCGGCAGCGAGTTGCGCCGGATCCAGGCGAGGATGGCGCGCAGCTCGGAGGGTGCCTCGTCCCGGCGGTTCTTGTTGAAGGCGTATTCGCGCAGGGCCTTGCGGACCTCGACGGGGTCGTACTGGGTCGGTTCGGCGCGCAGGAGCGCGAGCGTGGCCTTGGTCAGGGTCTTGGCTGTGCTGATGCGGTTGTTGGCCGAGATGCGCGACCACTTCATATCGACGTAGCGCAGGGCGAAGTCGTACCAGGTGACCTCGGCCGCCGGCGCCGCGTGCGATGCCGGCCTTCCGGTGTCCTGGTTGAACGGTTCTCCGTTGTTGGCAGCGACGAGGAGCACGGCGCGGAAGGAGTCGGCCGAGGCGCTGGTCTTGAACGTCTCGCCTTGCTTCCGCCCGTTCACCGACCAGCGCACGGTGTAGGTGGTGCCGCGCTTTCCCTTGTAGACCTCCGTCTTGTAGAAACGGACCTTGAAAGACCGGTTCGTCACGCGCCGCCCTCGCAGCCGGTGAGCCAGTTCTCCAGGTCACTACGGCGGATGCGCAGGCTACCGTTCGGGAGTTTTACGCACCGGGGCGCCCGGCCTTTCTGGCGCCAGTCATAGAAAGTCGACCGGGATACCTGAAGCTCGGCGCAGAGTTCGTCCACGGTCAGTTTGTCGCGCGAGCGGGTGGAGCCGTTCATCGGCGTCCCACCCCCTCGCCGTAGAGGGGGTTTCGGGAAGGTCTTATCGGTGATCGGGTCAAGAATTTCCTCGCATGGAATGAGCGGATTGCCGGCTACGGCACGACGGGCGTGCCGAGAAATTCAATGGTCCGGAGAATCGCCGGTTTTGCTAACCGGTGATCGTCGGCTATGTTCCGCCCGCTCCGTCTGGCCCCGGTCTCTGGGAGAGGTGGTGAGGAGGGTGTGCGGGGAGGTTCCGAGTGCGGTGGCGATGGCGACGAAGTCGTCGATGTCGCAGCGCCGGGCTGTGCGTTCGATGCGGGAGAGAGCGGTGACGGTCATGGGTCGGCCGAGGGCGGTGACGCGGGCGGCGAGCTGGCGCTGGGAGTAGCCGCGGGCGGTGCGGGTGCGCACGATGGCGCGGGCGACGGCCTTTCCCGCGGGGCCGATTTCAAGGGGGCGTGGTGGCATGGATGTGTTGTAGCTTGCGTTCCCCGGCGATGGGAATCCTTTCCTGTCTGCTGTGAGCGATGCACCGTCGCCTGGAGTTTGCGAGGGTGATTTCAGCAACCGGGGATCAGGGTCTACCGTTTTCCGACCGGGCCGGAAGTTGTACGGAGTTTCAGAACCAACTCTGGACTTTCGCGCCCTGGGTGTGGCTGTCTTGTCCACGCACCCCGGCCCGCCGAATTTCCCTGGCCCCGATTCGCGACGAAGGTGGTCGATCGACATCGCCCGTATCCGCACCATCAAGCCCGAGGCATTCCACTCCGAGTCCCTCGCAGCGGTGTCCCTGTCCGCCGAGCGGACGTTCTTCGGCCTGCTGACCCAGGCCGACGACCACGGCCGGTTCCGCGATCAGGCCGCCGTCATCGCCGGTCTGCTGTGGTCCCTGCGCCCCGAGCACGGACCCATGGGCGTCGAGGACGACCTCACCCAGCTCCACGCCGCCGAGCTGATCTGCCGTTACGAAGGCGCCGACGGCAAGCGGTACCTGCATATCGTCACCTTCGCCCAGCACCAGAAGGTCAACCGGCCCAGCGGGGTGCGGCACCCCGTCTGCCCGCACCACGATCACGGTGTTCCGCGTGAGCCCTCACCGCAGACGCAGCGCACACTCACGGTGCCCTCCGCACCTGCTCACGGAGGACTCAGTGAGGGCACAGTGAGTGACGAAACCGAAGGTCAGGGCCGATTCAGTGAGCCCTCAACGCCGACGCAGGGAGGCGGCACGGAGCCCGCGGTGAGTGCTCACGGTCCGGATCTAGGACCTAGGATCAGGGATCTAGGATCTACTCCGTTGGGCGGCGCGAGCGCCCCCGCGCCCCAGGCGACCGTCTCGGCGAAGGACCTCATAGGCGAGTACGCCGCCGCCTGCGCCCACCGGCCGCCTGCGAGCGTGCTCGGGCACCTCGGCAGCGAAGTCAAGAAGCTCCTCGGCGAGGGCATCGGCCCCGACCATATACGTGCCGGTCTTGCCCGTCACCGGGCCAGGGGGCTGCACCCCAGCACCCTGCCCAGCCTCGTCCACGAGATCATGAACGCCGCCCCGACCGCATCCGGCACCGCCCACCGGTCGTGGACCAATCCGACCGACGTCGCCGCCGCCTACGGGGGTGACCTGTGACCACCACCCTCACCCACGCCCCGCACCGTGTCGGCCCGCTCGCCGAGCGGCTCGGCGCCATCCTCACCGCTCGCGGCATCGACCCCGACGCAGCCACCGCGCAAGAGCCGCCGAGCGAGCCGGTCACCGCGCTGGAGCTGGCCGACGCCCGTATCCCCGCTCGGTATCGCAGCGCTCTGGCTGACCACCCGCAGGTCACCGCCTGGACCGAGGTGATAGCCGCCGCCGGACGCCCCGGCCCCAGTGGCGCACCGGGCATCGCCGAGGGCCCGTCTCTGCTGATCGCCGGTCCCACCGGCACCGGTAAGACCCACCAGGCGTACGGCGCCATCCGCACCCTCCTCGCCGCCGGAGTCCGGCTGCGCTGGGAAGCCGTCACCGCCGCCGACCTGTACGCCCGCCTGCGCCCCCGCTCCGGCCACGACGCCGAACGCGACCTCCAGGCCCTGGCACGCTGCCCCCTGCTGCTCCTGGACGACCTCGGCGCGGCCAAGACCAGCGAATGGACCGAGGAACTCACCTACCGGCTCATCAACCACCGGTACGAGCACCTGCGCCCCACCCTGATCACCACCAACCTCCCCACCGCCGACCTCCGCACCGCCCTCGGCGACCGCATCGCCTCCCGCCTCGCCGAAATGACCCAACGCGTCATCCTCACCGGCCCCGACCGCAGGCGTCACCGCACCCAAACCTGAGCGGTCCCCGGGACCGGTCCCCACCGCACAAGGCACCGGCCCCCCGACTGCTCGGTCCCGTGCGCCACCGGCACACGGGACCGAGCGGGGACGGGGGATGCACCAGGGGACCGGTCCCGCTCACCGTCCCCACCGGGGACCGTCCCCCTGACACACCGTCGGGGACCGGTCCCGCCGAGAAGCGGGGACCATCCCCGTCAAGTTGGGACCGGTCCCCCAGTCAGCTCGGGGACCGTCCCCATCGGACGCAGCGAATGCCGCGGCCGGTCCCAGCAAGGACGCAGGCCACCCCTCGCACGGTCCCCCAAGCCCGGTCCCCGAAACCAGGAGCCGGAGACACAAACCGAGGATGGGGACCATCGCGGCACCGCCACTTCCCGTTCTAGAGGGACGAGGAAATCAACCGCCCGAAGCGCGGTCCCCAAATGCAATGAGTCGCGGGGACCGGTCCCCGTCCCCACCCCGGACCAGGACACGACCGCGCCCCGCCCCAGTCCGGAGGGGACCGCCTGCACACAACCACCGCACACTCACAACCCACCGCCCCAGAGGGACCCCCATGCACCAACCGCACCCCAGAACCCCCACCGACCCCAACGCGGAAACCGCCACCCCCGCCCCAGGCGGAGCAAGTTGGAGGTTCGGACACTCCCCCACAGGGGGAGCACTCGAACCCGGCTCCGCCCCTGAGGTGGCGGGACCGGTCCGGCACCAGGGGGTGCCGGACGGTGAGGCTGCGGCCGAGGGCGGACCGCAGCCGGACAAGGCCCACGGCAAGGCCAAGCCCCGAGCACGAGCACGCCTGCGCGACAAGAAACAGCGCCCCGCGCTGAGTGTCCGCCTCAACGACCGTGAGCGCGCGATCATCCAGAAGGGCGCCGATACCTCCGGTATGAGCATGGCCGGGTTCCTCGCCCACTCCGCTCTGGCCGCCGCCCGCGACCAGTCCCGCACCGCCGCCGCCATCGCCGACCAACGCGATGTGCTCACCGAGCTGTTCACCGCCCGCCGCCAGCTCGGCTATGCCGGCAACAACCTCAACCAGGTCGCCAAGATCCTCAACTCCGGCGGCGAACCACTCCACCTCAACGAGGCGATCACCGACATCCGGCGTGCGGCCCGGACAGCGCAGACGGCCGCCGAGCGCGTCATCCGTCTCACCGAGGGCGAGGCTGCTTGATCCCCCGCATCCACAAGCAGGGCGGCAAGACCCTCGGTCTGCTCGCCTACCTCTATGGCCCCGGCACCCACGAAGAACACCTCGATCCCCACCTCGTCGCCTCCTTCGATGGCATGGCACCCGACCCCGGCCGCGATGCCTCCGCCACCAAGAGAGACCTCCAGCAGCTCCTCGACCAGCCCCTCCGCCTCCTGGCCGCGGACCGGCGCCCCGAGCAGCACGTGTGGCACTGCTCGGTACGGGCCGCACCCGACGATCCGGTACTGACCGACGAACAGTGGGCCGACATCGCCCGCCGCATCGTCGCCGCCACCGGCATCGACCCCGGCGACGGAGCCGGCTGCCGCTGGGCCGCCGTCCGCCACGCCGACGACCACATCCACATCATCGCCACCCTCGTACGCGAAGACGGCCGCCGCCCCGACCACCACCGCTCCGGCAAACGCGCCCAAGCAGAGGCCCGCCGTATCGAAGCCGACTACGACCTGCACCGCATCACCCCTGGCGACGGCACCGCCGCCAAACGCCCCACCAGTGCCGAACGCCACAAGGCAGAGCGTCTCGGCCAGAAGGCAGCCTCACGTGAGCTGCTGCGCGAGCACGTGCACCGTGCTCTGGCCGGCGCCGCCGACGAGACGGAGTTCTTCGACCGGCTCACCGCCGAGGACGTCCTCGTGAAGAAACGCGTCGCGCCTTCCGGGGATGTTCTCGGCTACGCCGTCGCGCTCGACGGCGATCACAACGAGACCGGTGAGCCGGTCTGGTACTCCGGCTCCAAGCTCGCTCCCGACCTGTCCCTGCCCCGCATCCGGAAGCGGTTCACCGCTCCCGCCGACGCAGAGATACCAGCGCAGCCCACGGCTCTGGACCGCAGTGGCGCTTCGGCTCCGCTACGCGCCCGCTACGGCGCCGTCCAGGCTACCGATTCGGCCCTCACCGCCATGGAGTCCGGCAACGACCGCACGGCAGCGGCGCACCTGATCGGAGTCGGTGAGGTCATCGGCGCCCTCGCCCAGACCACACACGGCGCTGCGCGGAGCGAGCTGCAAGAGGCGGCACGCCACTTCGAACGCGCCGCACAGTCCCGTATCCGCGCCGAGAACGAGCAGATGTACGCCCTGCGGCGCACGGCCCGCCAGATCATCCACTCCGGCCCTGCCAGCAGCGTCGACGGCGCCGGCACCGCCCTCCTCCTCGACCTGATGATGCTGGCCGCCGTCGCCGCCGCGCACTGGCACACCGCCCGAGGCCGCGCCCAGCAGGCCGAAGCGGCCCAGCGCGCCGCTCTCCACCTGCGTGCCGCCTATGAGGCCACCGCGGCCGCCCCGCTCGCGGCACTGCGCGCTCAGGGCGAGCGTCTTCCCTCAGCGAACCGGCAGCGGCACACCATCACGATCCGTACCGTCCTGCCGCACCTCGCGGACCGGCTGCTGGCAGAGCCCGGCTGGGGCCGACTGGCAGCGGTCCTCGACCAAGCCGAACGCGCCGGCCACGACACCACGGCCCTGCTGGCCAAAGCCACCGGGCAACGCGAACTCGACAGCGCCGAATCAGTCGGCGACACCCTGGTCTGGAGGCTGCATCACCTCGGGTACATCACCGTGCCGTCACGGCGCGTGAAGCCGAAGTGGGCTCCTGCTCCTGCGGTGGTCCTCCGGAACGAAGCGGCCCCACCGCGCCGACGGTGACCACCGCGGTGACTCTGTCCGAGAACACGACGGTCAGCCGGCGCGGGCCGTACCGACGGGCCACACCACATCCACGGGAATTCCGGCGCCCCGGGCCTCGGTGACCACGTCGGCGGTGCCGCCCTTGCCGGTGGGCGGCTCCCCGTTCCATACAGCGACGAGACGGTCAGCCCGCTCCAGGAGCGCGGCGTTGGCCGTCTCGTACGCCTGCCGGTTCGCCGTCTCGTGGTCCATGACGAGGACCTCACCCGCGGCCTCGACCAGCCGGTCGAAGAGGGGAGCGTGATCAGGTTTGACCTTCTTCTGGCGGTAGTCGCGTGACGGGATGAGAACGACCAGGCGACCGCCGGCGGCCAGGACCGCCTCGGCGAACAGGGAGTCGGAGCCCCTGGCAATGCAGGAGACGCCGACGAGCGTGTCGTCGGCGCGCTGCTGGAGCAGCTGCTCCAGGGCCTGGCGGACCAGCGGAACGCTGTCCTCGGTCAGGTCCATGTGTCCGGTCACCGCGATGGTGGTCACGGGCTCTCCCCTCCGGTGTCAGTTCGACAGCAAGTCGCGGATCTTATCGCGGGCCTCGCGGACCGGCCTGGACGCACTGTGTCCCACGGTGTACGGGTACAGCGCGCTGAGCTGGCTGCGGACGCGGCTGGACCGTGTGGAGCGGGCCGCGTCGACCGCGTGATGGACTTCGTTCACCGCGCCGGTCAGATCGCCGCGGAGGAAGTGGCATTCGGCCAGGCCGATGCGGTCCAGGGCGTGACTTCGACCGGCCTCGGGGCCACGCGTGGACAGGGCCTGCCGGATCTCGGCCGCCGCCGTGTCCGCGTGCTGCTCAGGGCTCCGGCGTGCGAGGTCGAGGAGCCGGCCGCCGGTGACGCCTGCCAGCTCGGCCTCGTCGAAGTAGGCGATCCAGTACGGCTCATGCCCCGGCTCCGCCGCCGCGAGAGACTCCGCGGCCTGGGCGGTGGCGCGCTGGAAGGCGGCGGTGCGGCCCATGGCGGACAGTGCCCACGCCTCGCGGGTGTGCAGCATGGCGCGGACCCGCGGGCCCGCGACGCCGCGTGAGCCCTCCTGGGCAAGCCGGACGAGTTCGAGGGCGTCGTGTGGTTTGTCGCGGTAGAGCATCTGTCGTGCCATGCCCGCCAGGACGTTGGCGCCGAAGATCTTGTCCCCTCCGGCGTGGCAGGCCCGCAAGGCCAGCAAGTAGTACTCCTGGGCCCGTTGTTGCAGCCCGGAGTCCCAGGCCATGGTGGCAGCGGTGCCCGCGAGCTGGGCCATGACCTGGTAGAGGCGCTCTTCCACCGTGGGTGCCTGGTGCTCGTCAAGGTGAGCGGCGACCTCGCTCAGCTGGCCCAGGACGGCCTTGCGGCGCAGACCGCCGCCGTAGCGGTGATCCCATGCCCGGAAGGCACGGGCAGTGGCATCCAATTCGTCGACCTCGCGGACGCCGAGGCGTCCGCGTCGGCGCGGCGGCGTGGCCGATGCCGCGGGCCGAAGCCATCCCTCCAGAGGATCGAGCAGGGAGGCACCGGAGATCGCGGTTCCGGCGAGGGCGCGGGTGACCGCGCGTCGGTCCATCACGAGATCGCTCCTCGTCAGATCGGCGGCCAGGGCCACGGTGGCATCCGGCTGCCAGGGGACCTCTTCGGTCGTCGACCGCCGGTCCGTCGGCCGCCATGACGGGCCTTGCTCCGACTGCCGGGTTTCCCAGGGACGCGGCGCGAGACCGAGGAGGTGCCCGGGAATGCGCAGTCCGTCGGAGATCCGGCGGATGACGTCGAAGCTGGTGACCTGCTGCCGACCGCCGATGATCGTGGAGACCTTGCCCGGTGTGAGGTGACAGGCCGAGGCGATGCGGTTCTGGGACAGGCCGCCGTACTTCTTGATCAGGGCGAAGGCGGCTGCGAAGTCGTGCTCCGCCAGGGCTCGGCGGAGGTCCTCGCGTTCGAGGACGCCGTGGTCGAGCAGGCCGGGGGTGGTGGCGTCCATGGGGCCAACTTCCGATGCGGTCTCAGGCACGATCAAGCCTCGCACGAAGCCGGGGGCGAGTCCATTCCCACCTCGGTAACACCCGCTGGTCATACCGCAGTTACTCCGACGCCCCGACGCTTGGCGAGTGCCGGACAGCCCATCCATCCGCCCGGATGCCGAGGGCCGCGCAGATCCCGGCCGACTGGCTGGCGAAGGAGTCCTCCCATGGCAGCGCACCACCGGTTCACGCTCTCCGTCGTCTCCACGCCCGCTTCGGCCTGCGAGGCGCGGCACCGCCTCCTGGCACAGGTCCGCTCCTGGGCCCTGCCACTGGAGGAGGAGACGCTGTCCGGCATCGAGCTCGTCGTGGGAGAGCTCCTGGCCAACGCGGTCCGTCATGGCGGACCGGGACCGGCCGAGGCCGTCGCCACCTGGACGGGCCGGGACCTGGTGGTCGAAGTACACGACCGCGCAGCGGCGTTGCCGGCTCGCTCCGTACCGGCGGACGACGCCGAGTGCGGGCGCGGACTGCTGCTGGTCGACGCCCTCTCCGACCGGCACGGTGCCGACCCCACGGAGACCGGCAAACGCTGCTGGGCCGCCTTCGGCCTACTGGACGGCCAGCGCAACGGCACCACGCACCTCCCGATCCCCGACGACGAGGAGAAGCCCGTGAACCCCTCTGCTCAGCCCGCCATTCCGGTCACTCAGGCGGAGTCCGTCGTACCGCGTGTGATCGACCGGTTCGCCGGCCGATGGGAGTTCCTGTCGAACTACTCGCCCGCCGAAGTCCATCTCGACCAGCGGCGCTATCCCACCGTCGAGCACGCCTATCAGGCCGCCAAGACTCTCGACACCGCGATCCGCGCGCGGATCGCGGGAACCGTGGACCCGGACGAGGCCAAGCGGCTCGGCCGTCGGTACGCGGACCGCGCCGATTGGGAGGAGTCCAAGGTCTCGGTGGTGCGGGCCCTGGTGGAGGAGAAGTTCCGTGATCCGCATCTGCGTGCGTTACTCCTCGGCACCGGCGGCGCTGAGCTGGTCGAGGGCAACGAGTGGGGTGACGAGTTCTGGGGTGTCTGTGCCGGGCACGGCCAGAACACCATGGGGCTGATCCTGATGGCGGTACGGGAGCAGGCCCGGCGGGAGGCGCATCCCGAGGAGGCGAAGCAGCCGTCGCCGGGCGGTTCTGCCGATGTCAGCGGCAGTATCGGGTGTGCCGCGCAGGCGAGCATCCCCACGGCCCACGGCACGTTCACCGCCTGGGGGTACCGGAGCGTCCTTGAGGGCGGCGAACACCTCGCGCTGACTCTGGGGCGGGTCCGCGACGCCGACCAAGTGCTGGTCCGGGTGCATTCCGAATGTCTGACCGGCGAGGCTCTCGGTTCCCTGCGCTGCGACTGCGGGCCGCAACTCGATACCGCCATGGCCGAGATCGCCGCCGTAGGCACCGGGGTCATCCTCTACCTCCGCGGCCACGAAGGACGAGGGATCGGACTGCTCGCGAAGCTGCGGGCGTACGCCTTGCAGGACGCCGGGTTCGACACCGTCGACGCGAACTCCTCGATGGGTCTTCCGGCCGATGCCCGTGATTACCGGGTGGCCGCGCAGATCCTGAACGACCTCGGTGTCCGGTCCGTACGGCTGCTGTCCAACAATCCTGACAAGACAGCCGCGCTCACCGCGCTGGGCGTCGAGGTGTCCGAGCGGGTACCGCTTCTCGTCGCCCCCACCATCCACAGTCTCGGCTATCTGCGCACCAAGCGGGACCGGATGGGGCACGACCTGCCGGACCTGTCCGAGTCCGTGGCGGCGACCCGTGCGGAGCGTGTGTCATGACACGGCCGCAGGCGGCAAGGAAGCCCCACCGTGCTGAAGTTGAGCCCGGAGCCCTGGCCGGTTCATGGGCCCAGGCCGGGTACACGCCCCTTGAGGTGGTGGTCGAGGTTCCCCTGGCCACGCGGCGGGTGCGGCTCGCCGCCCCCGGTCGTCCCGGCTGGGTCCACCGGGGTGGCCGCTGGCAACCCGCTCCGGCACGGGCCCTTATCGCCCTCCTGGCCCGAACCCCTGCGGCCGTAGGCCCAGCCCGGCTACTGCTCTCCGAGCGCGGCAGGTCCCGGGTGTTCGCCACCTTGCTGGAGGCCGAGGTCGCCGATCCGTGGACGGTGACCGGCTGGCTCGGCTGGCCCGACATCCGCCCGTTCCACTCCACGCCACCCACAACCGCCGAGGCACTCGCGGCCCGCAGCAACCACTACGGAGCGCTCGACCACGCCGCGCACGCCCTGGGGCTCGGCCCGATGGACGCCTTCCGCACCCGGCCTCTCCCGTGGCGGGCCGGCATCAGCGTGGTGATCCCGGCCCGCGACGTCCACGACGTCCTGCCCGACGTGCTCTCCGCGCTCACCGCCGCCACCGCCCGGCTGACCGCCGACACTCCCTGGGAGGCGATCGTCGTCGACGACTCCGGCACCCCGCCGCTACGCCTGCCGGCCGGCCTTCCGCCGCAGATCAGACTGGTCCGCAGCGACACCCGGCTGCACTGCGGAGGCGCCCGCAACCACGGCTTGGCCCGCACCCGCCACGGACTGATCGTCTTCTGCGACGCCGACACCCACCTTGCCCCCGACTACCTCAACCAGCACATCGCCCGCCATCTCCTCGCCCCCAACCTGATCACCGTTTCCCTCCGTGAGCAGATCCCCGCCCATCTGCCGGTTCCCGGGCGGTCCCCGGACGGCAGCCGGGATTCCCGGACCACCGCCCGCTACGTCCCCGGCCGCCTCGGCCTGCACCCGGTTCAGGCCCCGGTCACCGTCCGGCCGCTCGACCAGACCCTCGGCTTCCGCACCTTCGGCCACGGCCGGCTCCTGGGCCCGGTGGACCTCCCCTTCATGGTCAAGGGCAACAACCTGGCACTGCCCGCCACGACCGCCCGCTCCCTCGGCTTCCCACCGGAGTTCACCGGCTGGGGCCCCGAGGACGTGTGCTTCGCCGCCAAGGCCATCGCCCGCGGCTCCTACGTCATCCCCGTGCTGTCCACCGGCGTCTTCCACCGCGCACACCCGCCCCGCTCCGGCAGCGCCGAGCAGCGGGACGCCGAACTCGCCGCCAACCTCGGCCACTACGCACGCCGCCTCACCGAACCCGCCGGCCGGCCCTGGCAGTCGGCCGGAACCCGGGCGGTGCAGTCCTGATGCCTCTCGACCACACGGACGCCTGGCACCCCACGGTCAACCCTTCCGCCCGGATGCCCATCCACCACCACCGGCACCATGCCGTGCTCGGCCACGGACACGGCATCCTCAACGAGACCCCACGCCGCCGGGGTGGCACCACCCTCCGTCTGCCCCGCATCCACGACGGCCGTCTCCACGTCCTCCAGCTCGCCGGCCCGGAGCATCTGGCCTTCGCCCCATGGTGGCTGCCCGCCTCGGACACCGTCTCGGTCCAGGCCATCCGCGGCCTCTACGATACGGCGCTGGACCACCCTGCCCCGACCCGCCGGGAACGCACCGTCCTGGCCCACCTGCGCGACGACTTCACCGCCCGCTGCACCCGCACCGGTGACCGCCTCACGGTGGGCGAGGCCCTGTGGCAGGCCGCCGACACCCTGCACCGCGCCGTCGTCCCTACCCTGCCCGAGCTGACGCTCACCAGCCTCACCCGATCCCCGGTACGCCACATCCTCACCGGCGCCCTCGCCCAGGTCCCCGGCGGCCTGCTCCCCGCCCTCCAGGGCTGGGCCCGGCAGGAACAGCAGCCCATGTTCCCCCTGCTCGCGGTCGCCACCAGCCCGCACGGCATCCCCCTGCGGGTTCGCCTCCACGCCCGGACCGGT
Organism: Streptomyces sp. x-80; assembly: GCF_046549095.1. Taxonomy (NCBI): domain Bacteria; kingdom Bacillati; phylum Actinomycetota; class Actinomycetes; order Kitasatosporales; family Streptomycetaceae; genus Streptomyces; species Streptomyces sp. x-80. The sequence goes on from NZ_JAJPWM010000007.1 coordinate 454,453, forward strand.
CGCCTGGACACCACTCCCCTGACCGCCGGCTCCGCCCGGCCCACCCCGCTCACCGAGGACGGACTGCTCGCGCTCCTCGAAGCAGGGCGCCTCATTCCCGGCGCCCGCCTCACCGCGCTCGCCGAAACCGCCCAACACCTCACTGGGCAACGCGTCCGTCACTTCGGCAACGCCTACGGTCATCACCGGACCGCGGCCCGGCTCCTCGAAGCCCCGACCGCGACCGCCATCCCCTGCTGCCCTGACGATCAGGACTCCTGGCACTACGCCGACCTGCCGTACGAGAACCCCACCCGCTACCCACTGCACCTGATCGAACTGGCCGCCTGCGACCCGGCCGCCCACCGGGCCGCGTCGGCCCTCATCGACACCGCGCTCCTGCGCGGAGAACCCGTCCACCTGGAGCTGAAGGGAGACCTCGGTGAAACCGTACGCAGTGGAGGGGCTCGACTGCTCCGGTAAGAAGACCGTCACCCGCCTGGTGCGCGAGCAGCTGCTGCGGTACGGCCTGGAGTCGCGGATCGTCATCGGCCCGCTCGTCGGCGGCGGCCTCGGACGCCTCGACGCCCGGCTCGCGGGCATCACCACCGCGGTGCCCCCAGGCAGCCCGACCGACCTGTTGCGCCGGAGTCTCTACGTCGCCGAGCCGGTCATCGACCGCGCCCTGCACCGCCCCGGCCCGCTGCCGGTCCTCAAGGTCAGCACCCACTTCCGGGCCTGGGCCCGCGCCGAGCGGGAGGGCGACCGCTGGATGTCCCGCGCCTACGCCGCAACCGCGCCCGCCCACGTCCGGTTCGCCGGCGCCACCCTCCTGCACACCGGCTTCCCCACCCGCCTCGAACGTCACCACGCCGACGTCGCCACCGGCCGCACCACGAAGAACACCCAGCGCCGTTTCTTCGGCCCCGACCCCAACGCTTTCACCGTCTGGCACGACCTCCTCGACCGCCTGATGACCGCCCACGTCCCCCACGTCCTGCGTCTCAACAGCACCGCCGCCGAGCCCGCGGAACTCGCCGCACACATCGCCCTGCACGCCGCCACCTGCTGGGAGGCCACCCCGTGACCTCAGCCCCGCACCCGGCCGATCAGGTACTCCCCATCCGGCCCGTCACACACGTGCACCAGATTCCGCAGCAGATACTCGCCGGGCCGACGGTCGAGAAGGACATGACGTACGTACGTCTTCCACCACTGGAGCACACACGCTTCCTGTCCGCCGGAGAGCAGCCACACGTCCACCTCCTCGGCCGCGAGGTACGCCACCAGGTCGGAACGGACCCGGCCGAACTCCACCGTGGTCGTCGCCCCTCCGTACACCGCGTCCACTCCCTGCTCCCCCAGCACCAACCGGCGCTCCGCACCGACGCTGAACCCCAGCCCCTCCACGGCCAGCCGCAGCACGTCCCGCGTGGCCGACGGCCCCGCCGGCAACGCCTGGGCGGACGCCGCGAGCAGGGCCGCCGCGGCTTCGGGCCGGCACACCGTGCCCCGGAAGGCGGACTCGGTCGCCGACCGCTCGGCGACCTGCACCGCGGCCCGCCGGACCGCAGGACGCCACGCACAGTCCACCTCTACCGGGTACGAGGCGCAGCACATCGCCGCCAGCGCCGATAGCAGAGCCACGGCGCGCTCCCGGTCGACCCGGCTGTGCGGTCCATACAGTGCGTCAGGCTTGCAGAACACCACGGGCATACCGCCGACTTCACACCCAGAACCCACGCCCCCACAACCCCTTCCTGCGCACCCCACACCACTCTCCCGGAGAGCCGATGACCACCTTCCGATGGATCACCACCCCCCTCCCCGTGCACCTCCCTGTCCGGCAGGTATACGGCTTCTGCTTCGACGGCACCGGCCGCGTCTTCCTCCGCGAGGACGCCGGACGCTACGGTCTGCCCGGCGGAAAGCCCGAGCCCGGCGAGGACGCCCCCACCACGCTGGCCCGCGAATGCGACGAGGAAAGCCAGATCACCATCGGTCCCCCGCGCTACCTCGGCTACCAGGAAGTCACCGACGACGGACAGCCGCCCTACGCCCAGCTCCGCTACGCCGCCCGCATCACCGCATTCCTGGAACGCCGCCCCGACCCCGACACCGGCCGCGTCTACGGCCGCCTGCTCACCCCGCTCAACAAGGCCCCCGCCCTCCTGAACTGGGGCATCGACGGTCTCCTCCAGTCCGCGGACGCCGTCCACGCCGCCCGCGAACTCGGCCTCGACCCCACCGCCGAACGCGAAGAAACCTGGCGCAACTGACCTTTCCCGCCTTGCCATTGAGGAGTTCGCCATGCGATGGCACTTCCACTACCCCAAGCGCACCAGCTTCTACCCGCCCGACTACGAAAGCCCCGGCCTCGGCGGCTGCGAAGCCTCCCTCGTCCTGCTCACCCGCGCCCTGGCCGCCCGGGGCCACCAGGTCGAGGTCTTCAACTGCTGCTACAAGCCCGGCGTGTACGACGCCGTGACATGGCGCATGACCTGGGAACTCACTGAAGCCCCCGCCCCGGACGTAGCCGTCGCCGTCCGTTTCGACGAAGCCCTGTGGCCCACCGACTCCAAGGCCGGCCGCCACCTCTTCTGGATGCTGGACGACCGCACCCGCGGCCCCGCCGCCTTCACCCGCTCCTTCGGCGCCCAGGGCGGCACCGTCGTCCTCGCCTCCCAGGCCATGCAGAACCGGATCAACGCCACCATGCTGCCGATCCCCACCCGCCTCATCCCGCTCCCCGTCGAAACCGACCGGTACACCCACCCCACCGGCAACCGGGCCAACATCTGCCTCTACGCCAGCATGCCCAACCGGGGCCTGGACGCCGCCCTCACACTCTGGCCCCGCATCCGCGCCGCCGTCCCCGACGCCGAACTCTGGATCACCAGCGGATGGCAGCTCTGGGGCTTCACCAACTCCGAATCCGACGACCGCTGGCGCCAGATACTCGACCCCGAGAACCTCCCCGAAGGCGTCCGCCTCCTCGGCCCCCGCCCCCGCGCCGAACTCATCGAGATCCAGCAGCAGGCAGCCCTCACCCTCTACCCCTGCCGCTTCCCCGAGATGTTCTGCCTCGCCGCCGCGGAATCCTCCACCGCCGGCACCCCCGTCATCACCAGCCCGATCGACGCCATGACCGAACGCGTCCACCACGGCCGCACCGGCATCCTCATCGACGGCGACATCGACCACCCCGAAGTCCGGACCCACTTCGCCCAGGCCGCCATCAAACTCCTGACCGACCCTGACCACCGCGACACCCTCGCCCACAACAGCCGGGCCTCCACCACCCACCTCGCCCCCGACCTCATCGCCGCCGCCTGGGAAACCCTCGCCCAGGGCAGGACGCCGTAAGCCAGGCGGCATCTCACAACCGCAGTGCGCCGGTCCCCGTTCTGGCAGCGGGCGGATCACCGACGGCCACGGGCGTGGCAGCCGCCCTGGCTTCGGGCACCGCAGGGGCTCTTCTCGGCATGCCCTGATCGCCGCCGCGGTCGTCTCCACCCGGTGGACCGGCCCCCGTGCTCCGCGCTCGCCCCTCGCAGGCGTCCTGCTGTACAGCCCCGTTCTCGCCGCCCAAGTCATCCAGCTGACCCCAGCCCTCCACGCCGCGGTCTTTCCCACGACCAGCCACATATCGCCACTCCTCCACCTCACCCGCAGCAGCACTGATCGCAAGCAGCCCTGCCCAACCGTTCATCCGCCTCGCCGGTACCTGACGGTTGATCCTCGGTCGCATCGCACGACACCCGAACACCTTCGGCAAGACTGAACGCTGATGCAACACTCATTCCGCGCCGGGAAGTTGGACCATCACGTGACCGAGCCCCCCCACCCCCGAAATCCACACCTCCGCCAAGGCCGTCATCCTCCACGACGGCCACGTCCTCCTCGTGCGAGCCGTCTGGGACGACCAGGAGTGCTATTTCCTTCCAGGCGGCGGCCAGCATCCCGGGGAGAATCTCGGCGACGCCGTCCGACGCGAAGTCGACGAGGAAGCCGGCCTTACTGTTACCGTCGAACGACTGCTGTGGCTCCGCGAATACATCGGCGCCAACCATGACCACCCTGTTAGCGAAGCCAAGACGCACCGCATCGAAGCGATCTTCCTGTGCACCCCCACCAGTTCCCCCGGCCAACTCGGCGGCCACGCCCAGGACGAGGTTCAGACCGGTCTGGAATGGGTGCCGCTGAGGAACATTCCGGCCCTCAACCTGCTGCCGCGGGCAATCCGTCAGCCCATCGCCACCCTCGCCAAGGCACCCAAGTCCCCCGACAGCTATCTCGGCGACGTTGCCTGACAGCGCCATGAACGACATAGACGGCCGAGTCCCACCAAGCGCCCGCGAGATCACCACCGGCCAGGCCAACCGCGTCTGGTCGGTGGACGGACCGACGCCATACATCCTCAAGCACTACGGCGACCCGAGCCGCGCCGCAAACGAAGCCGCAGCTCTCCGCCTCCTGGCCACGCACGACGCCCCAGCTCCGCAACTCCTCGCCGCGTACCGGTACAACACCCCGCCGTGGACCGCACAGACCGCACTCCACGCAAATCCTGTACCTGCCGATCGCTACCTGGAGGACCTGGCCGAACCGTTGGCCGCCATCCACCGCATCCCCGGTACCCACTTCGGCCGCCTCGCCGGCGCCCGACAACACCGCAGCTGGAGCAACTACCTTCACAACCGCCTGCACACGTATGCAACAGCCGCCCCAACCCTGCGCGCTACCGCCCTGCTCCTCCACCAAGAAGTCGAGGCCGGCGAAGACTCCATCCAGCCAGTGCTGCTCCACCACGACCTGCGGCCAGGCCACCTCCTGCGCGAACCGGCGGGTTCCCGACTCCTCATCGACTGGGAGCTGGCCACTTTCGGCGACAAGCATTCCGACCTCGGCCGCCTCGCCGTACGTCTCGATCTCGACGACCCCACACCCGTACTCGCTCTCGCCGCCCGGTCGGATCCCACGACCGAGAGCCGGATCCATCTTTACTGGCACATCCATCTGCTCGCCGACGCCGCGCTGAGCACCGACCCCGTCGTACGAGAACGGGCATCCGTGAGGCTGCCGAGGAGACGGTGAACGCGACATCCCCACCTCCGCACTACCGCGCCACTGACGGCCTTTTCATGGTCGGCGTGTACAACCAGTCTATGGACCTCTGCCTGCCGCTCGGCGAGTTCGTAATGAGCCAGAGATGCCAGGAATTCACCGCCTTCCGCGAGGACGAGGCGGCACGGCTTGCCTGCCTGCACTCGGCCAGGGAACCGGCTCGTGGAGCGCGACCCACGGCCGTAGTTGGACGTGACTGACGCGGCCTGGCGTCCCAGCTAATGAAGGCGCCGCCACGTCACAGCAGTCCTTTGCGAAGCGCAGGCAGGCCGTTCTCTGGCACACCATCAGGTCGCCGAGAAACGGCCTGCCCCATTGGCAGTAGGTGGTAGCTCAGACGGCCTCTGCATTCCCTTCATGCGGCTGATCAAGCTGCTGTTCGCGCTTGCGTTGCTCAACCCTCAAAAGTTCGATTTCCTTAGCGAGCTTGGCCAGCCTGCCGGATTCGTCAGGGTCGTCGTAGGGATAGATCCCCAATTCGAAAGCTGTTGCGTGATGTTCGATTTCGTCCGCTGTCTGCTGCAGATAGAAAGCCCGCTCGCGCCACTTGTAGTACCCGGTGAAGCCTGCTGCCGCACCTACCGCAAGCGTAATTCCCATAGCCCAATATTTAAGCGGTGCTGGCGTATCCGCGAGCGCGGAGACAGAGGTTCCACCCAGCGATCCGAGGATGATAATCGATTGGGCGAGGTTATGCCTCCTTCTATATTTCTTTCCGTCTTTACGTAGGCTTTCGAGTTCTGCAGGGATGGAATCTTTGTAGGAGTATTGGCGGTCGGGGACTGGAAGACCGAGCCGGGCGGCATCCAGAAGGCGAAGTTCTTCCGCTGCTTCCAGCTCGATTTTTAGTTCCCGCGGTGTCCTATCGTAGTGTTTTTTCCCATCATCCCTCGCCTTCCATTCCATTCCCCAGACCGCACCGAAGGTAGCGATGCTGAGCACAAAGACGGGAATGGCAATCTTATTCGCAAGGGCGATAGAGTCCCACCCGACAGCTACGTTCGCAATGACGAAAGCGAAGAGCAGGGCGACGGCGAGGGATCCAGCTAACCAGCGGGTGACCGTTTGGGCGGTCCTGATGCGTAAGGCGACTCGAATTTCAGCGATGTTTTTCTTGTGCCTGATGAGGGCCTCGACCCTGGCTGCCGTGTCCCGTGGAGTAGCCTCCATCGTCCCTGTCCTTTCTTTCTGCGGGTGTTTGTGGACCGTCAGAGGTGGATGAGGGTTGGGAGTCTGTCGACGACTTGCCGGACCATCCGGCACTGCGTCACCGGGGAGGGGGCTGGCCTCCCCCTCGCGCCGTACGGGACGAGTGCTTCGCTGAGCCGCAATGACAAGAAATGCTCCACCGGCAACCCCGACAAGCGTGATCAATGAGCCCATGCCGACAGCGACTAAGAGTGGATAAGTGGCTTCCAAGGCCCTCCCTATTGGCTCGTGACCGCGCTTCAGTTTCGCTCGCCGAACTGCAAGGTCTACGTAAAGTCCTTAGTGCATAAGATAGTTGAAGCACCGATCCTGCGGGGCTCGGTTGTCAGAGATCCAGCCTTGCCCGAATGGGGAAATTTATTCGTTTTCAGGAGGTGTGTTCACGCCTCATCCCGGGGGAGGTGAGGCGTGCTGAACGCTGGAGGCTCCCAACAGGCCCTGCGCGGTCTCGGCCCTAGTACTACAGCCGGTGGTTTCACGGTGAGTGAGCAGCGACCTCTCGGAGGAGTCGACCGGTACGCCCTTGACCTCAAGTCCGGTTGAGTTTCTACGGTCGATCTCGTCGAACCGACTCAGACAACGACAGGGATCCCGGCCATGGAGTACTCGCACGGCGACGCCGACCTGATCAAGCAGCCCATCGGCTACTGGAGTTGGGCGGCCTACAAGGCTGTCATCACTCGCACCCGGGCCGCCCTGGCCGGGATCGGTACCACCCAACCGCAGTGGTGGGCCCTTGCGCAGGTGGCAAGGGCCGACACCGTCAAGACCCGTGACGAGGTGTCCCGCCTCCTTCGGAACTACCTCGACGCCGGCCCGGAAACCATGGAGTCAGAGATCGACACGATCATCGCCCAGGGCTGGATCACCGAGGATGTCGAGGGGCGCCTGGGCATCACGGCTGAGGGCAGGGTGTTCTACGACAAGGCCGCGGCCCTTCAGGACGAGCTCTGGACGGAACGGCACGCGGGTGTCTCCGATGAGGAGTACCTGACCACCATCAAGGTGTTGCAGCGGTTCATCCGCAACACGGGCGGGCGAGCTTGGCACCACTAGTGTTGCGGCCGGTGGTTTTACGGTGGGTGAGCGCGGACGGGTGCGGGTGCGGTAGTGGCTGGCGCGGGCTCGGGTCTGGTGGCGGGTACGCCAGCGGTGCCAGTGCATGACGAGCCAGGTCCGGGCGGGGGCGAGGACGATCCGGTCGTACAGGCGGCGGATCTCGTTCAGGCTCGGGGGATGGATGACGTCGGCGGGGCGGGTATGTGGCGGCTCCGGATGGCGGTGAGGAAGGCCATGGCAAGCATGCACACGGTGGTTTTCCGGTACCACGAGCACCACTTGCGCACCTCGTGCTCGTCCAGGCCGACCTGGCCCTTGGCGGCCTGGAACGCCTCCTCGACCATCCACCGCTGTCCGGCGGCCGTGACCAGTTCGGCCAGGGTGGTGCCCGGGGTGGTGTGGCACAGGAAGTAGGCGACCTCGCGGACGAGCTCGCCGGTCTTCTTGTCCTTCTTCTTGGGCACGGTCGAGCGACGGATCAGCAGATGCCGTTCGAAGTTCTCAGCTGTGTGCGCGAGTTGGACTCCGGCCCAGTCGCACTCGCGCGGCCCCTTGGCGCCGTCGGCGCACGAGCGGCGCTCGAACGCCTCCTCGGGCACCACGGCGTATAGCTCACGGGCCTGCCGGGTGCGGCCGTCCGGCAGCGGCAGTACCTCGACTTTGGGCAACGCCAACACGTAGCGCACCCGGCGCTCTTCCAGCCAGGTGCGCAGCGCGCGGCACTGCCCGTACGCCTCGTCGGCAAGGAAGTAGGTGAACGGCACGCCGACGCCCAGGGCGCGCTCCAACATGCGCCAGGCCAGCTCCGGTTTCGTCGCCACCGTGGTTGTGTTCGCGGGTGGGATGCCTTGCTCGGCGCAGCGGCGCTTGTGTTCGGCGGTGGTGCCGGCCCAGGCGCGGCCGAGGTAGAGCCCGCGGTCGATGAGTGCGCCCCTGCCGGGATCCATAGGACAGGTGCACGCTGACCTGGGCATTCTCGATCCGGCCCGCCGTGCCCGTGTACTGCCGCTGCACCCCGGCGGTCTTGGTGCCCTTCTTGATGTCACCAGTTTCGTCCGCGATCAATACAGCGTCGTCGGCCGCCAGGGCAGCGACTGCGTAGTCGCGGACCCGGTCACGAAGTACATCGGCGTCCCAGGCCGCCTTTGCGAGAAATCCCTGAAGCCGGTTCGGGTTCGGATGCCCGGCGAACTCAGCGAGCTGCCACAGGTTTTTGCGCGGTACCTCGCTGAACAGCCCACGCACCATCGCCCGCAGATTCTCCCGCGAGGCCGGACGCACGAACACATCGTCCACCGATGCGCACAGCACCTCCAACTCCCCGTCCAGCGCCCGGATCTCGGCCTACTCAACTCGCCAGTCCGCACAGCATCCGGCGGCAGCATCAGTCTCACGAACGGAGCAATGAGCAACCCGCCGTCACGTTACGTGAACAACCGGCTGTAGTACTAGTACTCCAGCCGGACTTTGATGTTTTTCCTGGTCAACGGCTTGGGTTTGGGGAGTGTAGTGGGGTGGTGCTGGAAGCGGGGCGGGTTCGCCGGGCCTGTCCCGCGAAGGAGTGGCTGCGCCGTG
>NZ_JAJPWM010000008.1:0-427678 GCF_046549095.1 Streptomyces sp. x-80
CTGAGCCAGGATCAAACTCTCCGTGAATGTCTCCCCGATACCGGGGCAAACACCACGAGAGCGGAACCACCGGACGGAATAAGTCCAGCAGTTCACAGCGTCCTCGCTAGTGTCGCCTCCCACACCAACTAGTGGATGTCGGAGGACTTTTTCAAAGGAACCTCATCCACCGAAGTGGACGGGGTATCAACATATCTGGCGTTGACTTTTGGCACGCTGTTGAGTTCTCAAGGAACGGACGCTTCCTTCGCGCCTGTTTCACCAGGCTCTCCGGGCGCTTCCCTTCGATGTTTCACACTCTATCAGGCCGTTTCGGGCTTTCGAACCGCTGCTTTTCTGTAGGAATACAGAAGCGCGCAATTCGAGAATCTCGATCAAAGCTCTGAGGGAGTGCCACCCACTCTCCTGGCCGCAGTGATTGCGTCCTGGTGTCCGGGGCAGGTGTCAGACAGTACAGCCCTGCTGTGGGCGAGGCAAATCGATTCGGCGGGGTTCTGGATCTCTGGCGGGTGTCGCGCATGCGGAACCGTCAGTTCTTATGACTTACGCTTCTGAACGGTGCGCCGTCCAGGACAGGTAGTGACGGCGGCCTGATGAATCTCCACCCCTGGGAGGCTTCCCATGACCACCGTGACGTCCCCGCTTGCAGGACGCGCCATCGGACTCGCGGCTGTGCCCGATCCGGTGTTCTCCGGCGCGATGGTGGGTCCCGGTACCGCCATCGACCCCGTTCGTGAGCCGTCCACGGCCGTCTCGCCCGTGGACGGTGTTGTCGTATCGCTGCACCCGCACGCGTTCGTCGTCGTCGACAGCAGTGGGCACGGCGTGCTCACGCACCTCGGCATCGACACCGTTCAGCTCAACGGCGAGGGCTTCGAGCTGCTCGTCAACAAGGGCGACACCGTGACGCGCGGCCAGGAGATCGTGCGCTGGAACCCGGCCGCGGTCGAGGAGGCCGGCAAGTCGCCGGTGTGCCCGGTCGTCGCGCTCGAGGCGACCGCCGACTCGCTCGGTGAGGTGCGCGAGGACGGCGACCTCAAGGCGGGCGACACGCTCTTCTCCTGGCAGTAGCCGGGCGCCGTCCGCGACGGCAGGTACGACATACACCGCGGCGGCACAGACCGTCGCATCAACCGGAGACGGGTGAAATGGAGACAACGCTGCGAGGCGTCGGGGTGAGCCACGGTGTGGCCATCGGCGAGGTGCGGCACATGGGCACGGCGGTTCTCGAACCGCCGGCCAAGCAGATTCCGGCGGAGGAGGCGGAGCGCGAACAGGGGCGCGCCCGCCAGGCCGTGGAAGCTGTTGCCGCTGACTTGATCGCGCGGGGGAATCTGGCCGGCGGCGAGGCGCAGGCCGTGCTCGAGGCGCAGGCCATGATGGCTCAGGACCCCGAGCTGATGGCCGATGTCGAGCGACGGATCACCGTCGGCAGCACCGCCGAGCGCGGTGTGTACGACGCGTTCGCCGCGTACCGTGCGCTGCTGGCGGGTGCCGGTGAGTACCTGGCCGGCCGGGTCGCCGACCTCGATGACGTACGGAACCGGATCGTCGCCCGCCTGCTGGGCGTACCGATGCCGGGTGTACCGGACAGTGACGAGCCGTATGTGCTGATCGCGCGCGATCTGGCGCCGGCGGACACGGCGCTGCTCGACCCGGCGCTGGTGCTCGGTTTCGTGACCGAGGAGGGCGGGCCGACCAGCCACAGCGCGATTCTCGCGCGGGCGCTGGGGGTACCGGCCGTGGTCGCGATGCCGGGTGCGGGTGAGCTGGCCGAGGGCATCGTGGTCGCCGTGGACGGCAGCACCGGTGAGGTCTTCGTCGAGCCGAGCGCCGACAAGCGTGCCTCGCTGGAGCAGGCCGCGGCGGCGCGGAAGGCGGCGCTCGCCGCGTCGTCCGGGCCGGGTGCCACCTCCGACGGACACAAGGTGCCGCTGCTGGCGAACGTCGGCGGTCCGGCGGATGTGCCGGCCGCGGTCGAGGCCGGTGCGGAGGGTGTCGGTCTCTTCCGGACCGAGTTCCTCTTCCTGGACGACAGCCAGCGGGCGCCGTCCGAGGAGAAGCAGGTCGAGGCGTACCGCAAGGTGCTGGAAGCCTTCCCCGAGGGCCGGGTCGTGGTGCGGGTGCTCGATGCCGGTGCCGACAAGCCGCTCGACTTCCTGACCCCCGGTGACGAGCCGAACCCGGCGCTGGGTGTGCGGGGTCTGCGGTCGCTGCTCGACCACCCCGATGTGCTGCGGACGCAGCTCACCGCGCTGGCCAAGGCCGCCGAGGGGCTGCCCGTCTACCTTGAGGTCATGGCCCCGATGGTGGCGGACCGGATCGACGCCAAGGCGTTCGCGGACGCGTGCCGGGAGGCCGGGCTCCAGGCGAAGTTCGGCGCGATGGTGGAGATCCCGTCGGCCGCGCTCCGGGCGCGCTCGATCTTGCAGGAGGTGGAGTTCCTGTCGCTGGGCACCAACGACCTGGCGCAGTACACCTTCGCGGCGGACCGCCAGGTGGGCGCCGTGTCGCGGTTGCAGGACCCGTGGCAGCCGGCGCTGCTGGATCTCGTGGCGGCTTCGGCCGAGGCCGCGAAGGCCGAGGGCAAGAGCTGTGGGGTCTGTGGTGAGGCGGCCGCCGATCCGCTGCTGGCCTGTGTGCTGACCGGTCTGGGTGTCACCAGCCTCTCCATGGGTGCGGCGTCGATTCCGTATGTGCGGGCGGCGCTGGCCAAGCACACGCTCGCGCAGTGCGAGCGCGCCGCGGCCGCGGCGCGTGCGGCGGACAGCGCCCAGGAGGCGCGGGTCGCCGCGCAGGCGGTGCTCTCCGGGGAGTGATCCCGGCGGCGCGCCGCGTCGCAGGAGTGTTGATGGCCGTCCCGCCCTTGTGGCGGGGCGGCCATCTGCCGTACGGGGCCGGGCGGGGCGGCCGTCAGCGGTGCCGGTGGTCGTCCGGCGGGGGTGTGAGGGGGAGGCCGGGGGCGTGGTCGACGCCGGGCTCGGGCGGGACGGGACCGCCGGTGCCGGGGTCGGTGCAGTAGGCCGTGAAGACCTCGGCCGCGGTGAGGGCGCGGGGCCAGGAGTCGCGCAGGGACCAGCCGCGGACGGTGTCCCGGGCGTCGCCGGTGCCGCTGCTGGTGTCGGTGCCGCTGCTGGTGTCGGCGCCGGTGCTCACGCTGGTGCTGGTGCGGGAGACGATGCCGCCGGGCGTGCGCAGGGCGATCCCGGTGGCCAGGACCGTCCGGAAGACGAGGGATTCGGATTCGGAGAGCCGGCGGCGGCCGCCCTCGGCCGTCGTGTGCAGGACCGCCAGGAGGGACCGCTCCCCCGCCGGGACGCTGCACACCAGGTGGTGGGTACCGTCGCCGAGGGCTTCGAGGAGTTGGCGGAGGGCCTGGGTGGCGCGGGTGAAGGCGGCGTGTGCGAGGTCTGCGCCGCACTCCTCGCAGTGGCCGGCGCGGGAGAGCAGGGTGCCGGCGTGCTCCCAGGTCGCCCGGCGGTCGGCCGCTTCGACCAGCGGGGGCAGGAGCTCGGTGAGCGGTTCGCCGCCGTAGGGCAGCGTCGCTCCGGCGCAGGCCGCCTCCGTCGTGTAACGGGTGCGGCTCTCGGGGCGGTCGGGGTCGAGGGCGAGGTTCGCGCAGTATTCCTCGTAGGCGGCCGGGTCGAAGAGGGTGAGGGTGGTGGGGACGCCCTGGGCGGCGAGGGTGCGCAGCAGGGTCTCCAGCTGCCGGAGGTAGCCGCCGTAGTCGTCGAACGGGAAGGTGCGGTAACGGCGCATGGCCGCGAAGTCCTGCTCGTCCGCCAGGACGGCGGCGGTGCTGGGGACTTCGCGGCGCAGTGTGCGGCGGCCCCCGGCCGGTCCGGTGTGCCGGGATGTGGTGGTCATGACTCCCCCTCGGTGAGATGCGCTGCTCGAACATCACTTGTCACCGAGAGTAATCGGGGGGTCGGACAATGGCGGTCCGGCGTTACTGTGCGCGGTCGTTGGCGATGCGCTCGTAGAAGCGGAGCAGTTCGAGGTCGTCGACCGAGCCGGGGTTGACGGCCTTGTCGAGGGGGGTGCCCTGGAGGAGGCGTTTGACCGGGACCTCGATGCGCTTGCCGGTGAGGGTGTGCGGTACGCCGGGGGCCTCGATGATGTCGTCGGGGACGTGGCGCGGGGAGAGTTCGGTGCGGATGGTCTGCTTGATGCGGTTGCGCAGGTCGTCGTCCAGGGTGGCGCCGGGGACGAGGTGGATGAAGAGGGGCATCCAGTAGCCGCCGTCGGGGAGTTCGAGGCCGATGACGAGGGATTCGCGGATCTCGGGGAGCCGTTCGACGGCTTCGTAGATGTCGGCGGAGCCCATCCGCACGCCCTGGCGGTTGAGGGTGGAGTCGGAGCGGCCGTGGATGATGACGCTGCCCCGGGAGGTGAGGGTGATCCAGTCGCCGTGCCGCCAGACTCCGGGGTACATGTCGAAGTAGCTGTCGTGGTACCGGCTGCCGTCCGGGTCGTTCCAGAAGCGCAGCGGCATGGAGGGCAGCGGGCTGGTGACGACGAGTTCGCCGACCTCGTCGATGACGGGTTCGCCCTGGGCGTCCCAGGCGTGCAGGTCGGTGCCGAGGCAGGGTGCCTGGAGTTCGCCGATGTGCACGGGGAGGGTGGGCACGGCCCCGGCGAAGCAGCTGCAGACGTCTGTGCCGCCGCTGACGGAGGCGGTCCACAGGTCGGCGCCGCTCTCCGCGAAGGAGTCGTGCAGCCAGCGGAAGCCGTCGGGCGGGAGCGGCGAGCCGGTGGTGGCGACGCAGGTGACGGCCGAGAGGTCGAGGTCGCGGGCGGGGTGGATGTCCGCCTTGCGGCAGGCCATGACGTACGCGGCGGAGGTGCCGAAGACGGTGGCCCCGGTCCGTGCGGCGACCTGCCACTGGGCGGAGATGTCCGGGTGGCCGGGGCTGCCGTCGTAGAGCACGAGGGTGGTGCCCACCAGCAGGCCGCCGACGAGGAAGTTCCACATCATCCAGCCGGTGGAGGTGTACCAGAAGAAGCGGTCGTCGGGGCCGAGATCACAGTGCAGGCCGGTCTGCTTGAGGTGTTCGAGCAGGATGCCGCCCTGGGACTGGACGATGGCCTTGGGCAGGCCGGTGGTCCCGGAGGAGTACAGGACCCACAGCGGATGATCGAACGGGACCTGCTCGAAGACCGGTTCGGTGTCGCCCGAGGTCAGTTCCGACCAGGTGACGGCGCCTTCGGGGGCGGGCGTGCCGAGCAGCGGGATGTGGACCACGGCGCGGAGGGTGGGCAGTTCGGCGCGGAGCTCGGCGACGGTCGCACGCCGGTCGTGTTCCTTGCCGCCGTAGCGGTAGCCGTCGACGGTGAACAGGACGACCGGTTCGACCTGCTGGAAGCGGTCCAGGACGCTGCGGGCGCCGAAGTCCGGGGCGCAGGAGGTCCAGACGGCGCCGACCGCGGCGGTGGCGAGGAGGGCGATGACGGCTTGCGGGATGTTGGGGACGTAGCCGCTGACGCGGTCGCCGGGGCGGACGCCGAGCCGGCGCAGCGCGGCGGCCAGCGAGCCGACCTGGGCGCGGAGTTCCGACCAGGTCACCGGGGTGGGCTCGTGGGTCTCGTCGACGTACAGCAGCGCCGGGGTGCCGGCGCGGGCCGGGTCCTGGGCATGGCGCAGCGCGTGCTCGGCGTAGTTGAGGGTGGCACCGGGGAACCAGCGGGCGCCGGGCATCGTCCGGTCGGCGAGGACGGTCTCGTACGGGGTGGCGAACCGGACGTCGAACCATTCGGCGATGGCCTGCCAGAACCGGGCGAGGTCGTCGACGGACCAGCGGTGCAGGGCGGCGTAGCTCGCGGCCGGGTCGCCCGGGGTGGGGGCGGGTGCCCCGTGGTGCTCGGCGGCCCAGGAGTGGAAGCGGGTGACCTGTGCGCCGGCGATGCGGTCCTGGCCGGGCTGCCAGAGGGGTTCCGGCTGCGGTGCGGACTGCGGTGCGGTGGTCATGATGCGGCTCCTGGGCGATACGCGTGGTGTGCGTCGGTCGCGCGTGGCGGTGGGTGGTCCCCTCCGGTGCGGTGGGGTGTGCGCGTGACACGGCTTGCCTGGACGATGCCATGTGATCGACTCGTGCACCAGAGCGGACCCCCCACATTCGGGGGGTACCCGGTGTGGGGCGGCCACGGGGTGCGGGCCCCGGGTATGTCTCCCGGTCGGTTCCGGCCATCGTGGGCGGGCCGCCCGCCAGGAGGTGGCCGACATGATCTCTCACAGGTGAACGGGAGTTGAACGGTACCGGCCCGCAGTTCCGTCAATGGCAGGCTGACCGGCATGGACAGGCGTGATCTCGGGCGTGCTCTGGTGCGGTCGGTACGGATGGTCAGGGCGATCGGGCCGGCACAGGGGCTGCGCTCCGTGCGCACGGCATGGCGACGGCGGCGGACGGACGCGCTGGCGCTGCCGCGGCGGGGCACGGAGCGGGCGCGGGTGCCCGGGGCCGCGCGGGGCGCGGAGCCGCAGCCGGGCGGCGGGGTGATCCATTTCGCCCGGTCGTCGCTGCGGGTGCGGGTGGCGACGGGCGGCGCGGTGTTCTGCGGCTGGGACGGCGCCGCGCCGGAACCCTCGTACGCACTGGCCGGGGCATGTCCCGAGGTGGACGCGCGGGCCGTGCTCGAACCGGATACGGAGGGCGGCTGGCGGGTGGTCTCCGAGCGGCTGCTGGTGATGGTGTCCCGTTACGGCGCGGTCGAGGTGCGGACACCGGGCGGGGCGGTACTCCGTCGCGAGCTGCCGCCCCGCTGGTGGGACCGCACGGATGGCGCGGACAGTGTGACGGACGGGAAGAAGAGCGGGAAGAGGGACGGAAAGGGCAGGAAGGGCGGGAAGAGCGGGAGGGGCCCTGGGGACGGCGCGGCGGGCGGTGGGAATCCCCGGGACGCCGGGGTGCCGCCGGCCCAGGGGCCCGCTCGCTCCCGGAGGCCGGAAGGACCGGAGAGGACAGAGGGGTCGGAGGGGCCCGAGCGGTCCGAACGGCCGGAAGGGTCCGAGCGGTCGGAGGAGCCCGAACGGCCGGAAGGGCCCATCGGGTCGCGGTGGGTGCAGCGGTCGGAGGTGGCGGCCGATGCGCGGTTCTTCGGGCTGGGGGGCCGGGCGCACGGGCCGCGGCTGCGCGACGGGGTGTACCGGCTGTGGAACACCGATCCCGGCGGTGCGTTCGGGCCGGGTGACGATCCGCTGTCGCTGACGATGCCGGTGCAGCTGGTGGTGGCGGACGCCGGTACGCATCTGGTCTTCCACGACAACTCCTGGGACGGGCGGGTGACGCTGCGCGAGGGCGAGGAGGGCGCGGGCTCCGGGCACGACCGGCCCGGCACCTGCGAGGTGCGGATGGACGGCGGGCCGCTGCGCTACTGGGTGCTGGCCGGCACCCCGGCCCGGGTGCTGCTCGGCTGGACGGCGCTGACCGGTGCCCCCGCGCTGCCGCCCCGCTGGGCGCTGGGCCATCAGCACGCCCGCTGGGGGTTCGGCGGGGCGGCGGAGGTGCGGCGGGTGGTCGCGGGCTACCGGGAGCGCGGGCTGCCGCTGGCCGCCGTCCATCTGGACATCGACCACTACGACGGGCACCGGGTCTTCACCGTCGACCGGGAGCGCTATCCGGATCTGCCCGGTCTGGCCCGGGAGCTGCGGGCGGACGGGGTGCGGCTGGTGTCGATCGTCGATCCGGCGGTGAAGGCGGAGCCGGGCGCCGCGGTGTACGACAGCGGGGCCGCGGCCGGTGCGTTCGTCCGGGACGCGCGCGGGCGGGAGGTGCGCGGCGTGGTGTGGCCGGGCGAGACGGTGTACCCGGACTTCACCGACGCGCGGGTGCGCAAGTGGTGGGGCGCGCTGTACGCGGAGCGGCTGGCGCAGGGTTTCGCGGGGGTCTGGCACGACATGAACGAGCCGGTCTCGTTCGCGGTGTTCGGTGAGCCGACGCTGCCACGTTCGGCGCGGCACGCGCTGGAGGGCCGGGGCGGCGACCACCGGGAGGCGCACAACGTCTACGCGCTGGCGATGGCGCGGGCCGGGTACGAGGCGCTGTGCGAACTGCGGCCGGACGAGCGGCCGTTCCTCTTCTCCCGGTCGGGGTGGGCCGGGTTGCAGCGGTACGGGGGCAGCTGGTCGGGCGATGTGGCGACGGGCTGGCCGGGGCTGCGGGCTTCGCTGTCGCTGGTGCTGGGGCTCGGGCTGTGCGGGGTGCCGTACAGCGGTCCGGATATCGGGGGGTTCTCCGGGGTGCCGTCGCCGGAGCTCTATCTGCGGTGGTTCCAACTGGGCGCGTACCTCCCGCTGTTCCGTACCCATTCGGCGATCCGGGCGGGGCGGCGGGAACCGTGGGAGTACGGACCGCAGGTGCTGGAGCACGCGCGGGTGGCGCTGCGGGAGCGGGCGCGGCTGCTGCCGTACTTCGACACGCTGGGGCAGCTGGCGCGGCTGACCGGCGCGCCGTACGTCCGCCCACTGTGGTGGAACGCGCCGCGGGACCGGGCGCTGCGGGACTGCGAGGACGCGTTCCTGCTGGGGGACGCGCTGCTGGTGGCGCCGGTACTGGAGCCGGGCGCGACCCGGCGGGCGGTGCGGCTGCCGCGCGGGCGGTGGTACGACACGGTGACCGGGCAGGCGTACGAGGGGCCCGGCCAGGTACTGGTGGCGGCGCCGTTGTCGCGGATTCCGGTGCTGGCACGGGCGGGCGCGGTACTGCCGGTGGCGGGCGCGGACGGTGCGACGGAGCTGGAGGTATGGGCGCCGGCGGCCGGGCGCCGGGGCGGCGGTCTGGTGGTGCCGGACGCCGGGGACGGCTGGCGGCGGCCGAACGTCGAACGTTTCACCTCGCGGCTGGAGGACGGGCGGGTGGTCGTGGAGCGGCACGGCGGCCACGCGGTGGGATACCGGGTACGGGTGCGTGGGGCGGACACCGGTCCGGACGCGGACAACGAGCCGGATACGGGAACGAGGCCGGATACGGGGAGGGATACGGGGACAGGGACGGATACGGGCGGGTCCGCGGCGGGCGGGGGCGGGTAGCGGGCGGCTGCCGCGCGGGCGGGCGGGTCCCGTAGCGGTGCATCGCGGCGGCGAGCCGTTCCCGTCGAGGGACATCGCGTCGCACATCGCGGCGCCCGTCACGGCGCGCCGGCCGGCTTCCCGTCGCGGTGCACCGCGTGGCATCCCTCCCGGCACGGCCCGCGTCCCGGAGGGTTCCCCTCAGCGGGCCGTGGCTGGTAGACGGGGGCCATGCCGAGACTTACCGCCGCGCTGCGCGGCCTCGCCGTTGCCGCTGCCGCCCTGCTGACCGTCACCCTGTTGCCGTCGAGTGCGGTGGCGGGAGCCCCCGCCGCCCGGCCGGCCCCGCCCCCGGCCGCGGAGCCCAGGGCGCCCGGGGAGTTCGTCGCGCTGCGCGCGGTGGATCCCACGATCATTCAGGAGATGCGTTACTTCACCCCGCATGACTTCATGGGCGTACCGGTGACCGGCTATCGGGCGCCGGTGTGCCTCGTCACGCGGGACACGGCACGGGCGCTGCACCGGGCGCAGCTGTCGTTCCTGCGCCGCGGCTACTCCCTCAAGGTCTACGACTGCTACCGACCGCAGCGCGCCGTGAACCACTTCATCCGGTGGGCCGAGGATCCGGGCGACCAGCGGATGAAGGACGAGTTCTACCCGCGGGTCGAGAAGTCGGCGCTCTTCCGGGACGGCTATATCGCCGAGAAGTCGGGGCACAGCAGGGGCAGCACCCTCGATCTGACGCTGGTACGGCTGCCGGCGCTGCCGACCAGGCCGTATCACCCCGGGGAGCCGCTGTCGTCCTGCTACGGCCCGAAGGCCGCCCGCTTCCCGGACAATTCGCTCGACATGGGCACCGGCTTCGACTGCATGGATCCCCTGGCACACACCCTCGATCCGCGGATCACGGGCACCCAGCGGGCGAACCGGCTGCTGCTCAAGCGAGGTCTGGAGCAGGCCGGGTTCGTCAATTACCCCTACGAGTGGTGGCACTACACCCTCGCGGCGGAGACCTTTCCGGACACCTACTTCGACTTCCCGGTGACCCTGCGCTCGCTCGTCCGGCGCTGACGTCCACCGGCCGCCGCGGGCGGGGCTCGTCCGCGGTCCGGGGCACGGAATCACCCCCGTCGATCCCGTACCCCGGGCCCTGCTGTGAGGGACGCGGGCAGGGCGCGTCCGGTTCGTTGAAAACACGAGAAATACCGAGGAGTACCAGGGCCGGGGTCCGGTCCGGCGACCTTGTCCGGGTCACGGCCAAGGGCGCCTCGGCCACCCCGGACGGCCGGTTCGCGCCCCGGGGCCGCCGTCGCACAGGACCACCGTGACACCGGATACTGACAGCCTCCACGGGCCCGGCTACCGTGCGGGCATGACCGACCGAGAGAGCAACCAGGAGCGCGAGGGAGAGGCCGGGCGCGCGAGCGGCCGGCGGTTCGGCTCGTACGAGGAGTTCTGGCCCTACTACGTCGCGATGCACTCCCAGGCGGCCACCCGCTGGGTGCATCTGACGGGCACGCTGACCGGGCTGGCGGTGTCCGCGTACGGGGTGCTGCGCGGGCGGCCGAAGCTGCTGCTGGCCCTGCCGCTGATCGGCTACGGCACGGCCTGGCCCGCGCACTTCCTCATCGAGCGCAACAACCCCGCGACGTTCGGGCACCCGGCGTGGTCGCTGCGCGGGGATGCGCAGATGATCCGCATGATGCTCAAGGGGCGGGACGCGGAGCTGGCCGAGATCGCCGCGAAGTGGCTCGCGGAGCACGGGAGTTAGCGACGCCCCGGCAGCCGGAGAGGTGACGGCGGCCGAAGGAGCCGCGGCCGGGACGGGACGGCGGCCGCAAGATCCCGGCCGACCGCTCCCCTCCCCTCCCCCGCGGTCACCGCCCGGGAGCCGGTGGGGTTCCGTGCCGAGCGGGCCCGTGACACACTCCTGACGTTCCGTCAGTTCTGTGATTCCGGCGGTTCGGTGAGCTGTGTGAGCCGCGTGAGTACGTTCCGCCGGTCCGTCGGTCGCGTTGCCGGGAGGCGTTGTGCCGCGTACCCGTAAGCCCGTGGTGCCGGGTTGGTTCGATCAGGACGCCGCGGATTTCCGGCTGCTGGGGACGCGGTGCCGGGCCTGCGGCTCGGTGTTCTTCCCGCGGGAGGACTCCTTCTGCCGCAACCCCGGCTGCGCGGGCGACGAGCTGGACGAGGTGCCGCTGTCCCGGCGCGGCACGGTCTGGTCCTACACCGACGGGCGCTACCGCCCGCCCGCCCCCTACGTCTCCGACCCCGACGCCGCATGGCAGCCGTACACCCTGGTCGCCGTGGAGCTGGCGGCGGAGCGGATGGTGGTCCTCGGGCAGGCCGCGCCCGGTGTCACCGTCGACGGCCTGACCGTCGGCGCGGAGGTGGAGCTGGTGCCGGGGGTGCTCAACGAGGACGCCGAGCACATCTGGACGACCTGGTACTGGCAGCCGGTCGCCACGGCCGCACCGGAGGCGTCATGACGGGCGAGGTGGCGGTGCTCGGCGCCGGGATGCACCCCTGGGGCAAGTGGGGGCGCGGCTTCGTCGAGTACGGCACCCGGGCGGCGCGGGACGCCCTAGCGGACGCCGGGCTCGACTGGCGCGCCGTACAGAGCGTGGTCGGGGCGGACACGGTGCGCGGCGGCTACCCCGGCTATGTCGCGGGCGCCTCCTTCGCCAAGGCGCTGGGCTGGCAGGGCGCCCGGGTGACCAGTGTCTACGCGGCCTGTGCGTCCGGCGCGCAGGCGATCGGCACGGCGCGGGCGCAGATCCTGGCGGGCCTGGCGGAGGTGGCGCTGGTGGTGGGTGCCGACGCCGCGCCGAAGGGGTTCTTCGCGCCGGCGGGCGGCGACCGTCCCGACGACCCGGACTGGCTGCGCTTCAGGGTGCTGGGGGCCACCAACCCGGCGTACTTCGGGCTGTACGCGCGCCGCAGGATGGCGCTGTACGGCGACACCGTCGAGGACTTCGCGCAGGTGAAGGTGAAGAACTCGGCGGCGGGCGCGGCCAATCCGTACGCCCGCTACCGCAAGCGGGTCACGGCCCGGGAGGTCGCCGCGTCGGCGGTGGTCGCCGATCCGCTGCGGCTGCTGGACATCTGCGCCACCTCCGACGGCGCCGCGGCGCTCGTCCTGAGCAGCATGGACTTCGCCCGCCGGCACGGCGCCGCGGACCCGGTCCGGATCCGCGCGGTCGCCACGGCCACCCCGCACTATCCCCGGACCGTGCTCGACCTGCCCGATATCGCCACCGACTCGGCGGCGGCGGTGCCGGAGCCGGCGACCACCTTCCGCGCCTCGATCGCCCGCGGCGCCTACGAGGAGGCGGGCATCGGGCCCGAGGATCTCTCGCTCGCCGAGGTCTACGACCTGTCCACCGCCCTGGAGCTGGAGTGGTACGAGGACCTCGGGCTGTGCGCCGCGGGTGAGGGGGCGCGGCTGCTGCGGGACGGGGCGACGGCGCTCGGCGGGCGGCTGCCGGTGAACACCAGCGGCGGTCTGGCCTCCTTCGGGGAGGCGGTGCCGGCCCAGGCCATCGCGCAGGTCTGCGAGCTGACCTGGCAGCTGCGGGGGCAGGCGGGCGCGCGTCAGGTACCGGGCGCGCGGGTCGGGGTGACGGCCAACCAGGGGCTGTTCGGGCACGGGTCCGCGGTGGTCGCCGTCCGGTGAGACCGGGGACGTGCCGGGCGTACGGCCCGCACCCCGGGCGGTGCGGGGTGCGGGCCGTTCCTCCGCGCCCCGTCAGGGAAGCGCGGGCTCGCGCCGCCGGGCGCCGAGGCGCATCGCGTGCTGGACCACGGCGATCAGCACGTCCCGGGCGGAGTCCTTGTGCCGTGCGTCGCACAGCATCACCGGTACCTCCGGGTCGAGGTCCAGGGCGTCCTGGACGGTCTCCACGGCGTACCGGTCGGCGCCGTCGAAGCAGTTGACGGCGACGGTGAAGGGCAGGCCGCGGCGCTCGAAGTAGTCGATGGCGGCGAAGCTGTCCGCCAGCCGCCGGGTGTCGGCGAGCACCACGGCGCCCAGCGCGCCGAGCGCCAGCTCGTCCCAGAGGAACCAGAAGCGTTCCTGGCCGGGGGTGCCGAACAGGTAGAGCGTCAGCCGCTCGCTGAGGGTGATCCGGCCGAAGTCCATCGCGACGGTGGTGGTGGACTTGCCCGTCACCCCGTCGAGGTCGTCGACCGGCCGGCCGGCTTCGGTCAGCCGCTCCTCGGTGCGCAGCGGTTTGATCTCGCTGACCGCGCCCACCAAAGTGGTCTTACCGACGCCGAACCCGCCCGCGACCAGGATCTTGAGCGTCATCGGGTCCGCGGTGGCGGACCGGCTGCGGCGTTCCGAACGGCCGAGGGCCATGGGATTCTTCTCCAGGATTGCCGGATGCAGAGGGGCGCACTCGCGCGGAGCCCCCGGGGGACGGCGAGCGCCCGGCGTCAGCGGCCGGAAGGGAACGGTACAACGTGCTTGCTGGTGAGCCCACTTGAGGTGCACCATGGCCGGGAACAGTGCCCGCAGCGTCCCGCAATCACCCCAAATGGTGGGTGGATAAGGGTGATTGGGACGCACCGGCTCCGGCTCGGCTCGGCTCGCGAGAGTCGAACGGCATCAGGCGGCAGGCTCGCCCCAGGCGGCGGGAGTTCCCGGCCGGGGGTTCGAGTTCCCCGGCCGTACGAACCGCACGACGGGGCCGGGCCGGCGGGCCGCGCTCATGGCCCTCAGCTGATGCCTGGACGCCGGTCGGGCCGTCACCACCCCCCGTACAGAGCAGGGAGGCTGCCGCTCTCCCGTGCTGGTGGCCCCGGCACCGGGCCCATCGGCCAGGACTCCATGCGGAGGGTCTGGCATCGGCTCCGGAGCGGGTGCGGGTTCGTCCGCAGGGGCTGGTGGAGCGGGAAGCCGCCGACCGCACCCCGAGGCACGGTGCCGACCGGCTATGGGCTGTGTGAGACGTGCCGTCGTCCGGCGCGCCTTGACGGACGGGCTCAGCGCGGGGTGAGCGCCGCGGGCCGGTCCAGCAGTCCCAGGAGGCCGACGAAGCCGGCTTCCACGAACGCGCAGATCTCCTCCCGCGCGTCCGGGTCCGCCGCCGGCCAGTTGGTGACCGCCTCCTCGGCGAACGCCATCCAGGCGCCCGAGGCCAGCTCCAGCCGGGGGACGTCCGGCAGGCCCAGCCGCCGCCGTCCGTCGCACACCCGCCGGGCGAGCGTCCGGCGGGTGTCGCCGACGATGTCGGCCACCACCGGATGGCTGCCGGCCGCGCCCCGGACCAGCGCGCGGTACACCTGCCGGTGCTCCAGGACGTAGCCGACGAAGCCCGCGATGAAGGAGCGCAGCCACTCGACGGGGCCGAGCGAGGCGTCCGGTTCGGTGGCGGCCGTCAGCCGGTCGCACTCCGCGCGGACCACGGCGCGGTAGAAGTCGTGTTTGGAGTCGAAGTAGTGGAAGAGCAATCCGCGCGAGATACCGGCCCGCCGGGCGACCTCGTCGGTGGGGAGCTCGTCCAGGGAACGGTCGGCGAGCATCTCCCGGCCGATCTCGACCAGCTGTTCCCGGCGCTGGTCGGGGGTGAGACGGGTGGCGCGCTTGCCGGACATGTCCGCAGTGTACGGCGGCGCGGGCCGGGCCGGACGGGGATCGTCGCCTCCCGCACCCGCCGTCAGGTGTACCGGCCCAGGTGGTGCAGGATCCGGGGTACGAGCTCGTCGGGCACCTCTTCGGGCAGCCAGTGACTCGCGCCCGCCAGGGCCTCGAAGCGATACGGGCCGTCGATCCACTCCCCCGTCGACTCGGCTGCGACACGTCCCAGGGCGATGTCCTCGCTGCCCCACAGGAACAGGGTGGGGACGGCGATCCGGCCCGCGGGGACCGAGACGGTCTCGCGGGGCGCCCGGTACCAGTTCAGGGTGGCGGTCAGCGCGCCCGGCTCGGTGAGCCTGCGGACGTTGGCCGCCACCAGCTCGTCGGCGACCATGCCGCCGTACGCGGCGCGCAGCCGGGCCGCGCCGTCGGCCAGCAGGGCGCGCTCGGCGGCGCCGTCCGCCTGGCGGAAGAAGCGCACATAGTCCAGCCGGTGGTGCTGGTCCGGGTCCTCGGCCGCCGCGCGGTTGAGGGCCTCGGGGTGCGGGGTGGCCAGTACGGTCAGCGACCTCAGCCGCTCGGGGTGGGCGGCGGCCAGTGCCCAGGCGACCATGCCGCCCCAGTCGTGGGCGACGAGATGGAACCGGCCGGCGCCCTGGGACGTGGCGAACGCGAGGGCGTCGGCGACGAGTTCGGGCACGGCGTAGTCGGCGGTCCGCGGCGGGCGGGCCCGCGGGGAGTAGCCGCGCTGGTCGACCGCGACGGCGCGGTAGCCGGCCGCGCCCAGGGCGGTGAGCACGGCGCTCCAGGAGTCGGCGAACTCGGGCCAGCCGTGCAGCAGCAGCACGAACTCGCCGTCGGCGGGCCCGGCCGCCAGGGCGTCGTAGGTGTACGGGCCGGCCTGGATCGTCAGCTGCTCGAAGGGGGCCGGGGTGGTGTCCGGGGACATGGCGGTGCTCTCCTCTGGTCGGCCGTCACACGGCGGGAAACATACAGACGGACCGTCGCGCGGGCGTCGGTGCGCAGCACCGTGTCACAGCGCGCGCAGTCCGTCGATCACCTCGCGCAGGATCTGCTCGTCCGGCAGTTCGGCCGGCGGTACGGGGCGGCTGACGTGTACCAGTCCCGCGTCCAGGAGATCGCCGATGAGCACCCGCACGACGCCGACCGGCAGATCGAGGCCGGCCGCCAGCTCGGCGACCGACAGCGGTGTCCGGCGGCAGCGCCCGACGATGTCCACATGCTCGGGCGAGAGCGTCTGGTCGGCGACCGTCTCCTCCGCGCGGGTCTCCGCGATCACCAGCGCGATGAGGTCCAGGCGTCCTTCCGCGGCCGTGCGGGTGCGCCCGCGGGTCATGGCGTACGGGCGGACGACCGGGCCCGCGTCGTCGTCGAACCAGCGGGCCGCCGCGCGGTCCGGCCCGGCCCGCCCGGTCCGCCCATCCTGGTCCCTCATGGCGTCACCGTCGGCGCCCTCAGGTGGTCAGCCCGGACCGGGGCGCGGTGACCAGGTGTGCGCCGACGCGTTTGACGAGCAGGGTCATCTCGTAGGCGATCAGCCCGACATCGGAGTCGGCGTCGGCCAGCACGGCCAGGCAGCTGCCGTCGCCGGCCGCGCTGACGAACAGGAACGCGTCGTCCAGTTCGACCAGGGTCTGCCGGACCCGGCCCGCGTCGAAGTGCCGGCCGACGCCCTTGGCCAGACTGTGGAAGCCGGAGGCCACCGCGGCCAGATGCTCGCCGTCCTCGCGGGTCAGGTCCTTGGAGGCGCCGGTGGCCAGCCCGTCGCTGGACAGGACGAGTGCCTTGCGGATGCTGCCGACCCGCTCGACCAGTTCGTCGAGGAGCCAGTTGAGCTCGCCCGTTCCCTGCGTCGCGTCCGGTGCGGTGGAAGCTGCTGCCTTCGGTGCGGTCATGGACCGTCTCCTCCCGATGTCGTTCCTGGTGCGGTGGTGCCCCCGTCGCCGCGGCGCGCGGCTGCGTCGCGGGCGGTGTCCGTACGGTGGGCGGCGGTGTCCGCGGGGCCGCGGTCCGGTGCGGTGCCGGCGCCCCCGCCGGCCGCGGCCGGACCGCCGTCCGGGGCCTCGCCGTTGTCGCGGCGGCCGCGCTGCCAGCCGCGCTGGAGCGCGGCCATCCGGGCGCGGACGGCGTCCGCGTCGCGGTCGTCGTCCGCCGCCGGCTGCCGGACGGGGCCGTCCTTGAGCTGCGGTGCGAGGCTGGCCTGCCGGACCCGGCGGGGCAACAACCCGCCGGATGCCGGGGGCGGTGGTGCGGCGGGCACGCCGTCCGCGGGCTCCGGTGTCCCGTCGCCGGGGGGCTGCGGTCCGTGCCCGGTGTGCCGTCCGGCGCGCTCCGGGCCGGGGCGCTCGGCGGGCGGTTCGCCGCCGTCGTCGCGGGCGTCGACGGGTCTGCCGTGGTCGGCGACCAGGACCGGCGGGCGCCGGCGGCGCGGCAGCGGCGCGGGGCCGCCGCCCGGCGCCTGGTCCCGGCTCTGCTGGTGCTGTTCGGCGGCCGGTACGGGGGCGCTGGCCGCGGGGGCGGCGGGTGAGGGGGTGGGGCCGGTCGGCGCGGCGGCCGGGCCCCGGCGGCCGCGGCCCCGGGCGTGGTTCCGGCCGCGGGGGCGGCCGGCCGCGTCGGCGCGGGGCGCCTCCCGTCCGGCCGGTCCGTCGAGCGCGGCCAGGGTGCGGCCCGCACGTTCCGCCAGCGGGACCGGGATCTGCGCGAGGACGGCCAGCCGGTCCACGGCCTCCTCCGGTGCGCCGTTCGCCCCGCCGTCCACGGCCGCCGCGCCGGTGTCGTCGCGGCCGTCCTCGGCGGTCTCGGTCAGGATGGTGCCGGGGATGAGGACCACGGCGGTGGTGCCGCCGTACGGCGAGGGCTGGAGCGAGACCCGTACGCCCTGCCGCCGGGCGAGCCTGCTGACCACGAACAGACCGAGCCGGTCGGTGTCGGACAGCTCGAACTCCGGGGTCTCGGCGAGCCGGAGGTTGGCGTCCAGCAGCAGGTCGGGGGCCATTCCCAGACCGCGGTCGTGGATCTCCAGGGTGAAGCCGTTGGGGACCCGCTCGCCGCGTACCTGGACGGCGGTGTGCGGCGGTGAGAAGACGGTGGCGTTCTCCACGAGTTCGGCGATCAGATGGGTGAGGTCCGAGACGGCGGGCCCGTCCACCGCGAGCCGCGGCAGCCGGCGCACCTCGATGCGCGCGTAGTCCTCCACCTCGGCGACGGCGGCCCGTACCACGTCCATCAGCTGGACGGGATTGCGCCACTGCCGGGAGGGCGCCGCGCCGGAGAGGATGACCAGGCCCTCCGCGTGCCGGCGCATCCGGGTGGTCAGGTGGTCGAGCCGGAAGAGGTCGGCGAGTTCGTCGGTGTTCTCGGTGCGCCGCTCCATGGCGTCCAGGAGGGTCAGCTGACGGTGCAGCAGGACCTGGCTGCGTCGGGCGAGGTTGACGAACACCTCGGAGACGCCGCGGCGCATGTCCGCCTGTTTGACGGCCGCCTCGACGGCGGCCCGCTGGAGGGTGTTGAGCGCCTGGCCGACCTGGCCCGTCTCGTCGTGGCCGAAGTCCAGCCGGGGCGCCTCGGCCGCCACGTCCACCCGCTCGCCGGCCGCCAGCCGGCGCATGACGCTGGGCAGCCGGACGCCGGAGACCTCGTGCGCGTCCTTGCGCAGCCGGGTCAGGTCCTTGACGTGCCGGCGGCCGATGCGCAGGGAGACGACGACGGACACCAGCAGGGCGACGAAGCCGAGGACTCCGGCGATACCGGCCTTGATCACGACGGCCCGCGCGACCGGTGCGACGCGCTCCTGGTAACGGTCGCCGGCGTCCTTGCCCAGCTGCTGGAGGTCGCCGAGCACCGTGTCCGCGGTGGATTCCCAGCGTTCGGCGTTGACGGCGTGCGGCGCGTCCCGCGCCCCGGCGGCGATCACGGAGTCCTCGAAGGAGGTGAGCGCGCGGGCCGTGGCGGTGTGCCAGTAGTCGTCGTAGGCGGTGCGGTCCGCGGCGGACAGGGCGGGCAGACCGGTGGCGTACAGGACGCGGCGTTCGGCGATCCGCTCGGTGAACGCCCGCAGATCGCGGGTGCTCATACTGCCGGAGGTCAGTACCGCGGACAGCAGGGCGTCCTCGCGGGCGAACGCCTCGCGGGCGCGGGTGAGGGTGACCAGCGCGCGGCCCTCTTTGTCCATCTCCACGTCCGCCAGGTCGTGGAGGGCGGCGAGGAAGTCGTAGTGCGGGTCGACCAGGCTGTCGTACGCCTCCATGGCCTCCTCGCGGGTGAGGGTGTTGTCCTCGACCTGGGTGCGCAGGGCGGGCAGGCCGTCCAGTCCCTTGATGACGTCGCGCATCCGGGCGCCCGCGCCGGCGGTGAGGTCCTCGCGTACGCCGGGGTCCCGGGCGTTGGCGCGCAGCCGGGCGACGTTCTCGTCGGTGGCCCGGTCCCGCTGGCGCAGTTCGGTGAGCGCGTCGGCGCCGCGCCGGTCCGCGAGGTAGAGCAGGCTCTGCCGGCGTTCGTTCTGGAGGGCCTGGACGACGTCCTCGGCCGGGTACCCCAGTTTCCGTACGACATTGCCGACGTCCAGCAGCTGGTTGGCCTCGCGGCCGGTGAGGTAGGTCGCGAAGGCCCACATGGCGGTCAGGGACACCAGCGGCACGAGCAGCAGCGCCACGATCTTCCGGCGGATCGACTTCCCGCGAAAGCGCATGGCCTCCCCCACGTCAACCCCGGCGCACGGGGGCGGTGTTCCGTCAGCAAACGGCGCGAGCCTACTACTGTCGGGTGACCGGGCCGAAGGCTCTTCCGGACGCCGTGGCGCGGGGTTCGGGGCGGGGCGGTCATGAGTTGTCCGTCGATTCCCGGACAACCCACCCGTGTTTACGGCCCCGGACGCCGCTCCCGTCTCCGGTGCCCCGCCGCGCCGGTTGGCCGGAATTCTGCTACCCCGGGTGATCCGGTGGCTCCGGGGTGCGTGACGATGAGGGTGGACGAGGTGCGGCGACACGGGTGGGTACCCGGTGAAATCCGGGCAGCCACCGAGGCGTCGGACATGCGCGGAGAGTGCGGGGAGTGTGACGCGTTCATGGACACCAGGCGTGCCCTGTGGCAGGAGGAGCCGGCGACCCGGTGGCGGATGCCGGATCCGGTGCGCACGGCCGCGGTGCGCGCCGTGATCATCGTGGCGATCACCCTGATCCAGGCCATGGTGGCGTTCCTGAGCACCGTGACGGGGTCCTGGCTCGCCTTCCCCGCGGTGATCAGCACGGTCGCCAGCACCGTGGTCGCCACCTGGGGGGTGCTGGACGTCTGGGTGACCCGGCAGGTGTGGGTGCAGCGCAACGGTGTGCAGTCCCAGCCGAGCAGTACGGCCCGGGAATTGCGCCGGGAGCGGCGGCGGGCGCGCCGGCAGCGGCGGCGGGAGGGCCGGGACCGCTCCGCGCGGGCGGACCGCGCGGCGGCGTGAACGGGCGGCGGCCGGCGGGCCGTCGGCGGCGGTCCGCCGGCCGTCCCGCGCGGGTGAGCGCGGCGCCCGGCCCGTACGGCCGGACCGGTCTCACGCCATGGACTCCTCGGACACCGCGAGCCGGACGTGTATCACGCCGTCCAGGACGCTGACCTCATGGGTGCGCACGGGCCGGCGGGCGGGCGGCCCGTTGGGGACGCCGGTACGCAGGTCGAACCGGGCGGCGTGCAGCGGGCATTCGACGTGGCAGCCCTCGGCCCAGCCGTCGGAGAGCGAGGCGTCCTGGTGGCTACAGGTGTCGTCGAGGGCGTAGAGGCCGGTCCCGGTGTGGAAGACGGCGATGGCCGGTGTGGTGTCGTCGATCTCGATCCGTACGGACTCGCCTTCGGGCAGGTCCTCGATGCGGCAGACGGGTATCATCTGGCCCCCCTCGCGCTGATCGGTATCATGACGTTCTGAATAACGCATCGCGGAGCGCGATGCGCAACAGAATCCAAGCCGGGGAGCGGGCCGTCAAGGGCCTCCCGGAAAGATGCCGTCGGACGCGCCCCGCGGGGCCACCGGGTGGAGACGCGGAGACCGATGTCGAACACGACCGATGCGGCCGAGGAACGGTCCGAGGAGCGGCGCGGCGCGGCGGGATCCGTTCAGTCCGTGGACCGCGCGGTGAGCGTGCTGGAGATCCTGGCCCGGACGAGCGAGGCCGGGGTGACCGAGATCGCCGAGGAGCTGGGCGTCCACAAATCGACCGCGTTCCGGATCCTGGGTGTGCTGGAGACGCGCGGGCTGGTGGAGCAGGAGAAGGAGCGCGGGAAGTACTTCCTGGGCGCCGGGGTGCTGCGGCTGGCGGGCGCCGCCGCGATCCGGCTGGACATCTCGCAGGAGGGCCAGCCGGTGTGCCGGGCGCTCGCCGACGACACCGGGGAGACCGCCAACATCGCGGTGCTGGACGGCGATGCGGCGGTGAACATCATGCAGGCCAGGGGCGCCGCCGCGGTGACCGCGTACAACTGGCTGGGCCGCCGCACCCCGCTGCACGCCACCGCGAGCGGCAAGGTGCTGCTGGCGCATCTGCCCCGGGAGCGACAGGAGACCCTGGCGGCACGGAAGCTGTCGCGGTTCACCGGGCACACCCTCACCGCACCGGCCGCGCTGCGCGCCCAGCTCACCGCCGCCGCCGAGGACGGATTCGCCTGTTCCACCGAGGAGCTGGAGATCGGGCTGAACGCGGTCGCGGCGCCGGTCCGGGCGTACGACGGCGCGGTGATCGGGGCGATCGGCGTCTCCGGGCCCGCCTACCGCATGGCGCGTGCACGCCTTCCGGAGCTGGCCCGGCGGACCGTCGGGGCCGCCGCCGAACTCTCCCGCCGGATGGGCCACGCGGGCTGATCTCCGGTCAGGACATTCGCCCCTTGACGGATTCCTGATGGGCTTCCAGCATGTCCCCCATGGCGCAACGTGATGTGCCATAGGCAACAGCATCCGGTCTTACCGGGTGCGGCGGAGCGCCGTCCGACAGGCCCTGGTACAGCGCGCCGCGCCATCCTCACAAGCATCCGTGCCAGCTCCACGCGCACCCGCCCCTGCCGTCACCACAGGGGCTGTTGAGGAGTGAGACATGCCGCACGAAGCCCGCGCCGCCACCGTCGCCGTCGCCGTCGCCGTCGAGAAGGGCGCACCCGGCGAGACGCTTCCCCGTCCGCCCGGCCAGGGGGCCGCCGGTGCCGTCGCGGCCGTCGGCCCCGGTGCCACGGACCCGCATCCCCGCGACGGTGCGGTGCCCGTCCGGCGGGCGCCCGGCGGCCGGTGCCGCGCCCGCCGCCGCGGGCAGGCCGGGCCCGCGGCCGCCTCTGCCACGACACCGCGCGGCGCGGCGCTCCGTACGGCGGTGGTCCGGTGAGCACCGGTGCGGACACCCGCCGGGTGGTCGTCATCGGCGCCGGTATCGTCGGCTGCTCGCTCGCCGACGAACTCACCGCACGCGGCTGGCGGGACGTCACGGTCCTGGAGCAGGGCCCGCTGCACGCCCCGGGCGGCTCCACCTCGCACGCCCCCGGCCTGGTCTTCCGTACCCATCCGCACAAGACGATGACCGACCTCGCCGCGTACACCGTGCGGAAGTTCTCCGGGCTGACGGAGGACGGGCGGTCCTGTTTCGACGCGGTGGGCGGGCTGGAGATCGCGACCACCGAAGCGCGGTGGGCCGATCTGCACCGCAGGGCCGGGCTGGCGGCGTCCTGGGGCATCGAGGGCGAGCTGGTCCCGGCGCGGCGGTGTGCCGAACTGTGGCCGCTGCTGGACGAGTCGAGGGTGCTCGGCGGATTTCACACCCCCGGCGACGGGCTGGCCCGCGCGCTGCCCGCCGCACGGGTCCAGGCCGCGCGGGCCGCCGCCCGCGGTGCCCGCTTCCTGGACCGGCACACCGTCACCGGCACCGAGCGCGCGGACGGCCGCGTCACCGCCGTGGTCACGGACCGGGGCACCTTCCCGGCGGATCTGGTCGTCTCCGCCGCCGGGTTCTGGGGTCCGGTGATCGGCGCGCTGGCGGGCGTCACCGTCCCGCTGCTGCCGCTGGCGCACCAGTACGTGACGACCTCGGCGGTCCCGGGCCTGGACGGCCGCCGCCCGATCCTGCGCCACCAGGACCAGGACCTGTACTTCCGCGAGCACCCGGCGGACGCCCCGGGCCCGGCCGGGCGGCCGGCCGTCCGGCTCGGCATCGGCTCGTACGCGCACCGGGTGCTGCCCGTCGATCCGTACGCGGTGGCCGCCTTCGACGACGCCCCGGTGATGCCGTCCGCGCTACCGTTCACCCCCGACGACTTCGCCCCCAGCTGGACGGCGAGCGGCCGTCTGCTGCCCGCCCTGGCCGGGTGCCGGGTCGAGGACGGTTTCAACGGGGTCTTCTCCTTCACCCCGGACGGGCTGCCGCTGCTCGGCGAATCCCCCGAGCTGCGCGGTTTCTGGCTGGCCGAGGCGGTCTGGATCACCCACTCCGCGGGCGCCGCGAAGGCCGTCGCCGAGTGGCTGACCGACGGCAGGCCCGGTACCGACCTGCACGGCTGTGAGGTGTCCCGCTTCGAGGGCGCCCAGCGCTCGCCCGGTTACGTCCACGCGCGCGGCGCGCGGCAGTTCACCGAGGTCTACGACGTCGTCCACCCCTTGGCGCCGGCGGACCGGCCACGGCCACTGCGGGTCAGCCCGTGGTACGCCCGGCAGCGGGAACTGGGGGCGCACTTCCTGGAGGACGGCGGCTGGGAGCGCCCGCACTGGTTCGAGGCCAACGCCCCACTGGCGCGGGACCTGGCACTGCCCGCGCGGGACGCCTGGTCGGCGCGGCACTGGTCGCCGGCCGCGGCGGCCGAGGCGCGGGCCACCCGGGAGCGGGTCGCGCTCTACGACATGACGCCGCTGCGCCGGCTGGAGGTCACCGGGCCCGGCGCGCTGGACTTCCTCCAGCGGATGACCACCAATCAGCTGGCCAAGCGCCCCGGCGCGGTGACGTACACACTGCTGCTGGACGCGGCGGGCGGGATACGCAGCGATCTGACGGTGGCCCGGCTCGCCGCGGACCGCTTCCAGGTCGGCGCCAACAGCGCCGCGGACCTGGCGTGGCTGGCCCGCCACGCCCCCGCGGGGGTCCGCGTCGCCGACCGCACGTCCGGCACCTGTGGAATCGGCGTCTGGGGCCCGCTGGCCCGCGAGCTGGTCCAGCCGCTCTCCGGGACGGACTTCTCGCACCGCGGCTTCGGCTACTTCACGGCGCGTGCGGCGTTCATCGGCGAGGTGCCGGTGACCGCGCTGCGGCTGAGTTACGTCGGTGAGCTGGGCTGGGAGCTGTACACCAGCGCCGATCTGGGCCTGCGGCTGTGGGACACGCTGTGGCGGGCGGGCCGGCCGCTCGGGGTGGTCGCGGGCGGCCGCAGTGCCTTCGACAGCCTCCGGCTGGAGAAGGGGTACCGCGCCTGGGGCCGGGACATGACCGCCGAGCACAACCCCTACGAGGCCGGGCTCGGCTGGGCCGTACGGCGGGACAAGGGCGACTTCGTCGGGCGCGCGGCGCTGGCCGGCGTGTCCCGGGAGACCGTCCGGCGCCGCCTGGTGTGCCTGACCCTCGACGATCCGGCGGCGATCGTGCTGGGCGGCGAGCCGGTGTACCTGGCGGGGACCGCGGCCGGCTATGTGACCAGCGCGGCCCACGGCTACTCCCTCGGGCGGACCGTCGCCTACGCCTGGCTGCCGGCGGTCGCCGCCGGGCCCGGCACGGCCGTGGAGGTGGCGTACTTCGGCGCGCGGGTTCCGGCGACGGTCCGCGCCGAACCGCTCTTCGACCCGGCCATGGACCGCATCCGCCGCTGAGCGGTACCGGGGAAGCACAACTGAATCCGACCGTAGGGACAGCGCCCGGGAACGCCGGGAAGCGCTGTCGCAGCCCGTTCGGCCCGGGAGGCCCGCTTGTCCCCCTCGTATGACGTGATCGTGCTCGGACTCGGCGGCATGGGCAGCGCCGCCGCCCACCATCTGGCCGCCCGGGGCGCCCGGGTGCTGGGGCTGGAGAAATTCGGCCCGGTGCATCCGCGCGGCTCCAGCCACGGCGGCTCCCGCATCACCCGGCAGTCCTATTTCGAGGACCCCGCGTATGTGCCCCTGCTGCTGCGCGCCCATGAGCTGTACGCGCGGTTGGCGCGCGACAGTGGCCGGCAGGTGGCGACGCTGTGCGGCGGGGTGATGGTCGGGCGGCCCGGGAGCCGTACCGTCGCCGGCGCGCTGCGCTCCGCGCGGACCTGGGACCTGCCGCACGAGATGCTCGACGCGAAGGAGATCCGGCGCCGCTTCCCGACGCTGGCCCCGGCCGCCGACGAGGTCGCGCTGTACGAGGCGCGGGCCGGGTTCGTCCGCCCGGAGCACACCGTGGCGGCCCACCTCCAGCTCGCCGGCCGGAGCGGCGCCGCGCTGCACTTCCAGGAGCCGGTGACCCGCTGGGAGGCGCTGCCGGGCGGGCGCGGGGTGCGGGTGCACACCCCCGACGACACGTATACGGCGGGCCAGTTGGTGATCTGCCCCGGGGCCTGGGCGCCGCGGCTGCTGGCCGGTCTCGGGGTGCCGTTCACCATCGAACGGCAGGTGATGTACTGGTTCGCCCCCGACGGCGGCACCGCCCCGTACGCCCCCGACCAGCACCCCGTCTACATCTGGGAGGACGCGGCGGGCGTCCAGATCTACGGTTTCCCGGCGATCGACGGACCGGACGGCGGCGCGAAGGTGGCGTTCTTCCGCAAGGGCACCGTCTGCACCCCGGAGAGCATCGACCGGACCGTGCACGGGGACGAGGTGCGGGCCATGGCCGCGCAGGCGGCCCGGCTGCTGCCCACCCTCCCCGGCCGCTTCCTGTCGGCCGCCACCTGTATGTACAGCAACACCCCCGACGAGCACTTCGTCATCACCCGGCACCCCGCGCACCCCGACACCGTCACCGTCGCCTGTGGCTTCTCCGGCCACGGCTTCAAGTTCGTACCGGTGGTCGGCGAGATCCTCGCCGATCTGGCGCTGACCGGGGGGACCGGGCACCCCATCGAGCTGTTCGACCCCGGCCGGCTGGCCGCCGCGCCCGTCCCCGGAGGTGTCCGATGACCCTCGTTCCCGAGTCCACCGGTCTGCTCGCCACCCTGCCGGGGCAGCTGTACACCGACCCCGGTGTCTTCGCCGAGGAGCAGCAGCGGATCTTCGAATCGCTGTGGTTCTGCGCGGTCCGCGCGGCCGACCTGGCGCGGCCCGGCGCGTTCCGTACCGTCCAGGTGGGCCGGGAGAGCGTGCTGATCACCCGCAATCACCGGGGCGGTTTCCGGGCGTTCCTCAACGTCTGCCGGCACCGCGGCGCCCGGCTGTGCACCGAGGAGTCCGGTGAGGCAGGGCGCTCGCTGCGCTGCCCGTACCACGCCTGGACCTACGATCTGGACGGACGGCTGACCGCCGCGCCCAACCTGCGGCGGATGCCGGAGGTGGACCCGGGGGAACGCGGGCTGCTGCCGGTCCGGCTGCGGGAGTGGCTGGGCTATGTGTGGGTGTGCCTGGCCGAGGAGCCGCCCTCCTTCGAGGAGACGGTGATCGCGGCGGTCACCGAGCGGCTGGGCGATCCGGCGGCCGTGGCCCGTTACGCGGTCGACGGGCTCGCGCTCGGCCGGCGGATCCGCTACGACGTGGCCGCCAACTGGAAGCTGATCGTCGAGAACTTCATGGAGTGCTATCACTGCGCGACCATCCACCCCGAACTGACCGAGGTGTTACCGGAGTTCGCGGACGGTTTCGCCGCGCAGTACTTCGTCGGGCACGGTGCGGCGTTCGCGGACGGGGTCACGGGGTTCACCGTCGACGGCGGTGGCGGCTTCGCTCCGCTCGCCGGTCTCGCCGTGGAACAGGACCGCCGCTACTACGCCGTCACCGTCCGCCCGCAGGTCTTCCTCAACCTCGTACCCGACCATGTGATCGTGCACCGGATGTTCCCGATGGCCGCGGACCGCACCGTCGTCGACTGCGACTGGCTGTACGCACCCGACGTCGTCGCCTCCGGTGCCGACCTCGACGGGTCGGTGGAGCTCTTCCACCGCGTCAACGCGCAGGACTTCGCGGCCTGCGAGCGGACCCAGCCCGCGATGGGCTCCCGCGCCTACCGGGCCGGCGGGGTGCTCGTGCCCACCGAGCACCACATCGGGGAGTTCCACCGGTGGGTCACCGGGCGGCTCCGTCCGCAGGGGCATCCGGAGCCGGGGCCGGTGCGCCGTCCGCCGTCCCCTCCGGAGCGTCCTCGGACCGGGCCGGCGGCTGCGGGGGCTCTTCCGGACGGCGGTACATCCGCGTCGCCGTGATCTGGCCGTGCACCGGCTCCCCGGCCGGGTCCTGCTGCGGCAGACCGGGCCGCAGATGCTCCTCGACGCTGATGTACTTCAGCCCGGCCCGCAGGTCCGCGTCATTGCGCAACCGGATGACCAGCGGGAACTCGGCGAGCGCGGTGGTGTCGAAGAGGCCGGTGGTGTAGAGCAGCTGGACGCCGAGAGCGTCGGCGACGGCCCGCTGGAGCTCCAGCAGATAGGTGGCGTTGGCCCGGCCGATGGGGTTGTCGAGGAACAGCGTGCCGGCGTGCCGCTGCTTGTCGCGGCCCCGGTCGTTGCTGCGCAGCGCCGCCATCGTGCAGTACAGGGCGATGGCGGCGGTCAGCAGCTGGCCGCCGGAGAAGACGTCGCCCATCTGCCCGACCGGCACCCGCTCGGCGCGCAGCACCGCGTCCGGCTTGAGGATCTCCACGGCCACCCCGCGCGGCCGGAGCGCGGCGGCGACCCCGCGCAGCAGCAGCGACATACCGTCCCGCCGCAGATCGCTGTTCTTCTTCACCGCCGAACGGGTCGCCTCGTCGATGACCTCGCCGAGCCGCTCGGCGAGCGTGGCCTGGTCCGGGTCCTCGAAGCGGATCCGCAGGAACTCCTGCCCCGACCACTCCCCCAGCCCCTCGGGCAGCCGGGACAGCCGCTGCGCCGAACGCAGCGTGGTCAGCGACGACTCGACCAGGCCGCGGAGCCGGTCGACGATGCTGTCGCGGTTGCGCTCCAGCTGCGCCAGTTCGTCGGTCAGCACCCGCAGCCGGGGCGCGAACGCCTCCGCCCACTTGGCCGCGTGGTCCGGGAGCGCGGCGGCGGGCAGTTCGCGGATCTGCTGCCGGGCGGGGGTGCGTACCTGTTCGTAGCGGGTCGAGTTGGCGTGCCGTACCAGGACGTCGCCCGCCTCGCGCACCGCGGCCTCGGCGGCCGACAGGTCGGCGGCGCAGCCGCGCAGCGAGCGGCGGGACTCGGCGGCGGCGTGCCGGGCCTCCGCCAGCCCGCCGGCGTACGGTTCGGGCTGCTCGCCCGCCGGGTCCTCGGCGTCGTGGTGGTCGCGCAGCAGATCGCGCAACTGGGCGGCGCTCTCCTCGAAGCCGCCGGCCGCGTCCTCGGCGGCGCGGTGGCCGCGCAGCAGCTCTTCGTGCCGGGCGCGGGCGGCGTCCAGCGCGTCGGTGGCGGTGGCCAGTTCGCCGCCCGCGGTGCGCAGGAGTTCCTTGGCCCGGCCGGCGTCCGCGGGGATCAGCGCGTCGGGCAGCTCGGTGTGCGCGTCGCCGTCGGTGGGGGCGAGCCGCTCGGCCTCGCCGCGCAGCCGGCCCAGTTGCTCGCTGGCGGCCGAGGCGCGGGTCTCCAGCATGTGGACGAGCGATTCGGCGCGTGCCGCGGCGGCCTGCCGGGACGGGCCGTCGGCGGCGTCCGGGCTCTGGAGGAGCTGTTCGGCGCGGGTGCGGACCTTGTTGGTGAGGCGGTTCAGCTCGGCCAGGGCGGCGCTCTCCTCGCCCTCGGCGCGGGCCTGTTCGGCGCGCAGGTCGGCGCCGACACCGACCTTTTCGTAGAGCTGGGAGGCGGCGCGGTACGCCTCGCGCAGGGCGGGCAGGGACGTGGTGGCGCCCTCGGGGGCGCCACCCAGGTCGTCGGGGACGCCGGCGATCTCGGCGCGCTCGGCGCGCAGCGCGCGGGCGGTGCGGCGGGCGTCGTCGGCGGCCCGCTGGGCGGCCCTGCGGTCCTCGTCGGCGGCCCGTGCGCGGTCCACGCACTCCTCGGCGCGGGCCTCGAACTCGGCGCTCTCGTCGGCGAGTTCACGCAGCCGGGACTGCCAGCCGGCGCGCTCGCGCAGCCGGTGGGCGAGCCCCGCCAGGATGTCCGCGGCGCGGCGGGCGCGCTGCGCGGCCTCCTGCCGCTCGTCGCGCACCCGGGTGGCCTCCGCCGCGATCTCGTCGGCCTCGGCGCGGACCGTACGGGCCTCGGCCAGCTCGGCGGCCGCGGTGTCCGCGGCCGCGCGGGTGCGCGCCGCGGCGGCGGCCAGCTCGGCGAGCCGGCCGGCCGGGCAGCCGGTGCGCCACGAGGCGAGCCGGGCGGCCAGCGCGCGGTCCCCGGCGAGCCGGGCGGCGAGCGCCCGGATCTCGTCGTCGCGCCGCATGGCGCGGGCCCGCAGCGCCTGGCGCTCCTCGTCGGCGGCGGATTCGTCGTGCATCGCCGGGTTGGGCGGGACGAGGAAGACGCCGGTGTCCCGGCCGTCGGAGGCGGGGGTGGGGGCGAGCAGGGCGGCGGCGGTGCCGACGGCGACGGCGGAGCGGGGCAGCAGCGCGGCCCGGCCGAGGACCTCGCGGGCCCGTGCGTGGGTGTCGGGGTCGGTGATGATCACGCCGTCGACGAGTTCGGGGCGGGCGGCGAGCACCCGGGTGTGGTCGGCGGGATCGACGGACTGGGCGAGATAGCGCCAGCCGGGCAGTGCCGGGACGCCGTGCTCGCCGAGATATTCGACGGCGGCCAGCACATCGGGGCCGGGAGGCAGCAGACCGCCGTCGCCCAGCGCGCCGAGGATGCGGGAGTCGTCCGCGGCGGCGGTGCGCAGGTCGAAGAGCTGCCGTTCGGCGGCGGCGACGCCCTCGTCGAGCAGTTCGTGCAGCGCGTCGGCGTTGCGGTCCAGTTCCTCGGCGGTGAGCGGGCCGGCGGCGGGGCGGGCCGGGCCGGCGGGGGCGCTCTCGCGTTCCTGGCCGGTGGCCGTCCGGGGGCCGGGCAGGCCGATGGTGCGGGCCCGGTCCTCGGGGAGTCCGAGGAGGTCGGCGAGCCGCTGCTCGGCGCCGATCGATTCGGCGGCGCGGCGCTCCGCGTCATGGGCGCCCTCCGCGGCCTGGGCGGCGTCCTCGGCGCGGGCCGCCGCCAGCTCCGCGGCGGAGTGCCGCGCGGTGGCCTCCCGGACGCGGTCGGTGGCTTCCCGGGCCGCCTCGCGGGCCGTGTCCCAGACCGCGACGGCGCTCTTCTCGGCGTCCGAGGCGGCGAGCGCGGCGCGGGCCGGATCGGCGTCCGGGGCGGTGTCGTCCAGCCAGCCGGCCGCGACGGCCTCGGTGGTCTCCTGGGCGACCTCGGCGAGCCGCTGCTTGAGGTGTCCGGTCTCGCTGCGGGCGCGCTGGGCGTGGGTGGCGGCGGCGGTGGCGTCGCGGTGCGCCGATTCGGCGGCCTCCTGGAGGGCCGCGGAGCGCTCCTCCTCCTCGCCCGCGATCCGTTCGCCCGCCTCGGCGGCGGTGTGCAGGGCGCGGACGAGGTCGGCGGCGGCGGTGGCGCGGGCGGCGAGCGCCGGGGCGGCGTCCCGCTCGGCCTCGCGGATGGCGGCGGCGACGCGGGTGGAGCGGTCGGCGGCGGCGCGGTGGCGCAGTGCGATCTCGGCGGCCTGCCAGGCGCTGTGCAGTGTGCGGGCGTCGTTGAGTTCGCGGCGCTGGGCGGCGGCGCCCTTCTCGGCGGCGGTCAGCGCCAGCGAGGCGTGCCGGTAGGCGAGTTCGGCGGAGACCAGGGCACGGCGGTCCCGGGTGTCCGCGGCGTCGGTGACGCGGTGCGCGGCGGCGGCGACCTGTTCGGCGAGTTCGGCGGCCCGGCCGTGCTCCTCGGTGCCGCGGGCGTGCAGCCGCCGGGCGAGGCCGCGGGTGCGCCGCTCGGCGCCCGTGTGCACCTCACGGGCGCGTTCGCGCTGCTCGGCGGCGTCGGCGATGCGCGCCAGCAGGTCGAGGGAGCCGGCGGTGAAGTCCCGTTCCGCGGTGAGCTCGGCGCGCCGGCCGAGCTTGTGCGCGAAGCCGTGGACGAGGTCGGCGAGGCCGTCGGTGTCGCGGGTGTCGGTGACGGCGCGCAGCAGCAGGTCGGTGAAGTCGGAGTCGTTCTTGACCGCGAACAGGCCGGCGGCCTCGCCCTCGTCGGCGTTCATCTCCCGCTGGTAGCGGAAGAGTTCGGGGTCCAGGCCCAGGTCGCCGAGGTGTTCGTTCCAGCGTTCGTGGATCTCTTCCCAGACGACGTCGAGGTTGGGGTAGTTCTTGCCGGCTTCGGTGAGGACGTCGCGGAAGCCCTTCATCGTGCGGCGGCGGCCCTGGGCGCCCGAGGCGCCCTCGCCGCTCTCCCGGCGGGGCCGGACGACGGTGGCCTCGGCGACGGGGAGGGAGTCCAGGCTCATCCCGGGGCCCGGCCGGAAGCTGTACCAGGCTTCGGCGAACTTCCGGGGGTCGTTGGAGACCTGCCGGCCGCGCCATTCGCTGACCTTGCCGACGACGACGCTCTCACCGGTGAGGACGTGCTGCCATTCCAGGGCGACATGGCCGCAGTCGTCGGCGAGCAGGAACTTGCGCAGGACGCCGGAGCTGGCGCCGCCGAGGGTGTTGCGGTGGCCGGGCAGCATCACCGAGAAGATCAGCTTGAGCAGGACGGACTTGCCGCCGCCGTTCTCCAGGAAGAGGACGCCCGCGGGGGCCGGGCGGCGCGGCGGGCCGACCGGTTCGTCCTCGAAGAAGTCCGCCTGGGCCGGGGCCGGCCGGGGCACGGGTGCGCCGACTCCGCGCAGGTCCAGCACGGTGTCGGCATAGCGCGCACCGGCGGGTCCGATGGAGTAGAGGCGGACCCTGGACAGCTCGTACATGGCGGACTCTCGTTGTTGTGTCGTGTGGTGTCGTGTGGTGTCTTGTCGGACGGTGGCCGGCGGGACCGGCCGGCGAGGTCAGGCGGAGTGGAAGGGGAGCCCGGCCTCGGCGACCAGGTCGAGGTCGTCGGTGTCCTCGCCGGGCAGCAGGGAGGCGCTGCCGTCGGCGACGGTGACGATGCCCAGCTCCAGCAGTTCGGCCATGGCGGCGCCGCCGGCCAGGTCGCGGACCTGGAGCTGGTAGCGGGCGGTGGTGCGGTAGGCGCCGCCGGCGTCGTCGCCGGTGCGTTGCAGGAAGCCGGAGTCGACGAGGAAGGTGACGGCCTTGGCGATGATGCCGGTGGTCGAACCTGCCAGTCGCCGGGCGTCCTTGGTGGCGCCGGTCGCGCTGCGCCGGGCGTAGACCCGCCAGGCCGACTCCAGGCCGGGGGCGCCGGTGGCCGGGTCGGTGTTCTCGCCGTCCTGCTCGGCGCGCTCCTCCAGGCGGCGGCACGCCTGGCGGACGAAGGCGTCGACGCCGTTGACGGTGATCCGGCCGATGTAGCCGTCGTCGGCGAGATCCTCGGGGCGCGGGAACGCCAGCGCGGCGACGGCCAGATGGGCGAGGCCGTGCAGGAAGCGGTCGGCGGAGTCGGCGGAGGCGCGGCGGGCGTAGTCGCCCATCCGGACGGCGAAGACGGAGTCCTCGGCGGCGGTGACGGCCATCCCGGCGCGGGTGGACACCTCCAGGACGACCAGGCCGAGGCCGGTGGCGACCGCGTCGCTCAGCCGGGCGAAGGCGGGCTCGTCGCGGTAGCGGCGCAGCAGTTCGGCGTATTCGGCGTCGCGGGCGGGCAGCAGTTTGGGCTGGAGTCCGAAGGAGACCAGCCGTGCGGCGTCCGCGGCGTCGGCCGGGGTGACCGGCGCGGGGCCGGCCGGGCCCGGCGTCCCGTCGGCGGGCACCGGCCGGTCCGCCGCCTCGCCTGCGGCGGACGGCTCCGGCGGTGCCGGGTCGGCGGCGTCGTACTCGGTCACGGTTGAAGCTCCTTGTGGGGGGTGGGGGCGGCCGGTCGGCGGTGGCGGGCGCCGCAGCGCCGTACGCGGGATCGTCGGGGCATCAGGCCACCTCCGAGCGGTCGGCGGCCATCCCGGCCGCGTCCAGCAGGGCCTTGCCGACGACGAGGTCGGCGCCGCCGAACTCCGGGTCGGCGAGCTCGGTTCCGTCGTCGACGGCGAAGAGCAGCTGCTGCTCGCCCTGGCGGTAGGCGGTGCCGACCGGGGGGCTGGCGGCGTGCACCGCCAGGAGGGCGACGAGGTAGGGGAGTTCGGGGTCCGCGCGGCGGGCGTCGGCGAGCAGGCCGGAGAGCCGGCGGGGGGCGTCGGCGGGCAGGTCGAGGAGTTCCATCGCGGCGTCGAGCTGCTGTTCGCTGAAGCGGCTGTCGTCGGGCGTCGCCACCAGGTCGGGCTCGGGCATCTCGGCGCCGAGGTGCTCGCGCTCCAGGGGCGGGGTGAGCAGCACCTCGACGAGGTCGCCGACGCGGACGGCCGACGGGGTGCGCAGGCCCGTGCCGTGGGCGAAGAACGCGTCGGTGACGCGGATGGCGCGCTCGGCGGGAAGGGGCAGCAGCGGGGCGACGAGCTGGCCGTAGAGGTCGAGGCCCAGGCGGGCGGCGGGGGTGGCGAACGCCTGCCGGTCCTGTTCGGCGCGGAAGAGCGGTCCGGCTTCCAGCAGCCGGGACTGGAGCTGGGTGTGCCGGCGGATGCAGTCCTTGACGATGTCGACCAGCTCGGCGGCGAGGCGCTTGTGCTCGGGCTCCTCGGTCTCGTCGCGGGCCTTGCGGATGTTGGTGAGGATGGCGTTCTCGTGGCGGTAGCGGTCCGCGACGTGCTCCAGCGCCTCGGCGATCATGTCGGGGACGGCGTGCAGCCAGTCGACGGCGCGGACGTTGCGCCGGGTGGCGTCCAGGGTCCGGCGGAGGGTCTCGGCGTACTGCACGGTGCGGTAGCGGGCCTGTTCGGCGGCGAGCTGGGCGTCGGCCAGCCGGCCGCGTCTGATCAGCACCTCCAGCTTGACCTCGGCGGCGATCTGGGCGCTGGTGACGTCCGTGTCGAGGGCGCCGACCAGGACGTTGACCGCTTCGTCGGTGGTCCGGAGGTAGACGTTGCCGCCGGTGCCGGGGACCTCCTCGATGAGCTTGAAGTCGTAGTCGCGGCGGACGTACTCGCCCTCGGGGCCGAAGGTGCCGTAGACGGCGCGGAAGCCGCGGTCCACGCTGCCGACGTTGATCAGGTTCTCCAGCACCCAGCGGGCCACCCGCTCGTGCTCGCCCGCGGGGCGGCGCGGGGCCTGCGCGGCGATCCGCGGGAGCACCCTGGCCACTATCTCCTCGTGGTCGGCGCCGGTGTCGAAGTCCATGTGGAGCGTGACGAGGTCGATGACGGCGAGCGCCACCTCCGCCATCGCGTAGATCCCGTACTCGCCCGCGAGGTTGGCCTTGCGCACGTCGAGGTCGTGGAGCGGCGCGGTGCACGCGAGGGCGCGCAGCCGGCGGGCCAGTCCTTCGTCGGCGGCCGGGCCCGGCGTGGGCCGGCTGGGCCCGTTGAGCTGGGGCGCGGCGGCCCCCGGGGCTGGAAAAGTCACGTCGCACAGCGTAGGCGCTCGCACTGACAACGGACGAAACGGCACGGACCGCCCGGTGCGACGGAGCCGTCCGTCGGCGGTCCGTCAGTCTACGGTGCGGCCCGCCGCGGGACGCCGGCGGGCCGGCTCCGGGGCGCGTACGCGTCCGGCACCGCGGTGGCCGGCCGGGCCGGACGAGCGCCCGGCGCGGTGGCCGGTCCGCGGGCCGGCGGGGCCGGGGACGGCGGGTGCGGTGGGTGCGGTGGGTGCGGCCGCCCCGGCGGCGCCGCTCAGTGGATGGCCCCTTCGGCGACCCTCAGGTCGGTGCGGGTGTGCGCGGCGGTGGCGGCGATCTCCCGCAGGGCCCGCGCGACGGCGGCGACCGGCAGCGACGGCCGGGCGCGGTCCAGGACCTGTTCGGGGGCGTAGGGGACGTGGACGAAGCCGCCGCGTACGCCCGGCAGTTCGGTGGCGATGAGGTGGGCGAGGGCGTAGAAGACGTGGTTGCAGACGAAGGTGCCCGCGGTGTGGGAGACGGAGGCCGGGAGGCCGGCGGCGCGGACGGCCGCCACGCACGCCTTGACCGGCAGCGTGGAGAAGTACGCGGCGGGGCCGCCGGGCACGATCGGCTCGTCTATCGGGCGGGCGCCGGAGGCGTCCGGGATGCGGGCGTCGTCGAGGTTGACGGCGACGCGTTCGACGGTGATGTCGGGGCGGCCGCCCGCCTGACCGACGCTCACCACGATCTCGGGGCGGGTCTCCTCGATGGCGGCGCGCAGCGCCACCCGGGCCGCGCCGTAGACGCAGGGCAGTTCGGCGGTGGCGAGGTCCAGGCCGGCGGGCGGCTCGGCCGCGGCGGCGCGTACCGCCAGCCAGGAGGGGTTGACCGACTCGCCGTCGAAGGGCTCGAATCCGGTCAGCAGTACCCGGGTCATACGGTGCTCCTCGGCGGTGGTCAGAAGGCGAAGAGAGACATGATCACGATGTTGCAGCCGAGCAGCACGCCCGCGGTCGGCAGTTGCGCCTTGATGGGCCCGTACTGGTCCTTCAGTTCCAGCAGGGCCGCCGGCACGATGTTGTAGTTGGCGGCCATCGGGGTCACCAGTGTGCCGCAGAATCCGGCGAGCATGCCGATGGCCAGGACGGCGGCGGGGGTGCCGTGGAAGTGCCCTACCAGGACGGGCCAGCCGACGGCGGCGGTCATCACCGGGAAGGCGGCGAAGGCGTTGCCCATGATGACGGTGAACAGGAACATGCCCACGAGGTAGACGACGATCGCGACGTAGAGCGAGTCCTTGGGCAGCAGGGAGGCGGTGAGCCTGCCCACCTGGTCGCCGACCCCGGAGACCTGGAAGATGGTGCCCAGGGTGGCCAGCAGCTGCGGCAGCAGCATCGCCCAGCCCATCGCCTCCAGCATGCCGCGGCCGGCCTGCACGGGCACGGACAGCCGCTTCTCACGCAGCATCACCATGCCGACCACCAGCGCGACGACGGCGCCGATGCCCAGCCCGAGGATGGTCTCGCTGCCCTTCTGGAGGACCGGCTGCCCGCCGACGGAGAGGTGTTTGACGCCGATGGCGCAGACCATCGCGACGGCGGGGATGGTGAGCGCCGGGACGAAGAGCCGGTTGCCCAGCCGGGCGGCGCTCGCCCGGCGCTGTTCCGGGGTGGTGGTGCGGGGGGTGCCGCGGCCGGTGAAGCCGCAGCCGGCCAGGACGGCCATGAGGAGGACGGCGACGCCCAGCGGCTCGGCGGGGGCCTGTTTGGTGACCACCCAGCTGCTGTAGACGAAGCCGGCGCCGATCAGGCCCCAGAAGGCGCCGGTGCCCAGGCGCTTGGGGTTGCTGCGGTCGGCGGCCATCTGGGCGGCCAT
The DNA here is from genome assembly GCF_046549095.1 of Streptomyces sp. x-80. Lineage (NCBI taxonomy): Bacteria > Bacillati > Actinomycetota > Actinomycetes > Kitasatosporales > Streptomycetaceae > Streptomyces > Streptomyces sp. x-80. The sequence goes on from NZ_JAJPWM010000008.1 coordinate 36,006, forward strand.
CACCAGGAAGCTGAGGCCGACCAGCCAGTAGAACCACTCTGCCTTGATCATTTGACGGCCTCCGCGGCGAGGGATTCGGCGTTGGCGGTGACCAGTTCGCGCTCCAGCCGGCGGTCCAGGCGCAGCAGTCGCCAGCCGTGGACGGCGAAGGCGCACAGCGCGGTGGGGATCGCCCACAGGGCGAGGTGCAGCGGTTCGAGGTGGGTGCCGTAGGTGGTGTTGACGAAGCTGGTGATCAGCAGGATCGAGCCGACGGCCAGGAAGACGTCCTCACCGAAGAACAGGCCGACGTTGTCCGCGCTGGCGGAGAACGACCTGATCTTCTCCCGGGTCCGGTCCGGCAGTTGGCCGTACTTCCGCTCGGCGGCGCCCTCGGCCATCGGGACGGCGAGCGGGCGGACGGTCTGGGCGTGCCCGAAGACGTTGGTCAGCCCGACCGCGGCGCCGATCTGCCGGAGGCCGAGGTAGAGCGCCAGGAAACGGCCGGTGGTGAGCTTGCCGAACCGGGCGATCAGGTTGCGGGCCTGCTCCTGGAGGCCGTAGCGCTCCAGGAGGCCGATGACCGGCAGGGTGATCGCGAAGATCGTCACCGCCCGGCTGTTCGCGAAGCCCTCGCCGAAGGCGGCGAGGACCTCACCGGGTGTCAGGCCGCCGAGGAGGCCGGTGGCGATACCGGCCACCCCGACGACCAGGAGCGGGTTGCGTTTCGTGGCGAAGCCGATCACGACCACGAGCACGCCGAGGAGCACGATCATGGATCCGCCTTCCGCGTACGGGACCCCACGCGGACCGCGCGGGGAGAGAAGAAAAGAGTCCTGCGGAGGCTAGGCGATTGTTCAACGATCCGACAAGGGTTCTGTGAGGACGAACCTCATTGTTCGGCGATGTGCTGGGCGTACGCCCCCGACAGCTGGCTGCGCGAATCCTCCAGATAGGACACCAGCAACCGCTCCGCCTCGGCGGCATCGCCCGCCTGGAGCGCCTCGACGATCTGCCGGTTGCGGGTCAGATACGGCGCGTGGAAGCGCCGCGGATCGTCCATGACGTGGAAGACCAGCCGCAGTTCGGCCAGCACACCGCGCATCAGCTCATCGGTGCGGGGGCTGCCGGCCAGCGCCACGATCGCCTGATGAAAGCGGATATTTGCGGTTGAAAGATCCTGCCAGGCCCGGTCGTGGGAGGCGGTCTCACCGGCCCGCACGGCCGCCTCGATGGCCCCGATCGCCTCGGTCACCCCGGCGTCGTAGGGCGATTCCCCCAGCCCGCGGACCGCCGCGCACTCCACCAGGGTGCGCACCCGGTAGATGTCGTCCAGGTCCGCCACCGTCACCAGACGTACGAACACTCCGCGGTTGAGCCGGTGCACCAGCAGCCGCTCGTGCGTGAGCAGCCGGAACGCCTCGCGCAGGGTGTTGCGCGAGACGCCCAGCGCACCGCCGATGCCCTCCTCCGAGAGCCGGACACCGGGCGGGAAATACCCCTCGGTGATCCGGTCCCGCAGAATGTCGGCGACCCGCTCGGCCGTACTGGAGCGCCCCAGCAGCGCACGGTCCCGCGCCAGCCCCGAGACCTCCGCGAGCCGCCGCTGATCGTTCTTCGCCACTCCGCCGGCCATACCGCCTCCCCGTCCCTCGCCTCGTACCGGGTGACCCGCCGACGGGCCACCCGGGTGCCGTTCCGGCGGAAGTCAATCCCAGATGGAAGAGCGAGACAACACACCTCTTGTCGGATCGTTCAACGATCCCTTACGTTGGCCTCCATGCCGGTCGGCCCGAGTGCCCTCGGGGGAGAGTCACTACGGATACGGGCCGACCGGTCCTCCCTCATCCCCATCCACCACATCCCGCCACTTCAGCCACGCGCGCGCCGCGACGGCGCACGCACCGGCACCCCGGCACACCGGCAGCCGCCCTCGGCCCCGGACCCGGCGGCCGCGCACCCGGCGGAGCACCGAGCACATCTGGAACGGACACACATGAGCGACGCGGTGGCCCCTCCCGTCATCGACCTCAACGCCGACCTCGGAGAAGGCTTCGGCCGCTGGCAGCTCACCGACGACGAGGCCCTGCTGTCCGTCGTCACCAGCGCCAACGTCGCCTGCGGCTTCCACGCCGGCGACCCGGCCACGATGCGGCGGGTGTGCGATCTGGCCGCCGCGCGCGGTGTGGTCATCGGCGCCCAGGTCTCCTACCGCGACCTGGCCGGCTTCGGCCGCCGCGCGATGGACGTGCCGCCCGAGGAGCTGGCCGACGAGATCACCTACCAGATAGGCGCGTTGGAGGTCTTCGCACGCGCTGCCGGGGCCCGCGTCGGCTACGTCAAACCGCACGGCGCGCTCTACAACCGCTGTGTGCACGACGCGGAGCAGGCGGACGCCGTCGTCGCCGGTATCCGCACCGCGGGCGGCGGTCTCCCGGTGCTCGGCCTGACCGGCTCCCGGCTGCACGAGGCGGCCGGCCGGGCCGGTCTGCCCGTGGTCGGCGAGGCGTTCGCCGACCGCGCCTACACCGCCGCGGGCACCCTCGTCCCACGCCGCGAACCGGGCTCGGTCGTCCACGATCCCGACGAGGTCGTCCGGCGCGCCCTGGGCATGTCCCGGGACCGCGCCGTCACCTCCCTCGACGGCCGGCGGGTCGAGATCACGGCCCGGTCGCTCTGTCTGCACGGCGACACCCCGGGCGCCGCCGGGCTCGCCCGCCGCGTACGGTCCGCGCTGACCGCGGCCGGCGTCCGCGTGCGGAGCTTCGTATGAGGCCGCTGCCCGTCGGCGAACACGGGCTGCTCATCGAACTGGACACCGCCGGCGAGACCGAGGCGCTCCATGCCGAACTGCTGCGCCGGGCCGCCGACGGCACCCTGCCGCCGGTCCGCGAGATCGTGCCGGCCGCCCGTACCGTCCTGCTCGACGGGCTCGCGGACCCGCGTGGCCTCACCGCCGAGCTGGCGACCTGGGACGTCCCGGCCCGCACCGCGGGCGACCGGCCCGGTGTCGAGATCCCGGTCCGGTACGACGGCCCCGACCTCGCCGAGGTCGCCGCCCTGTGGGGCGTCACCCCGGACGAGGTCGTCCGCCTGCACTCCGGCACCGAATTCCACGTCGCCTTCTGCGGATTCGCCCCCGGCTTCGGCTATCTGACCGGTCTGCCGGAACCGCTGCACGTACCGCGCCGCGACACCCCCCGCACCAGGGTCCCGGCCGGCGCCGTCGCCCTGGCCGGCCCGTACACCGGCGTCTACCCGCGCGCCTCCCCCGGCGGCTGGCAGCTCATCGGCACCACCGACACCGTCCTGTGGGATCCGCACCGCGAGCCCGCGGCGCTGCTCGCGCCCGGCACCCGGGTCCGTTTCGTCCCCCAGGACCACCCGGGCACCACCGCAGGGGAGCACCCCGGCGCCGTGTCCGGTGACGTCTGCCGCGCCGAGGAGGCACCCCGATGACCGGCCCCGCCCTCACGGTCGTCCGGGCCGGTGCGCTCACCACCGTCCAGGACCTCGGCCGACCCGGCCACGCACACCTCGGCGTACCCCGCGCCGGCGCCCTCGACGAGCCCGCGCACCGTCTCGCCAACCGCCTGGTGGGCAACCCCGGGTCGGCCGCCACCCTGGAGACGACGCTGACCGGCTGCGGTATCCGCGTCCGTACGGCCACCACCGTCGCCGTCACCGGCGCCCCCTGCCCGGTGACGGTCGACGGCCGCCCGGCGCCCTGGGGCGCGCCGGTCCGTGTCCCGGCGGGCGCCGTCCTGGACGCCGGACCGGCCACCCACGGGCTGCGCTCGTACCTCGCCTGCGCGGGCGGTATCGGCACCGAACCGGTCCTGGGCAGCCGCGCCGCCGACCTGCTCTCCGGCCTCGGCCCCGACCCGCTCACCGACGGCGCGGTCCTCCCCCTCGGCCCGCCGCACGGCCCGCCCGCCGACGCGGACGCCGTCCCGCACACCGGCCCGGGGACGGAGTTGGTGCTCCCCTTCGTCCCCGGCCCCCGCCACACCTGGTTCACCGACCACGGTCTGCGCACCCTGGCCACCGGCCGCTTCCGGGTCTCCGCGGCCAGCAACCGCATCGGCCTGCGCACCGAGGGCCCGTCGCTGGAACGCGCCCGCACCGGCGAACTCCCCAGCGAGGGAATGCCGTTGGGCGCCCTCCAGGTGCCGCCCGACGGCCGCCCGGTCCTCTTCCTCCACGACCATCCCACCACCGGCGGCTACCCGGTGATCGGCGTGGTCCCCGAGCGCTACCTCGCCCCCGCCGCCCAGGCCGTACCGGGCACCCCGGTCCGGTTCGTCCCGCGGCGCGCGGCCGGGCCCGCCCGGCGCCGCCCCGGCTGACCGCCCCGCCCGCACCCCGGTCCGCTCACTCCCGCACCGGATCCGCCGTCCCGTACCCGCCGCCCCCCGGGGTCCGCATCACCAGTACATCGTCCACGCCGACCGTCGCCGCATCGCAGCCCCGCAGCGGCTCGGTCGTACCGTCGGCCCGTTCGACGGAGTTGGCGCCCAGCGCGCCCGGCGCGCCGCCCGCCATGCCGTACGGCGCGACGCGCCGGTGGTTGGTGAGCAGGGCCAGCGTCATCGGCGCCAGGAAACGCAGCCGGCGCTCGACGCCGCAGCCGCCGTGCCACCGGCCGGTGCCGCCGCTGCCGGGGCGGATCGCGAAGCTGTCCACCCGGACCGGGTAGCGCCACTCCAGCACCTCCGGGTCGGTCAGCCGGGAGTTGGTCATATGGGTCTGCACGGCGTCCGCGCCGTCGAAGCCGTCGCCCGCGCCCGAGCCACTGGCCACCGTCTCGTAGTACTGCACCCGGTCGTCGCCGAAGGTCAGGTTGTTCATGGTGCCGGAGCCCTCGGCCTGGACGCCCAGCGCCGCGTAGAGCGCGCCGGTGACCGCCTGGGAGGTCTCGACATTGCCCGCGACGGTGGCCGCGGGGAAGACCGGAGCCAGCATCGAGCCTTCGGGGATACGGACCTCGACGGGCTTGAGACAGCCGCTGTTGAGCGGGATGTCCTCGGCGACGAGCGTCCGGAAGACGTACAGGACGGCCGCCATCACCACCGAGCTGGGCGCGTTCGCGTTGCCGGGCAGCTGGGGTGAGGTGCCGGCGAAGTCGAGTACCGCGCTGCGGGCGCGCCGGTCGACGGTCAGCGCCACCTGGATCCGCGCGCCGCTGTCGGTCTCGTAGCGGCAGGAGCCGTCCGACAGTCCCGCGATGATCCGCCGCACCGATTCCTCGGCGTTGTCCTGGACGTGCCGCATATAGGCCCGTACGACATCGAGCCCGAACTCCTCGGTCATCCGGCGCAGTTCCTGGATGCCCTTCTCGTTCGCGGCGATCTGGGCCCGCAGATCGGCGATGTTGGCGTCCGGCGCGCGCGAGGGGTACGGGCCGCCGGCCAGCAGTGCGCGGGTCTCGCGTTCGCGCAGCACACCGTCGCGTACCAGCAGCCAGTTGTCGAAGAGGATGCCCTCCTCCTGGATGGTGCGGCTGAAGGCGGGCATCGAACCCGGGGTGATGCCGCCGATCTCCGCGTGATGGCCGCGGGAGGCCACCAGGAAGAGCAGCTCCGCACCGCCCGTGACGGCCACCCCCGCCGCCGTGCCGAAGACCGGTGTGACGACGGTGACGTCCGGGAGGTGGGTGCCGCCGTGGTACGGATCGTTGACCGCGTACACATCGCCGGGCCGCAGCTCCCCCGCGCGGCGCCGCAGCACCTCCTTGATGGACTCCCCCATCGACCCCAGGTGCACCGGGATGTGCGGGGCGTTGGCGATCAGATTGCCGTCGGCGTCGAAGAGCGCGCAGGAGAAGTCGAGGCGCTCCTTGATGTTGACGGAGTGCGCGGTGTTCTCCAGGCGGACGCCCATCTGCTCGGCGACGGCCATGAAGAGGCTGTTGAAGACCTCCAGCAGCACCGGGTCGGCGCCGGTGCCGGCCGCGGCCCGGCCGGTGCGCGGCCGGGCCCGGGTCAGCAGGAGGTGCCCGCGGTCGCCCGCGGCCGCCCGCCAGCCCGGGTCGACGACCGTCGTCGCGTCCTCCTCGGCGATGATCGCCGGGCCGGTGAGGGTGTCGCCGGGGCGCAGCTCGACGCGCCGGTAGAGCCCGGTGTCCTGCCAGCGCCCCTGTGCGTACATCCGCACCGTCGCGGCGGGCCGCAGCTCCCCTTCCCCGGGCGGCAGGGCGGCCCCGTGGTCGGCGGCACCGCCGGCCGCGCCGGTCGCCTCGACCGACACCGCCTCGGCCACCAGGGGCTTGTCCATCGTGAAGGCGTAGCGGGCCCGGTGCGCCCGGTGGAAGTCCCGGGTCATGGTGGCGGCGTCGGCCAGCGGTACGCCGATGGTGGAGTCCGTCCCGGCGTAGCGGATCAGCACCCGCGCCCGGGTGGTGAGCGAGGCGTCCGGCACCCCCTCGGCCAGCAGCTCGCGCCGGGCCTGTCCGGCGAGCTCGGCGCAGACCTCCCGCACCCGGTCGGCGGACACCTCGTCGGTCAGCTCGCACTCCACGGCCTGTTCGCGCATCGCGGTGGCGTCGGCGACCCCGATGCCGTACGCGGAGAGCACCCCGGCCAGCGGCGGGACGAGGACCGTGCCGATGCCCAGCGCGTCGGCGACCGCGCAGGCGTGCTGGCCGCCCGCGCCGCCGAAGCTGGTCAGCGCGTAACGGGTGATGTCGTGGCCGCGCTGGACGGAGATCTTCTTGACGGCGTTGGCCATGTTCAGCACCGCGATGTCCAGGAAGCCGGCGGCGACGTCCTCGGGGCCGCGGTCGTCCCCCAGGGCGGCCGCGGCGCGCCCGGCCAGCTCCGCGAACCGGGTCCGCACGATCTCGGCGTCCAGCCTCCGGTCGCCGGTTGGCCCGAACACCGCCGGAAAATGGCCGGGCTGCACGCGGCCGAGCATCACATTGGCGTCCGTGACGGTCAGCGGGCCGCCGCGGCGGTAGCAGGCCGGTCCCGGTACCGCGCCCGCCGAGTCGGGTCCGACCCGGTAGCGGCGCCCGTCGAAGTGCAGCACGGAGCCGCCGCCCGCCGCGACGGTGTGGATGTTCATCATCGGGGCCCGCATCCGGACGCCCGCGACCTCGTTGCCGAAGACCCGCTCGAACTCGCCCGCGTAGTGCGACACATCGGTGGAGGTGCCGCCCATGTCGAAGCCGATCACCCGGTCGTGGCCCGGCCCGGCTTCGGCGGCGCTGCGGACCATGCCGACGACGCCGCCCGCCGGGCCGGAGAGCACCGCGTCCTTGCCGCGGAAGTGCACGGCCTGCCGCAGCCCGCCGTTGGACTGCATGAACATCAGCCGGACACCGGGGAGTTGGGCCGCGATCTCGTCGACGTACCGGCGCAGGATCGGCGAGAGATAGGCGTCGACGACGGTGGTGTCCCCGCGCGGCACCAGCTTCATCAGCGGGCTGACCTCGTGCGAACAGCTCACCTGCGCGAACCCGGCCTCCCGGGCCAGCTCGGCGACGGCCCGCTCGTGCGCGGTGTACCGATAGCCGTGCAGCAGGACGACGGCCGCACTGCGCAGCCCGTCCGCGCGGGCCCGGCGCAGCGCCCGGCGGACGGCACCGGTGTCCAGCGGCCGGACGACCGCACCGTGCGCGTCGACCCGCTCCGGCACCTCGATCACCCGGTCGTACAGCGCCTCGGGCAGCACGATCCGCCGGTCGAAGATCCGCGGCCGGTTCTGGTAGGCGATCCGCAGCGCGTCCCGGAACCCCTCGGTGGTGAGCAGCACGGTCGGTTCGCCGGTGCGCTCCAGCAGGGCGTTGGTGGCGACCGTGGTGCCCATCTTGACGACGGAGACCCGGTCGGCGGGGACCGGCTCGTCCGGGCCGAGACCGAGCATCATCCGGATACCGGCCACCGCGGCGTCCCGATAGCGCTCGGGGTGGTGCGAGAGCAGTTTGCCGGTGACCAGCCGCCCGTCCGGCCGCCTGCCGACGACGTCCGTGAACGTGCCACCGCGGTCGATCCAGAACTCCCAGCGTCCCGTCATCCGGCCATTGTGTCAGCGCGCCGCCCCGACGGGCGGGCGGCGGATCGCCCGCCGGAGCCCCGTCGGTGTCCGTCGCGCGCCCCGTCGGCAACCGCCGTCCGACCGGTGCGCACGCCCCCGGAAACGGCCCGGGGCGGGTCCGTCCACCGGCCTCCCGGGTACCGCCTCGGCCGGCCCGCGGGTACGGGCGGAGCGGGACGGACCGGTGGACGGCGGCCGGGCCGCACGCCGCGGCCGGAAGCGAACGGGCAGGCATCGCGCACGACGCCGACGGGGTGCCTGGCGCGGCGTACGGCGGGTACGGGGACGGGATCCGGTGCCCCGGTATCCGGTGCCCCGGTATCCGTCCGGCCGGTGCGGGCGGGCCCGGCCGGCTCACCCCACGCGTGGCGCCACGTGCGCCGCGTGGACCGTGTTCGCCGCCGCGCGTCGCACCCCGCTGCCGTGTCCGTCACACCGCTGACGCGTCCGGCCCGAATCTGCTGCGTACGGCCGTCTGGACCTCGGCCTCCTCGGCCGGGTCGGCGGCGAGGCGGCGGAGTTGTTCGACGACCCGGGCGTCACCGGTCGCGGCGTGCCGGGCGGCCAGTTCCCGGGTGGTCTCCTCGCAGTCCCACAGGCATTCGACGGCGAAACCCGCCCCGAAACCGGGGTCGGTGGCGGCGAGCGCCCCGGCGGCCCGGCCGCGCAGATGCGAGGAGGAGGTCTCGCGGTAGACGTGGCGCAGGACGGGGGCGGCGCAGCCGACACCGAGGCGGCCCGCCCCGTCGACCAGTTCCCACAGCCCGTCCGCGTCCGGGCCCTCGGCGCGTACGGTCCTGCGCAGCGCGGCCAGCACCAGTGCGGCGTCGCGCTGCCCGCCGCGCCGGGCGAGCATCGCGGCGGCGGACGCGCCCAGCCGGTCCTCGCGCCGGGCCCAGACCCGGGCCCGGTCGACGGCCTGGACGCTGCGCATCCGCTCGAAGGAGGCCAGCGCGGCAGCGGCCAGCGGCTCCGCGGTCAACGGGTCGACGGCCACGTCCTCGATCAGGCCGAGGACGTCCGGGTCGCCGCGTTCGGCGAGGTGGTGCAGGGCGGCGGCGCGGGCGGCATCCGGCCCGCCGCGCGCGGCCCGTAGCAGTTCGGGGCGGTCCTCGGGGCCCGCGACGGCGGCCAGGCAGCGGGCGGCCGCGGCGTGCCGGTGTTCCTCGGGGTGCAGGTCGAGGCCCTGCTGGGCCCACTCCAGCACCTCGGTGACGCTCCAGCCGGGGCGCGGCCCGCGGGGCCGCAGCTGCCGCTGCCAGCGGTCGAAGGAGCCCTGCTCCCCGGCGGCGGCCAGCCGTCCGGCGTACCGGGCGTCCTCGGCCCACAGCCGCCAGGGCCGCGGCTCGAAGGCGTCGCGGACGGCGGTGGCCAGCGCGGCCTCCCCTTCCCCGGTCTGGGGGAAGCGGGCGAGGACGGCGGGGGCGAGGCCCATCAGCCCGGCGTCGTCGTCGCGCAGCGCCAGCTCGTCCAGGGCCCAGCGCCAGTTGCTGCCGACCGCGGCGTAGCTGCGCAGCAGCAGGCGCGCGGCGTCCCGGCCGTACGAGGCGAGGTGGCCCAGGACTGCGAGGGCGAGGCCGGTGCGCTCCTCGGCGGTGTCGATGAGGTCGTCGGGGTGGAAGAGGTGCCGTTCGATCTCTTCGAGCCCGCCGTCGAGCTGCATGTAGAGGCGCGCGTAGTAGAGCGAGCGGTTCTCCACCTGCCAGTCGCGGCGGGGGTCACGCAGCACACTGTCGTTGAGTGCCGCGAGCGCCTCGGCCCGCGGCGCCGCGAGGGCATGCAGGGTACCGTCGCCGCGGCCTCGCTGAAGGAGGCCGAGCAAGGTGCCACTGGGCGCTATGTCTGGATCGAACATGAGGTCAGCATCCGGTGCGGGGGACAGGCTGGCAACGGGATTTCCGCCGACCGGCATTCTTGCCGGTGACCGCGGGCCGTATGCATCGTTCCCACCGTGGATCGGGGGGCGTGACTGCTTGCGGCGGGCGCAGCCTAGCCTGGAAGCCATCATTCCGCCGATTCGGCCCTGGGTTGCCCCAGGGAGGCCGGGGGCATATGCCGGGTGCACCACCGTAACGGGTACCGCCAAATCCCTTACGGACAGTCGCAGCCTGTGCAACAGTCGTGACCGGCCCTTCTGTCAGACCTGGCCCCGGCGCCGCCTGATCACGGAGTACGTCATGCCGTCCCCTCGCTTCGCGGACCACCACGCCGCCCAGCCTCCCGAGCGTGAATCGGTGGAGGCACTCATCACGCAGGCCCGCCGGCTGCGCGGCGACCTCGACGCCGTCCGGCAGGAGGCGTCGTCCGCCGACGCCCCCGCCGACCCGCAGCAGCGCTGGCAGCGGGCCCTGTGCGATCTCGCCGTCCACCACCTCGACGACCTCGACGGCCACCTCGGCCAGCTGCGGGAGGGCCTGTCGGCCGACGCCGCGGACGGCGGGGGGGCGGACGCCGAGCCGCCGGCGGCCCCGCCCGAGCCCGAACCGCACGAGCGCGGCTCACTGCTGCGCCGGGTGGGCAGCGCCGAGTGGAATCTGCTCACGGACGAGGTGAGCTGGTCCGATGAACTCTTCGCGATGTTCGGCAGGGAGTCGTCCGACGGTCCGCTGACCCTGGACGAGCTGCCCTCCCTGGTCCTCGCGGAGGACCAGGAGGGGCTGACGACGATGGTCACCAACTGTCTGGTGGACGGCCGGCCGATCGACGGCGAGTTCCGCATCGTCCGCTCCGACGCGAGCGTCCGCACGGTGCACATGGTGGGCGAGCCGGTCCTCGACGCCGACGGCGGTACCGCCTGTATGTGGGCCGTGCTGCGGGACGTCAGCGCGCTGCGCCGCAGCCAGCAGGTGGCGGCCGAGACCCGCGAATCGTTGCAGCGCCAACGGCATATCGCGCAGACCGAGCACCGGCTCGCGGTCGAGCTCCAGCAGGCCGTGCTGCCGCCCTGGCGCGGCTCCCTCCAGTTCCCGCAGAGCGGCCCGGCCGCCCTCGACCTCGCCGGGCACTACCTCCCCTCCGGCACCCGGGCGCTGATCGGCGGCGACTGGTACGACGCCCTGCAACTCCCGGACGGCAACACACTGTTAAGCGTCGGCGATCTCACCGGGCACGGCGTCGCCGCCACCTCCGGGATGGCGATGGTGCTCGGCGCGCTGCGCGGTATGGCCGTCGCGGGACAACGGCCGGGGCCGCTGATGGGCTTCCTCAACCAGCTCCTCGACACCGCCGCCCAGCCCGCCCTGGGCAGCGCGGTGTGCTGCCGCTTCGACCCCGCCACCCGTCTGCTGGAGTGGGCCCAGGCCGGGCACCCCGCACCGCTGCTCTTCCGCGGCGGTACGGGGCGCGCGCTGGACCCGCCCGAGGGGGTGCTGCTCGGCGCCACGACGGGCGCGGCCTACACCCAGCGCACCGAGCAGCTGGCCCCCGGCGATCTGCTCGTCCTGCACACCGACGGACTCGCGCCGCGCCGTACGCACCACTCGGACGCCGCCCATGAGGGCGCCGAGCGGCTGCTCGCGCTGGCGCCGCGGTTCGCCGCGGCGCGCAGTGCGCAGGACGGTGTCCGTATCGTCCTGGAGGAGTTCGGCAGCACCGAGCGCGAGCACGACGCCTGCGTGCTGATCGCCAGAGTCGGCTCCTGACGAACCGCGCGCGGACGGCGGGCGGACCTGACGGCCGGATTTCGGCCGACCTGATACCGGGTGGAGGTAATGGCCGGGTGGCGGGGTGTGTGGTGTCACCCCGTCACACCGAGAGGCCGCCCAGCGCCGGTCCCCACTCCGGTCCCAGTCCCGCCCCCTTCTCCCGGGCCTTGCCCTTCGCCTTCTCCTTCGGCATGACCTGCTGGATTTCCTCGCGCAGTTCCTGGATCTTGGCGGAGTTCGCGTACTGCCCGGTGAGCCGGAACATCTCGCGCAGCCGGTCCCAGGTGCGGTGGGAGGAGTTCTCACCGATGGTGGCCAGCGCCAACCGGGCGTACCGGTCGGCTTGTTCGGGGTCGTCACCGATGAAGCACGCCGAGGCCATCGAGAGGTAGTCGAAGATCTGCGACCGCTGGTGGCCGCTCCCCCGCAGCCGGAGCGCCTGCTTGGCGTGATGCTGGGCCAGCCCGGCGACCGACGGATCGTGGTCGGCGAGCGTACGGAAGGCCAGCGCCTGCATACCGTGCAGATCCGCCTCGTCGAAATTCTGCATCCAACTGGGCGGTGGCACATCGGCCTTGTCCGAGACGAAGAGCTCCTCCGCCTCGCCCAGGGTGCGGCGCATCGCCTGGCCGTGGCCCTTGGATGCCTGCGCCCATGCCTCGATGGTGTACAGCATGGCGCGGGTGCGCGGCAGATTCTCCGCTCCGGAACCGGACTTGGCCAGCTTCATCAGATCCAGCGCATCGTCCGGACGGCCCAGATGGACCATCTGACGGGCGGCGCGGGAGAGCGCCTCCCCGGCGCGCGGTCGGTCGCCGCCCTCGCGCGCCGCGTGGGCGGCGATGACGAAGTATTTCTGGGCGGTGGACTCCAGGCCCACGTCGTGGGACATCCAGCCGGCCAGCACCGCCAGATTGGCCGCCACCCCCCAGAGCCTGCGTTGCAGATGGTCGGGGTGGCGGTAGGCGAGCATGCCGCCGATCTCGTTGAGCTGGCCCACTACGGCCTTGCGCTGCAACCCGCCGCCGCGGGCCGCGTCCCAGGCGCGGAACACCTCCACCGAGTGCTCCAGCGCGTCGATCTCCTGCGACCCCACGGGGGCCGCCTCATAGCGGTCGAGGCCGATCTGGTCGAGCTGATCACGCCGGCCGGCCGAGCCGGCGGCGAACGGGTCGTGGGAGGAGGTGGCCGAGGTGGCCGGGTCGGTGTGCAACCAGTCGTGCATGGCGCCGGTGAGTGCGGAGCCTGCGGCGAGCGCAGCGCCCGCGCCCACCAAGCCGCGTCGGTTGAGCATGAGGTCCATTCCCGTGAATTCCGTGAGGACCGCAGCGGTCCGCTCGGGTGCCCACGGCAGACCGTCCGTGGCCTGCCGTTTCCCCGCGCGGCCGGTTCTTGCGAACCCGAGATCCTCGATGGTTACGACACGGCCGAGTCGCTCGGTGAACAGGGAGGCCAGGACCTTGGGCACCGGATCGCGCGGGGTCTCCCCCGTATCGATCCAGCGCCGCACTCGCGAGGTGTCGGTCGCCAGCTGCGGATGCCCCATGGCCGCCGCCTGCCGGTTGACCAGTCTCGCCAGCTCTCCCTTGGACCAGCCCGCCAGGCCGAAAAGGTCCGCGAGACGGGTGTTCGGCTCCCTGTCCACGTCAAGCCCCCAGGTTCCTCGACTGAGTTGACAGTAACGGCCCGTGACGTGCGCGGCGACCATTCGCCAGGGTTCGCCAGGGTGCGCCAGATGGTCTGCCACCCGCGCCCGAGTGTTCTGTAGGTGTGCAGCCCCCGGCCCGGTGGCGGGACCGCATTCCCCAGGGTGCGAGCCCTGCGCAGGGGCCCTGGATCGGCCTTCTGCACGGGACCCTTCACCGGGTTCTCACCACCGGGCCGGGGGCACGCACGCAATTCGTCGGCGCACGAAGGGACCTGTCTCACCCATGTACGCAGCATCGTCCGCCGTGACCGCCCCCACCCGGCCGTACCGGCCGCACACCGCAGGCAGCGGGCCGTATCTCGCCCCCGCCGCTGCCGCGGGGGCGGTCAACGGCCTGTCCGGCGGCCACACCCGGCGGGCGCAGGGGACGGGCGCCCAACCGCTCAGCGGGAGACTCGACTTGTCCGGCCCACAGGGTGCACAGCTGCGCGCCGCCGTCGCCTCGGTGCACCGCATCTGCCCGGAGTTCAACCCGGTCAAGGTGCTGCGCCGCGGCGGCAGGTCCGTTCTCCTGGTGGGCACCACGGGCCGTACGACCGCGGTCGCGAAGTGCTTACTGGACCATTCCCCGGCCTGGGCGGAGCGGTTCCGGCAGGAAATAGTCGCCTATCGCGCGTTCGTCCGGCACCGTCCGCCGGTGCGGGTACCGCGGCTGGTGGCCGCCGACCCCGACAACTGCACCCTGGTCGTGGAGCGCATGCCGGGCCGGGTCGCCGCCGTGCAGCGGCATCCGTCCGAGGCACCCGCGCGCGCGGACGTCAGGGCCGCGCTCGGCGCGATCTGCCGGGTCAACCTCTGGCGTCCGCAGGCCGGGCTGTTCGACGCCCCGCTGGACTACCCGGACCGCATCGGCCGGTACCACGACCTCGGGCTGCTCACCGACCGGGATCTGGGCGACCTCCAGAAGCTGCTGCGCGGTCTGTCGCACACCCAGGGCCAGTTCTGCCACGGCGACGCGCTGCTGAACAACGTCCTGCTCTCCCCCGCGGGTCCGGTGCTGCTGGACTGGGACAACGCGGGCTGGTATCTGCCGGGCTACGACCTGGCGACGCTCTGGTCGGTGCTGGGTGACGCGCCGGTGGCCCGCCGTCAGATCAGTCAGCTGGCGCAGGCGGCGGGGCCGGCCTCGCGGGACGCCTTCCTGGTGAATCTGATGCTGGTGCTGACCCGTGAGATCCGGCGCTACGAAACCGCGGTCCAGCGGACCATGCGCGAGCCCGCGCCGACGGGGACAGCGAGTACGGGACAGTCCGGGGCACCCGCGGCGGGCGAGGAGCAGCGACTGCTCCTGCGCCGGCTGCACGACGACTGCCAGATGGCGCGGCGTGCGGTGCGGGCGGCGGTCGGCACGCGCTGACCGCCGACGGGGGACTGTGAGCGGCGCGCCCGATCCGGGCGCGCCGCTCACCCGTGTCCGCCCAGCCGTGCCCGCTCGGCTGCCGCGGCCCGCCGGTGCCCGGCTTTCCGGATCCGCTCCGGATCCGCTCCGCCTTCGCTCCCGTATCCGTGCCGTGTCCGCTCCCCTCCCCACTCCCCGGATGCGCGGAACCGGACCCTCCGGAGTCCTCCGCCGCATATTCGTGATCCGCGCCGGAGCCCGGACATTGGTCCATTCCACTGACGCACCGCAGGCCGGGAGCCCGCAGTGGGAAAGCTCCTCGGGACATGCTCTGACATGCGAAATCCCGATCCCGCACGGTCATTGACGGGGCGTCGGCAAAGGGGTACCCCTAGCCGAGCAGGACCACGGGTCCGGTCCCGCCCCGCACGGCCGTTCACGCACCACCCGCCACACCGTCCCGGCTCGGGCCGGCTCTGAGGAGGCTCTTTTGCGAGAATCCGCCCCGATTGACACGAAGAGAACTGCCCGCCCCACCTTGCGCAGGTCCGCCACCGCCGTCGCCACCGCGGCGCTGATGGTGCCGCTGATCTCCGCCGCGCCCGCCGGGCAGACCCGGGCGGACGCCGCCTTGCAGCGGGCCTTCACCGACGCCTCCGCCCGTTTCCAGGTGCCGCGCAGTGTGCTGCTCGGCGTCTCGTACCTGGAGTCCCGCTGGGACGGCCACGGCGGCGCGCCCAGCGTCTCCGGCGGCTACGGGCCCATGCATCTGACCGACGCCCGGACGGCGCTGGCCCGCGAGCCGGAGTACGGCACGGCCGCGACGGACACCCGGCGGACCGGCGCCCGCGGTGACGGTACCGGCGCCCGTGGGGCGACGCCCGCGGCGCGGCCGGCCGCCCTGCCCGCCGAACTCCCCGCCCGGCTGCGGACGTTGCCGACGGCGGCGCGGCTGACCGGGCTGCCCGCCGAGAAGCTGCGCACCGACCCCGCCGCGAATGTGCTCGGCGGCGCCGCGCTGCTCGCCGCCGAGCAGCGCGCGCTGGGGCTCCCCGGCAGCACCGACCCGGCCGAGTGGTACGCCGCGGTGGCGCGCTACGCCGGCGAGGACAGCGAGCAGGGCGGCACGGTCTTCGCCGACGAGGTGTACGACCTGCTTCGCCACGGCCGGACCCGGACCACCGACGCGGGGCAGCGGATCACGCTGGCCGCCGCGCCCTCACTGGTCCCCGACCGTACGCAGCAGAAACGTATCTCTGCGGGCCCCGCCACCACCGCCGTCCAGGCATCCGCCCCGGCCGGGACCGCCGTGCCGGAGTGCCCGTCGAGCGTCGCCTGCGAGTCGGTTCCGGCCCCGTACGCGCAGTTCGGCGACAACAACTACGGCAACCACGACCGGGCGGACCGCCCCGCGGATCTGCGCGTCGACACCATCGTCATCCACGACACCGAGGGGTCCTGGGAGACGACGCTGAAGCTGATCAAGGACCCGGCGTATGTGTCGTGGAACTACACGGTCCGCTCCTCGGACGGGCTGATCGCCCAGCACGTCCCGACCAGGGACGTCGCCTGGCACGCGGGCAACTGGTACACCAACTCGCACTCCGTGGGCATCGAACACGAGGGCTTTCTGACCGCGCCGGACGCCTGGTACACGGAGGCCATGTACCGCACGTCGGCCCGGCTGGTGAAGTATCTGAGCCGCAAGTACGACGTACCGCTGGACCGCCAGCACATCCTGGGCCACGACAACGTGCCCGCCACGTCGCCGTCCACGGTCCCCGGTATGCACACCGACCCCGGCCCGTACTGGGACTGGGGCCACTACTTCGCGCTGCTGGGCAAGCCCGTCACGCCCACCGCGGGCCCGCACGGCGGTCTGGTCACCATCCGCCCCGACTACGACCGGAACGAGCCGGTCTACACCGGCTGCGAGAAGGGCGGTGCCCCCTGCGCGGCGCACGGCTCCGCCGCGGTCCGGCTGCACACCGCCCCGCGCGAGGACGCCCCGCTCGTCAAGGACGCCGGGCTGCACCCGGACGGCAGCGCTTCGACGACCGACGTCAACGACACCGGCGCCCGCGCCACGACGGGACAGCGGTTCGCGCTGGCGGGCCGCTCCGGTGACTGGACGGCGATCTGGTACCTCGGTCAGCGGGCGTGGTTCCACAACCCGCGCCACCAGCCGACGGCGGTGAACGCGAAGGGCCTGATCGCGACACCCAGGGCCGGCCGGTCCGAGATCCCGGTCTACGGAGTGGCGTACCCGGAGAAGGCCGCCTACCCGGCCGGTGTGCCGGTCCAGAACGTCACCCCGCTGCCGTACAAGCTGGCCGCCGGCCAGCGGTACGCCGTGGGTCAGCGGCTGACGGGCGACTTCCTCTACGCCAAGTCCTTCGACGTCCGCGAACACGTGGTCGTGCGCGGCGAGGACGCGTACTACGAGATCCAGCTCGGGCACCGCGTCGGCTATGTGCGGGCGGCCGACGTGGACGTGCGGCCGTCGGACCGGTAGCGCCGCCCGGGTGACGGCACCCGTGTGACGAGAGCACGTCGCGCCCGGTGGACGGCGGTCCGTCCACCGGGCGCGACGGATGACCGCGCGGCGCTCAGCCCTGCTGGAAGAGCTCCGCGGGCAGCGGCTTGAGCAGGGCGTAGAGGTCGTCGGTGATCGGCCGGTCCCAGCTGGCGATGGTGACCAGTACACCGTCACTGCGGTCGAACTGGGCACAGGAGATACGGCTCTCGGAGCATTTGATGCGCTTGACGATGAGCAGGTTGTCCTCGTGCATCACGGGGGTGTCCTCGCGCTCGACGACCACCACCGGCTCGTCGTTGCCGAGGGCCGCGAGGAGCTGGGCCACCTCGAAGGGCACCTGGTCCTCGTCGAGGTCACGGGCCGGCGAGCCCTCCGGCAGATTGCCGATGATCATCGCGGGGCCACGGCCGCCGAACAGGTCGTAGCGGAGGAAGACGCCCTGGCAGCTGCCGTCGGGTGCGGGCAGCAGCCCGGCTCCGAGGTTGCCCGGCCAGTCCCCGGGGTCCATGGCGAGGACGTCGAAGTCAGGCCCGGCGGGCGTGGCTGCGCTGCGGCGGCGGAGGAAGGACATGCCGCCATCGTACGTGGCCCGGCCGGACGCGCCGCGCGGACGTCGGGGTGGGCCCGGCCGGGCGCCGGGGCGGGGCGCGCGACGGCGTGGCGGGCGCGGCCGTCCGGGGCCCCGCGCGCGGCGGCCCCGGTCCCGGGCCGGGTCGCTCAGCTCCGGTCGGCGAGCGTGACCAGGTGGCGGAGCGCCTCGCCGGCCGCGTCGTACGGGACGAAGAGGTGGTCGTGGTGGAAACCCGCCACGACATTGCAGCTCAGTCCGGCGGTGGCGAGTTCGGCGGCGACGGCGGCGGTCAGGCCGACGGCGTCCAGCGCCGAGTGCACCCGCAGCGTGATCCAGCCGGCGACGTAGCCGTACGCCAGGCCCGCGCGGTCGGCCTCCTCCTGGCGGAGGACCAGCGTGGTGCCTTCCGGCTCGGCGACGGTGACCACGGGCCGCAGGCCCTCGGGGATCCCGCCGACCACGGTCGTGAAGACATAGCGGCCTTCGTTCAGCTCGGGCCGCATACCGCTCAGCAGCGCCCGGAGATCACGCTCACCCGTCATGACCGCCACTCTACGGCGCACCGGTCCGCCCGCCGCGGGCGCCCGGTCGCGGCGGGCGGACACGGCGAGGGTCACGGCGGCGGGCCGGGCGGGCGCGGTTGCCGCAGACGGGGTACGCCGCTCCCGGCACCGACGGCGGCCGGCCGCACCACCGCGCACGGGGATCGCGACACCGGCCCCCGGCACAGGCAGTCCGCGCATCGCCCAACTCCCGGCCACCACCGGCGTACGTCAGGTCAGGTGGGCGCCGACCCGCCCGCGGCCGCTGCCCGGCCATACCGTCCGTCGCCTCCCCGCGCCTCCCGGTTCCCCGCCGACGGCCGGCGGCACCACCGCGTACGGGGACGGACCGGGTGCCGCGGACGGCGGCGGCACGGCGGTTCGCGGGTGGGGCGCGTGGTGCGGCCGCGCCCGCTCGGACGGGTCAGCCGGGCGGGGGTTCGGTGCCGACCAGCCACATCGAGAAGAACTGTGCGCCGCCTCCGTAGGCGTGTCCCAACGCCCTTCTGGCGCCCTCGATCTGGTGGTCGCCGGCCTGTCCGCGGACCTGGAGGGCGGCCTCCGCGAAGCGGAGCATTCCGGAGGCGCCGATGGGGTTGGTGGACAGGACGCCGCCGGAGGGGTTGACAGGGAGGTCGCCGTCGAGTCCGGTGACGCCGGACTCGGTGAGTTTCCAGCCCTCCCCCTCGGCGGCGAAGCCCAGGTTCTCCAGCCACATCGGCTCGTACCAGCTGAAGGGCACGTACATCTCCACCGCGTCGATCTCCCGGCGCGGGTCGGTGATGCCCGCCTGCCGGTAGACATCGGCCGCGCAGTCCTTGCCGGCCTGCGGTGAGACGGAGTCCTTGCCGGCGAAGAGGGTGGGTTCGCTGCGCATCGCGCCGCCGTGCACCCAGGCGGGCGGGTGGGGCGCGCGGGCGGCCCCGGCCCGGTCGGTGAGGATCATCGCGCAGGCGCCGTCGGAGGACGGGCAGGTCTCGGAGTAGCGGATCGGGTCCCAGAGCATCGGGGACGCCTGGACCTGCTCCAGGGTGAGGTCGTGTTCGTGCAGATGCGCGTAGGGGTTCTTCAGGGCGTTGCGGCGGTCCTTGTAGGCGACCAGGGAGCCGATGGTGTCCGGGGCGCCGGTGCGCCGGATGTACGCGCGCACGTGCGGGGCGAAGAATCCGCCGGCGCCGGCCAGCAGCGGCTGCTGGAAGGGGATCGGCAGGGAGAGCCCCCACATGGCGTTGGACTCGGACTGTTTCTCGAAGGCGAGGGTGAGGACGGTGCGGTGGATCCGGGCGGCGACGAGGTTCGCGGCGACCAGGGCGGTGGAGCCGCCGACCGAACCGGCGGTGTGTACCCGCAGCATCGGTTTGCCGACGGCGCCCAGCGCGTCGGCGAGATACAGCTCGGGCATCATCACGCCCTCGAAGAAGTCGGGGGCCTTGCCGATCACCACGGCGTCGATGTCCGCCCACTCCAGCCGGGCGTCGTCCAGGGCGCGGCGGGCGGCCTCGCGGACGAGTCCGGCGAGGGAGACATCGCGGCGGGCGGCGGCGTGCGCGGTCTGGCCGATACCGGTCACGGCCACGGGTTCCTTGCTCATGCCTCCCCCTCCAGGACGGCGACCAGGTTCTGTTGCAGGCACGGCCCCGAGGTGGCGTGCGCGAGGGCGCGGTCGGAGTCGCCGCGCTGGATACGGTCGGCGGCCTCGCCGAGGCGGATCAGCCCGGTGGCCATGACGGGGTTGGCGGCCTGGGCGCCGCCCGAGGGGTTGATCCGTACCGTGTCGTCGAGGGCGAGCGCCTGCCGCAGGACGACCTCCTGGGAGGTGAAGGGGGCGTGCAGCTCGGCGGTGTCGACGGGGCGCAGGAAGGCGCCGGCGCGTTCGGCGGCGAGCCGGGTGGACGGGGAGTCGGTGAGGTCGCGAACGCCCAGGCCGTGGGCCTCGATGCGGTGGTCGAGGCCGCGGATCCAGGCCGGCCGGCGGCCCTGCGCGGCGGCCAGCCGGCGGGCGGTGTCGCCGGCGGCGAGGATCACGGCGGCCGCGCCGTCGCCGATGGGCGGGCAGTCGCCGGTGCGCAGCGGCGCGACGACGTACTCGCCCGCCGGGCGCGGGCCGCGCCGCTGGGCGTGCGGATTGGCCGCGGCGGCGGTGCGGTCGCGGTCGGCGATGGCGGCCAGTTCCGCCTCGTCGGTCCGTCCGGCGTCGATCAGCGCCTGGGCCTGGAGGGCGGCGAGCGCGACGGAGTCGGGCCACAGCGGGGCCAGGTAGTAGGGGTCGAGCTGACGGGTGAGCACCTCGCGGAGGTCGCCCGGGGAGGACTTGCCGTACGCGTAGACCAGCGCGGTGTCGGCCTCGCCGGTGAGGAGCTTCACCCATGCCTCGTACAGGGCCCAGGCGCCGTCCGTCTCGACATGGGATTCGGAGATCGGCGGCCAGGCGCCGACGCCGTCCAGGGCCATGGTGAACGAGAAGGCGCGGCCGGCGAGGTAGTCGCTGGAGCCGGAGCAGGTGAAGCCGATGTCGCGGGTCCGCAGGCCGGTGCGGCGCAGGACGTCGTGCAGCACCGGCATCAGCATCTCGACCTCGGAGGTCTGTGCGCTGTCGCGGACGTGGTCACTCTGCCCGAAGGCGACGATGGCGACCTCGCGCATCAGATCAGCTCCTTGTAGCTGTCGTAGGGAGCGTCGGGTTCGCCGGTGGGGCGGTAGTGGTCGGGGAAGGGGCCGTCACCGGTCCACACCGGTTCGACGCGCAGGCCCATCCTGACCTGGTCGTAGGGGATGCCGCCGATGCGCGCGTGCAGGGCCAGACCGGCGCCGTCCAGGGCGATGTGGGCGTAGACGTAGGGGACCTCGATGTCGAGGTTCCGGGCCTTGATGTTGACGATGCAGTACGTGGTGACGGTGCCGCGGGGGCCGACCTCGACCTGGGTGTCGGTGGCGATGCCGCAGGTGGGGCAGGCGCCGCGGGGCGGCACATAGACCTTGTGGCAGGAGGGGCAGCGTTCGCCGACGGTCTTGTGTCCGGCGAGCGCCTGGAGGTAGCGGGACTGGGCGCGGCCGGGTGCGTAGGTGTAGTCGAGGCGGGCGGGGGTGGTGATGCCGGTGACGGGGTCGGCGAACTCCCCGCTGTGGGCGGCCGGTCCGGCGCCGGTCCGCGGTCCGTCGTACGGGGTGAAGCAGGCGATGTCGGTGATCGCGCCGGTGCGTTGGGCGGCCCAGCGGATGCGGACCCTCAGGCCGGTGTGTACGGACTCCGGGCCGGGGACGTCCAGGGCGTGCAGCAGCGCGGTGTCGGCGCCGTCGAGCCGGACCAGGACCCAGGCGAAGGGGGTGGCGAGCGGCTGGCCGCGGCGCGGGGCGGGGTTCCAGGCCCAGGTGGTGACGGTGCCGGTCGATCCGACCTCGACCAGTTCGCGGATCTCCTCGGCGGTGACCGGGTCGTATTCGGCGGGCGGGACGATCGCCCGTCCGTCGCCCGCGCGGACGCCGAGGACGGTGCCCTCGCGCAGCCCGGTGAGGAAGGCGCTCTGGACGGGGCCCAGCGAGCGGGTGAAGGGGAACTCCACCACGAGCGGCGCCGTGCGGATATCGGCCATGCGGAACTCCTCGGGTCAGGCGCGCCGGTAGACGGGTGGGCGCTTCTGGGCGAAGGCCAGGGAGCCCTCCTTGGCGTCGGCGGTGGCGAAGACCGGCCAGCCGCGCTCCAGTTCGGCCTTGAGCCCTTCGGTCTCGGGCAGTTCCGCCGTCTCGTAGACGGACGCCTTGACGGCTTCGACGGCCAGCGGGCCGCAGGCGTTGATCTGTTCGGCGATCTCCAGGGCCTTCTCCAGTGCGGTGCCGTCGGGTACGACATGGCCGATCAGGCCGATGTGTTCGGCTTCGCGCGCCGGGTAGGGCCGTCCGGTGAGCAGCATTTCCAGGGCGTGGGTGCGGGGGATCTGGCGGGCGAGGCGGACGGTGGAGCCGCCGATGGGGAAGAGGCCGCGCCGGACCTCGAAGAGCCCGAAGACGGCGCTCTCCCCGGCCACCCGGATGTCGGTGCCCTGGAGGATCTCGGTACCGCCGGCGACGCAGTGGCCCTCGACGGCGGCGATCACGGGTTTGCGCGGGCGGTGGTGGCGCAGCATCGCCTTCCAGTGCAGGTCGGGGTCGTCGCGCAGCCGGTCGCGGTACTGCTCGCCGGTCATCCCGTCGCCCGCGAGGGCCTTGAGGTCCATACCGGCGCAGAAGGTGCCGCCGGCGCCGGTGAGCACGATGGAGCGGATCGCGTCGTCCTCGTCGGCGGCCACCCAGCCGTCGTACAGGCCCACCAGCATCGGCAGCGAGAGCGCGTTCTTGGCCTCCGGCCGGTTGAGGGTGAGCACCAGTGTCGCGCCGACGCGCCGTACGGTGAGATGTTCGGTACCGCTCATGCCGTCCTCCCGTCTCCAGACGGAGAACAGGTTGCAGCAGCCGAACGGCGACTTCAAGAGTTTTCTGACAGACAGTCAGTTTTCTTGGCCACGGCCCTTCCCTGCGCCCCTCGGCGGCGCTCTAATGACCGCCAAGCCGACGTCCGCCCGGTCTGGAGGAGACGTGGAGTACAACCTTGCCGACCTCTTCGAGTCGATCGTCGACACGGTCCCCGGCCGCGAGGCGCTGGTGTACCTCGACCATCCGGGAACCGGCGCCGAGCGCCGGCTCACCTACGCGGAGCTGGACCGGGCCGCCAACCGCCTCGCCCACCATCTGCGCGACCACGGCGTCGGCCCCGGGCAGCACGTCGGGCTGCACCTCTACAACGGCGTCGAGTACCTCCAGACCCTCTATGCCTGCCTGAAGATCCGCGCGGTGCCGGTCAACGTCAACTACCGCTACGTGGCGGACGAGTTGGCCTATCTCTACCGGGACGCGGACCTGGTCGCCCTGGTCTACGACGCGGAGTTCACCGAACGGGTCGCCGCCGCCCTGCCCCGGGCCGCGCGGCTGCGGCACCTCGTACGGGTGGGCACCCCGCCCGCCGGTGCCGTCGGGCCGCGCCTCGCCCCCGTGCCGCTCGCGGACGCGGAAGCCGCCGGATCGCCCGAGCGCGGCTTCGGCCCGCGCTCCGGCGACGACCGGATCGTCATCTACACCGGCGGCACCACCGGTATGCCCAAGGGCGTGGTGTGGCGGCACGAGGACCTGTTCTTCTCCGGGATGGGCGGCGGGGCGCCGACCGGCGAGCCGGTCGGGCGGCCGGCGGAACTGGCCGAACGGGTCGCGGCGGGCGGTGACGGCATCGTCTTCTTCCCCGCTCCCCCGCTGATGCACGGCACCTCCACGCTCACCGCGTTCATCGCCTTCCACTTCGGCCAGAAGGTCGTCCTGCACCGCAAGTACGCGCCCGAGGACGTGCTGCGCACCGTGGCGCGCGAGCGGGTCACCAGCGTCTCGCTGGTCGGCGACGCGATGCTGCGGCCGCTCGTCGACGCGCTCGGCGGACCGCTCAAGGGCACCGACTGCTCCTCGCTGTTCAGCGTCAGCAGCTCCGGCGCGATCCTCTCGGAGACCGTACGGGACCAGTTCGCCGCACTGGTCCCGGGCGCCCTGCTGCTGAACAACTTCGGCTCCTCGGAATCCGGTTTCAACGGCACGGCCACCGAGGACTCGGGCCCGGACAAGGGGTTCCGGCTGCGGGTCAACTCCCGTACGGCGGTGGTGGATCCGGCCACCCACCGGCCGGTCGCGGCCGGCGGTACGGGGCGGATCGCGCTGCGCGGGCACGTACCGCTGGGCTACTACAACGACCCGGAGAAGACCGCCGAGACGTTCTTCGAGGCGGACGGCGACCGGTGGGTGCTGCTGGGCGATATGGCGACCGTGGACGCCGAGGGCATCGTCACCGTGCTGGGCCGGGGCTCGCAGTGCATCAACTCCGGCGGCGAGAAGATCTACCCGGAGGAGGTCGAACAGGCGCTGAAGGCCCATCCGGACGTCTACGACGCGCTGGTGGCGGGTGTCCCGGACGAGCGGTGGGGCAGCCGGGTGGCGGCCGTCGTCCAGCTCCGGGCCGGTTCGGCGCCGTTGGACCTGGCCGGTGTCCAGGACCACTGCCGGACCCGGCTGGCGGGGTACAAGATCCCGCGCGCCGTCGTCTTCACCGACCGCATCCGGCGCTCGCCCAGCGGCAAGGCGGACTACCGCTGGGCGAAGGCGGTGGCGGCGGCCGGCGGGGAGTCGTAAGGAGCATCCGCGCACCCGCGGACGGGCCCCGCCCGGGTGTGCGGCGCGTACCGCGGACCGCGACCGGAAGTCGCCGACACCCGCTCGGACACACCGGCGCCGCCGGTGCCCTCTGGCACCATGAGGGGCCACCGAGGAGAGACGAGGACGGCCATGACCACGTGGGACGCGGAGTCGTTCGACGAGTTCGAGCGGACGGGCTGGTCCGGTCGCGCCGACGCCTACCGGGCGGGCTTCGGGCGGCTGACTCCCCGGCTGGCCGAACCGCTGCTGGACGCCGCGGGGGTGACCGCGGGGACCCGGGTGCTGGACGCGGGCTGCGGGCCGGGCCCGGTCGCCGCGGCGGCGCTGGAGCGCGGGGCGAAGGTGACGGCCGTGGACGCCTCACCGGAGATGGCCGAACTCGCCGGACGGACCCACCCGGGCCTCGACACCAGGGTCGCGCTGCTCACCGAACTCCCCTTTCCCGACGGGGAGTTCTCCGCCGTCGTCGGCAACTTCGTGATCAACCACCTCGGCGATCCGGCCGCCGGGCTCGCGGAGCTGCGCCGGGTGCTGGCCCCCGGCGGCCGGCTCGCGCTGACCTGCTGGGAGAAGGAACCGATGCGCGCGCTCGCGCTGTTCGGCGAGGCGCTGGCCGAATCGGGTGTGCCGTACCCCGCCGGGGTGCCCCAGGCGGGGCCGTTCCTGGCCGCCTCCACCGCACCGGACCGTCCGTCGGCGTTCCACGGGCTGCTGGCGGACGCCGGGTTCGCGGACGCCGATGTCGAGACGGTCAGCTGGCTGCACCGCGTCGATCCGGACCAGTGGTGGACCGACCTCGTGACGGGCACTCCGCTGACCGGCACGGTGGTCTCCCGGCTCGACGCGGCGTCGTACGCGGCCGTCCGCCGGATCTACGACCGCAAGGCCGCCGCGCACGCGGTCGGTGACGGCTTCGTGGCACTGCCCGTCGTCGCCCTCCTGGGCAGCGCGACCCGGCCCGCCTGAGGCGTCCGCACCACGCTACGGTACTGGCGCACCCTCACCCTCTCCTGTCACACCCATTACCACACGCCTGCCCCCATGTCCACGCAAGCAGCGCAATCCCCTCCTTGGCGGCGAAAACAACGCACAGGCCGCGTCAAGTCTTGCCCATGGGCCGGTCAGGGCGCAGCCGCCACATCGCTGCGCGGGCCTGGGGTGATGGCCCCTCGGGCGTGCGGAATGGCGTGTTCGATTGACGGAGATATGGTGTCGAATAGCGAACCCGGCGTGGGTAGGGGTCGTCTGTAGGGACGGATATCCGAGGGGTATCCGTACCACTGGCGTCGAACAGAGGCATACCCATGTCTTCGTCCCTACTCGAATCCCCCTGTGATCCGCCGGAGCCGCACCCCGCGGTGGGCATCTACCACGGGGCGGCCGCTCCGCCGCCCCGGACCCTGCTTCACGTACTGGATGCCACCGCGGCCGCGCACCCCGGCGCCGACGCCCTCGACACCGGGGACGAGGTGCTCGACTACCGCGGGCTGAGCGCGGCGGTCGCGCGCCGGGCCCGCAGGCTGTCGGAGCACGGCATCGGGCCCGGCGACCGGGTCGGCATCCGCATTCCCTCCGGCACGGCCGAGCTGTATCTGTCCCTGCTCGCCGTGCTGCGCAGCGGCGCCGCCTACGTCCCGGTCGATGCCGACGACCCCGACGAACGCGCCGCCACCGTGTTCCGGGAGGCCGGGGTGTGCGCCGTGATCGGGGCGGACGGGCGGCTCGCGCCGCGGGGCGAACCGCGCGGCGGCACACCGGGGAAGGCTCCGGGGCCGCAGGACGACGCCTGGATCATCTTCACGTCGGGGTCGACCGGCGCCCCCAAGGGCGTCGCGGTCAGCCACCGGTCGGCCGCGGCGTTCGTCGACGCCGAGGCGGGGCTCTTCCTCCAGGAGGGCGACCGCCCGCTGGGACCGGGCGACCGGGTCCTCGCGGGGCTGTCCGTCTCGTTCGACGCCTCGTGCGAGGAGATGTGGCTGGCCTGGCGGCACGGCGCCTGCCTGGTGCCCGCGCCGCGCTCGCTCGTCCGGGCGGGCCACGAGCTGGGCGGCTGGCTGATCGAACGCGGCATCACCGTGGTGTCCACGGTGCCCACGCTGGCCGCGCTCTGGCCGGACGAGGCGCTCGCGCGGGTACGGCTGCTGATCGTCGGCGGTGAGGCGTGCCCGGCCGGGCTCGTGGAGCGGTTCGCCACACCGGGACGGGAGATGTGGAACACCTACGGCCCGACGGAGACGACCGTCGTGGCGTGCGCGGACCGGATGACCGCGGGTCTGCCGGTACGCATCGGACTGCCGCTGGACGGCTGGCGGCTGGCGGTCGTCGACGCCACGGGCAAACCGGTGCCCTACGGCTGCGAGGGCGAGCTGGTGGTCGCGGGCGCGGGCGTCGCGCGCTATCTCGACCCCGTCAAGGACGCGGACCGGTTTCGGCCCTGCGCCGCGCTGGACGCGGCACGCGCCTACCGGACCGGGGATCTCGTACGGGCCGAACGCGCCGGGCTGGTCTACGTCGGCCGGGCGGACGACCAGGTCAAACTGGGCGGCCGGCGGATCGAGCTCGGCGAGATCGACGCCGCGCTGAGCGCGCTGGACGGGGTGCGCGGGGCCGCCGCCGCCGTCCGCACCACCCCCGGCGGCGGACAGATCCTGGTCGGCTACGTGGTGACCGGGAACGGCGCCGACGGCGGTACGGGGTTCCGGGCGGATCACGCGCGCGGCGTGCTGGCGGACCGGCTGCCCGCCGCACTGGTACCGGTACTCGCCGAGGTCGCGGAGCTGCCCACCCGTACCTCGGGCAAGGTGGACCGCGACGCCCTCCCCTGGCCGCTGCCCGCGCTCGCCGGCGGCGGCGGCGCGGAGAGCGGACCGGGCGAGGAACTGTCCGGGAGCGCCGCGCGGCTCGCGGAACTGTGGGAGCGCATGCTCGGCGTCCGGCCCGGGGCGGACAGCGACTTCTTCGCACTGGGCGGCACCAGCCTGAGCGCGGCGCGGCTGGCCTCCGAACTCCGCGCGCACCACCCGGGCGTGTCGGTGGCCGACCTCTACCGGCAGCCGGTGCTGCGGGACATGGCCGGACATCTGGACTCCCTCGCGGGCGAAGCGGGCCCGGCCCGGCCGGTGCGGCCGGTACGGCGGCGCACCGGAGCGGCCCAACTCCTGGTACAGACGGTGCTGTTCGTGATCGCGGGGCTGCGGGTGCTGGTCGGCATCATGACGGCCGACAATGTGCTCGCCCTGCTGGCGCCGCAGGCGTGGGCGCCGTACACCTCCTGGTGGCTGGTGATCGCCGGCTGGCTGGTACTGCTGAGCGCCCCCGGCCGGTTCCTGATCGGCGCCGGGGCCGCCCGCGCGCTGACCCGCACCATCGTGCCGGGCAGCTATCCGCGCGGCGGCCGGGTCCATCTGCGGCTGTGGAGCGCCGAGCGGATCGTCGCGGCCTTCGGCGTCCCCGCGCTGCTGGGTACGCCCTGGGCGGGCCGCTACGCCCGTGCCCTGGGCTGCCGGGTGGGGGCGAACGTGGCGCTGCACGCCATGCCGCCGGTGACCGGGCTGGCCGAGTTCGGCGACGGTGCGAGCGTCGAGCCGGAGGCCGATCTGGCGGGCTGGTGGCTGGACGGGGAGACGCTGCACATCGGCGCCGTACGGATCGGGGCCGGGGCACGCGTCGGCCACCGGAGCATGCTGATGCCCGGTGCCGAGGTCGGGCCGGAGGGCGAACTGGCGCCCGGCGCCTGCCTGGACGGCGTGGTGCCCGAGGGGAATTGCTGGACCGGCTCGCCGGCCCGCCCCGCCAAGGGGTACGCGCAGATCGCCGGCAAGGGCTGGCCCGCGCCGAGGCCGGAGCGCTCCCGCCGCTGGAGCGCCGCCTACGCCCTCTCGCTGGCCGGACTCCCGGCGCTGCCGCTGCTCGCCTCGCTGCCCGCGCTGGTCGGCGTCTACTACCTGGTGCGCGACTGCGCGACGCTCTCCGCGGCGGCGCTGCGGCTGTTCGCCGCCGTCCCGGCGATCGCGATCGGCACGACGCTGTGCTGGATGGTGGTGGTCGCCGCCGTGGTCCGGCTGCTGGGCCGGGGCATCCGGCCCGGTATGCACCCGGTCTGCGGCCCGGTCGCCTGGCGGGCCTGGCTGGTGACCCGTCTCGTCGACGGCGCCCGCGGCACCCTCTTCCCGCTCTACGCGAGCCTGGCGACACCGCTGTGGCTGCGGCTGCTCGGCGCCCGGGTCGGCCGGCGCGCCGAGATCTCCACGGTGCTGCCGCTGCCGTCCCTGCTGAGCGTCGAGGACTTCGCCTTCCTCGCCGACGACACGCTGGTCGCTCCGTACGAACTGCGCGGCGGCTGGCTGCGGCTGGGGACCGCGCGTATCGGGCGGCGGTCCTTCGTCGGCAACTCCGGCATCGTGGGGCCGGACCGCGCGGTGCCCGACGAGAGCCTGATCGGTGTGCTGTCGGACGCCCCGGAGCACAGCGAACCGGGCACCTCCTGGCTGGGGCGGCCCGCGCTGCCGCTGCCGCGGGTGGCGACGGCCGGTGAGGTGGGACGCACCTTCGAGCCGCCGCGCCGGCTGGTGGTGGCGCGCGCCGCCGTCGAACTGTGCCGGGTGCTGCCGCTGATGTGCGCGATGGCGCTCACCGAGGCCGTGCTGCTCACCGAACAGGGCGCGCTGGACACCGGCGGGCCCGGCCTGGCGGTCCTGGTGGGCGCGCCGCTGCTGCTGCTCGCGGCGGCGGTGGCCGCGCTGACCACGACCGCGGCGAAGTGGCTGCTGGTGGGCCGCTTCACGGCGGGCGAGCATCCGCTGTGGTCCTCGTTCGTGTGGCGCAACGAGCTGTACGACACCTTCGTCGAATCGCTCGCCGTCCCATGGATGACCAACGCGTTCACCGGTACGCCCGTGCTGAACTGGTGGCTGCGCAGCCTCGGGGCCCGGATCGGCCGCGGTGTGTGGTGCGAGACGCACTGGCTGCCGGAGACGGATCTGATCACCCTCGGGGACGGGGTGAGCGTCAACCGCGGCTGTGTGCTCCAGACCCACCTCTTCCACGACCGGATCATGCGGCTGGACACCGTCCACCTCGCGGCGGGCTCCTCGCTGGGTCCGCACAGCATCTCGCTGCCGGGTACCGCCGTGGGGGCGCACGCCTCCATCGGGCCGTCCTCCCTGGTGATGCGCGGCGAGAGCGTCCCGGCGGGGACCAGATGGGCGGGCAATCCGATCGCGGGGGCCACGGGCGGCGCGCGGAGCGGTGTGCGCGCCACCGGCACCCCGGTGGCGGCGGGTGCGCCCGGCACTCCGGTGGCAGTGGGTGCGCCCGGCACTCCGGTGGGGGCCGTCGAAGGAGGCGGCCCCGCATGACCTGGTGCACCCGCAGGGCGCTGGTCAGGACCGCCGCCCTGCTCCCGCTCGCCGCCGCGGCCGACTGCTCCACCGGCCGCGCCGACCGCTACTTCCCCCAGCACGGCACGGCCGCCCACCGCACGGTCGCCTACGATCTGCGCCTGGCCTACGACCCGGACAGCGGCCGGCTCGACGGCCGCGCCCGGATCGACGCCGTGGCCGGCCCCCCGCTGGACCGGGTGGAGCTGGATCTCGCGCGGCTCTCGGTGCACTCCGCCGAGGTGGACGGGCGGGCGGCGCGCACCCGGCAGCGGCAGGGCAAGCTGTTCCTGGAGGCGCCGCGCCGGATCGCCGCCGGGGCGCCGTTCACCCTCGACGTGCGCTACCGGGGACGGCCCGGCCCGCTGCGCTCGCCGTTCGGCTCCATCGGCTGGGACCGTACCGGCGACCGCTACGACGGGACGCTGGTGGCGTCCCAGCCGCTGGGCGCGCCGTCCTGGTTCCCGTGCAACGACCGCCCCGACGACAAGGCCGCCTACACCTTCCGGATCACCGTCCCGCGCGGCCACCAGGCGCTCGCCAACGGCACCCTGCACGAGCGCAGCCAGGACGGGCGGACGGAGGTGTGGACCTACCACCACCCGGGCCCGATGTCCTCCTATCTGGCCGCTCTCTACACGGGCCGCTTCCAGCACGAGCATCTGCCGGCCGTCACCACGGTCGACGGCCGGCCCGTCTCGCTGCACAACGCCTTCCCGCCGCGGCTGGCCGAAGCCGCCCGATACGACCTGGGGCGCCAGCCCGAGATGCTGCGGCACTTCACCGAGCTCTTCGGCCCGTACCCCTTCGAGTCGTACGGCGCCGTGGTGGTGGACGCCGACCTCGCGGAACCGGTCGAGAACCAGACGCTCTCCGTCTTCGGCCGCAACCACATCGACGGGAAGCGGGGCTGGGAGACGCTGGTCGCGCACGAGATGGCCCACCAGTGGTACGGCAACAGCGTCGGCCTCAGCGACTGGCGGCACATCTGGCTGAACGAGGGGTTCGCCACCTACGCCGAGTGGCTGTGGTCCGAGCACCTCGGGGAGGACGACGCGGACACCATCGCCCGCCGTGAGCGCGTCTCGATGGGCCGCCGTGACCAGGACCTCTGTCTCGCCGAGCCGGGCCCGCGCCATATCTTCGACAACCGGGTCTACGTCCGCGGCGCCTGCACCCTGCACGC
The DNA here is from genome assembly GCF_046549095.1 of Streptomyces sp. x-80. Lineage (NCBI taxonomy): Bacteria > Bacillati > Actinomycetota > Actinomycetes > Kitasatosporales > Streptomycetaceae > Streptomyces > Streptomyces sp. x-80. The sequence continues at coordinate 67,151 of NZ_JAJPWM010000008.1, forward strand.
GCTGCGACTGGCCATGGGCGACGACCGCTTCTTCCCCATGCTGCGCGCCTGGCACGACACGCACCGCGGCCGGACCAGCGACACGGAGGCGTTCATCACCCACGCGGACCGGCACACCGTCCGGGCGGTCCGGCCGCTCCTGCAATCCTGGCTCTACGACAAGACGCTGCCGGAGCTGCCCACGGGGAGCGGTCTGCGGCACGTGTGACGTGCGGTGCCGTCCGGCGGGCCGACGGCGCTCCGTGGACCCGCCCCACGCCCGCGGCGCCGGGCACGGACCGGCCGCGGTGAGAAACACGCGGGGCCACCCCTCGTGGACGGGGAGCGGCCCGGTGCCGGTCCGCCCCGGGCGGTGCGGCGGCACCGCCGGCGGCACATCCCGCCGCCCCCACCGACCCGGTAGACCGGCCGCACCGCACCGACCTGCGCCTTCCGCACCCCGCTCCGGCGTGGCCGCCGCCCGGGAGCCGTTCGTGGCACACCCCTTGACGTGCTCGCCGCGCGCTGATTGTTTGGACCCGCATTCAGCTACCGAATGATCGGTAGGGAGACAAGGCGGGTGACACTCCATGCCGGAAGCGGCTACGGGCAGGGCGGCGTTCGACGAGACCGAAAGGCTCTCCAGGGACGCGTTGCGGGAACTCCAGCTGACACGGCTGCGCGCCTCGTTGCAGCACGCGTACGACCACGTTCCCTTCTACCGCACGTCCTTCGACCGGGCCGGGGTACGGCCGCAGGACTGCCGCTCGCTCGGTGATCTCACCCGGTTCCCGTTCACCGTCAAGGACGATCTGCGGTCCAACTACCCCTTCGGGATGTTCGCCGTCCCCCGGAGCGAGGTCCGCCGCATCCACGCCTCCAGCGGCACGACGGGCCGTCCGACGGTCGTCGGCTACACCGCACGCGATCTGTCGTCCTGGGCGGATGTGGTGGCCCGCTCGATCCATGCGGCCGGCGGGCGGGCCGGTCACACCGTCCATATCGCCTACGGATACGGCCTGTTCACCGGCGGTCTCGGCGCGCATTACGGGGCGGAGCGGCTCGGCTGTACCGTCGTGCCGGCGTCCGGCGGGATGACCAGCCGGCAGGTGCAGATCATCCGGGACTTCCGCCCCGAGATCATCATGGTGACGCCGTCGTACATGCTCACCCTGCTGGACGAGTTCGAGCGGCAGGGCATCGATCCCCGGTCGACCTCGCTCAAGGTGGGCATCTTCGGCGCCGAGCCGTGGACGCAGGAGATGCGCCGCGAGATCGAGGAACGGTTCGCGATCGACGCGGTGGACATCTACGGCCTGTCGGAGCTGATGGGGCCGGGGGTCGCGCAGGAGTGCGTGGAGACCAAGGACGGGCTGCACATCTGGGAGGACCACTTCTATCCGGAGGTGGTCGATCCGATCACCGGCGAGGTGCTGCCCGACGGTGCCTCCGGTGAGCTGGTGTTCACCTCGCTCACCAAGGAGGCGATGCCGATCGTCCGCTACCGCACCCGTGATCTGACCCGGCTGCTGCCCGGCACCGCCCGCCCCGCCTTCCGCCGGATGGAGAAGATCACCGGGCGCAGCGACGACATGATCATCCTGCGCGGGGTCAACCTCTTCCCCGCGCAGGTCGAGGAGATCGTGCTGCGGACGCCGGGCGTCGCCCCGCATTTCCAGCTGCGGCTCACCCGCGAGGGCCGGATGGACCGGCTGACCGTACGCGCCGAGGCCCGGCCGGACGCGGCCCCGGAGGCGCGTACGGCGGCCGCTGGGCGGATCGCGCGCTGCGTCAAGGACGGTATCGGGGTCTCGGTCGACGTCGAGATCGTCGATCCGGAGACGCTGGAGCGCTCGGTCGGCAAGATCAAGCGCATTGTCGACGCGCGGCCGCGGGAGCGGGGCTGACGGAGCCGGGCAGGCGGCGCCGGGCGGGCGGCGCCGGGCGGGCGGCGCGGGCGCGGTCCGGCGACGGCCGCCGGACCGGGCCGCCGCCGGATCAGGTCCTCGCCCGATCAGGACATCGCCGGATCAGGACATCGCCGGGTCGCCCTTGATGACGGCGAACGGGGCGCCGGCCGGGTCCGTCAGCATGGCCAGCCGGCCGACTCCGGGTGCGTCGGCCGGGGGGATGATGACCGTGGCGCCGTGCGCGGCGGCCGAGGCGACGGTGGCGTCGCAGTCGGTCACGCCGAAGTACGGGTGCCACTCCGACCGCGAACCGGCCGCCAGATTCATCTGCGCCAGCTGCATGATGCCGCCCTGCCCCGTGTCGTCACCCTTGCCGCCGCCGGGCGAGGACACCACGGTGTAGACGAGGTCGCCGGCCATCGGCATGTCCTGGGTCTGCCAGGAGAAGACGGCGCGGTAGAAGTCCTTCGCGGCGGCCGCGTCGGTGGTGTAGAGCTCCGTCCAGCAGAGGGTGTCGGGCTCCATGACCGCTTCCAGGCCCTTGACGTCACGGGGCTCCCACACGGCGAAATCGGCGCCCGTCGGATCGGTGAACCCGGCCAGCCGCCCGGCGGTGAAGACCTCCATCGGCGGGAAGCGGACCGAGCCGCCGGCCTGCTCGACCGCCTTGACCGTGGCCTCGGCGTCGGCGGAGTGGAAGTACACCGTCCAGGCGGAGCTCGCGCCCTCCTCCAGCGGGCCGACGGCGGCGACGGTCCGGCCGTCGCGCTGGAAGAAGCCGTAGCCGCCCGCCTCCGGACCGGCCGAGTGGAAGGTCCAGCCGAAGACGGCGGAGTAGAAGGTGGTGGCGGCGTCGATATCGGGGGCCCCGAGGTCGAGCCAGTTCGGTGTGCCCGGGACGAAATCGGTCGTCAGCATGGGAATTCCTCCGGTGTACGGGGCGAGACGGCACCCGCCATGCGGGGGCCGGGCCCGCGGTGCGGTCCGCTGGGGGCCGGGGGCGGGGCGTCTGAGGGTGCGTCCGTTGGGTGGGGTTCTGTCGGGTGTGTCCGGTGGGTGGGCGTGTGTGCTGTGGGGTGGGGACGGGGTGGCCCCGCCCGGCCGGTTCCGTGGGCCTCGCGCCGGCCACTTCTCAGCATGGCAGGGGGCACTGACAGTCGCCCTTCGTACGGGTGGCGGCGGACCGGACGCGCCCCGGGAGCCGCTCCCCGGAGCCGGCGCCGCACCCGTGGTGACCGCTCGGGCACCACCGGATCGGGCAGGGCCGGATCGGGCAGTGCCGCAGCACGCCGGGCCGGACCGGGCAACGCCGGATCAGGCAGGGCCGAACCGGTCGCGCAGTTCCCGCTTGAGGACCTTGCCGCTGGCGTTGCGCGGCAGCGCGTCCACGAACAGCACCCGTTTGGGCGCCTTGAACGCCGCGAGGCGCGCGCGGGCCGCGTCGATCAGCTCCCGCTCCCCCACCCCGTCGCCGTCGCCGTCCGCGCCCGTACGCCGTACGACGACGGCGGTCACCGCCTCGATCCAGCGCTCGTCCGGCAGCCCGATGACGGCCACCTCCGCCACCTGGGGATGCTCGTAGAGCACGTCCTCCACCTGGCGCGAGGCGACCAGCACACCACCGGAGTTGATGACGTCCTTGATCCGGTCGACGACCGTGACATAGCCGTCGGCGTCCTGGACGGCCAGGTCCCCGGAGTGGAACCAGCCGTCCCGGAACGCCTCGGCGGTCTCCGCGGGCTTGTCCCAGTAGCCGGTGCACAGCTGCGGGGAGCGGTAGACGATCTCGCCCCGGGTGCCGGCCGGCACTTCCTGACCCGCCTCGTCCACCAGCCGCGCCTCCACGAACAGCACCGGCCGCCCGCAGGAGTCCGGCCGGTCCTCGTGTTCGGCCGGGCCCAGCACCATGGCCAGCGGCCCGATCTCGCTCTGCCCGAAGCAGTTGTAGAAGGCGAGCTGTGGCAGCCGGGCGCGCAGCCGGGCCAGCACCGGCACCGGCATGATCGAGGCGCCGTAGTACGCCTTGCGCAGACCGCGCAGATCGCGGACCGCGAAGTCCGGGTGGTTCGACAGTCCGATCCACACGGTCGGCGGCGCGAACAGGCTGTCCGCCCGGCCCGCCGCCACCAGTTCGAGGAGCCGCGCCGGGTCGGGACCGTCCAGGATGAGGTTCTCCGCGCCGACCGCCAGGTAGGGCAGCAGGAAGACGTGCAGCTGCGCGGCGTGGTAGAGCGGCAGCGAGTGCACCGGCCGGTCCGTCTCCCGCAGGTCCAGGGCGACGACGGCGCTGGTGTAGGCGTGCACCAGCGCGCGGTGCGTCATCATGGCGCCCTTCGGCAGCGCGGTGGTGCCGGAGGTGTAGAGGAGCTGCACGAGCGCCTCGTCGGCCGCCGTGCCGTCGGCCCGCGCCCCGGCCGGATCCGGTCCGCCGGGCGCCGCGGCGGCCCCGGCCAGCCGCTCCAGCAGCCCGTCCGGGGCGTCGCGCAGCGGCATGCTGCGCACCGTGTCCGGCAGCCGGCCGGCGAGTGCGGGGTCGGTGAGCACCAGTGCGCTGCCCGACTGCGCCAGGATGTAGCGCAGGTCCTCGCCGGTGAGGCCATGGTTGACCGGCACATGCACCAGGCCGGCGCGGGCGCAGGCCAGGAAGCCGATGAGGTACGCGTCGGAGTTGTGGCCGTAGGAGGCGACCCGGTCGCCGGCGCGGAGCCCGTCCGCCAGCAGGACGCGGGCCGCGGCGCTCACCGCGGCGTCCAGTGCGCGGTAGGTCCAGGTCCGGTCCGCATACCGCACCGCCGTCCGCCGCGGCACCCGGCGCGCGCTGCGCCGCAGGACGTCGTCGACCGTGTTGCTCCGCGCTCGGGTCATGGCGTGATCCTCGGCCGCGCCCCGGCGCGGGTCAAGACATCCGGCGGTCCGGTGGCTACACGGCGCGGTCCCGCCCCGCCCAGTACGGGTCGCGCAGCCGCCGTTTGTAGAGCTTGCCGTTGGGGTCGCGGGGCATGGCCGCGAGGAAGTCGACGGACTTGGGCCGTTTGTAGTCCGCGAGGTGCCGTGCGCAGTGCGCCAGGATCTCCGCGGCCAGGCCGGGGCCCGGCGGGTGGCCGTCGGCGGGCTCCACCACGGCCTTGACCTCCTCGCCCCAGTCGTCGTGCGGGATGCCGAAGGCGGCCGCGTCGGCGACGGCGGGGTGGCCGAGCAGCACCGACTCGATCTCGGCGGGGTAGATGTTGACCCCGCCCGAGATGATCATGTCGATCTTGCGGTCGTGGAGGAAGAGATAGCCGTCCCGGTCCAGATGGCCGAGGTCGCCGACGGTGAAGAAGTCGCCGATCCGGTTCTCGCGCGTCTTGCCCTCGTCCTTGTGGTAGCTGAAACCGCCGGTGGCCATCTTCATGTAGACGGTGCCCACCTCGCCGGCGGGCAGCCGGTTGCCGTCGTCGTCGAGGACGGCCAGTTCGCTGATCGGCCAGGCTCTGCCGACCGTCCCCGGCTTCTTGAGCCAGTCCTGTGCGGTGGCGAAGGCGCCGCCGCCCTCGCTCGCCGCGTAGTACTCCTCCACGCAGCCGCCCCACCAGTCGATCATCGCGCGTTTGACGTGGTCGGGGCAGGGCGCGGCGCCGTGGATGGCGTGCCGCATCGAGCTGACGTCGTATGCCGTCCGGATCTCCGCGGGGAGCGCGAGGAGGCGGTGGAACTGGGTGGGCACCATGTGGGTGTGGGTGCAGCGGTGGGTGTCCATCAGGGCGAGCATGTCCTGTGGCGTCCACTTGTCCATCACGACGAGCCGGTGCCCGAGGTGCAGGGCGGCGGCCGCGAACTGGAGCACCGCGGTGTGGTAGAGCGGCGAGCAGACGAGGTGGACGTTGCCGTCGAACGGGGTGATGCCGAAGATGGCGAGAAAGCCGCCGAGATGGCTCTCCTCCGGGGGCGTGCCGGGCAGCGGGCGGCGGATGCCGCGGGGGCGTCCGGTGGTGCCCGAGGTGTAGTTCATGACCCAGCCGAGGGTGCGGTCGGCGGGCGCGGACCGCGGCTGACCGGCCAGCAGCCGCTCGTACGGGACGAAACCGTCGGCGGCGCCGCCGACGGCGTAGCGCCGGTCCGCCGGGAGGTGCGCCTCGTCGGCGGCGCGGCGGGCGGCGTCGGCGAACCGCTCGTGGGCGATCAGCACCTTCGCACCGGAGTCGGCGACGATCCAGGCGATCTCCGGTCCGACCAGGTGGTGGTTGACGGGGACGAGGTAGAAGCCGGCCTGGGACGCGGCGAGATAGGCGGTGAAGAACTCCACGCCGTTGGGGAGGACGGCGGCGAACGCGTCGCCGCGCGCCAGTCCGGCGGCGCGCAGTCCGTGCACGAGCTGGTTGCTCGCGGCGTGCAACCGCCCCGCGGTCCACTCCGTGCCGTCCGGGGCGATCAGCACCACCCGGTCCGGATCGGCGGCGGCCTGCGCCCAGAAGCCCCTGGGCGGTGAGTCGTGGGTCATGGCGCTCTCCTCCTCGGGATCAGGCGCGTCCGGCGATGCGGTTGATGCGGTCGATGGCCCGCTCGAAACCGCGGGTCAGGTCGTCGAAGACGGCCTGCACACTGCGTTCGCTGTTCATCCGGCCGACGATCTGGCCGACCGGCGTGCCGAGCAGCGGTTCCACCTCGTACCGCTGGATACGGGAGTTGGCCTCGGCGACCAGCAGGCCCTGCAACGGCATGGGCAGGGCGCCGGGGCCGCCCGGGTCGTCCCAGGCGTCGGTCCACTCGGTGCGCAACTGGCGGGCGGGTTTACCGGTCAGGGCGCGGGAGCGGACGGTGTCGCCGGGCCCGGCGGCGAGCAGTTTCCGGGTCAGCCGCCGGGAGTGCAGTTCGGCCTCCTCGGTGGTGAGCCAGAGGGAGCCGAGCCAGACGCCCTGCGCGCCGAGGGCCAGCCCGGCGGCGATCTGCTCGCCGGTGCCGATGCCGCCCGCGGCGAGCACCGGCAGCGGATCGACGGCGGCCACCACTTCGGGGGTGAGCACCATGGTGGCGATCTCGCCGGTGTGCCCGCCGGCCTCGTAGCCCTGCGCGACGACGATGTCGATACCGGCGTCCCGGTGGTGCCGGGCGTGCCGGGGGCTGCCGGCCAGCGCGGCGACGAGGACGCCGTGGTCGTGGGCGCGCCGGACGATATCGGCGGGCGGGGAGCCCAGCGCGTTGGCGAGCAGCTTGATCGGATAGCCGAACGCCACGTCGAGCTGGTCGCGGGCGACCTGCTCCATCCAGCCGGTGATCCGCCAGCCGGACGCCTCGCCCGCGGCGAGCCGCGGCACCTGGTGGCGGTCGAGGAGGCCGTCGACGAAGCGGCGGTGCCCCTCGGGGATCATCGCCTCGACCTCGGCCTCGCTGACGCCCGCCACCTTCTTGGCGGGCATCACCACGTCGAGGCCGTACGGCAGTCCCCCGGTGTGGTCCTGCATCCAGTCGAGGTCGCGGGCGAGGTCGTCCGGCGCGGTGTAGCGGACCGCGCCGAGCACCCCGAAGCCGCCGGCCCGGGTGATCGCGGCGGCGACCGCGGGGAAGGGGGTGAACCCGAAGACGGCGTATTCGGCTCCCAGCGTGTTGCTCAACTCCGTCTGCATGGGCGCAGGATGCCGCAGCGCGCCGTACGAGGGAAGAGGGTTTCTGATGCCACGTCAGATTCCGGACCGCACCGGCCACGGCCGGGAGGTCCGGTGCGCGGCGCAGGACACCACGGGCCCGGGGCACCACCGCAGGGCCGGACCGGGTGCCGCACCGCGCACCGTGGCCACGGAGGCGGGCGGCCCCGCCGGCCCGCCCGGCGCCCGTCTGCGCCACCGGTCACCCGGCGGCCGGCTGCCCGCTTCCCGGCCGGTCGCCGACGCGCCCGCCCCGCCCCCGCGGCCGCTCCCGGTCCTCCTCCAGCACCGCCATCGCCGCGTTGTGCCCGGGGATGCCGCTCACTCCCCCGCCGCGCACCGCGCCCGCCCCGCACAGCAGGACGTTGGCGTGCCCGGTCGCCACACCCCAGCGGCCCGGTGCGGTCGCCGCGCCGTCCGGGTCCGCGTACGGGAACGCCAGCTCGCGGTGGAAGATGTTGCCGCCGGGCAGCCCCAGTTCGCGGTCCAGATCCAGCGGGCTGCGGGCCTCGACGCAGGGCCGGCCGTCGGCGTCGCGGGCCAGGCAGTCGGCGAGCGGTTCGGCGAGGTGGGTGTCCAGCTCCGCGAGGGTGGCGGCGAGCAGCCGGTCGCGGGCGGCGGGGTGCCCGGGGGTGTCGGCGGCGAACAGCCGGGCCGGGGTGTGCAGCCCGAAGAGGGTGAGCGTGTGGTAGCCCCGGCGGACCAGCTCCGAGCCGAGGATCGAGGGGTCGGTCAGGGAGTGGCAGTAGATCTCGCTGGGCGGCGTGGCGGGCAGCTCACCGGCCGCGGCCTGCCGGTAGGCGGTCTCCAACTGCCGGTAGCCCTCGGCGACATGGAACGTCCCGGAGAACGCCTCCCGCGCGTCCACCCCCGGATCGCGCAGCCGCGGCAGCCGGGTGAGCAGCATATTGACCTTGAGCTGAGCGCCCTCGGCGGGCGGTGGCGGCGCTTCGCCGAGCAGCCGGGCGAGCTCCCGTGGCGCGGCGTTGACCAGCACCCGGCGGGCGCCGACCGGGCCCGCTGCGCACGTCACCTCCGCCGTCCGGCCGTCCGTCGCGATACCGGTCACCGCGCAGTCCGTGACGATCTCCGCCCCGGCGCCGCGGGCGGCGTCGGCCAGCGCGTCGGTGAGCGCGCCCATACCGCCGATCGGGACGTCCCAGTCGCCGGTGCCGCCGCCGATGACGTGGTAGAGGAAGCAGCGGTTCTGCCGCAGCGAGGGGTCGTGGGCGGCGGCGAAGGTGCCGATCAGGGCGTCGGTGAGCACCACGCCGCGCACCAGGTCGTCGGTGAAGGCTTCCTCGACCGCCTCACCCAGCGGGCGTTCGAAGAGCGCGTGCCAGGTGGCGTCGTCGTCGATCCCGGCGCGCAGTGCGGCGCGGCTGGGCAGCGGTTCGGTGAGCGTCGGGAAGACCCGCTCGGCGAGCCGCCGCGTCCGGCCGTAGAAGCACTGCCAGGCGGTGAACTCCCGGTCCGAGCCGGTGAGTTCGGCGAACGCCCGGCGGGTGCGGTCCGGCCCGCCGCCTACCAGGAGGCCGGTCGAACGGCCGTCGCGGACGGCGGGGGTGTAGGAGGCGACGGTGCGTTTGCGGACCGCGAAGCGCAGGCCGAGATCCTGGACGATCTTCGGTGGCAGCAGGCTGACCAGGTAGGAGTAGCGGGAGAGCCGGGCGTCGACCCCGGCGAACGCCCGGGTCGAGACCGCGGCCCCACCGGTGTGCGCCAGGCGTTCCAGCACGAGCACGCTGCGCCCGGCGCGTGCGAGATAGGCGGCGGCGACCAGTCCGTTGTGTCCGCCGCCGACGATGACCACGTCGTACGAAGTCCGTTCCGGCATGTCTCTTGGTAGCACGGGGTGACCGGGGTCGCCAGGCGCAGGCGGCTGAATCCTCCGTCCCGGGCAGCGAGGCTTCTTGACCGGGTCCGGGCCGCCTCTTAGCGTCCGGCCGTGCGCCGCCCCGGCACCACCCGGCCCGTGCGCCGCTCCGGCCGTCCCGCCCACCCGTGAGGTGACCCGTGTCCCCGTTTTCGGTCTTTTCGGTATCCCGCACCGGCCGCACCGTCGCCGGGCTGACGGCCGTGGCCGCCTGCGCGGCGGGACTGCTCTCGGCCACCGGCCCGGCGGCCGCCGACGCGGACCCGGCAGCCGCCGTCGCGCCGTATCCGAACCTGGCCCCGACACCCCCGATGGGCTGGAACAACTGGTCCTACTACATGTGCGACATCAACGAGCAGGTCGTGCTGGACAACGCGCGGGCGCTGGTGCGCACGGGGCTCGCGAAGAGGGGCTACCGCACCGTCACCGTCGACGACTGCTGGATGGCCAAGCAGCGCGGGTCCCGGGGCGAGCTGGTCGCGGACCCGGTGAAGTTCCCGCACGGCATGGCGTACGTGGGCCGTCAACTGCACGCGATGGGGCTGAAGTTCGGCATCTACGAGGATGTCGGCACCGCCACCTGCGGCAAGTTCCCGGGCAGTCTCGGCCATTTCCAGCAGGACGCCGACCAGTTCGCGCGCTGGAAGGTCGACTACCTCAAGGCCGACGGCTGCAATGTGCCCGTGCCCGCCGGACAGACCAAGGAGCAGGCGTACCGCGAGGCGTACGAGAAGATGAGCGGCGCGCTGACCGCCGCCGGCCGCCCCATCACCTTCTCGGTGTCCGCGCCGGCCTATTTCCAGTACAACGGCGACAGCGTCTGGCACCAGGTCATCGGCTGGTCCGCCCGGCTCGGCAATCTGTGGCGGGGCGGGCGGGACATCGCGACGCGGGAGCAGGACCCGGCCACGAAATGGTCCTCGATCGTCTACAACTTCGACTACAACGCCAAGCTGGCCCCCCTTCAGCGGCCCGGCCGCTGGAACGACCCCGACTTCCTGCTGACCGGCGACCCGGGGCTGACGGCGGACGAGACGCGCAGCCAGATGTCGCTGTGGTCGATGATGGCCGCACCGCTGATCTCCAGTACGGACCTGACCCGGATCGGCGCGACGGCGCGCCGGGCGCTGGGCAACAGGGACGTCATCGCCGTCGACCAGGACCCGCTCGGCGTCCAGGGCCGGATCGTGGCGCAGGGTGACGGTTTCACGGTGCTGTCCAAGCCGCTGAAGAACGGTGACCGGGCCGTCGCCCTGTTCAACTCCGGCGACTCCCGGCGCACGCTCGCCACCACAGCCGCCGCGGCCGGACTGCCGCCCGCCGCCTCCTACCGGCTGCGCGAGCTGGTCACCGGCCGCACCACGTCCGCCGGGCGGGACATCGTCGCGAAGGACGTACCGCCGCACGCCACGGTGCTCTACCGGATCACCGCACGCTGACCCGTCCGGCGGGGCACGGCGCCGCTACCGCCGGGCCGCGCGCTCCTGACGCAGCGTCGCGACCCGGCGGTAGAGTGCGACGGCCTCGGCGGTGCGGCCCAGCTGCTCCAGGCACTGGGCCTGGTCGCCGCGGCTGGCCAGCGCGTCCGGATGGGCCGCGCCCAGGACCCGTTCGCGGGCGTCGGCGACCTGGCGGTAGCCGCCCAGCGCGTCAGCCCAGCGGCCCAGCCAGCCCAGCGCCACGGCGACCTCCCGGCGGCTGACCAGGGTGTCGGGGTGGTCGGCGCCCAGGACGCGCACGCGCGCCGCCGCCACCTCGCGGGCCTCGGCCAGCGCCTCCTCCCAGCAGCCGAGCCGCCCCAGGTTGACGCCCAGGCCGTGCCGGGCCCGCAGCGTCTCCGGATCGTCGGCGCCCTGGACGCGAGTACGGGCCGCCGCCAGCTCGCGGTAGAGCGCCAGGGCCTCCCCGCTGCGGCCCAGCCGGCCCAGACCGATCCCGACCTCGTAGCGGGCGGCGAGGGTGTCGGGGTGGTCGGGGCCGAGCGTCCCGGCCCGTGCGTCCGCCACCTGCCGGTAGCCCCGCAGCGCCTCCTCCCACCTCCCCAACTGCCCCAGCACGCCGGCGATTTCGTAGCGGGTGCGGAGGGTTTCGGGGTGCCGCTCGCCGAGTACCCGGGCGCGCGCCTCGGCCACCTCCCGGGCCATCGCGTGGCAGTCCTCCAGCCGCCCCAGCCTGCGGAGGTTGAACGCGAGGTGGTGGCGGCAGCTGAGGGTGTCGGGGTGGTCGGGGCCCAGCGCACGCGTCCGCCCGGCCAGCACCGCGGCGCAGACCTGGTGCGCCTCGAAGTGCCGGCCGAGCCGGCCGAGCGCGTGGCCGGTCGCCAGCCGGGCGGTGAGGGTGTCGGGGTGGTCCGCGCCCAGGCTGCGGGCGCGGGCCGCGGCGACCCGCTCGTACCCGGTCAGTGCGGCGGCGGGGTGCCCCGACCGGTCGAGGGCGCGGGCTTCCTCGAAGTGGCTGGCGAGAGTGTCGGAGTGGTCGGGCCCGAGGAGCCGCGCGCGTTCGGCGGCGACGGCGCGGTGTACGTCGCCCGCCGCCGACCAGCGGCCCTGCCGGCCGAGGGCGAGCCCGGCGGCGTGCCGGGCGGCGAGGGCGGTGCGCGGCTCACCGGCCGGGCCGGCGGGCACTGCGGCCGGGGACGCCTCGCTGTGCGGTGCCGCGGGGCCGCGGGTCCAGGTGTCGGTGAGGGCATCGAGGCCCTGACCCGACGGCCCCGGACCGGCCGGACGGGCGCCGCTCGCCGGGGAACCGCCGGTCATCCCCCGCGTCCACGAGGGCAGCCGATGCGTGCCGGCGGTCTCCGGATCGTCCACACCACTCATGCCGTGCTCGCCGTGCTCGCCGTTCGCGGGCGCCGCCGCCACGGTGGGGTGGCCGGCCTGCGGCCGGCGGGCGTCGGCGAGGCGTTTGCCCAGTTCGGCGGCGTCCCGCGGCCGGTCGTCCGGGTCCTTGGCCAGCAGGTCCAGCACGATCCGTTCGTACGCCTCGGGCAGGTCCGGGCGCCGGTTGCGCGGGGGTTCCGGGGCGGTGTCGCGGTGCCCGATGAGCACCGCCCAGGCGTCCCCCAGATCGAACGGCGGGACTCCGGTGGTGATCTCGTACAGCACACAGCCCAGGGAGTAGAGGTCGCTGCGGTGGTCGACGGTGCCGGCGCCGATCTGCTCGGGGGACATGTAGTGCGGGGTGCCCATGGCCATACCTGTGCCGGTCAGCCGGGCGGTGAAGCCGATGTCGTCGCCGAGGCGGGCGATACCGAAATCGCAGATCTTGACCGTGCCGTCGGCGGTCCGCACGATGTTGGCCGGTTTCAGATCGCGGTGGACGACGGCCTGTTCGTGGGTGTAGGCGAGCGCGGCGGTGAGCTGTTCGGCGATCTCGACGATGTCCACGACGGGCAGCGGTTCGCGCCGGTTGTCGTCCAGCAGCTGGCTGAGGTTGCGGCCGGTCAGCAGCTCCATGACGAGGAAGAGGGTGTCGCCGTCCTCGCCGAAGTCATGGACGACGGTGATACCGCGGTGCTGGAGCGCGGCCGCGACCCGGGCCTCCCGGCGGAACCGCTCGCGCAGCACCCGCAGGAACGACGCGTCGTGCTGCGGCCCCACGGGCTTGAGACATTTGACGGCGACCTGGCGGCCCAGCGATTCGTCGCGGGAGCGCCACACCTCGCCCATCCCGCCGCGTCCGATCCGTTCGAGCAGCCGGTAGCGTCCCTGGATCAGCCTGCTCTCCACCATCGTGTACCGCCGCCCCCGTCGCCGACTCCGTTCCGTCGCGCAGCTCCCCCTGCGTGTCCTGCCCGTCCAGTATGGCGGCGCGGCGGCGGAGCTTGTAGGGGACTCGGCGGCGGCCGGTGCCGATCCGGTCGGCGGTGCACGGGGTGCGCCGGGGCGGGCGGGACCCGCGTGCGGCGCGCGTGGCGGGCCGTCGCCGGTGCGGCGCCGCCGGGCGACGGTGCCCGGCCGGGTGCGCCCTAACCCGGTGTCACGGCGTAGCCGTCGGCCGTCCAGCCGCCGTCGCTGACCATCACCTGGCCGGTGATGTTCGCGGACACGTCGGAGGCCAGGAAGAGGGCGAGGTGGGCGATGTCCGCCGACCGCCCGAGGACGCCGCGCGGGGTGCGGCGGCGCAGTGCCGCCGTGTCCAGCCGGCCGGCCGCGGCGAGCCGGGCCACCAGGTCGGTCTCGACATAGCCGGGCGCCAGCGCGTTGACGCGGATGCCGTACGGGGCCCATTCGACGGCCAGCACCTTGGTGAGGGAGGCGACGGCGGCCTTGGTCGCACAGTACGCCGCGCGTTCGGGCCCCGCGGTCACCCCGTACATCGACGAGGTGGTGAGGATGACGCCCCCGTCGCCGTCGCGCATGAGGCGGGCGGCCGCCCGCGCGCAGACGAAGACGCCCGTGAGATTGACGTCCAGCGCGGCGTGCCAGCGCCCCAGTTCGAGGTCGAGGGACGGCGCGTTGGCGGACATCCCCGCGTTGCCGACCATGACGGACAGCTCCCCGGTGCGCGCGGTGAAGTCCGCGAGCGCCGCCGCCACGGCGTCCTCATCGCTCACCGGGGCGGTGGCCGTCGCGATCACCCGGTCCGGGTGGCGCGCCACCAGCAGGGGCCGTACGCGGTCCAGTTCGCCGCCGTCGATGTCGAGCAGCAGCACATGGCAGCCGGCGTGCGCGAAGGCGGTGGCCATCGCCAGGCCCAGGCCGCGCGCCGCGCCGGTGACGCACACGGACCTGCCGCGCAGATCGGGGTAGCTCGCCGCTTCGGTCGTCATGTTCCGTTCCCTGTCTTTCTCCGTGGGCTGAGCCGGGTGATTCCTCTCCTGGTCCCGGCCGCCCCTGGTTCTCCCCCGGCCGCCCCGGCGCGCGGGTGCTCAGGCCATGTGCATACCGCCGTTGACGTGGATGACCTCGCCCTGCACGAAGCTCGCCGCGGGCGAGCAGAGGAACGTGACGACGGAGGCGACCTCCGCCGGCCTGCCCAGGCGGCCCATGGGGGTGGTGGCCAGCGCGGTGTCGCCGCGGGTGGCGACGTAGTCGCGGGTCATGGGGGTCTCGATGATCCCGGGCGAGACCATGTTGATCCGCGCCCGGGAGCCCAGTTCCCAGGCGAGGCTGCGGGAGAAGGCGAGCAGGGCGCCCTTGGTCGCCGCGTAGTGCGCGTGCCGGATGCTGCCGCGGTGGCCCGCCATGGAGGTCAGGTTGACGATGCTGCCGCCCTCGTTGAGGTGGGGCAGGACGGCGCGGGTGAGGTAGAAGACGCCGTTGAGGTTGACCGAGATGACGGCGTTCCACTCCTCGTCGGTCATCTCGGCGACGGTCTGTTCGGGATAGATCCCGGCCGCCGGTACGAGGAAGTCCACCGCGCCGAACCTCTCGACCGCGGCGGCGACGAACGCGTTGTTGCTCTCCGAAGAGGCCGCGTCCAAGGTGCGGGTGAGCACCCGCGTACCGGTGGGGTCGAGGGTGGCGGCGAACTCCGTCAGGGCGCCGGCGTCCAGGTCGCCGAGGACCAGGTTGGCGCCGGCGGCGTGGAACTGGCGGGCCACCTCGCGGGCGATGCCGCCGCTCGCGCCGGACAGGAGGAGGGTCCGGCCCTGGAAGGGGTGGGCGTCAGTGCCCGGCGCCGGCGATATCTGCGGGGTCTGCGGTGTCTGCGGTGTCTGCGGTGTCTGCGGTGTCTGCGGTGTCATGGTCGTCCTCGGTGAAGAGTTCGGGGTGCTGGCCCAGTTCCAGCCGGGTGCGGCGGATGTGGCCGGTGAGAAATCGTTCGGCGTCGACGGTGTCGGCGCGCCTGATCGCCTCGATGATCAGGCGGTGTTCGGCGTGGATCAGCTCCCAGCCGCTGTCGCCCGCGAGCCGGGCGAAGGCGCGCCGGTAGTGCTGTGTGGTGTTCCAGAACCGGTCGACCAGGGCGGTCAGCTGGCCGACGCGGCAGCCGGCATAGGTGAGCAGATGCAGGCGGCGGTCGAGGGTCAGGAAGCGGTCCACGTCGGTGGTCTGCTCGATCTGCCGCGCGATCGCCGCCAGTTCGGCGATCTGCCCGGCGGTCAGGTGCGGAATGCTCTCGCTGAGGGCGAGCGGTTCGAGGCGTTCGCGGATCTTGTAGACGCCTTCGCACTCCGCCATGTCCATCTTGGAGACCCAGGCACCGCTGTTGGACTTCACTACGGTCAGGCCCTCGGCCGCCAGTATCCGCAGGGCCTCGCGTACCGGCAGCCGGCTGGCGCCGAGCCGGGCCGCGACCTCCTCCTGCCTGATCCGCGCGCCGGGGCGCAGTTCACCGCTGAGGATGGCGGTCCGCAGATGGTCGGCGACGCGCTGGCTGGCGACGGCGGAGGCGCCGGATCCGGAGGTACCGGACCCGGAGGTACGGGATGCGGAGGTGCTGGATCCGGTGGCGCTGGATCCGGTGGTCGGCTTCTGTGGCATGGCTCTTCCCGGTACGGCGGACGTGTTCAGGCGGAAGGCTGCCACAGCAGCACCGGGGAGTCGGCCGCGTACCGCTTGCCGCCGGGGTAGGAGACCAGCTCCAGCTGCATCCCCCAGGGGGTCAGGAAGTAGACCCACCGCTGCCCTTCGCTCGGGCCCGAGCTGGCGGTGGGCCCGCCCAGGATCCGTACGCCGTGCCGCCGCAGATGGGCGACGGCCGCGTCGAGGTCGGTGACGTAGAAGGCGAGATGGTGACCGCCGATATCGCTGTTGCGGGGCGGTCGCGTGGTCTGCTCGGGTGCCTCGTACTCGAAGATCTCGAAGTTGGGGCCGCCCGCGCAGCGGAAGAAGCGCAGCTCGCGCATGACGGCGCGGGGGTGGACGCCGAGGTGGTCACGCATCCAGGTGCCGTCGGACCGGAAGGGGCCGAGCGAGTAGACGTGCTCGCAGCCGATCACCTCGACGAAGAACCGGGTCGCCGCTTCGAGGTCGGGGACGGTGAAGCCGATGTGCTCGACCCCGGCGAGGCCGGGAAGCCCATGACTCCGCTCATCCACTGAATGGATCCATCGTTCCGCCATGCCACTCACCCTGCGTCGCCATAAGTGCCGTAGTCAATGGATATAACCCAAACCTGAAGGTAACGTTCCCATAACGAGGTCTTGGTTATGGATCCATTCACTGCGACAGTGCTCACCGAATCCACAGGAGAGTGCTCATGCCCATACACCGGAAACTGGCCCCCACCTCGCCCTGGACCGAGGTGAGCGCGACCAAGAAGGACTGGCACGACGCGGATCCGCGGCTGCTGACCTCGATGTTCGCCCAGATCCTGCTGATCAGGACCTTCGAGGAGTACGTCCTCGACCTCGCGGGCCAGGGGCTGGTGCACGGCCCGGCGCACTCCAGCATCGGCCAGGAGGGCGGCGCGGTCGGCTCCGTGCTCCCGCTGACCGGCGCCGACTTCGTCGGCGGCTCACACCGGGGCCACCACCAGTTCCTGGCCAAGGCACTGGGGTACGTCGCACCCGGCGGTATCGATCTGCGGCAGCCCGTGGACGCCGGGGTGCGCACCGTACTGCTGCGCAGCCTGGCCGAGATCTGCGGCCTGGCCAGGGGCTTCTGCCGGGGCCGGGGCGGCTCCATGCATCTTCGGTGGCGCGCGGCCGGCGCCATGGGCACCAACGCGATCGTCGGCGGCGGCGTACCGCAGGCCGCCGGGTTCGCCTGGTCGGCCCGGCAGGCGGGCACCGACGCCGTCTCCGTCAGCTACTTCGGGGACGGCGCGGTCAATATCGGCTCCGTACTGGAGACGATGAACCTCGCCGCGGCCTGGCGGCTGCCGGTCTGCTTCTTCATCGAGAACAACAAGTACGCCGTCTCCACGCATGTGGACGAGGCGACGGCCGAGCCCCGGCTCTCGGCGCGCGGCCTGGGCTTCAACATCCCCAGCTGGCGCGTGGACGGGATGGATCCGCTCGCCGTGCACCTGGCCATGACCGAGGCCGTGGACCATATGCGCGCCGGCCGGGGACCCACCATCGTCGAGGCCGAGGTCTACCGCTACTTCCACCAGAACGGCCCGTTCCCCGGCAGCGCCTTCGGCTACCGCGGCAAGGACGAGGAACAGGAGTGGCGGGCCCGCGACCCGCTGGCCCTGGTCTCCCGGCAGCTCATCGAGCGCGGCATCCGCACCGCCGAGGCGATCGAGGAGTGCACCGCACGCGCCAAGGCGCTGCTGGCCTCCGTCGGCGACGAACTGCTGGAGCCCGACCCCGACGGCAAGCCGGGCACCCGCCGTATCAAGCCCGCCGAATGGCCCGACCCGTCCTTCCGCGACGTCGGCGTACGGGGCGACCTCAGCGAGTTCGAGGGCGTCCGTCTCGTCGACAGCGACACCTTCGAAGGGCGCCTGGAGCAGCGGAAGTTCATCGACGTGGTGGCCGAGGTGATGCGCCGCCGGATGGCCGAGGACGAGTCGGTCGTGGTCATGGGCGAGGACGTGCACCGCCTCAAGGGCGGCACCAACGGCGCGACCAAGGGCCTGGCCGAGGCCCACCCCGACCGCGTCCTGGGTACGCCCATCAGCGAGAACGCCTTCGCCGGACTCGGCGGCGGTATCGCGCTCGACGGCCGGTACAAGCCGGTGGTGGAGTTCATGTACGCCGACTTCATGTGGGTCGCGGCCGACCAGATCTTCAACCAGATCGGCAAGGCGCGGCACATGTTCGGCGGCGACGGACAGGGCTCCGGCGTGCCCCTCGTGCTGCGCAGCAAGGTCGCCATGGGCACCGGCTACGGCTCCCAGCACTCCATGGACCCGGCCGGTGTCTTCGCCACGGCCCCCGGCTGGCGGATCGTCGCACCGTCCACGCCCTTCGACTACGTGGGTCTGATGAACACGGCACTGACCTGCAAGGACCCCGTCGTCGTGCTGGAGCACACCGATCTGTACAGCTCGGTCGGTCCGGGTCCGGCGGACGACCTCGACTACTGCCTGCCGGTGGGCCGGGCGGCCGTGCGGCGCACCGGATCGCGGATCACCGTCGTGACGTACCTCGCGATGACCGGTCATGTCCTGGCGGCGGTCGAGCAACTGGGCCTGGACGCCGAGGTCATCGACCTGCGGTGGCTGGACCGGGCCAGTCTGGACTGGGACACCGTCGGCGCGAGCATCCGCAAGACCAACAATGTGCTCATCGCCGAGCAGGGCCCCGTCGGCACCTCCTACGGCGGCTGGCTGTCCGACGAGATCCAGCGCCGCTACTTCGACCATCTCGACCAGCCGGTCCAGCGCGTCCACGCCGGGGAGTCCTCCCCCAGCATCAGCAAGGTGCTGGAACGGGCGGCCATCGCGCGGACCGAAGAGGTCGTGGCCGCGCTCCAGCGGGTCACCGAGAACTGACCCTCCCCCGTACGACAGCAGACCCAGGAGGGTTGATCATGGCCGAACTGTTCCGTATGCCCGCCGTGGCCGCCGACGCGGCGACAGCGGTGCTGTCCGCCTGGCAGGTGGCACCGGGCGCGCCGTTCGCGAAGGACGACGCGCTGGTCTCCATCGAGACCGACAAGGCGGAGGTGGACGTCGCGGCCGAACGGGACGGCGTCCTGCTCACGACGTTGTACGAGGCCGGCGCGGAGATCGAGGTCGGCACCCCGATCGCCGTGCTCGGCGCCGCCGGCGAGCGGCCCGGCGATCTCGGCGCGCTGCTGGCGGAGCTGGGCGTCGGCGCGCCCGCCGCGGCCGGTCGTGCCGTGCGCCGGGACGTACCGGAGGACCCTGCCGCGGACCGCCCGCGGACCGCCCCGGCCCCGGAGCCCGCCGGACCGGAGCACGGCGGGCGCGTCTTCAGCAGCCCGCTGGCCCGCAGGCTGGCCCGGGAGGCCGGGCTGGAGGTCGCGGCGCTCACCGGCACCGGGCCCGGCGGCCGCATCGTGCGGCGCGATGTCGAGGCGGCAGTCGCCGCCCGGGACACGGCCGGGGCGGCACCACAGGCACCGGGCCCCCTGGCGACCGCCCCGGCCACCGCCGCGCCGGTGCCCGCCACCGCCACCGCCCCGGCGGATTCCGGCGATCACACGGACATCCCGCACAACCGGATGCGCCGGGCCATCGCCACCCGCCTGACGGAGAGCAAGCAGCACACCCCGCACTTCTATCTGCGGGCGACCTGCGCCGTGGCCGGGCTGCTCGCGCTGCGGGAGCGGCTCAACGCCGTCAGCCCGGTGAAGGTCTCGGTCAACGACCTGCTGGTCAAGGCCGTCGCCACGGCGCATACACAGGTGCCGGAGATGAACGCCGTATGGCGGCCGGAGGCCGTCCGCCGGTTCGCCACCGTCGATGTGTCGGTCGCCGTCGCCACCGAGAAGGGTCTGGTGACCCCGGTACTGCGCGGCGTCGAGAACCTGTCGGTCTCGGCGATCGCCACGCGGACCCGGGCGTTCGCGGAGCGGGCACGTGCCGGTGCGCTGCACCCCGCCGATCTCGACGGCGGCTCCATCACCGTCTCGAACCTCGGCATGTACGGGGTCGAGGAGTTCGCCGCCATCATCAACCCGCCGCAGGCCGCCATTCTGGCCGTCGGCGCCGCACGGGACGCGGCGGTGGTCCGCGACGGGGCGGTCACCGTGGCCAAGGTGCTCGGCGTGGTCCTGTCCGTGGACCACCGTCCGGTGGACGGCGCCGTCGCGGCGCGCTGGCTCGCGGCCTTCACCGAGGCCGTGGAGAACCCGGTCCGGCTCGTCGTCTGACCCCGTCCCGGCGGCCGGGGTACGCGCCACCACCGCGTGCCCCGGCCCCGTCCCCCTCGGCCGCACCCGCAGCAACGGCCGCCCGAGCACTCCTTGAGGACACCGATGTCTTTGATCCGCGGTTCCCGCACCCCCGGTGCGGCCACCCCGCCTGCCACCCCGCCCGACACGCTCGGCGAGCTGGACAGCCGCAATCTGCAGCGGCTGATGCCCCTGCTGCTGGCCGCCTACGTCATGTCGTTCCTGGACCGGACCAACATCGGTCTGGCCAAGGAACGCCTGGAGGTCGACCTCGGCATCTCCGCCGCGGCCTACGGGCTGGGCGCGGGCCTGTTCTTCCTCACCTACGCCGTCTCCGAAGTCCCCAGCAACCTGATCATGCACCGCGTGGGGGCCCGCTGGTGGATCACCCGGATCATGCTGACCTGGGGCGTCATCTCCGCCTGCATGGCCTTCGTCCAGGGCGAGAAGTCCTTCTACGCCATGCGGCTGCTGCTCGGCGCCGCCGAGGCCGGGCTGCTGCCGGGCATCCTGCTCTACTTCACGTACTGGTTCCGCTCCGAGACCCGCGGCAAGGCCATCGGGCTGCTGCTGCTCGGTGCCTCCATCGCCAGCGTCGTCGGCAATCCGCTGGGCGGACTGCTCCTGGAGATGGACGGGATCGGCGGCTGGCACGGCTGGCAGTGGATGTTCCTCATCGAGGGAATCCCCTGTCTCTTCCTGGCGGTCGCCGTCTTCCGGTACCTGCCCGACGGCCCGGCCAAGGCACCGTGGCTGACGGCCGAGGAGGCCCGGCTGGTCCAGGACGAGGTCGCCCGCGAGCAGCGCGAGGGCGCCGAGGCGGCCGGCAACGGTTCCGGCACCCTGCGGACGGTGCTGCGCGACAAGCAGATGCTGCTGGCCATCTTCGCCAACTGGACGCACCAGGTCGCGCTGTACTCCGTCGTCTACTTCCTGCCCGGCATCATCGGCGGCTGGGGCCGGCTGTCGCCGTTCACCATCGGCCTGCTGACCGGGCTGCCCTGGGTCACCGCGGCCGTCGGCGCCGTGGTGGTACCGCCCCGTGCGACGACGCCCCGCCGCTCCCGCAACTTCGTGGTGGCCGGTCTGCTGATGATGTTCACCGGGCTCATCGTCGGGGCGGTGGCCGGGCCGGTGATCGCGCTGCTCGGGTTCTGCTTCACCGGCCTGGCGTTCTTCGTCGTCCAGCCGCTCCTGTTCAACTTCCCCGCCACCCGGCTGGCGGGCAAGACCCTCGCGGGCGGCCTGGCCCTGCTCAACACCGTGGGCATCACGGGCGGTTTCGTCGGCCCGTACCTCATGGGGTACGCCGAGGACGCCACCGGCAGCCATCTCTCGGGGCTGTGGGTGTCCGTCGCCCTGCTGGCCCTCGGCGCGCTGGCGGCGACCCGGCTGCGGTTCTCCCCCAAGTCCGAGTAGGCCGTTCCGTCCCGCCCTCCGGCAGCTGCCGGTCAGCACGCCGTCAGGCGGAAAAAATGTGGCCGGGACGGCCGCTCGCAGCCGCCCGGTCCCCCGCGGCCGCCGTCCGGCCGCGGCAGGCCACCGTGGTCCTCGCAGCGGGCGCCCCGGCGTGGTGCTGGTGACGCCGGTTCCGTCGCCGGGCCTGATGGGCCGGATGGGCCGGGTGGGCCGGGTGGGCCGGATGGGCCTGATGGGCCGACCGGGACCCGGTCCGTCGTCGGCGGCGGCGCACCCGGCCGGACGGCACCGGCCATCGCCGCGGGAGGCACCCGCCCACGACCTGCCCGCCGCCATCACAACGAGCAGACAGCACAAGGGAGTTGACCCCTTCGGAAAGCCCCTGCCCCTGCCCCTGCCCCTGCCCCTGCCCCTGCCCCGAAGACAACCTGAACCCGCGGGTCCGCTCAGCCGTGTGTGGTGGTGAAGCGTTTGCGGTACTCGGTCGGTGTGGTGCCCAGGTGGCGGGCGAAGGCGCGGCGGAGGGTTTCGTCGCTGCCGAGGCCGCTGTGCTGCGCCGCCGAGGTGATGCTGTGTCCGTCCAGGAGGAGTTGCCGGGCGCGGTCGAGGCGGACGCGTTCGACCCAGCGGGCGGGAGTGGTGTCCAGTTCGGTCTGGAACAGCCGGGCCAGGTGCCGGGTGCTGACGGCCGCGGATGCGGCCATGGCGGGCAGGGTGTGGTCGCCGGCCGGGTCGGCGACCACGGACGCGAGCAGCGCGCGCAGCAGGCCGTTGCGCGCCGACGGGGTCGTGATGGCCGTGGAGAACTGCGATTGCCCGCCTGGGCGCTGCATGAACACGACCAGTTCGCGGGCGATTTCCCGGGCGGTTTCCGCTCCGTGGTCGTCCTCCACCAGTGCAAGGGCCAGATCGATGCCTGCGCTGATCCCCGCGGAGGTGATGTACCGCCCGTCGCGGATGTGGAGGGCGTCCGGCTCCACCCGCACTCTCGGGTAGCGACGGGCGAGCGCTTCGGCGTGCCGCCAGTGCGTGGTCGCCCGGCGCCCGTCGAGCAGGCCGAGAGCGCCCAGGACGAAGGCACCGCTACAGACCGAGGCGACGCGGGTGGCCTGCTCGGCGAGGGTGCCGGCGGCTGCCAGCAACTCCTCCTCGATGGGCCGGTCGGCCAGCCGGTCGGCGCCGGCGACCACGACCGTGTCGAAGGGGCCGGCGTCGGCCACCGCGATCGCCCCGGCCAGGGCGAGCCCTGAGGACGTGGTCACCTGGCCGCCACGTGGGGACACCAGCGCCAGCTGGTAGGGGCAGCCGAGCCGCTCCGCCTGGTGCACCACCTCTACGGGGCCGCTGACGTCGAGCATGGTCACCCCGTCGAAAACCAGGAAAGCCACCCGCTGCGTCATGTCTGCATCTGTGGCGCTCGTGGCCGAATGGACATGGCATCAGGTTATGCCATCGGGCGATGGTAGGGGCAGTCACCCGATCGACCACGGAAAAGGTGCCCACCATGAGTGAGACGATCGCGGGCGTACGGATACCCGGCAGCGCCGTCTCCGACGAGCGGTGCGCGGCCGTCGTCGCGGCGCACCCCCGCCCGGACTTCGAGAACCGGATCCTCGCCGCCCGCAGCACCTGCCGGCCATGACCTCGTTGTCCGTCGGCCCGGGTGAACCTCTTCAGACCGAGCGAGGAGCATTCCGGTGACAGGAAAGGCTGGTCGACGACCGTTGGTTCCCGGTGATCCTGGTCTGTCCGCAGACTATCGGTCGCTGATGGCGGAGTTTCCGACCGGCGTGGCCATCGTCACGGCTACCGAAGGCGAAGGGCAGCCGCGCGGAATGACATGTTCGGCACTGTGCAGTCTCAGCATTGCGCCGCCGGCCTTGCTCGTCTGTCTGCGCAGGGAGAGCCCCACACTCGATTCGGTCAAGAGCAGCGCGAGCTTCGTGGTGAATCTGCTGCACGAAGGAAGTCGAAAGGTCGCGGAGCTGTTCGGCTCAGGTGACCCGAAGCGATTCGAAAAGGTGCGATGGACCGGTGGCGCAGCCGGACCACATATGGTCGGAAATGCGCACGCTCTGGCGGGTTGCACCGTGCGTAGCTTGTTGAACGCCGGAACGCACACGATCGTGGTCGGTGAGGTCGTGTACGCGTGGCAACTCTCGGATCGAGCACCGCTTCTGTATGGACGCCGCCATTACGTCGCATGGCCGGAATGAGGACGCTTCCGGCCCATGCATACCCGAGTGCTGGAGCTGAATCCCCGGTAAAGTTGGGTGGAAGAGATGTCGTCTTACGAAAAAAGCGCTTATGTCAGCGGTCCGCTGTCCTACGGGAAAGATACCGAAAGGCACCGCCTCTGCGCCCTCGCCGGAGCGTTGGATCCGGCCTCGGTGAGGGTTCTCCAGGAAGTCCGTGTTCGCAAGGGATGGCACTGTCTCGAAATTGGGGCAGGTACCGGAACGATCGCTCAGTACTTACTCGGAACGGTCGGGCCGAGTGGGCGGGTGGTGGCGACGGAGCTTGCCCCGAGCCTGCTGTCCACCGCACATGATTGCGGTGTGGAGGTCGTCGAGCACGATGTGGTCACGGACAACTTCCCCTCCCAGCATTTTGACCTTGTGCACGCCAGGTGCGTGTTCGAGCATATTGGCCACGAGTTCCGGGAGACGGCCCTGAAAAAGGTCGTGGGCTGGCTCAAGCCAGGAGGCTGGCTGGTCGTCGAAGCCGCAGGCTTCGAGTCGGCACGAACAGACCCCTCGTCCGTGGTCAAGGGAGCAGTGGAGGTGGCGAGTCAGTTCTTCTCCAGGGCGATGGGAACCGATATGCACTGGCCGCGGACGGTGCCGCACACGCTGAAATCGCTCGGACTTCGCGACGTCGGCCTCGCACGCAGCCCGGTGCTCGTCGGACACGGTGGACCCGCCGATCAGGTCTTGACGCTCACACTTCGGCAGAGCGAAGCCGAACTGATCGGACTCGGGCTGCTGAAGGAGGGATTCGTCAGCCGACTGGAGCAGCATCTGGAAAGCACCGCGGCTCCCGAACCGATGTCGACTTTCTACTCGGCGTGGGGACGGCGCCCCTCTCCGGCCTCGTCCGACGCCGGAACGGCAGGTCGTTGAATGACACCGGTTACAGGCAGGCGACATGCCTTGGTGACGGGCTCCAGCAGTGGGATCGGTGCGGCTATCGCCACGCGGTTCGCCGAGGAGGGCACCCTTGTCTCGGTCCACGGACGCAACGTGGACCGGGTGAACGAAATCGCCGAGAAAATCGCGAGTTGTGGAGCGGAGGCCACTGCACTGTATGGCGATGTCAGTAGCGACTTCGAGGTGGAAGCGATTGTCAGAAGGGCTCAAGAGGTCCACGGTCCCGTCGATATCCTCATCAATAACGCCGGCCGGATTCCAAGATTCTTCGGGGACTGGGAGAAGACGTCGACCGAGGAGTGGCTCGAACTCTACGATACAAATGTCGTAGGGGCGGTCCGCTTCGTACGCAATGTACTTCCGCAGATGCGGAAAGGCGGCTGGGGGCGTATCATCCACATCGGAAGTATTTCGGCCGACGTGCCGCCGCCCGGAACGCAGATCAGTTACGGAGCCACAAAAGCCGCACTTCTCAACTTCTCCGTCGGACTTGCCAAGATTCTCAGTGGCAGCGGAATTACGGTCAACTGTGTGAGTCCGGGAACCATTGATACGCCTGGATTGGCAAGAATCTTCACGGAAGGTGACCCCGGGCCGGACTTCGGAAAGACCTGGCCCGAAGTCCGCAAGGCGCTGATCTCGGGAATTCGGAGAAATTACGCCGGAAGGATGGGCGGCGTGGCGGAGGTCGCCGAGCTCGTGACTTTCCTGTGCTCGGCCAGGGCCGGCTACATCAATGGCGTCAACTACCGCATCGACGGAGGGACAGCCGGCGGCCGATAGGCCAAGAAGTGTCGTGCTTCGCAAGGGAACTGGAGGGGCACATGCAAAGCATTGTCGTCATCGGCGCAGGGCAGGCCGGCCTGCTGGTCGCTCTGGGGCTACAGGGCGCCGGTTACCACGTGACAATGGTGTCGGACCGCTCCGCCGAAGAGATCAGGACAGGGCGCGTGCTGTCCGGTCAATGCCTTTTCGGGCCGGCCTTGCACCAGGAGCGCAAGCTGGGTCTGCACTACTGGGATGACGAAACAGCGCAGGTGGCAGACTTCCGCTTCTCGATGGGTGACCCGGAAACTCGCGATCGGCGAATCTCGTGGAGCGCCCGTTTTGATCAGCCGGCGACTTCCGTGGATCAGCGTCTCAAAATGTCGCGGTGGCTTGAGGAGTTCGTCGATCGAGGTGGCGACCTGCGTGCCGGCCGGGTTGACATCGATGAGATGGACCGATACGCGGCGGACAACGATCTTGTCCTGGTGGCAGCCGGACGTGGGGATCAGTTTTCCCAGCTGTTCCGGCGCGACGACCAGCACTCTCCGTACGGGGAGCCGCAACGCGCTCTCGCGCTGACATATGTGTCGGTTGCCGGAAATTCCACGACTTCACCGCCGCTCCAGCTGACTTTTAATATTCAGCCCGGGGTGGGTGAATTCTACTGGCTGCCGATACTCTCGGTACATGGACCCGTCTACGGTCTCTGCCTGTCAGGTATTCCGGGCGGCCCGCTGGACCGCTGGCACGGCGTCACGGATGTCGATCAGCAATGGGAGATATCGAGAGACCTCATCCGAAAGCATTTCGCCTGGGATGCGGAATTCTTCTCCGACGCCTCCCCGGCGGGCCCCTCGGATTCACTGATCGGCAGAGTGACACCCGTGGTGCGCAACGCGGTGGGGACCCTCCCTTCCGGCAGGCATGTCCTGGCGATGGGAGATACGGCGATCACCAGCGATCCGATAGCCGGCCAAGGTGCGAACAACGCCGTACATTGCGCGGTTTCCTACCTCGCCTCCATCATCAGCCATGGCGGACGCCGGTTCGACGGGGAGTTCATGGAAAATTGCTACGCTCGCTACTGGGATTACGCGAGGCATTCGACTCGGCTGAGCAATGACCTGCTGGCACCCCTGCCGGATCACGTACTGGAGACACTGGAGGCGGCACAGTCCCTTCCGGAGGTTTCCCATCGTTTTGCCGCGATGTTCAGTGATCCGAGCGGCTATGAGGCGTGGTTGGCCGACGCCGACACGGCTCGCCGCTATATACAACGCTTTTAGGGACTTGATCCGGCAGTCCAGCAGGACTTGGGGATTCCCGCTGTCAGGGGCGGTGTCCCGTCACCGCCGGACGCGGGGCATCCCCAGGCCGATCCACGAGATGATCTCGCGCTGGATCTCGTTGTTGCCGCCGCCGAAGGTGAAGATGACGGCCGAGCGGTAGCCGCGCTCCAGCTCACCGTGGAGCACCGCGCCCGCCGATCCCTCCTTGAGGGGCCCGGCGGAACCGACGACCTCCATCAGCCAGGCGTACGCGTCCCGCCGGGCCTCCGAGCCGTAGACCTTGACGGCGGAGGCGTCCTGCGGGGTGAGTCCGCCGTGCTGGAGGGCGTCGACCATGCGCCAGTTGAGCAGTTTCATCGCGTCCAGCCTGGTGTGCGTGCGGGCCAGCCGGCCGCGTACCCAGCCGAGGTCGATGACCCGGCGGCCGTCGGTGAGTTTCGTGGCGGCGGCCCAGCGCTGGACATCGTGCAGCGCCCGGATGGCCATGGTGCCGTGGGCGGCGAGGGTGACCCGTTCGTGGTTGAGCTGGTTGGTGATGATCCGCCAGCCGTGGTTCTCCCGGCCGATGCGGTGGGTGGCCGGGACGGTGATGTTCTCGTAGTAGCTGGCGGTGGTGTCGTGGGAGGCGAGGGTGTTGATGAGGGTGCAGGAGTAGCCGGGATCGGTGGTGGGCACGAGCAGCAGGGTGATGCCCTTGTGGGGCGGGGCGTCGGGGTCGGTGCGGACCGCGAGCCAGACCCAGTCCGCGGTGTCGCCGTTGGTGGTCCAGATCTTCTGGCCGTTGACGACGTAGTGGCCGGTGTCCTCGTCGCCCTCGCGTACGGCGCGGGTCTTGAGGGCGGCCAGGTCGGTGCCGGCGTCCGGTTCGCTGTAGCCGATGGCGAAGTCGATCTCGCCGGAGAGGATTCTGGGCAGGAAGTACGCCTTCTGCCCGGCCGTGCCGAACCGCATGATCGTCGGGCCGACGGTGTTCAGCGCCATCAGCGGCAGCGGCACGCCCGCCTGCGCCGCCTCGTCGAAGAAGATGAACTGCTCCATGGTGCTCAGCCCGCGGCCGCCGAACTCCTCCGGCCAGCCGACACCGAGCCAGCCGTCGGTGCCCAGCCGTCGGACGGTCGCGCGGTAGAACCGTTTCCGGGCGGCGGGGTCCGGGGGCGGGGTACCGCCCGGCACCAGTTCGGCGAAGTACGTGCGCAGTTCGGCGCGCAACCGCTGCTGCTCGGGGGTGTATTCGAGGTGCACGGCCCCTCCAGTTCGTCCGCGGCTGTCCGGGCGTTCCTGACGGTCCGTCGGGCAGTGGACCGAGGGGCAGCACAGTAGAACTTGTTCCAGTAATACGGAAGGGTGCGCGACGGAGGCGGTGACTGCGGCCACGGCCCCGCGGACGGCGGCGACCGGCGCCGGTCAGCTACAGGTGGTGCCCTTGGCGGGCCGCACGCCGTGGAGGAGGAAGGCATCGACGTTCCGGTGCACACAGGCGCTGGGGGTGACGTACGCGCCGTGCCCCGAGCCACGGAGGGTGAGCACGGTGCTGCCGTTGCCGAGCGCCCGCGCCATGTGCGCCGCACCGTCGTACGGGGTGGCCGGGTCGTCGGTGGTGGCGACCAGCAGCATGGGCGGCGCCTGGGCCGCGCCGACCTGCCGGGAGGTGTTGTCACCGGCGACCGGCCAGCCGGCGCAGGAGAGCAGCCCGGTGGCATTGGCCTCGCCGAAGAGGGGCGACGCCTTGAGGAAGGCGGGCAGGGCCCGGGTGAAGGCGTCGGCGTCGTAGCGGGCGGCGGTGTCCCGGCAGGAGATGGCCCGCATGGCGATGCCGGCCTGGACGGCATCGGGGTCCGGGTCGGACCGGGCCGGACCGGACCGGTTCCGGTCGGCCGGACCGGACCGGTTCGGCGGGTCCGGCCGGTGGGACCCGCCGAACCGGCCGGGGTCCTCGGCGCCGCCGGGATCGTCGGACCGGCCGGGACCGTCGGCCGGCGCGGACCGGTGGGGCGCGACCGCCGCGGGCAGGCCGTTCGCCCCGCCGCCGGCCAGCTGCTCGATGCCCGTGGCGTCACCCTGTTCGAGCTGGGCCAGCGCCTGCCGGATCGCCGGCCAGCTCGCCCGGGAGTACAGGCCGTTGCGGATCGCCTGGACGAATTCCCCCGCCCCGCCCTGCGCCTTGGCGTCCTGGTAGAGGGCGGTGAGCGCGTCGGCCGCCGACTGTCCGGTGCCGCCCAGCGGACAGTCGGCGCCCCGTGCGGCGCAGTCCGCCAGGAAGTCGTCCAGCACGGCCTGCTCGGACGCGGTCTGGGCGAGCGCCTCCTGCTCGGGGTCGTGCGTCGGGTCGACCACGCTGTCCAGGACGAACCGGCCGACCCTGGTGGGGAATTGGTGCGCGTAGTTGGCGCCGAGGGTGGTTCCGTACGAGAACCCCATGTAGTTGAGCTTGTCCTCGCCGAGCGCGGCGCGCACCACGTCCATGTCACGCGCCGCGTCGGGGGTGCCGACCCAGGGCAGCAGCTTGCCGGAGTACGTACCGCAGGTGGCGTTCTTGGCGCGCTGGTCCGCGACCACCTGGGCGGGCGGTTCGGCGATGTTCACCGTCATCGCGACACCCGGACCGCAGACGACCGGTGAACTGCCGCCCGTACCGCGGGGGTCGACGCCGACGAGGTCGTAGCTCGCGGCCGGTCCGGTGAAAAACCCGGCCATGTCCGGCAGTACGGCGACCACCGGTTCGCCGGGGCCGCCGAAGTTCAGCAGGAGGGAGCCGAGCCGTCTGCCGGGGCCCGTCGTCCGCATCCGGTTCACCGCGAGCCGGATCTCACCGTTCCCGGGGTGTCCGTAGTCGAGCGGGACGGTCACCGTGCCGCACTCGAACCGCCGCCGGTACGTGTCGGTCCCCTGGACGTGCAGCGTGCCGGCGCAGGGGGTCCAGTGGATCCGCTGGCGGTAGTACGGGCCGAGACCGGCGCCCGGAGTACGGGCCGGCCGGACCGGCTTCGGGGCCGTCCGCGGTGGCGGGGAGACCGCGGACGGCGGGACCTCCTCGGCGGCCGGCGTCAGCACGGCCGGCACCAGCACGGCCGCCGTCGCGGCCGCGCACACGGCCATGGCCACCGCCGCGCGGCGGAAGCCATGGCTTTTTGGTGTCTGCCGGACATCCATTTCGCCAACGTAGCCGCCGGTATCCGCGCCCGCATGCCCGGCCGCCCGCCGTCCGCGCCGTACGGGGGCAAGCCGTCCCGCACGGGCCCGCGCAGGCGGCAGGCCCGGCCTCCGTACCCACGGGTACCGGAACCGGGCCTGCCGATTACTCCACCGGGTGTGCGCACCGGCCGCCCGGCCGGCTGGCCGGTCAGTCGGTGACCGGGGTCGCGGTCCGGCCCGCGGGGCGCTTCGTCACGGTCTTGGGCTCCACGGCCTGCTTCGACCCGGTCTTCGGCTCCGTGGCGTGCTTCGCACCGGTCTTCGGCTCCACGACGTGCTTCGCACCGGTCTTCGGCTCCGTGGCGTGCTTCGCACCGGTCTTCGGCTCGGCCGCGTGCTTGGCCGCGGTCTTCGGCTCGGCGGCGTGCTTCACCGGGGCCTTCGGCTCGCTGCGGCCGTGCGACGCGTCCTTGCAGAAGGGCACCGCGCTGGTGTTGTTCACGTACTTCGCCGAGACCCAGGTGTCCCGCTCCCGGAGCATGTACCAGATGTTGTTGCCCCCGACGCTCTCGGCGCGGACCTTGCACCGCAGGCCGAACGCGTGGCGGTGGCTGAGGGAACCCTTCACGGCGGAGTCGGTGCTGGGGTACTGACGCTCCGTCACACCGGCCTTGGTGGTGACGGTGCCGTACGGACGCTCGGGGGTGACGGCCTGGGCCGGCGCCGCGCCGAGCAGCGTCGCGCCAAGGGCGACAGCAGCGGTCAGCGCGCCCGCGCCGGCTGCGAACTTCCGGCTTCGGGCCACGAGGATGTCGGTCGTCGACATAAGGGGTCTCCTGTTCTTGAACGCGATGCCGCCCATTGGCGCGAGGTGGACATTACGCGCAAAAAGCCCGTCCGATGTGCTGAAACGACGACCGGGGAGCCGATCGTGTGACAGGGCGCGCAGGGCCGGGCGGCAGGGGCGCGCGGCCCAACCGCCGCTCCGTGGCGCGCTCCGGCGAGGCGGACGGAGCGCGCCGCGCCGGGGCCGAAGACACCCGGCGGTCCGGCGCGTCGCACGCCCGGGGCCGCCCGCGCGGGCCCGCGACGCGCGGCAGGGGCCACACCGTCGGCGGTACCGGCGCCGCCGCCCGGCGGATACGTGCCAAGGGCTGTCCCGTCATACCTGGTGGCTCAGCGCGCGGCGTCGGACGCGGTGCATCGCACGGCGGAGGAGCGTCCGCATACTGGTTGCCTGTGGATGTTCCGACAACGCGGCGAGGTGCCGTAGCTGTCGTCGCGCGCCCGCCAGGTATGACGGGACAGCCCTCAGGTGGCCGGGAAGGCGCGCAGTGCGCTGCCACGCCGGGGGCGGGCCGGACCCGGGACGCGCGCGTCACCGGGTCCGCCACGCCGCGGTGTGACCTGTTCGAGGCGCCGCGAAGGCGCCGGAAGAGGAGCCGAAGATGGCCGGGAACACAGCATTCGTGATCGCCGGAGCGGGGCTGGCCGGTGCGAAGGCCGCGGAGACCCTGCGTACGGAGGGGTTCGACGGGCCGGTCGTGCTGGTCGGTGACGAGCACGACCGGCCGTACGAGCGGCCGCCGCTGTCGAAGGGCTATCTGCTGGGCACGTCCCCGCGGGAGGACGCCTACGTCCATCCGCCGGAGTGGTACGCCGAGCACGACATCGACCTGCGCCTGGGCACCGCGGTCACCGCCGTCGACCCGGCCGCCCGCACGGTGACCCTCGGCGACGGCGGCCGGCTGGGCTACGCCAAGCTGCTGCTGGCCACCGGCGCCACGCCACGCCGGCTGCCGGTGCCCGGCGCGGAGCTGGACGGCGTGTACTACCTGCGGCGGCTCGCGGACAGCGACCACCTCAAGGAGACGTTCCGGTCTGCGTCCCGGGTGGTGGTGATCGGCGGCGGCTGGATCGGTCTGGAGACCACCGCCGCGGCCCGCGCCGCCGGTGTCGAGGTGACCGTGCTGGAGGCGGCGGAGCTGCCGCTGCTGCGGGTGCTGGGACGCGAGGTCGCCCAGCTCTTCGCCGATCTGCACACCGCCCACGGGGTCGATCTCCGGTGCGGCGCCCGGCTCGCGGAGATCACCGGCACCGGCGGTCACGCGGACGGGGTGCTGCTGGCCGACGGCACCCGTATCGCGGCGGACGCCGTCATCGTCGGCGTCGGCGTCTCCCCCAACAGCCAACTGGCCGCCGCGGCCGGTCTCGACGTCGATGACGGTGTCCGCGTCGACGCCCGGCTGCGCTCCTCCGCCCCGGACATCCATGCCGCGGGCGATGTCGCCTGCGCCTTCCATCCCCGGCTGGGCATCCATGTCCGCGTCGAACACTGGGCCAACGCCCTCCATCAGCCGCAGACCGCGGCCAGGTCGATGCTCGGCCGGGACGTGACCTACGACCGGCTGCCGTACTTCTTCACCGACCAGTACGACCTGGGCATGGAGTACACCGGCTACGTCACCCCGGGCGCCTACGACCGGGTCGTCTTCCGCGGTGACACCCGCACCGGCGAGTACCTCGCTTTCTGGCTCGCCGACGGCCGGGTGCTGGCCGGTATGAACGTCAATGTCTGGGACGTCACCGACCCGGTCCGCGCCCTCGTGGCCGGCCGGCACCCGGTCGACGCGGCCGCGCTCGCCGACCCCGCGGTGCCGTTGGCCGAACTGGCCGCCCGGCCCCCGGACGCGACGGCGTGAGGGGCACCGACGGCGGCGGGGCGCAGGGGGAGGGACCCGCGGCGCGTGCCGTGGGTCCCTCCCCCTGCGCCCCGCCGGGCGTGTCCGCTACCGCTCGGCGGCCGTCGCACCGGCCGAATAGGAGTGCGCGCCGGTTCCGGCGAGGGCGCCGCCCCGGACGATGAGGTACTCGTCGCGGATGGGGGTGCCGTCCAGCCAGGATTCGAGGATCTCCCGGGTGCCCGCGGCGTAGCGGGCCTGGGCGGAGAGGGTCGCCCCGGAGATGTGCGGGGTCATGCCGTGGTGCGGCATGGTGCGCCACGGGTGGTCGGCGGGGGCCGGCTGCGGGTACCAGACGTCACCCGCGTAGCCCGCCAACTGACCGCTCTCCAGGGCGCGTTGCACCGCCCCTTCGTCGCATATCCGGGCCCGCGCGGTGTTGATCAGATACGTGCCGCGCTTCATCCCGGCGATCAGCTTGTCGTCGAAGAGCCCCTCGGTCTCCGGGTGCAGCGGCACGTTGACGGTGACGACGTCGCAGTGCGGGAGCATGTCCTCGACCGTGGGGTGGAAGACCAGCCCGAGTTCGGCCTCGACGTCGGCGGGGAGCCGGTGGCGGTCGGTGTAGTGCAGCGTGACGTCGAAGGGGGCGAGCCGGCGCGCCACGGCGAGGCCGATGCGCCCGGCGGCGACCGAGCCGACGTGCATGCCCTCCAGGTCGTAGGCACGGGCCACGCAGTCGGCGACGTCCCAGCCGCCCTCCAGGACCGTGCGGTGGGCGGGGAGGTAGTTGCGCACCTGCGACAGGATCATCATCACCACGTGTTCGGCGACGCTGATGCTGTTGGAGTAGGTGACCTCGGCGACGGTGATGCCGTGCGCGATGGCGGCGTCGAGGTCGACATGGTCGGAGCCGATGCCCGCGGTGACCGCCAGCTTGAGCTTCTTCGCCACGGCGATGCGCTCGGGGGTGAGGTAGGCGGGCCAGAACGGCTGGGAGATGACGATGTCCGCGTCCGGGAGTTCGCGGTCGAAGACCGAGTCCGCGCCATCCTTGTCGGAGGTGACGACGAGCGTGTGGCCGCGGCTCTCCAGGAAGGACCGCAGGCCCAGTTCGCCGGAGACGCTGCCGAGCAGTTGGCCGGGGGTGAAGTCGATGCCGTGCGGGGTGGGCGTGGTCCGGCCGCCGGGGTAACTGTCGATACGGGGCAGGTCGTCGCGGGCGTAGGACGTCGGGAAGCCGTCCTTGGGGTCGTCGAACAGCACGCACAGCACCTTGGCCATGGTCGTGGCTCCTCATCCTGGAATGTGGTGGTACGGAAGGTGACTTCCGCTGATCACCACGGTGCTCGCCGCCGCTCATCACCGTCAAAGCGAACCTCGCTATGACGAGATAGCCCGGATCTATCACCGTGTGCCCGCGCGACCGCCCAGGTGTCTGCGCAGCACATCGTCGAGGGTGTCGCGCACCCCCGCCTGGCGGGCGGTCTCCCACAGTTCACGGGCCAGTACGGATTCCGGGTCGCGGTCGCCGAGCACCAGGCCGACCCGGGGGCCGTGCGCGGGCCCGTCCAGCGGCAGTACGCGCATCCCCTCCGGCACGCCGAACATGTGCAGCCAGGCATGGGAGATCACGCTGGACCAGTTGCCGTCGGCCAGATGCGCGTAGAGCCCGGCCACGGTGTCCGACTCGACCGCCGGTGTCGCGGCCACGCCGTCGGCGGCGAAACAGCCGTCCATGATCCGGCGGTTGCGCATCCGCGGGGACAGCAGGCAGAGCGGCAGCGCCGCGGCCTGGGCCCAGCGCGCGCTCCGCTGTCCGGCGAGCGGGCCCTCGTCCGGGGTGAGCAGCACATACCGCTCCTCGTACAGCGGGATCGTGCGGATGTGGCGCAGCGTGTCCTCGTCCAGGTACGTCATCGCCGCGTCGAGTGCGAACTCCGCCAGCCCGTCGGTGATCTCCCGCGACGACAGCGATTCCAGGCTGACCCGTGCCATCGGGTGTTTCGCGCAGAACGGCGTCGTCAGCAGGGAGGCGGCGGTGAGCGCGGTGGGGATCGCGCCGAGGCGCAGGGTTCCGGTCAGCCCGCCGCGCATGGCGGACAGTTCCTGGCGCAGCGCGTCGCGCTCGGCGAGGATCCGGTGTGCCCACGCCAGTACGCGTTCGCCCTCGGGGGTCAGCCCCTCGTACCGCCGCCCGCGCCGCACGATGGGGACGTCCAGTTCGTGCTCCAGCTTGCGGATCGCGGCGGAGAGCGAGGGCTGCGAGACGAAGCAGGCGTCGGCGGCGCGGGTGAAGTGCCGCTCACGGGCGAGGGCGACCAGGTATTCAAGTTGGCGTAGGAGCATGATTCACCCTGTCCGGCCGGACCGATCAGCGTCCAGACATCGGATGATCTCCGCAGCGGTTTGCGCCACACCCGGGGAGTGCCCCTTACCGCCGTGGCCTTCGCGAGGCGGCGGACCGCGGGCACCGGGCCGGGACCGGCCGGGTGCTCAGCCGCGCCGCCGGCAGCGGCACCGGCGGCGGGCCGCGCCGGCGTTCCCCCGCCGCCGGCCGGCGCTCAGGAAGCCCAGGCCGATGCCCAGCATCCAGGCGTCCTTGGCCAGCGGGATGCCGTCCTGGGTCGGGCGCAGGCTGCCGGGCTCCCGCATCCCGGGCAGCCGCAGGTACAGGCCGACCAGTCCGCCGGCGAACCCGGTCAGGGCGAGCCCGGCCAGCCGGGTCGGTACGAGGGGGTTGAGCAGCGCCCCGCCTATCGCGATCTCGCTCCAGGCCAGCAACCGGGTGAACCGCTCGGCCTCGATGTTCCGCAGGAACGGGTAGGCCGTACAGGCCATGCCGTGCACGCCGTGCGCGGTCGCCTCGTCCGCCGAGAGCTTGCTCAGCCCGGAGTTCAGGATGAACGCGCCGGTGGCGATGCGCGGGGCCACATCGCGCGGTTCGGGCAGCTGCATCATGGCGAACCTCCGTGGGTCGGATCCTCGGTGTCCCCCGGACGAGCGTAGCCAGCGGGCACCCGGGCCGCCACGCCACGGCGGCCGGTGCGCGACGGGCCGGGGCGGGGCCGCCGACGGCCCCTGGGTGCGTCGGTGACCGGTCGCTGGCAGAGTGGAAAAGGGCACCGGAGGTAAGGATGCGCGATCCCATGACGACCGTGGATGCCACCGTTCCCGTACGCGGCGCACCGTGCTGGGTCAGTCTGATGGCCCGCGATCTCCGGGCGGCGCAGGACTTCTACGGCGCGGTCCTCGGCTGGACGTTCCGGCCCGCCCGGCTGGGGGACGAGTTCTCCGTCGCGTTGGCCGACGGCCAGCCGGTCGCCGGTATCGGGGCGCTGGCGCCGAGCCTCCAGATCGCGGTGTCCTGGACGCCGTACTTCACCGTGGAGAGCGCGGACGACACCGCCTCCCGCGTCCGGGAGCGCGGTGCGACGGTCGCGGTCGGGCCGCTCCGGCTCGGGCCCGGACGCGCGGCCCTCGCCGCCGACCCGGACGGCGCGACGTTCGGCTTCTGGGAGGGGCAGACCCTGGCCTGGACGGTCGGACGGGGCAACGCCCCGGCCATTCTGGAACTGCGGACCCGGGACGCGTTCGCCGCCGCCATCTTCTACGCCCAGGTCTTCGACTGGGCTTCCGGGCAGCCGGGCGTCTGCGATGTGACCTACGAACACGACCAGGTCATCGTGCGCGACGGCCGGGACAACGTGGTGGCCGCGCTGCGCAGCGGCGGCGTCGAGGCCGCGCCGGACCCGCATATCCGCCCCCGGTGGCACGTCCATTTCCCGGTACGCGACATCGAGGCGGTGACCGCTGCCGCCGTGGCCGCCGGCGGGTCCGTGGCGCCGGTCGCGCCGGTGGCGGGTGGCACCGGGTGCCAGGCCGTCATCCGTGATCCGGACGGCGGGCTCTTCACCGTCTCCACCCCCTGAGCGGCCGGTACCGGACCGTCCCGCCCGCCGTCGCCCGTACCGCCGGGAGACCGTGCCCCCGTCTCCGTGTCGCTGTCCGTGCCGCTGTCCGTGCCGCGGGGCGGCGTTGCCTGAATACTGATCGGCATACGACAGGAGGTTCGGATGAATATGCTCATCAACGCCGCCGGGACCGTCGTGGCGGACGCGCTGCGCGGTATGGCGGCGGCCCATCCCGAGCTGGTGGTGGATGCGGAGAACCGGGTGATCGTGCGGCGGGACGCGCCGGTCGCGGGCAAGGTGGGGCTGGTGTCCGGCGGCGGCAGCGGGCACGAGCCGCTGCACGGCGGTTTCGTCGGCCCCGGCATGCTGGACGCCGCCTGTCCTGGCGAGGTGTTCACCTCCCCCGTGCCCGATCAGATGGTGCGGGCCGCGGCGGCGGTGGACAGTGGCAGCGGCGTGCTGTTCGTGGTGAAGAACTACACCGGCGACGTACTGAACTTCGCGATGGCGGCGGAGCTGGCCCAGGACGAGGGCCTGCGGGTCGCCAGCGTGCTCGTCGACGACGATGTGGCGGTGACCGACTCGCTGTTCACGGCGGGGCGGCGCGGCACGGGGGCGACGCTCTTCGTCGAGAAGATCGCCGGGGCCGCGGCCGAGGAGGGGGCGCCGCTGGAGCGGGTCGAGGCGGTGGCCCGGCAGGTCGTCGCCGGCGCCCGCAGTTTCGGTGTCGCGCTCGCCCCCTGCACCACTCCGGCGAAGGGCACCCCGACCTTCGAACTGCCCGCCGGTGAGCTGGAGCTGGGCATCGGCATCCACGGCGAGCCGGGGCGTGAGCGGCGCTCGATGATGACCTCGCACGAGATCGCGGATGTCGCGGTGGACGCGATCCTGGCGGACCTGCGGCCGGAACTGCCGGTGCTCGCGCTGGTCAACGGGATGGGCGCGACACCGCTGCTGGAGCTGTACGGCTTCAACGCCGAGGTGCAGCGGGTGCTGGCCGGCCGCGGGGTGGCGGTGGCCCGTACGCTCGTCGGCAACTACGTGACGTCGCTGGACATGGCGGGCTGCTCGGTGACGCTCTGCCAGGTCGACGAGGAGCTGCTGCGGCTGTGGGACGCGCCGGTGCAGACACCGGGGCTGCGCTGGGGCCGCTGAGCCCCCGGCACGGCCGCCCCCGCCCGCACCCCGTACGTCCACCCGCCCTCCCACCGTCCCGCACGCGCAGTGCACGAACCGAGGAGTGAACGTGTCCGAAACGGCCCTGGATGCCGCGTTCTTCATCCGCTGGATGACGGCGGCCGCCGCCTCCATAGACCGGGAGGCCGACCGGCTCACCGAGCTGGACTCGCCGATCGGCGACGCCGACCACGGCAGCAACATGCAGCGCGGTTTCGCCGCCGTCCGAAAGCTGCTGGAGACGGCGGCGCCACAGACGCCCGGCGGCGTACTGACCGCCGCCGGACGGCAGTTGATCTCGACCGTGGGCGGCGCGTCCGGGCCGCTCTACGGGACCTTGCTGCGGCGCGCCGGGAAGGTGCTCGGCGACGCGGAGCGGGTGACGCCCGCGGAGCTGCGCGCGGCGCTCGCCGCGGGCGTGGACGCGGTGGCCCAGCTCGGCGGCGCGGCACCGGGTGACAAGACGATGCTCGACGCGCTGGTGCCCGCGGTCGGGGCGACGGCCTCCTTCGACGCGGCGGCGGCCGCCGCCACGGAGGGCGCGCTGGCGACGGTACCGCTGCGGGCGCGGAAGGGACGGGCGAGCTACCTGGGGGAACGGAGCATCGGGCACCAGGATCCGGGGGCGACGTCCTCGGCCCTGCTGTTCGCGGCGCTCGCGGAGGCGGCGAAATGAGCGGCGGGACGGTCGCCGGTGCGGCGGGTGACCAGGCGTCGTTGGTCGGGGTCGTGCTGGTATCGCACAGCGGTCCGGTCGCCGAGTCCGTCGCGGCGATGGCCACCGGGCTGGCCGGGGGCGGTATCCAGGCGCCGGTCGCCGCCGCGGGCGGTACGCCGGACGGCGGGCTCGGTACGAGCGCCGAGCTGATCGCCGCGGCGGCACGGCGGGTGGACCGGGGCGCGGGGGTGGCGATCCTCGTCGACCTCGGCAGCGCCGTGCTGACCGTCAAGTCCCTGATGGCCGAGGGCGATGAACTCCCCGAGGGCGCCCGGCTGGTGGACGCGCCGTTCGTGGAGGGCGCGGTGGCCGCCGTGGTCACCGCCTCGGCCGGTGCGGCGCTGTCCGAGGTCACGGCGGCGGCCGAGGAGGCGTACGGCTACCGCAAGGCGTAAGGCCGCGGACCGGTGGCGCCGCACGTCAGCGGCGCGGCGGGGCAGTAACGCCGTGCGGCCGCGGGCAGGAAGGGAAGCGGCGGGGCGAGGCGGGGCGGGTGAGGTGCCCCGCCTCCCCCGTCAGGGTTTGCGGGCCACGGCCGCGTAGCAGGCGGCCTCGGCGTCGGTGACATGGGTGGCGTCGGCGGGGTCGGCGGGGCGCCACTGGTGGGAGAGGGTGATGCCCGGCTCCAGCAGTTCCCAGCCGTCGAAGAAGCGGGCGAACTCCGCCCGGGTACGGAACTGGAGGGAGGTTCCGGCGTCGGCGTAGATCTTGATGATCTTGCCCATGGCCTCGGGGGCGAAGTCCGGCGTCGCGTGCGAGACGGCCAGGGTGCTGCCGCTGGGCAGCGCGTCCTTGAGGGTCTCGACGATGGTGTGCGCGCGGTCGTGTCCGTCGTCGGTGACGAAGTGCATCAAGGCGTTGAGGCTGAGGGCGACCGGCCGGGTCAGGTCGAGGGTGCGCAGGAGCTGCGGCGCCGTGCAGATGCCCGCCGGGTCGGTGACATCGGCCTGGACGTAGGCGGTGCGGCCCTCGGGGGTGCTCCGCAGCAGGGCCGCGGCGTGCGCGAGGACGATCGGGTCGTTGTCGGTGTAGACGATGCGGGCGTCGGGGGCGATGGCCTGGGCGATGTCGTGGAGGTTCGGCGGGGTGGGGATGCCGGTGCCGATGTCGAGGAACTGCCGCATCCCCGACTCCGCGAGGAAGCGTGTCGCGCGGTGCATGAACTCGCGGTTGACGCGCGCGGCGACCAGCGCGGCGGGGAAGACGCCCAGGACGTCGCCGGCCGCCAGCCGGTCGGCCAGGAAATTGGTCTTGCCGCCCAGGAAGTAATCGTAGATGCGGGCCGAATGGGCGCGGTCCAGTTGCAGGTCCACCACGGGCTTGTCGCGGTCGCTCGGCATCCTCTGTCTCCTGGTGCGGCACGCCGCCCCGGCCGCTCCCCGGCGGCCGGTGACGGTCCTTCGGCCGGGCCCACGGCGCACCTGATACCGCCGCCCGCCCGGCTGGGGGGACCATTGCCCCGTACGCTCCGGATCATGCCGCACTGCACGCGGTGCCAGTACCCGCCAGGTGGCATGTGCCGCGACGCGTGCGCCCCGCCCGGCGGCCGCCGGACATCCGCCGGAGGCCGCGTGGTCCGGGCCCGGACCGTCGGCGGGGGACGCACACGGGGCGTTCCCCGCGCACATGAGGCGCATACGCGGCGCAGACGCCTCGTCAGGTGCCGGCCGCGGGCCCGGCGCGGCGGCATGACGGCGACCCATGCCAATGTCACGCGTAGTCATATGAATACGCTGCGGAAGATTTCTTGCACCCAGGTGCCACAAATGGGCCCCCTTTCCGGTTGATTGGAGGAGAGGGCAGACAGTCCTCCCGCTGCGCGGGCCTACGGCGCGGCAGCAGCGGCGCACGGCAACCGGAACGAGGACGGTTCGTGAGCGCAGACCGGGACCGGCTCCTACCGGCGTGCGCGGAGGCGCACGTCGTCATCGCGGAGGTGACCGCGCGCCCCCGTCGCCCGCTCCCGGCCGCCGCGCCGTGCCGGGCGCCCGCCGGCATATCCCGGGCGCACACCGGGCGGCGGTACGCGCCCGGCCCGCGCCGGGCGCGGAGCGGTCCGCGGTACACCGCCGGCCGCCCCTCGCACCTCCGCGGCCCGCACGGCGAGGAGAGGCCGACATGACCGGGTACGGCATCTCCCGGGCGACCGGCGCGCCGCCGTCCCGGTCCGGCCCCGCCGGAGCGTCGCAGCACCAGCTGTCCCTCACCTTCGAGGCGTTCCACGGGACGCACGCCCGGAAGTGGGTGACCTACGCCTATCTGCACACGGGCGGCGAGGCGGCGGCCCGCGAGGTCACCCGGTCCGCCTTCCGGCAACTGCGCCTCCTGTGGCCGCACGCGCTGCGTCAGGCGTCGGTGGAGGCGTTCGCCTGGTCGGTGCTCAAGGAGCATGTCGTGGACTGGCTCTACGACCACCAGCAGCCCACCGCGCTCACCGAGACCGCCGCCTTCGCCGTCGTCACCCAGGCGCTGCTGCGCGAATGCCAGCAGCAGTTCGCCCTGCTGGAGAGCCAGCTGGGTCTGTACGCGGCCATCTCACGACTGCCCGAGCGGCAGTGCGACGTGATCGTGCTGCGCCATGTCATCGGGTACAGCGACGGGCAGATCGCCGCGCTGCTCGGCGTCGACGAAGTCACCGTCCGCTCCCACGCGAGCCGGGGCAAGCGCAAACTGGCCGCCGCGCTCGGCATCGACCAAGGAACCACGAGGGGGAACTGACCATGTCATCCGCCCAGCACGCCGGCCGCCAGGACACCGTCGAGACGCTGCTCAGCGCCGCCGCCGGGGTCGCGTTCGACGGCTTCGCCGGATTCGGCGAACTGGAGGACGTCCCGGTACTCGACGATCCCGGCTGCTTCGGCACCGCCTTCCCCGGGCTCGGCGCGGACCGGGAGACCTGGGTGCCGGCCGGGGAGGGCACCACCGGGCCCCCGGCACCGGCGCCGGACCGCGCCGACCGGGGCGCGCCGAGCTCCTACCCCACCGCCCGCGACGAGGCCACCCACGAACTCGACCTGGCCTGCGCGCTGGTGGTGAACGCCGCGGCGGCCGCCGCCAGCCTGGAACGGCTGGTCGACGACCACCGCATCGACCCCGAGGGCGCGCTGGTCTTCGCCTGTCTGCTGCACATCACCGGGCGGACCGACGCGGCGCACTTCTGGTGGCACTTCGGCGCGGGCGCCGGCAGCCGGACCGCGGCCTACTGCCTCTACCTCTCGCACCGGCGCAGCGGCGAGTTCCGGGACGCCGCGTACTGGCGCGAGCAGGCCGCGCACGAGCCCGACGAGGCACGCCCGGCCGCCGCCGCCTTCGACGAGCGGCAGCTGCTGCCGGACACCGCCCGGCACAACCTCCTCGTCCAGTGGCACAGCGGGCTCGCCCCGGCCCTGCCCGCCGCGCTGGAGAGCGTGATCAACCGCCTCGTCGTGGACAGCGACGACGAGGACTTCGGCGAGATCCCCCGCCCGTCGCCCACCCTGGTCCAGGACCTGCGCGGCGGACACTGACCGGCCGGTGGCCCGACTGCCGTGCGTTCACAGGAAGTTGACGCCCTGGGCGAGCGGCAGATCCGCGGAGTAGTTCACGGTGTTGGTGGCCCGCCGCATATAGGCGCGCCAGGCGTCGGAGCCCGACTCGCGGCCGCCGCCGGTCTCCTTCTCCCCGCCGAACGCGCCGCCGATCTCCGCCCCCGAGGTGCCGATGTTGACGTTGGCGATACCGCAGTCGGACCCGTCGGGAGCGAGGAACCGCTCGGCCTCCCGCTGATCGCGGGTGAAGATGCTGGACGACAGTCCCTGCGGGACGTCGTTGTGCAGGGCGATGGCCTCGTCGAGGGTCCGGTAGGTCAGGACGTACAGGAGGGGTCCGAAGGTCTCCGTGCGGACGATCCCGGTCTGGGCCGGCATCCGGACGATCGCCGGCCGTACGTACGCGGCGTCCGGTGCCTCCGTCACAAAACAGCGGTCGCCGCCGGTCAGCAGCTTGCCGCCGTCGCGCTCCGCGGTGGCCAGGGCCGCCGTCAGCGCGGTGTGCGCGGCGGTGTCCACGAGCGGGCCGACGAGCGTCGCGGCGTCGAAGGGGTCGCCGAGCGGCAGTTGGCGGTACGCGCGCACCAGCCGCGCCACGAGGCGGTCGGCGAGCTCTTCGTGGACGATCAGCCGGCGCAGTGAGGTGCAGCGCTGGCCGGCGGTTCCGGCGGCGGAGAAGACGACGGCGCGGACGGTGAGGTCGAGGTCGGCCGAGGGCGTGACGACGGCGGCGTTGTTGCCGCCGAGTTCGAGCAGGCAGCGGCCGAACCGGGCGGCCACCCGCGGGGCGAGGTGCCGCCCCATCCGCACCGATCCGGTCGCGCTGACCAGCGCCACCCGCGGATCGTCGGCCAGCCGCTGCCCGCACTCCCGCGCGCCGAGCAGCAGCCGGTGCAC
This sequence comes from Streptomyces sp. x-80, assembly GCF_046549095.1. Taxonomy (NCBI): domain Bacteria; kingdom Bacillati; phylum Actinomycetota; class Actinomycetes; order Kitasatosporales; family Streptomycetaceae; genus Streptomyces; species Streptomyces sp. x-80. Next base: position 109,907 of record NZ_JAJPWM010000008.1, read on the forward strand.
CCCGGGCGGCGCGCCGGTGTCCGCGGCCGCCCTGGCGAGCAGCCCGTCGCAGGCGAGGGCGGTGAGCGGGGTGCGTTCGGACGGCTTCCAGACGACGGTGTCGCCGCAGACGAGGGCGATGGCGGTGTTCCAGGACCAGACGGCCACCGGGAAGTTGAAGGCGGAGATGACGCCGACCACGCCGAGCGGGTGCCAGGTCTCGGCGAGCCGGTGGCCGGGGCGTTCACCGGCGATCGTGCGCCCGTAGAGCTGCCGGGAGAGGCCGACCGCGAAGTCACAGATGTCGATCATTTCCTGCACTTCACCGAGCGCCTCGGACCGGATTTTGCCGGCTTCGAGGGTGACCAGGTCGGCGAGGTCCTCCTTGTGCGCGGTGAGGAGTTCGCCGAGCCGCTTGACCAGTGCCCCGCGCCGCGGGGCGGGCACGGTGCGCCACCGCTCGAACGTCCGGTGCGCCTCGGCGACGGCCGCCTCGGTCTGCTCCGGGGTGGCGGCGGGCAGCAGGCCGAGGGTGCCGCCGGTGAGCGGCGTACGGGCACGGATGGCGACGGGTTCGCCGGGGGTGCCGGGGGTGCGGGGCGCGTCGGTGCCGGTTGCCCGGTGGATCTCGTCCAGGACGGCGTCCGCGGCGGGGCCTGCGCCGCAGCGGCGCAGGGCCGCCTCGGCGCGGCGGCACAGGGAGTCGGTACCGGGCAGGCTGCGGCCGGTGGCGGGCTCGGCGTCCATGGGGTCTCCGTAAGGTGTCGGACGGCCCGGGAGGGCCGGATGTGGCGTATGCGGTCTTGCCTTCCGTGGCTCCCGAAGAGTGGCCGTCAGGCTCTCCTCGGGGGTCCTGGGGGCGTCGGGAAGGGGGTGGGTGCGCGGGCGTACGGGGGAACGGGTGCCGGGGCGGGCGGTGTTGTCAGCCGTCGGCGGGCGGCGGCGGTGCGGCGGCGTCCAGGGCGCGGAGCGCGTCGTCGGCGCGCAGGGTGGTCAGCGCCTGGCGCAGCGAGCGGTCGTGCGGGGCGGCGTAGAGGGCGAACGGGTCGAGCACCGGACGGCCGATCGCCGCGGCGAGCCGGTCCGCGTCGAAGGGGGTGCCGGTGCGGTCCGCGGCGCGGGTGCCGTCGCCGGTCAGGTTGGAGCGGAAGATGCCGGCGGCGGAGCGGGGCAGGAAGTCCTCGTAGACGAGGGGGTGGGCGGTGAGCCAGCCCTGGGCGAGGAGACCGGCGAGGTCCGCGGGCGGGCGCCGCCCGTCGGCGGGCCGTCCGGTCTCGGGACGGAAGGTGAAGTACGCCAGCTGTCCGGCGGCGAGCCGGTGTTCGGTACGGGGGAAGCGGCGCTCCCACAGGGCGCGGGCCGTCTCCTCCCGTACGGTGTCCGGCCGCTCCGCCGTCTGCCGGTCCGTCTCGGCCATCAGCGCGTCGTAGCGGGCGCGGCCCGCCCGGGTCAGCGCGATCCCGCGCGCCTCGACCTCGCCGAACCTGACCCGCAGCGCGCCACCGGTGACGCTGCCGTCGGGCTCGCGGAACGCCCGCGGTTCGGCCAGCGCCCGGAACGAGGTCTGGCGCAGCAGGACATCCGGGCCGTCCCAGCGCGGCGGTCCCTGGATCCGGTCGATCATGGTGATCCCGCGCTCCCCCATCCGCCGGTAGAGGGCGTCGATGTCCAGGACGCGCGGGGTGAGGTGGTTGATGTGGGTGGCCGCCACCCCGCCGATGTCGGCCGCGACGGCGGAGATCCGCTCCAGTTCGGCGTACCAGGCGCGGTCGACGGGTTCCGGGGAGAGTTCGAGCGCGGCGACTGCGAGGGTGAGGAAGCGTTCGGCCTGTGCTTCGGGGAGCCCGGCTCGCTCCTCGGCACGTTCGGCGAGGGTGAGGAGTTCCGGCGGGAAGAGCTGCCGGCGGGCGAGGAAGGCGTCGAGGCGGGCATCCAGTCCGGCGTCGAAGAAACGGCGGTCGGCGGTGGTCAGCAGCGAGGTGAAGACGCGGAAGGGATTGCGGTCCAGTTCCTCGGTGCCGGTCGGCCGGAAGGCGGTGGAGACGACCGGCACGGCGCCGGGGCCGTCCCGCAGGTCGTAGAAGCCGACCGGCCGCATACCGAGCGCGGCGAAGATCTGGGCGGCCTGGCGCAGTTCCCGGGGAGTGCCGACGCGGATCGCACCGTGCCGTTCGGCCGTCACCCGGTCGATGCCGCCGAGCCGGCCGGCGTCCGGGTCCCGGGCCACGGCCTCGTCGTTGATCCGCCCGGTCACCTCCAGCAGCGTGGTGTAGGCGGGGACTTCGGTGCCGTACATCTCGGACAGCCGACGGGCGAACGCGGCGCGCAGCCGCCAGGTGGGGACCATACGGGCCTCCGGGGTGGTGGACGGTGGGGACGGGGGCGGCGGGCGCGCTCCGGGGCTCCGGGGACCCGCCGCCGCGGTGCGGGCGGGTCAGATGATGTGCGCCTCGGGGCGGTTGACCCGGCCGTCGAAGCGGGAAGCGGCGAGCGGGCCGACGTCGACGAACGGTTCCCGGCCGAGGCAGAGATCGCGGACGAGCTCGCCGACGGCGGGGGCCTGGAGGAATCCGTGGCCGGAGAAGCCGGTGGCGTACAGGAACCGGTCCGGGCGCCCGGCCTCGCCTATCAGCGCGTTGCGGTCGGGCGTCATCTCGTACAGCCCCGCCCAGCCGCCGGTGACCGGTACACGGGCGAGTTCCGGTGCCCGGCGGGCCGCCGCCGTACGGAAGGGGCGTAGCCATTCACGGGTGAACCGGCGCTCGAATCCGGGCTGCTGGGCCGGGTCGGACAGGCCCATGAGCAGGCCGTCCGCGCCGTCGTTGTGGAAGTAGAGGGTGGAGCCGAAGTCGAGGGTGAAGGGGATGCGGGGCGGGGCCGGGCGCAGCGGTCCGGTGAAGGCGATCTGCCGGCGCAGCGGCGTGACGGGGAGTTCGACACCGGCCAGCGCGCCGACGGCGCCGGACCAGGCGCCCGCGCAGCAGACGACGGTGTGGGTGCGCACCGTGCCGTACGGGGTGCGGACCGCCTGGACGGTGCCGTCCGCGGTGTCGATGGCGGTGACCGGGCAGTGGGTGCGGACGGTCGCGCCCAGCCGCCGGGCGGCGCGCAGATAGCCCGCCACCGCGGCCCCGGGCAGTGCGTAGCCGTCGGCGGGCGAGTACGCGGCCGCGACGATGGTGCCCGGATCGAGGTACGGGCACAGGTCCCGGGCGGCGCGCGGGGAGATGATCCGGCTGGGCACACCGAGCGCGTTCTGTACCTCGACGCCCTGGGTGAAGGTGGCCAGTTCGGTCTCGTCCGCCAGCAGGAAGAGGTAGCCGACCCGGTCCAGCCCGATGTCGGCGCCGGGGCGCCGGGCGAAGCCGCGCCAGGCGTCCAGGCTGCGCAGGCCGAGCCGGATGTTGAGCGGGTCGGAGAACTGCGCGCGGACGCCGCCGATGGGTTTGCCGGACGAACCGGACGCGGGTTCGTCGCGCTCCAGCAGGAGCACCTGCCCGGCGCCCGCCTCGGCCAGGTGGAACGCGATGCTCGCCCCGATGACACCGCCGCCGATGATCACGACGTCGGCCTGTTCGGGGAGGGGGACGGAATCCGCGGTGGGAGCCATCGGGGCCGCCTTCCGGTCTGCTGGTGCCGGGTGTGGTGCCGGACGGAGCGGTGCGGGGTGCGGGTGATCGGTCCCGGCGGGTGCGGGAAGCGCCGGTGTCTCCGATGGTGACGGCCGGGGCGCGCCGCGTCCATGCACCGTTCCCGGCGTGGCCCGCCGGGGGTTCTTCCGGGGCGGGTCAGAGGCAGGTCAGGGGCTGGTCAGGGGTTCCGGGCCGCGCCGGGGTGACGGATCCGCCGCGGAGTTCCGGCCGAAAGGTGCCGGGGTGCGGCCGACACCGCCGGAGCCGGGCCGGAGCGCCACGGCGACTCCGGTCACGACAGCCCCGACAGCCCGGACAGGCCCAGGCTGTCCAGCGGGCGCGGCGTCCCGGCAGATCGCCGCGCGGGCGCTACGGCCGCTGCCACGGTGCTCGGTGCCCGCCCCGGTCACGCTCCCCGGCCGGGGAGTCCGGCGGCGTCCGTCACGCGGAAGGGGCCTCGGTGACCGGCGGCCAGGACGGGCGGCTGCCGTCGGGGACGGCGGCCAGCGCGTGGCCGACCGTGGGAAAGCAGGAGAAGACGCCGATGGACTGCGTACCGGCCAGCAGCCGCAGCATCCGTCCGCCGAGCGACGCCAGCAGCAGCCGGCCCGCCAGGCGCCGGCACAGCCACTCCAGGGCGAGCAGGCAGCTCAGGCCCCGTGAGTCGCAGAAGCGCAGCGCGGTCAGATCGAGCACGAGGAAGCGGTGGCCGGCCGAGACGAGCGACCGTGCCTCGGCGAGAAACGCCTGCTCGGTGCGGAGGTCCAGCTCCCCGCTGACCCGCAGGACCGCGCACTCTTCCTCCCGCACGATGGCGGTGACCGCCAGCGGCCGCGTCTCCGAGCTCATGGCGTCCAGCCTAAGCGCCGTCCGCGGGCGCATCACCGGTCCGGTCCGCGGGCGTACCCGGGCCGGGCCCGCTGGCCGCCCGCAGCCGCGCGGCCAGCCGGTCCAGGAAGACCCGCTGGCCGGTCACCAGCCGGGGCCGGGCCTCGTCCGGGGCGTACCACGCCACCCGGTCGATCTCGGGGAAGCGGCGCACGGCGCCGGAGCCGCGCGGCCATTCCATGCCGAAGGTGCCGGGCACGATCCGTGCCGGGTCGAGATCGCCCGCGACCGCCCAGACCGTCACGGTCTTGCCGCCCGCCTGACGGGTGTCGCCCAGCGGCAGGTACGGGCCGTCCGGAGCGGCCAGCCCGAGCTCCTCCGCGAACTCCCGCCGGGCGGCGGCCAGCGGTTCCTCCGGCGGGACGTACTCGCCCTTGGGCACGGACCAGGCGCCCGCGTCGCGCCGGGCCCAGAGCGGCCCGCCCATGTGGGCCAGCAGCACCTCCAGGCCGGCGCCGGAGCCGCGGAACAGCAGCAGCCCGGCGCTCCGCTTTCCCGCCATGCCCTCAGTGTGCCCGCGCCGCCTGGGGGCCGCCGGGCGGCGCGGGCCCCGGTTCAGCCGGCGGCGCCGGGCGGGGCGTGGGCGGCCAGTACGGTCTCCACCGTGTCCGCCTCGGCCGCCGTCTTGTCCGGCCGGTAGCGCACGACCCGGGCGAAGCGCAGCGTGACGCCGGCCGGGTAGCGCGTGGAGGTCTGGAGACCGTCGTAGGCGATCTCGACGACGAGTTCCGGGCGCACCGTCACGACCTGGCCGCTCTCGCGGACGGCGAGTTCCCGCAGCCGTTCGGTCTGCCAGGCGAGGGTGGCGTCGGTGAGTCCCTTGAAGGTCTTGCCCAGCATGACGAACGAGCCGTCCGGCCCGCGCGCCCCGAGGTGCAGGTTGGACAGCTTCCCGGTGCGCCGGCCGTGCCCCCACTCCGCCGCCAGCACCACGAGATCGAGCGTGTGCACCGGCTTCACCTTGAGCCACGAGGCGCCCCGGCGGCCCGCCCGGTAGGGCGCGTCCAGGGCCTTGACCACGACGCCCTCGTGGCCCCGGCGCAGGGCCTCGGTCCAGAAGCTGTCGGCCGCGGTGCGCGCGGCGGCGTCCGCCGGGTCGGGCACCGCCAGCCGGCGCACCCGCAGCCGCTCGGGCACCAGCTCGGCCAGTTCGGTGTGGCGCTGCGCGCAGGACAGGCCCAGCAGGTCGCGGCCGGCCACGGACAGCACGTCGAAGAAGACCGGGGACAGCGGCAGCGCGGCCCGCGCCGCGGCCACGTCCACGCGCGACCCGAAGCGGCCGGCGACCCGCTGGAACGGCACCGGCCGCCCGTCGGCGTCCAGGGCGATCACCTCGCCGTCCAGGATGAACCGCGCCGCCGGGAGGCCGCGGGCGACGGCGGCGACCTCGGGCAGGCGGTCGGTGACCTCGTCCAGGGTGCGGGTGTAGATCCGTACGCCGGGCCCGTCGCGGTGCACCTGCACCCGGATGCCGTCGAGCTTCTCCTCCACGGCGCACGGGCCGAGCCTGCCGAGCGCCTCGGCCACGGACGTCGCGCTCTGCGCGAGCATCGGCCCGACGGGTCTGCCGACGGTGAGCCGGAACTCCGCCAGGGCCTCCGGCCCCCGGGCCAGCAGGGCCCGCGCGACCTCCGGCAGGTCACCGGCGAGCATCACCGCCCGCCGGACGTCCGCCGCGGGCACCCGCGCCGCCTCGGCGAGCGCCTCGGCGGCGAGGGCGTCCAGCGCGCCCTGGCGCACCTCGCCGGTCAGCAGTGCGGTCAGGAACCGCTGCTCCTCCTCGGTGGCCGCGGCCAGCAGCTCCCGTACCAGCCGCCGGCGTGCGCGCTGCGCGCCGGGCCCCGTGACCGAGGCCAGGGCGGTCAGCGCCGCATCGGTGTCGTGCACCGTCAGGCCGGCCAGGACCGCCGCCGGGACCGGCTCGCGCAGCACGCTCCACCCGACCCCGAGCCGGCCCTGCGGCAGCCGGCCGGCCAGGTACGGGATGACCACCGGTACGTCCGGCGGCCCGGCGGCCCGGAACACCGCGGCCAGCAGCGAGACCTTCCGGGACCGCGCCGGCTCCGCGGCGACCTCCCGGGAGACCCGGGCGACCTCGGCCAGCAACATACGGCCATCGTGCCCCCGCGCCGCCGCCCCCGCCCGCGCGAGTACTCCGGCGGCGCCCGCCGGGCGGTCCACCGCGACCGGTTCGGGTGTGACGTCCTTCACAGAGCGCCGCCCGGCGGGCCGCTGCCACCCGCATCCGCCGGTCCGCGGGGCCGGTCCGCGGGGCCGGAACCACTCGTCACAGCGATATCCGTGCTACGTTCATGTCAGTTGCAGTTTTGGTACCCATGACTTTGTGTGCGCCTGACGGGCAGTGACCCGCAGGCGCATTTTTGTTTGCCGGTCATCTCCGGCTGGGCTCATCAGCGACGCGGGGTTCGCACCGTGCGGATCCTGGTTTTTCCCCTTATCGAAAGAGATTTCACATGGCCACCGGCACCGTGAAGTGGTTCAACGCCGAAAAGGGCTTCGGCTTCATCGAGCAGGACGGCGGCGGCGCCGACGTCTTCGCGCACTACTCGAACATCGCCACCCAGGGCTTCCGTGAGCTCCAGGAGGGCCAGAAGGTCAGCTTCGACGTCACGCAGGGCCAGAAGGGCCCCCAGGCGGAGAACATCGTCCCCGCCTGATCTGGGACCGCAGTAGGACAGGGGGCCGCACCTCGCGGTGCGGACCCCGCCCTCCCGGGCCTCCGGCACTCCGGAGCCCCCGGCCCGCCGGGCGCCGCCCGATGGGCCCGGCACCATCCGGCAGCGGCGACGACCGTCCGCTCACCCGCCGGCAGCGCACGACCACGGCTGACCGGCTCCCACGGTCCGGCTTTTCCGACCGCCACAGCGCGGCCGGCGCCGGCCGTTCTCCGAGATTCCGGGCGCAACGGCTCTCCGTCCCGCACCGCTCTCCGTTTTCCGGCTCGTTCTTGCGATTCTTCGTGCGGCTCATGCGCCGCCGGGTCTTCCTCGACACGCGCCGTATCGAGGAAGGTTCCCCATGAACCGCACCACCCGTTCCTATGACCGCAACTCCCGTTCCGGCGGCTCCGGCAACCGCTCCGGTGGCTTCGCCGGCCGGTCGGGCGGCAACGGCTCCGGCGGCGGTGGCTTCGGCAGCCGCTCCGGTGGCAGCAGCTCCGGAGGCGGCGGCGGCCGTTTCCGCTCCCAGGCACCGCGCCGGCCGCGGGCCGCGGCCCCGCAGGGCGAGTTCGCGCTGCCCGTGAGCACCACCCCGGCACTGCCCGCCGTGGCGGCCTTCGACGAGCTGGACATGCCCGCCGCGCTGCTCGCCACCCTGACCCGGCTCGGCGTGACCGAGCCGTTCCCCATCCAGGCCGCGACGCTGCCGAACTCCCTCGCGGGCCGTGACGTCCTCGGCCGCGGCCGCACCGGGTCGGGCAAGACGCTCGCGTTCGGCCTCGCGATGCTGACCCGTACGGCCGGTCAGCGGGCCGAACCGCGCCAGCCGCTCGCCCTGGTACTGGTCCCCACCCGCGAACTGGCCCAGCAGGTCACCGACGCCCTCACCCCCTACGCCCAGGCGCTGCACCTGCGTCTGGCGACCGTCGTCGGCGGTATGTCCATCGGCCGCCAGGCCGGTGCGCTGCGCGGCGGCGTCGAGGTCGTCGTCGCCACGCCGGGCCGGCTCAAGGACCTCATCGAGCGCCGCGACTGCCGTCTGGACGAGGTGGCGATCACCGTCCTGGACGAGGCCGACCAGATGGCCGACATGGGCTTCATGCCGCAGGTCACCGAGCTGCTCAACCAGGTGCGCGCGGACGGCCAGCGGATGCTGTTCTCGGCCACGCTGGACCGGAATGTCGACAAGCTGGTCCGGCGGTTCCTCTCCGACCCGGTGGTGCACTCCGTCGATCCGTCGGCGGGCGCGGTCACCACGATGGAGCACCACGTCCTGCATGTGCAGGGTCCGGACAAGCACGCCACGACCGTCGAGATCGCGGCCCGCGACGGCCGGGTGATCATGTTCCTGGACACCAAGCACGCCGTCGACCGCCTCACCAAGGACCTGCTCGCCAGCGGTGTCCGGGCGGCCGCGCTGCACGGCGGCAAGTCCCAGCCGCAGCGCAACCGCACGCTCACGCAGTTCAAGTCCGGGCATGTCAATGTGCTGGTGGCCACCAATGTCGCGGCCCGCGGTATCCACGTCGACAACCTCGACCTCGTCGTGAACGTCGATCCGCCGACCGACCACAAGGACTACCTGCACCGCGGCGGCCGCACCGCGCGGGCCGGCGAGTCCGGCAGCGTCGTCACCCTGGTGCTGCCCAACCAGCGCCGCGAGATGTCCCGGCTGATGGCCACCGCCGGGATCACCCCGCAGACCGCACAGGTCCGCTCCGGTGACGCCGAACTCACCCGCATCACCGGCGCCCAGGCCCCCTCCGGTATCCCCGTCACCATCGCGGCACCCGTCGTCGAGCGCCCCAAGCGCAGCGCGTCGTCGTCCCGCGGCCGCCGCAGCCGCCCGGCCCAGGCGCGCCGCTCGGCGAACGGCGAGCGCACGGGCGGGGGCTCCCGCTCGGCGAACGGCGAGCGCGGGGCCGCCCGTTCGGGCAACGGAGACCGTACGGCGTCCCGCCGCCAGGCGGCGCCGCGCAAGGAAGCCTCGTAACCGAGGAAGTATGCGGAAGGAGGGTCCGGCGGGCAGCCGGTCTCTCCGCCCTCGGCCCCCGCTCGCCCGGCGAGCGGGGGCCGTCGGCTGTCCGCGACCGCCCGGCTTCCGGCTTCCGGCTTCCGGCATGGTTACCGCGCGCAGGCCCGGAGGCCGGACTGTGGTGTGCCCCCGCATGGGCCGGTGACCTGCGCATCCCTGCGGAGCGCGGTGCCGCAGGACGCCGCCTGCTCGTCGGTGACGTGCGGGACGACCTGGATGTCGCCGTAGAAGGCGTTGCGCTTACGTCAAAAGGGAACAAGGGGGAACAACGGGAACGAGGTCAACCGCAATCGACCGAAGCGCGTGGCCTGGTCCGGCCTCATGCCGCTTGACGCGGCCTGAACCGCCACAGCCACACGACGTCCCGCCCGAACGACCACACAAGGGCGGCCAGCGACAGTCCGAGCAGCAGCCTGGTGGCCACCGGCGGCAGGACTCCCGCGCTCGCCACGACGAGGACGATCCCCTGGAGCGCGGCCACGGCCTTGCGGGCGTAGCTCAGCGGCAGCGCCGCCCGCAGCCACGGCAGCAGCCGGGCCGCCCCCACGAAGGCGTAGCGCATGGCGCCGATCACCAGCACCCACGCGCCCTGGGACACCGCGACGAAAGCGCTCAGCACCAGGATCAGCACGGCATCGACCTCCATGTCGAAGCGCGCGCCCACCGCGGAGGCCGATCCGGTGCGCCGCGCCACCCGGCCGTCGACCGCGTCCATGACCAGCGCCACCGAGGCGAGTACGACCATGGACGCCACGGTGAGCGTCCGCCAGTCCGCCACGGCGCTCGCCGCCAGCGCCGTCACCCCGCACACCAGCCCGGTCCGCGCCAGCGTGACGCGGTTCGCCGGCCCCAGCGGCCGCGACCACGTCCTGCGCAGCGACAGCACCAGAACCACCCAGGTGGCGGCGGCGAACGCCGCACCGACCAGCCAGCCGGCCGGCCCCAGTCCCACCCCGACCCACAGCAGCGCCAGCAGGGCGAACTGGGCGCCCACTCCGATGGTCAACTCCTGGCTGAACTGGCATGTGCTGCTGAGATCTTGTGCTGCCACCACGTCTCCTTACAGTGTGGCAAAGTGAATCGGCGCGCCTCAGCGTAACCGCGTGCCCGCTGGGTTCCGGGGACCACTGCCCGTTCCCGCCCGGGAACGATGACGTACCGCCCCGCCGCCACGGAGGTCACCATGCAGCACACGGCACGCGCGTTCTGGCTCCGGGCACCCGGCCGGGGCGAGATCCGGACGGTTCCCCTGCCCGGCCCCGGTGTTGGCGACGTCATGGTCCGCACCCTGTACTCCGGAATCAGCCGCGGCACCGAGACCCTGGTCTTCCGCGGCGAGGTGCCCGAGAGCCAGCGCACGGCCATGCGGGCGCCGTTCCAGGAGGGCGACTTCCCCGCACCGGTCAAATACGGGTACCTCAACGTCGGCGTCGTCGAACAGGGACCGCCGGACCTGCTCGGCCGTACCGTCTTCAGTCTGTACCCGCACCAGACCCGCTATGTCGTCCCCGCCGGCGCGGTGACCGTCGTACCGGACACCGTGCCCCCCGCCCGCGCCGTACTGGCCGGCACGGTGGAGACCGCGGTCAACGCCCTGTGGGACGCGGCACCGTTGGCCGGCGACCGGATCGCGGTGGTCGGGGCCGGGATGGTCGGCTGCTGCGTCGCGGCGGTGCTCTCCCGGTATCCAGCGGTCCGGGTGCAACTGGTCGACACCGATCCCGCCCGAGCCGGGATCGCCAGGGCCTTCGGCGTCGGCTTCGCCCCGCCCGAGGAGGCCGACGCCGAACGCGACCTGGTCTTCCACACCAGCGCCACCGAGGCCGGACTCGCCCGCTCGCTCGAACTCCTGGCGCCGGAAGGGGAGGTGATCGAACTCAGCTGGTACGGCGACCGGCGGATCAGCCTGCCGCTGGGCGAGTCCTTCCACTCCCGCCGCCTGACCGTACGCAGCAGCCAGGTGGGCGCCGTCTCCCCGGCCCGCCGGTCCCGCCGCACCTTCGCCGACCGGCTCGCCCTCGCCCTGGAGTTGCTCGCGGACCCGGCCTTCGACGTGCTGCTCACCGAGCGGTGCACCTTCGAAGAACTGCCGCGGGTCATGCCCGGACTGGCCGAGAACAGCCACCCGGCCCTGTGCCAACTGATCGAGTACCCCGCCGCCGACGAGGTCCGGACGGGCGGGCCGAACACACCCGAAGGCCGGGCGGAAACCGGACTCCATGGAGGATGACCGTTGTTCAGCATCACCGTCCGCAACCACTTCATGGTCGCCCACAGCTTCCGCGGCGAGGTCTTCGGGCCCGCACAGCGGCTGCACGGCGCGACCTTCACCGTGGACGCGACCTTCCGTCGCACCACCCTCGACGCCGACAACATCGTCGTCGACATCGGCCTGGCCACCCGGGAACTCGAAGCGGTCCTCGGCGAGTTCAACTACCGCAATCTCGACGACCAGCCCGCCTTCGAGGGCGTCAACACCTCCACGGAGTTCCTCGCCAAGGTCATCGCCGACCGGCTCGCCGACCAGGTGCACTCCGGTGCCCTGGGCGAAGGGGCGCGCGCACTGTCCGGCATCTCCGTGACCCTGCACGAATCGCATATCGCATGGGCGACGTACGAGCGCGCGCTGTGAGCCAGGCCGGCACCACCACGGCGGCCCCGGGCCGGGTGCACGTCGTACTCCCCGGCGGTGTCGACGACCCGGCCGCCCCCAGCGGCGGCAACGTCTACGACCGCAAGGTGTGCCGGGGCCTCGCGGCGGCGGGCTGGACCGTGCACGAGACCGCTCTGCCGGGTTCCTGGCCGCAGCCGGACGAAGCGGCCCGCACGCGGCTTGCCCGTACGCTCGCCGCCCTGCCCGACGCCTCCGTCGTCCTCCTCGACGGCCTGGTCGCCTGCGGCGCACCCGAGGCCGTCGTCCCGCAGTCCGGCCGGCTGCGGTCGGCCGTCGTGGTGCATCTGCCGCTGGCCGACGAGACCGGGCTGCCGCCGGCCACCGCCGCCCGCCTCGACGAGCGGGAGCGGCGGACCCTGCGCGCCGCGGACACGGTCGTGGCCACCAGCCCCTGGACGGCCCGCCGGCTGACCGCGCACCATGGCATCGACCCGAGCCGCGTCCACCTCGCCCCGCCGGGCACCGACCCCGCGCCCCTCGCACCCGGCACCGACGGCGCCTCCCGGCTGCTGTGCGTGGCATCGCTGACCCCCCGGAAGGGACACGACCTGCTCCTCCGGGCACTCGCCGGCCTCACCGACCTGCCCTGGGAGTGCGAGTTCGCCGGAGCGCCGGGCCCCGACCCCCACCGCTGCGCGCACCTGCGCGACACGGTCGCACGGTCCGGCCTCACCGGCCGGGTACGGCTGCTCGGCCCGCGGACCGGCGCGGACCTCCACCGCACCTACGCCGCCGCCGACCTCGCCGTGCTGGCCTCCCGCGCGGAGACCTACGGCATGGTCGTCACCGAGGCGCTCGCCCGCGGAACTCCCGTGGTGGCAACGGCCGTCGGCGGTGTCCCGGACGCCCTGGGACACGCGCCGGACGGCAGCCTGCCCGGCATCCTGGTGCCCCCCGATGACCCCGAGGCCCTGGCCGCGGCGCTGCGCCGGTGGCTTGCGGACGCCGCGCTGCGCGACCGGCTGAGGGCGTCGGCGCGGCTGCGCCGTGCGGGGTTGGCGGGATGGCAGACGACAGCGGAGAGCCTCGCCGGTGTACTGGCACGGCTCGGCCGGCAGCCAGGGAGAACCGCGTGAGCACGGCAGACCAGGTCCGATACGCCGCCGAGTGGCTGGAGTTGCGCGAACCGGCCGACGCACGGGCCCGCTCCCGAGATCTGCTCGCCCCGCTCACCGCCCATCTGGCGCGGGCACCGTCCGCCACCGGCCGGACGGTGGTCCACGACCTCGGCTGCGGCACCGGTTCCATGGGGCGCTGGCTCGCCGCCCGGCTGCCCGGACCGCAGCACTGGGTCCTGCACGACCGCGACCCCGAGCTGCTTCGGCTGGCCGCCGCCGGGATGCCGGACACCGCCGCCGACGGCAGTCCCGTCACGGTCCGCACCCGGCAGGGCGACGTCACACAGCTGCGCGCGGCCGACCTCGACGGCGTCTCCCTGGTCACCGCCTCCGCCCTGCTGGACCTGCTCACCGCGGACGAGGTGGACGCGTTCGCCACGGCGTGCGTGCGGGCCCGGTGCCCGGCGCTGCTGGCCCTCTCCGTCGTGGGGCGGGTCGGCCTCGATCCGGCCGACCCTCTCGACACCGAGCTGACCGCCGCGTTCAACGCCCACCAGCGCCGGGTCCACGGCAGCCGCCACCTGCTCGGCCCGGACGCCGCCGACGCCGCCGCCCGGGTGTTCCGCCTGCGGGGCGCTCAGGTGTGGTCCCGGCCCAGCCCCTGGCGGCTCGGCGCCGGACAGGAGGTGCTGCTGAGGCGGTGGCTGACCGAGTGGGTGGCCGCGGCCGTCGAGCAGCGGCCGGAGCTGGGTCCCCGCGCCGACGCCTATCTGCGGCGTCGTCTGCGGTCCTGTACGGCGGGCGGGTTGCGCGCCGTGGTGCACCACAGCGATCTGCTGGCGCTCCCGGCGGCGCCGGGCGGGGCACCCGCATGAACCGGCGGGTCTGGGCGGTGGCCCGCGTGCTCATCGGGCTCGGCATCCTCCTGGTGGTGCTCTGGCGGATGGGCACCGGTGCGTCCCTCGCCGCCCTGCGCTCCGTCGATGCCGCGACGCTGCTCCTCGCGCTCGCCATCGGCCTGGGCACCACCGTCCTCAGCGCCCAGCGCTGGCGCTTGGTCGCGGGCCGGCTGGGCCTGCGGCTCCCGCTGCGCGCCGCCGTCGCGGACTACTACCGCGCGGTGTTCCTCAACGCGGCACTTCCCGGCGGGGTGCTCGGCGACGTCCACCGGGCCGTGCAACACGGCAAGGACTCCGGTGACCTCGGCCGCGGCGTGCGCGCGGTGGTCCTCGAACGGACCGCGGGCCAGGTGGCGCTGATCGCCGTCGGCGGCACCGCCCTGCTGGCCGAACCCTCCCTCTTCCGGCACGGCCGCGGCGCCCCGCTGGGCCTGCTCCTCCTCGTCGTCGCGGCAGTCCTGGGTGCGGCGGTCATCGCCCTGGTGGCGGCGGCCCGTTGGGGGCGGTACGCGGCCCGGCTACGGCGCGCGCTGTCCGCCGCCCGTACGGACCTCCGGCTGGGTCTGCTCGCCCGCGACACCTGGCCGGCGGTGGCGGGCCTGTCCCTGGCGGTGCTCGCCGGACACCTCGGCATGTTCCTGGTCGCGGCGCGCGTGACGGGCACCCGGGCGCCGGTGGCCCAGTTGGTGCCGCTGTTCCTGCTGGCGCTGTTGGCGATGGCGCTGCCGGTGAACATCGGCGGGTGGGGGCCACGGGAAGGCGTCCTGGCGCTGGCGTTCAACTCTGCCGGGCTGAGCGCCGAACACGGCCTGGCCGTCTCCGTGGTCTACGGGGTGCTCGCCTTCGTCTCAAGCCTGCCCGGCGCCGGGGTGCTGCTCCTGCGGCAGGCCCGCCCCCGCCCGGCCGGTACGGAGCTCGAACTCCAGGAGCGTGTCCTCCCCGAGTGCGAAACGGCGCACCGGGGCCCGTAGCGCTCCACTCATCCGGTCCGGTCCGGGGAAGCGCAGTCCGGGTATGCCCTCACCCAGGATCACGGGTGCGACAGTGACGTAGAGCCGGTCCAGGACGCCGGCCGTCAGAAAGCGGGAGACGGTGACGCCGCCGCCCTCGATCAGGACCCGGCCCAGGGACCGCTCGGCGAGCGCGCCCAGCAGCCGCGGCGGCGCGAAGCGCTCGCCGTCGCCCGGCACGTCGAGGATCTCGACGCCGTCCCGACGGGGCCGGGGCGCGCCGCTTCCGGCTCCCCGGACCCACAGGGTCGGCGCGGCGCCGTCGGTGAACACGCCCCGGTCCGGCGGCACCCGCCCGCTGCGGTCCAGGACCACCCGGGGCGGACTGTCGCCCGCGCAGGCGCGTACGGTCAGCCGGGGATCGTCCGCGACGACCGTGCCGGCCCCGACGACCACGGCGTCGGCCAGGGCCCGCAACCGGTGCAGATGGCGGCGGTCCTCCTCCCCCGTGACATACACCGCGTCACCGGTGCGCGTCGCGATGAACCCGTCCACGCTCTGCCCGAGTTGGGCGAACACGCAGCGCGGGCCCGCCAGACACAGCGGGAGGTAGCGGTGGGCCAGCAGCGTCGCCTCGGGTGTGGCGTCCTCCGTCCACCGCCACTCCCCTTCCGGCCCACGGGCGAGTCCGGCCCGCTCGGCGTCCTGTGTGGTCCGTACGGACAGCAACCGGCCCCAGGCACGGTCGGCGTCGAGTTCTCGTGGCATGGTGGCCTTTCGTCGGTGGCTGCGGTCGGCGCCCGCCGGCCCGTGCCCATGTCTACCCGCCGGGCAGGGCCTGGTACTTGGTGAACGCGGCGACCAGGTGGGCGATCGCCCCGTCGTCCCTTTCCCGCAACGACAGTGACGGCCACCCGATCACCCCGAGCCGGTGTACTCCGCCACCCCCGGCGCGAGCAAGTGCCGGCGCTCGTCGGCACTGTGGCCGGCGATGCCGAGGGAGAGTGCCGCCGCCCCGCGCGACGGGCCGGGCCGCCCGGCGATCCGGAACTCCGCGTCCGGTGCGGAGGTGTCCCGGCAGGTGTCGAAGTCCCCGGTGTTCACCGCGCGGGTCCGGCGCACGGAGAAGTATCCCCATCGCAGCTCCAGCGGCAGCGGCTCGGGGGACGGCGCGGTCACCGGTGCCGCCCGCCCGCTCCCGCCGACGCCCCGGCCGCGGACAGATCGTCCCGGGTCACCCGCCGTTCCCGCACCAGCCACCGGCCGTCCTCCTCGCGCCACCCCACATCGGCAAGCACGCTCCGGTCCTCACCGGCCCGACGCCACCGGCCAGGCCGCCGTCGAGGCCGCGAACGGTCTGAAGAGGCCGGACAGAACCCACCGGAGTCTCCGCGGGCGTCCGGCACCACCCTCCGCAGGGAGTCGGCATCACACCGCCGAACGCCCGCCACAGCACACCCCTCACAGCAACGGATTCGTGCCCTCGGGCGGACGTCACGCACCCCGGCGGCCACGCTGATGGCGGCCGCGCACATCTCTCGCCCCGCAACTGTGGGGATACGCGCCATATCGGTCTGACCTGCGCATTCCTACGGTGTGGCGACACCTGATCCGCCCCTGCCCCCGGAAGTGGTGACCATGGCCGCCTCGGCATCCGCGCCCCCAACTCCTGGCTCGCTCAAGCGCATTGTCGCCGCGAGCCTCATCGGCACCACCGTCGAGTGGTACGACTTCTTTCTCTACGGTTCCGCCGCCGCGCTCGTCTTCAACAAGCTGTTCTTTCCCGGCTCCGACCCGCTCGTCGGCACCCTGCTGTCGTTCCTGACCTACGCGGTCGGCTTCGCCGCGCGTCCCCTCGGGGCGCTGGTCTTCGGTCACTACGGCGACCGGCTGGGCCGGAAGAAGCTGCTGGTGCTGAGCCTGTTGATGATGGGCGGGGCGACCTTCGCGATCGGACTGCTGCCCACGCATGCGACGGTCGGCACGGCGGCGCCCGTGCTGCTGACCGTGCTGCGGCTGATCCAGGGGTTCGCGCTGGGCGGTGAGTGGGGCGGCGCGGTGCTGCTGGTGTCGGAGCACGGCGATGCGCGGCGGCGCGGGTTCTGGGCGTCCTGGCCGCAGACCGGTGCGCCCGCCGGGCAGTTGCTCGCCACCGGTGTGCTGTCGGCGCTGACCGCACTGCTGTCGGACGCGGAGTTCGTCTCCTGGGGCTGGCGGGTGCCGTTCCTGCTCTCCGGGGTGCTGGTGCTCCTGGGACTGTGGATCCGGCTGTCCGTGGATGAATCGCCGGTGTTCAAGGCCGCGTTGGCGAGCGCGGAGTCGCGCCGGGCCGAGGGCGCGGCGGTGGAGAGGATGCCGCTGGTCGCCGTCCTGAAGTACCACTGGCGGGACGTGCTGATCGCGATGGGCGCCCGGATGGCCGAGAACATCTCGTACTACGTCATCACGGCCTTCGTCCTCGTCTACGCCACCACGCACACCGGCCTGTCCCGGCAGACCGCCCTGAACGCGGTGCTGATCGCCTCCGCGCTGCACTTCGCGGTCATCCCCGCCTGGGGCGCCCTGTCGGACCGGATCGGCCGCCGGCCCGTGTATCTGCTGGGCGCGGTCGGGGTGGCCGTCTGGGCGTTCCCGTTCTTCGCGCTGGTGGACTCCGCCGACTTCGGACCGCTGCTGCTCGCGGTGAGCGTCGGGCTGGTCTTCCACGGGGCGATGTACGCGCCGCAGGCGGCGTTCTTCGCGGAGATGTTCGCGACGCGGATGCGGTACTCGGGCGCGTCGATCGGCGCCCAGTTCTCGTCGGTCGCGGCCGGTGCGCCCGCCCCGCTCATCGCGACCGCGCTGCTCGCCGACTTCGACAGCCCGACGCCCATCGCCCTGTACGTCGTCCTCGCCGCGGTGCTCACGCTGATCGCGGTGGGCGTGGCGAAGGAGACCCGCAACCGCGATCTCGGCGCGGCCGACGCCGCACGGCCGGACGGGGCGCCGGATCCGGCCGGGGACACGGGTGCGGGGGCCGGCGACACCGCGGCGGCCGGTGAGGAGAGCGCGGCGGGCGGTGCCCGGCGGGCCTGAGGCGCACCGCGGCGCGGCCGCGTCCCGGCCGCGCCGGTCAGGGCCCGGCCGGGGAGCAGGCGCGCCGGTGCGGGCACCCGTAGGGGACGCCCGTCCTGGCACCCCGCCAGAGCACCCGGGTGCCGGCCGGGGTCAGGACTTGCCCTTGCCCCGCAGCGAGTCCTTCACCCCGGCGGCCTTGTCCTTGGCGTTCTCCACCGTGTCCTTGGCCTTGGCCTTGGCCTGGTCGGTGCGGCCCTCGGCCGCCATCCGGTCGTCGCCGGTGGCCTTGCCCGCCGCCTCTTTGGCCTTGCCCTTCATCTTGCCCATGGTCCTGTCGTCACCCATGGCGAACTCCTTCGTCCGGTGGGGAGGGTCGGTCTGTAGCCGTGGCCCACGCTGCCGCAGATCGGCACGGTCCGCACCCGGAGGGGGCTACCGGTTCACCGGCCACGGGCGCCGCCCCGGTGGTGCGTCGGCCCCGGGGCGCCGCGCGTGGCGCCCCGCCCCCGTCACGCCCCCGGCGGGCGGACGACCGCGGCGGAGAGCTGGTGCAGCCGCAGCGCGAGCTGGATCTCCAGCGCGCGGGCCGGGGACTGCCAGTCGGGGCCCAGCAGGCGGCCCACCCGCTCCAGCCGCTGGGCGACGGTGTTCACATGGACGTGCAGTTCGTCCTTGGTGCGGGCCGGGCTCATCCCGCTCGCGAAATAGGCGCTCAGGGTGCGCAGCAGATCCGTACCGCGGCGCGCGTCGTAGTCGGTGACCGCGCCGAGCGTGCGGTGCACGAACCCGTCCACATCGCGGGTGTCGGCGAGCAGCAGGCCGAGGAACCCGAAGTCGGCGGCGGCCGCGCCCTGCCCGCCGCGGCCCAGCACCCGCAACGCCTCCCGGCAGCGTCTGGCCTCCGCGTACGCGTCGGCGACCGCGGCGGGGCGGGCGGCGGGGGCCGTCACGGGCGCCGAGCCGCCGACCGTGACGGGTACGTGGAGGGCGGCGCCGAGGCGTCCCGCGGCCTCCCGGGCGGCCTGCGCCGGATCGTCCCCGGGGCCGAGCGGCAGCAGCAGGACCGCGCCCCCGTCCCGTACGGCGGCCAGTCCGCGGCGGGTGGCGGCGAGATGCGAGGCCGCCGACCACAGGCGCTGCCGGTCGGCGCCGGCGACGGGGCCCGCGGCGTCGCATGCGGCACCGCTACGGGCGGCAGCCGCCGGGGCGGGAGCGGGCGCGGGAGCCGGGGCGGGGGCGGGTGGCGCCGCCCCGGCGGGGGTGTCCGCCGCCTGCGGGCCGTCGGTGCGCGTGCCCGGCGGGCCTTCGATGCGCGCCGCGAGGACGATATGCGGCGCGTCGAGGTTCGCGCCGACCCGGGCCGCGCGCTCGCGCAGCAGCCGCGGGTCGCGGCCGGCGGCGTCGAGGAGGTCGTCCAGCAGTTCGCCCCGCACCCGCTGTTCGGCCTCGCCCGCGCTCCGCCGGGCGAGCAGCAGCAGGGAGGTGACCATCGCGGCGCGCTCCAGGGTCCGCTGGTCCACGGGGTCCAGCACCGGATGGCCGCGCAGGACGAGGGCGCCCAGCACCTCGCCGCCCGCCGACACCGCCGCGACCCAGTCCGTACCGTCCCGTACGGCGTGGCCGTCGGCGCGGGAGCGGTCCAGGGCGGCGGCCGGCGCCCGGCCGGGACCGGCGAACTCCACCTCGCCACGGAGCACTTCGGCCACCGCGTCCGCGACGTCCTGGACCCCGCCGCCGCGCAGTACCAGTTCGGTCAGCCGGTCGTGGATGTCCGACGCGCGCTCGATGACCGCGCTGCGGTCGCGGATGATCTCGTTCGCGGCCTCCAGTTCGGTGAGCGTCTTGCGGGTCTCGGCG
This sequence comes from Streptomyces sp. x-80, assembly GCF_046549095.1. Classification (NCBI taxonomy): domain Bacteria; kingdom Bacillati; phylum Actinomycetota; class Actinomycetes; order Kitasatosporales; family Streptomycetaceae; genus Streptomyces; species Streptomyces sp. x-80. Next base: position 129,617 of record NZ_JAJPWM010000008.1, read on the forward strand.
AGGAGGTTGGCGGTGTCGATGGCGACGGCGGCGTGTGCCGCGTGCGCGGCGAGCAGCGCTATCTGGCCGTGTTCGAAGACCCGCTCCCGCCGGTCGGCGGCGAAGAGCACACCGATCACGCCGCTGCCGAGCATCAGCGGCACCCCGAGGATCGCCACCAGCCCCTCGTCCTGGACACCGGTGTCGATGGTGCGGGTGTGCCGGAACCGCTCGTCGTGGAAGTAGCTGTCGGTGACGTACGGGCGGGCGGTCTGGGCGACGAGGCCGCCGAGCCCCTCCCCCATGCCGAGCCGCAGCTGCTGGAACCGCGCGGACACCGAACCGTCGGTGACCCGCATGTACGTATCGCCCGCCGACGGGTCGTGGAGGGTCAGATAGGCGGCCTCGGTGCCCAGGAGGGAGCGGGCCCGGCGCACGATCGCGCGCAGTACGGCGTCGAGGTCGCGCAGTCCGGCGAGGTCGTGGACGGTCGCGTAGAGCGCGGACAGTTCGGCCTCGCGCCGCCGCCGGCCCTCCAGTTCGGTCCGTACCCGCAGGGCGAGGAGCTTGGCCCGCTCCAGGGCGGCGAGCCGCCCGGCGGGTGCGCCCTCGGCGCGGGCGCGCAGCACCGCCCGTTCGAAGTCCTCGGCGGACGCGCCGGTGGCCAGCAGCCGGAGGAAGGGGGTCTCGGCCGGCTCGTCGGGCGGCGGGGGCGTTGCCATGGGCGCGGCGGTGGTTGCCGTCGGTGCCGGTCCGGGAGCGCGCTCGGGTATCGGATGTTCGCTGGACATGGTCACAGGGATACCTCCGGTACGACGTGACACACCAGCCTCCACCGCCTCGCGTGCCGTCCCGTACGCCGCCGCCTCGGAGCGGCGCGCCACCCGCCCGCCACCGGACACCGGCGCCCCGGGAAGCGCGGCCGCCCTCGCGGGGCGCACCGCCGTACGGCCGTCCCGCGCCGCGCGCTCAGTGCGCGGTCCAGCCGCCGTCGAGGGCGAGCGAGGTACCGGTGACGAAGGACGCCTGGGGGGTGCAGAGATAGGCGACGGCCTCGGCGACCTCTTCGGGTTCGAGCAGCCGCTTGAGCGCCGAGTCGGCGAGCAGGATGTCGGCCAGTACGCGGTCCTCGGGGATGCCGTGCGCGGCGGCCTGGTCGGCGATCTGCCGTTCGACGAGCGGGGTGCGGACATATGCGGGATTGACGCAGTTGGAGGTGACGCCGTGCGGGGCGCCCTCCAGGGCGGCGGTCTTCGACAGCCCCTCCAGGCCGTGCTTGGCGGCGACGTACGCGGACTTGAAGGGGGACGCCCGCAGGCCGTGCACAGACGAGATGTTGACGATGCGGCCCCAGCCCTGCCCGTACATGTGCGGCAGTGCGCCGCGCAGCAGCCGGAAGGGCGCCTCCAGCATGACGGTCAGCACCTCGTGGAACGCCTCGGGCGGGAACTCCTCGATGGGGCGGACGAGTTGCAGGCCCGCGTTGTTGACCAGCACATCGCTGCCCGCGGCCGCCCGTTCCGCGGCGGTCAGGTCGGTGAGGTCGAGCGGGTGCGGTTCGATGCCGCCGGGGGTGCCGGCCGGCAGCGCGTCCAGGAGGCCGTCGAGGCCGGCCGCGTCCCGGTCCACGGCGCGCACCACGGCGCCGGCCGCCGCCAGTCGCAGCGCGCAGGCGCGTCCGATGCCGCCGGCGGCGCCGGTGACGAGTGCGGTGCGGCCCGCGAGGTCGAGGGATACCGGGCCTGGGGTGCCGATCGCGGTCATACCCGCACCTTAGGCAGCCCCGGGGAGCGGCACCGATGTGTCACCGCCCCACACTTGGCCCCGGTGATATGGCGGCCGCGCACGCCCGCCGCGGGCGACGGCTGCCACGCCCGTCCGCACCGCCCACCGCACCCGCGCTCCCCGCGCCTCGCCCGCTCACCCGAACGGCCGCCCCGGATCGCCGCGCCCCCGCCGGGCTCCTAGCGTCAGACGACGCAGCGCGCCGCCTGCGCACCGCCGCCACAAGGAGGTCCGACCATGCGCCGGCTGATCGCCGTACCGATCGTGCTGCTCGCCCTCGCCGCCGCCGGATGCGGGAGCGGCGACGGCAACGGGGCCACCTCCACCGCCGCGTCGTCCACCGCCGGTACGGGGACCGGCGGACCGGACCGCGCCCCCTCGCCGGGTACGTCGGCCACCTCCCCCGCCGTCCCCGGGCAGTCCGTGGAGTGCGGTGAGATCCCGGACGCGCTGGGCGCGGGCCGGAGCGCCGCGCTCTTCGCGGACCCGGGCGCCGGCGGCACGGTGGACTGCGCGGAGGCCCACGGTGTGATGACCGAGTTCTTCCTGCGGGCGCCGCGGCGGACCGGCGGGGACCAGGGCGCGCTGGCCGTACGGGGGTGGGCCTGCCGGTACGAGAGCGGTCCGGCCGGCACCTGGCTCAGCTCCTGCCGCAAGGACGACCGGGAGATGCACACCGAGTACCCGTCGGACCCGGACACCGGCCCCGGCCCGTCGGACGGCCCCGACTCCTCCCGGCTGCCCAGCCTGCCCGGCGACCCCACCGGCCCGGTGGGCGAACCGTCGACCGAGGAGTTGTAGCGGCGGCTCGCGCGGGCCCGCGGCCGGGCGGCGGGAGCGGCCCGCGCGCCAAGGGCTGTCCCGTAATACGAGGCGGGCGCGCGCCTCAGGGCCGGGGGTCCTCCCCCATCCCGCGGAACCAGGTGGGCCCGTCCTGAAGCGCCCGCTCGATCCGGGTCAGCGCGTAGTCGTGGACCGCCGGCAGGTCGTCCACCGCGAACCAGCCCACGTCCAGCGATTCGTCGTCGTTGACCCGGGCCGTGCCGCCGGTCGCGCGGCAGCGCAGCGTGACGTCCATGAACTGGCACCGGTCGCCGTTGGGGTAGCGGACCGGCGGCATGGCCTCGACGAGGACGACGCGCTCGGGCACGACCCGCACCGCCGTCTCCTCGTAGACCTCGCGCACCGCGGTCTCGGCCGGCTGCTCGCCGGGCTCGGGGATGCCGCCGATCACCGACCAGCCGCCGGTGTCCGCCCGCTTGCCCAGCAGGACCCGGCCCGCGTCGTCGAAGACGACCGCGCTGACCCCCGGCAGCCACAGGAGCTGTTGGCCGATGGAGGTCCGCAGGTCATGGATGAAGTCGGGGGTAGCCATGCCGGGAACCCTAAGGGACGATCCCGCAGGTCCCGGGCGCGCACGGGCGGCGGCCGGCCGCTCAGGCGCCGGTCCGGCTCCCGCCGCGCAGGCTCAGCCGGCCGCGGATACAGCGGACGGCGCCCTCGGCGTCGTCGACGGTGACGGTGAACGTGCGGCCGTCGCCCAGCCGGAGCACCAGGCCCTCACCGCGGCGTACGACGACGGCGGTGCCCTGTTCGGGGCGCCAGCGGTAGCCCCAGCCGCCCCAGTGCCGGGGGGTGACCTGGGGGGCGAAGTCGGCGCCGACGACATGGTCGAGGGGGATCCGGCGGCGCGGTACTCCTATGTGGCCGCAGCGGACCTCCAGATGGTCCTCTTCGACGCGCACCGCGACATGGACGAAGGCGAGCGTGCCGAAGATCACCAGCAGACCGGCCGCGACACAGCCGACCACGGCCATCGCCAGGGGCGCGAGGCCGGAGGTCCAGGTGCTCTCGACGGCGAGCTGGACGCCCAGCGCCAGGCAGGCGGCGCCCACGGCGGCCAGCAGCCACTGCACGCGGTTGGTGGCGCTGCCGTGCCACACCTCGGGAACGTCCGCGTGGGCGCCGCGCACCACGGGCGCGCCGCTGCCGGCGCCGCTGTCACGACCGGCGTCGCCGGGGGTACCGGGGGCTGCTGCCCCCTCGTGGGGGTGGTCCCTCATGCATCGCAGCGTACGCGTCTTCGCACGCCGGGGCAGAGCTCCGGACGAGGCGTCGGTCACCCCGGGACGCGGGGTGCGGGCCGCCACCGAGGGTGCGGTGGCGGCGTCCTCGGGGGCGCGCCCCGGGTGTCAGCGGCGCAGCGCGGCGGCGGGCGTACCGGTGTCCGTACCGGCATCCGGGTCGGCGCCCGCACCGGCCAAGGTCTCGGCGGCGGCGAGCAGTCGGCCCTCCGCGTAGGCGAGCGCCGCGGCGGGCAGCCGGGCCGGGCGGCCGCCGAGGAGCACCCGCAGACCGCCGGTCGGCGCGGCGGCGGGTGCCGGTTCGGCGCCGACGCGGCGCAGTGCCTGGGCCGCGACGGCCTCGGCGGAGCCGTGCAGGACGAGCTCGGGGGCGCCGGGCCGCTGGAGGGCGGCCCGGATCCGGTCGGCGACCAGTTCGTAGTGGGTGCAGCCCAGCACGACGGCGCGGACGTCCGGCGGGGTGCGCCGGGCGGCGGCCGCGACGGCCGCGTCGACGGCGGCGTCGTCCGCGGCCTCCACGGCGTCGGCGAGGCCGGGGCACGGTACGCCGGTGACGGCCACACCGGCCGCGAAGCGTTCGATCAGCTCCCGCTGGTAGGGGCTGCCGGTGGTGGCGGGGGTCGCCCAGATCGCGACGGGGCCGCCGGCGGCCGCGGCGGGCTTGATGGCGGGCACGGTGCCGATGACGGGGACGGCCGGTTCCAGCGCGGCGCGGACCACCGGCAGCGCGTGCACGGAGGCGGTGTTGCAGGCGACGATCAGGGCTTCGGGGTGGTGCGCGGCGGCGGCGCGGGCGACCGCGAGCGCGCGCGTGGCGACGTCCTCGGGGGTGCGCGGGCCCCAGGGCATGCTGTCGGGGTCGGCGGAGAGGATGAGATCGGCGTCCGGCCGCAGTCGCCGCACGGCGGCGGCCGCCGCGAGCAGTCCGGTCCCGGAGTCCATCAGCGCGATCTTCACCCCGACACTCTACTCAGCCGTGCGCCCGGTTTGTCATACCGGCCCGTGGTCCGCCGGTCCCCCGGCCGGCCGACGGCGTTCCGGCGCACCCGGCCGATCACCGGTGCGCGGCACCGTCCGTGCGGCAGACTGCGGCCCGTGGGAGCGATGGAGTGGGTCGGTGCCGGGTCGCTGCTGGCCTGGTTGTGGCTGCTGCTGGGGCAGGGTTTCTTCTGGCGTACGGACGTCCGGCTGCCGGACCGGCGGGATCCGGCGCGCTGGCCGTCGGTCGCGGTGGTGGTCCCGGCGCGGGACGAGGCCGGGGTGCTGCCGGCCAGTCTGCCGTCGCTGCTCGGGCAGAAGTACCCCGGGCGGGCGGAGGTGTTTCTGATCGACGACGGCAGTACGGACGGGACGGGCGCGCTGGCCCGGGAGCTGGCGGCCGAGCGGGGCGGGCTGCCCCTGACCGTCGCCTCGCCCGGCGAGCCCGAGCCGGGCTGGACGGGCAAGCTGTGGGCCCTGCGGCACGGGATGGCGCTGGCCCGGGAGCGGTACGCGCCGGAGTATCTGCTGCTGACCGACGCGGACATCGCCCATGAGCCGGACAGTCTGCGGGAGCTGGTGGCGGCGGCGCGGTCGGCGGAGCTGGATCTGGTGTCGCAGATGGCGCGGCTGCGGGTCGAGACGGGCTGGGAGCAGCTGATCGTGCCGGCCTTCGTCTACTTCTTCGGGCAGCTGTATCCGTTCCGCCGGGTCAACCGGCCCCGGTCGCGGACCGCGGCCGCGGCGGGCGGCTGTGTGCTGCTGCGGCGGGCGGCCGCCGAACGGGCGGGCGTCCCGGAGTCCATCCGGCATGCGGTGATCGACGATGTGACGCTGGCGCGGGCCGTGCAGCGCTCCGGCGGGCGGATCTGGCTGGGGCTCGCGGACCGGGTGGTCAGCGTGCGGCCGTATCCGCGGCTGGCACAGCTGTGGCGGATGGTGGCGCGCAGCGCGTACGCCCAGCTGCGGCACCGGCCGTCGCTGCTGCTGGGGACGGTCGCCGGGCTGGCGCTGGTGTATCTCGCGCCGCCCGTCACGCTGCTGGCCGGCGTGGCCCTGGGCGAGGCGCCGGCCGCGGTGCTGGGCGGGGCGGCGTGGGCGGTGATGTGCGGGACGTATCTGCCGATGCTCCGTCACTACCGGCAGCCGCTGTGGACGGCGCCGCTGCTGCCGTTCACCGCGCTGCTGTATCTGCTGATGACCGTGGACTCGGCGGTGCAGCACTACCGGGGACGCGGGGCGGCGTGGAAGGGCCGGACGTACGGGGCGCCGTGACCCGCGCGGCCCGGTGGCGGCGCAGTGCGGCGGCCGGCGTCATTTGGCGGCCGGGGACCAGTTCAGACCCCAGCCGTAGGCGTGGTCGACGGTGCGCTGCGGGCTGACGCCGGGCGCGGGGACGAGATAGCGGGCCTCGCGCCGGACGACGAGTTCGCCGTCGGTCCGGGTGAGCAGCGCCAGTGCGCAGACGGTGGCGGGCACCGTGCAGGCGTCGAGCGAGAACTCGACGGGTGCGCCGTGCTGCGGCCGGAGGGTGACCGTGGCGTGCAGCCCCTCGAAACTGCGCGCCCCGGCATAGACGGTGACGAAGATCAGGATGCGCTTGAACCGGGCCTGGTGGTCGAGGTTGACGGTCAGGTTCTCGCCGCCCTCGACAGCCCCGGTGCGGTCGTCGCCGTCGAGCTGGATGAACGGCGGTGTGTGCAGTGAGCCGAAGTTGCCGCCGAGGGGGTGCACCACTCCGGCGCTGCCGTCGGTGAGCTCGAACAGCGCGCACAGGTCGAGGTCGAGGTCGCCGCCCTGGGGGAGCAGCGCGCCCCGGGCGCCCATCGCCTCCATCGCCTTGCGGCCGAGCTTCCGGCCCAGGCTCCGGCCGCCCTTGCCACCGGTCCAGTCGAGGTTCACCCGCAGCGTGCCCGAGGCGCCGCCCTGTTTCGTCAGGGAGACGGCGGGGGCGGCCTTGGTGAGCGTCACCTTCGTCAGCCGGACCGGGGCGGGCGCGGGGGACGGGGCGGACGGGCCGGGCGGGAACGGGAGCTGACCGGTCGGCAGCGGGGGCGCGAGGGGCACGGGCGGCGCCGGCGGGGGCACGGGCGCCGGCGGCGGGGCCTGCGCCGTGAGCGGCCCGGGTGCGGGCGCGGGCTCCTCGACGCTGATGCCGAAGTCGGTGGCCAGGCCCGCGAGCCCGGTGGCGTAGCCCTGCCCGACCGCGCGGAACTTCCAGCCACCCTGGCGGCGGTAGAGCTCGCCGAGCACGAAGGCGGTCTCGGCGGTGGCGTCCCAGCTCTCGAAGCGGGCGAGCTCGGCGCCGCTCACCGCGTCCAGCACCCGGACACCCAGACCGGGGACGCTCCCGAAGGTGCCGCCGTCGGCCGAGGCCGCGAGCACCACCGTGTCGACGGCGCCCTCGACGGCGGCGAGATCGACGGTGAGGCTGTCGGTCATGACGTCACCGACGGGCCGCTTGCCCTCGTGGCGTACGGCGCCCGAGGCGTGCACGGCCTGGTTGTAGAAGACGAGGTCCGCGTCGTCGCGGACCTTTCCCGACACCAGGAGGAGGGCGGAGGCGTCCACGTCCGGAGCCCCGGGAGCGGCGTGCCAGCCCAGCTCCACCCGGACCGCCGCGGCGGGTACCGGTACGTTGCCGCCCTTGAGCATCGTCATCGCCGCGCCTGCCTCTTCCCCTCGTATGCGCCGCCCCGTCAGCGGTGGCATCCCCCAACCTACTTGGCCGGAGGCGCCCCGAACGCCCCTCGTTCACCTGCGAGAAGTCCCGCCTTTACACGATCCATACGGGCGTTCGCGACCGATTTCCGTAAGTTCGCTCACATTGTGGACGCGGAGCCCCTCACAACACGCGAAAGAACCCCCTTGCCCGGCTCCCCAATCGACACATCGTGGGCTTAACTTAAGAGGTATGACCTCCCCCCGCTCTACCTACGGCGGCGGCTACTACGCTTCGCCCTCCTTCCCGGACACCCCGATCTACGACAGCCTCGTCGCGGAACGCGGTACCCCGCAGATCGCCCCGATCCGGGTCTCGCCGCCCGCGTACGACACCGGCTCGTCCTATCTGCCGGCGCTGCCCTCGGCACTGCCGGCGCTCCCCGCCGCCCCGTCCCAGCCCTCGCCCGGACAGGGCTATCCCGGTGCGGCCGCGCAGCCGGTCGCTCCGCTCCAGCAGACTCCGGCGCCGTACATCCCGCAGCAGGCCGGTACCCGGGGCTATCCCGCCCCGCAGCCGCCGCAGCCCCAGCGCTCCGCCTCGGGCACGGGGTACGAGGCGATGCGTCCGGCCGCGCCGGTCGCGCCGCGGCCCCCGGCTCCGTACGACGACCCGTACGGCCGCCAGTACCCACGCGGGTACTGATCCGGCCGGTCGTCCAACCGTCCGGCCCGACCGGCCGGCCGGACGCAGGTCCGGGCTCGCGCCGCGATCGGCCCCTCCGCACCCGGTCACAGCCGTCGCGGGGGCCGGTCCGGCGAGACGGCCGGGGAGCGGTGAGGCCCGCCGGGGAGACGGTGGCCGCAGGTGGCCACCGGGCGCGGGCCGCTCGTCCAACGGCCGGGGCCGGAGTCGTCGTTCGTCCGTGCCGGGGGGCTCACGGGCGACGTCCTCCGGCCGGGCCGCGCCCGACAGGGAGCGGCTGACGGTCACGGTGCCCGGGACCCGGGGGTGGTCCCTGCCGGACAGGACCGGGTCCCGGCGTCCGCACAGCGGCGCCGCGGCCCGTCCCGTACATCTCACCGCTCCGGAACGGCGCCGGTCCCGCCGTCCGGGACGCGCCGCCGAGGAACCGTTTCCGGCCCAATGTGGTGGTGGGCGCCACCGGACCCCGGGCGGCGGACCACCGGCCCCCGGTCCGGTGCGGCGAGGTGGCCAGCGGGCCGCCGGGCCCGGCGCACACTGCGTGGTCGCCGCCCTCGGCCGGTGCGCGGCCGGGCTCGGCGAGGAGCCGCGGCGCATGCTCTCGGGGCATCGACGCTCCGGTGACCAGTGGGTCTTCGGCCAGATTCTGATCCCTCGTGAGATCGGCACCATCCCTGTCGGCGACCCGTTCGGGATACTCGGCTGACGGGCCGGCGCGGCCCCCGCCGTGGCCGCGCCGAGGGCGCTCGCGGCGGCCGGCCGGACTCCTTGTGGCCCGGTTTCACCGGCCGCCGGGCAGTGAGCGCCCGGCGCCGCCTACGGGAGAGGCCGACGGGGAGACAGAGAGCCGCGTGTCGATGGCTGCGAGGAACACCAGGAGCGTCCACCTCATCCCCGTCCCGCATCCGCGGCCCGGGGAGCGCGCCGTGGCGCGCCCCGACGGAGATGGTGCGGCCGTGGCGCAGCCCGATCCGGCCCGGCCCGCCGGGACACCGGCCGAGACGCCCTGCCGCCCGCTGCTGCGGCGCCGCTTCACCGCCCGGCTGCTGCCCCAGCTGCGGCTGCTGGTGGAGGAGTGCGCGGCCCGCGAGGGGCTGGCCGAGCCGCGGCGGGGCGAGTTCGTACTGGCCGTCGACGAGATCGCCGGGAACGCCGTGGAGCATGCCGGCGGTTCGGGGCGGCTGGAGGTGCGCCGGGTGGGCGATGAGCTGGAGTGCCGCATCAGCGACGCCGGCCCCGGGTTCAGCGAAGCGGTGATCCCCGAGCTGCTGCCCGGCCTCGACGGTGCGCCGCAGGGGCGCGGGCTGTGGCTGGCGCGGCTGGTGGCGGACCGGTTCACGGTCGCCGCCGGTCCGGTCGGGACGGGCGCTGTGGGCACCGGGGGCGCCGGAGCGGTCGGCACGGTGGTGACGCTGGCCGTACGGCTGCGCTGACCACCGGTACCGCAGTTGCGGGACTCCCTCGAACACGCCCGGCAATCACCGGAGTTGGTGCACCGAGAGGCCCCGGGCAGGGCAGGAAGGACACCGCACGGCGTCTGCCGCCTCCCCCGCGCGTGGCGTGATGTTGCTCTCTCTTTGCGTAACTCCCCCACGGGTGCCACCCGATGAGATAGGTACGGGAACGGACGAGGAGGTGCGGCGGTGCGGGCGATGACCGGGCTGGTGACGGGGCTGTGGCGCTGGCGGCGCAATCCGCTGTGGCGCCGGACCGACCGGATCGAGGCGTGGCTGGCGCTGGCCGCCGTCCTCCTGATGGCGCTGGGGGCGCCCGCCGTGGGCTGGTACGCAGGCCGGGCCGCGAACGGCGCGCTGCTGGCGAGCGTACGGATCCAGCGCGAGACGCGGCACCCGGTGTGGGCCACGGTCGAGCGGCCGGCCTCCCGGACCCCGCTCGGCCCGGATCCGGAGACCTCGTCGTCGCGTGCGGGGCAGCCGCGGGTCGTCGCCAGCTGGACGGCGCGGGACGGCAGCGCGCACACCGGGCGGATCGCCGCGCCGCGTGCGCTGCGGCCCGGTGAGCGGTTCCGGATCTGGGCCGACGGCCGGGGGCTGGTGCTGCCGCCGCCGATGGACGCCGGCACCGCCGCCACCCACGCGGCGCTGGCGGGGCTGGGCGCCGCGGCGGCCACCGGGTGCCTCATCGGGGGCGGCCGGCGGCTGGCCGTGCGGCGGCTGACGGCGCGTCGCCACCGCCGCTGGGACCTCGCGTGGGAGCGCGCGGGCCAGGACTGGGGGCGGGCCGGGGCGGGCAGCTGACCGTCCGGCTGACCATGTCAACTCCCGCCCGCCGGGCGCGCTACGGTGGTGCAGCCAGCCTCCTGGCTGGGGCCTCGCAGAGCCGGCCGCGGACATCCGCGGACGTACGGCTGCCGGGCCGGCAACAGCCGTACGAGGTGGGGACACGACAGCGCCATGGCACAGGGCTCGGTCCAGGTGACGCACTCCGGAACGTCGCGTTGGCGGCGCCGTACGGGGGAGTACAGCTCGCTCGCCGCCGCGCTGGAGGCCGCAGGGGACGGTGATGTGCTGACCGTGCCGGCGGGCACCTACCGCGAGAATCTGGTGCTGGTGCGCGCGGTGACGCTGCGTGGGGCGGACGGGGCCCGCGGTTCGGTGCGGATCGCGCCGGCCGACGGTGTCGCGCTGACGATCCGGGCCTCGGCCACCGTCCACGATCTGCATCTGGAGGCGACGGACTCGGCCTCGCCCGCGCTGCTGGTGGAGGACGGCGCCCCGGAGCTGTCCGATCTGCGGGTGGTGACCCGGTCCGCGTCGGGCATCGAGGTGCGCGGCGGCGCCCGGCCGACGGTGCGCCGCTGCACGGTCGACAACCCCGGCGGGGTGGGCATCAGCGTCCTGGACGGCGCCGGCGGGATCTTCGAGGGCTGCGAGGTGCTGGCCGCCGGGCAGTCCGGGGTGGCGGTGCGCGGCGGGGCCCGGCCGCGGCTGGAGAACTGCCGGATCCACCACGCCTCCGGGGCCGGTCTGTCGCTGACCGGCGAGGGCACCGCGGTCGAGGCGGTGGGCTGCGAGCTGTACGAGATCAAGGGCGCGGGGGTGCAGGTGGCGGCGCGGGCCACGGGCCAGCTCACCGACTGCACGGTGCACCGCACCGCGGCCGACGGCATCACGCTGGACACCGACGCGGTGCTCACCCTCGCCGACTGCGCCATCCACGACATCCCGGAGAACGCGATCGACCTGCGCTCCCGGTCGGTGCTGACGCTGACCCGCAGTACGGTGCGGCACTTCGGCCGCAACGGCCTGTCCGTATGGGATCCGGGCACCCGGGTGGACGCCAACCGGTGCGAGATCCACGACAGTACGGGCGACTACCCGGCGGTCTGGGTGAGCGACGGCGCGACCGCGGTGCTGGACGCGACGCGGGTGCACGATGTGCCGGACGCGCTGTTCGTCCTGGACCGGGGCTCGCGCGCCGATGTGGTGGACTGCGATCTCTCCCAGGTGCGCAACACCGCGGTGTCGGTGAGCGACGGCGCGACCGTGCAGCTGGACGACTGCCGCATCCGGGAGGCCGCGACCGGTGCGTGGTTCCGCGACCACGGCAGCGGCGGCACGCTCGCCAACTGCACCATCGACGGCGCGCAGACCGGCGTGATCGTCACCAAGGGCGCCGACCCCACCATCGAGGGCTGCACGGTCAGTTCACCGGCCGAGGCAGGGTTCTACGTCTCCGCGGAGGGCCGCGGTACCTTCCACGGCTGCCGGGTCACCGGAAGTTCGGGGTTCGGCTTCCATGTGATCGACGGCTGCCGGACGACGCTGACGCGGTGCCGTACGGAGCGGTGCGCGCGCGGCGGCTACGAGTTCGCGGACGGCGGCTTCGCGGCGGGCGACGGCGGGCCGCTGGTCCAGGACTGCACCAGCGACGAGAGCCGGGCCACCCAGACGCCGGCCACCGGGGCGATAGCAGCGCCCGCGGCAGGGCAGGCGACGCGGACGGCCGGGCTGCTGGGTGGCGTCCCCGCGCCGAGCACGGCCCCGGAGCGGAGCGCGCCGCCGCCCGCCGCGGGCGCCGCCGATCCGGCCGCCGCCCGGCCCTCCGAGGAGGTGCTGGGCGAACTGGACACCCTGGTCGGGCTGGACAGCGTCAAGCGTGAGGTACGCAGCCTGATCAACATGATCGAGGTGGGGCGCAGGCGCCAGGAGGCGGGCCTCAAGGCCGCCTCGGTCCGCCGCCATCTGGTCTTCACCGGCTCCCCCGGCACCGGCAAGACGACCGTGGCCCGGCTCTACGGCGAGATCCTGGCCGCGCTGGGGGTGCTGGAGCGCGGGCATCTGGTCGAGGTGTCGCGGGTGGACCTGGTGGGCGAGCACATCGGGTCGACGGCGATCCGCACCCAGGAGGCGTTCGACCGGGCGCGCGGCGGGGTGCTCTTCGTCGACGAGGCGTACGCCCTCTCCCCGGAAGACTCCGGGCGGGACTTCGGGCGGGAGGCCATCGACACGCTGGTGAAGCTGATGGAGGACCACCGGGACGCCGTGGTGGTGATCGTGGCGGGCTACACCGTCGAGATGGCGCGCTTCCTGGCGGTCAATCCGGGTGTGGCCTCCCGTTTCTCACGGACCATCACATTCGGCGACTACGCGCCCGAGGAGCTGCTGCGGATCGTGGAGCAGCAGGGCGAGGAGCATGAGTACCGCCTCGCCGAGGGGACCGGGGAGGCGCTGCTGAAGTACTTCACGGCGCTGCCCAAGGGCCCCACGTTCGGCAACGGCCGTACCGCCCGGCAGACGTTCGAGGCGATGGTCGAGCGGCACGCGGGCCGGATCGCGCAGGTCGCCGATCCGAGCACCGACGACCTGACGCTGCTCTACGCCGGGGATCTGCCCGAGCTGTCCTGAGCGGGCACGGGTGCCGGGTGGCGGTCGGCCGGGCCGAGCCGGGCGATCAGTTCGGCCCGTACCTTGTCGAAGACCGGGTCGGCCTGGTAGTCGCCGTGGCCCAGGATCTGGGCGGGCAGCGGGTGGTACAGGGTGCGGCCGAAGGCGAGCGGGTCGTGCAGCGGGCCGCAGTCGATCCGCCGGCCGTCCTCGCAGGCGAGCCGGATCGGACCGCCGATGGGGTCGGTCAGGCGCCACAGATTGCGCCAGTCGTCCATCTGACGGTGCAGTCCGTCGAGCGCGGGCGGGCCGAAGTAGGCGGGGAACCAGCGTCCGTAGAGGCGCTCCAGCGGGCAGCCGTAGGTGAGCAGCGCGATCCGGCTGCGGGTCACCGGGTCCAGCTGCCAGACGGCGGCCGCCGCCAGCACGCTGCCCTGGGAGTGTCCGGAGATCACCAGGCGGCCGTCGAACCGCTCGGTCCAGGTGGCCATCCGCCAGGTGAGGTCGGGGACGGCGCGCTCGGCGTAGCAGGGGGGCGCGAAGGGGTGGGCAGCGCGCGGCCAGAAGGTGCCGACGTCCCAGAGGATGCCGATGGTGCGGCGCGCGGAGAGGTCGCGGTAGGCGCGCCGGCCCGTGGCGACGAGCAGCAGCACGCCGGCGCCCATCAGCCAGGAGCCGAGGGCCTCGGCGGTGGCCGCGGCGGCGTGCACGACGGGCGCCGAGTGGTCGGTGGCGCGGCCGGGCGCATGGCCGGTGAGCCAGGCACCGGCCACCGCGCCGGCTCCCAGGACGAGGGTGACGACGGCGGTGGCGGCGACCAGGACGGGGGCCGCGTCGGTCAGGCCGGCGCGGGCGATGACGGTGGCGATCCGCTTCGTACGCCAGGCGTCGGGGCGCTCCTTGGGGTCGTAGAGCCCGGGGACGTCCCTGGCGATCCGGTCGCGGACGACGGTCGCCCGGACCGCGGCGAGCGTCGCGACGACGGCGACCACGATCAGCAGCGCGGGGATGACCGACGCCTGCCAGGACAGCAGGACCGGCGGGCCCGCCATGGGGGCGTGCGCCTGGCCGGGGGTCGCGCCGCGGTCCAGCCAGTCCGCGAACCGCTGGGCCACTCCCCCGGTCAGCACCCCGCCGAGCGCGCAGGACAGCAGCGCGACGGCCGGTCCGGCCATCCCGCGCAGGGCGGTGCGCGCCGTGCTGTGGGAGGCGCGCTGGAGGAACCCGGCGGTGACGGCCAGCGCGAGGACCAGGGCTCCCTGGAGGACGGCGATACCGCCGAAGGTCCCGGCGCCGGGCAGCGGGCCCGCGCTGTCGGCTCCGGGGCGCGCCCAGGCGGTGTACACGGCGGTGAGGACCAGCACGGCGAGGGCGGCGTACGGCAGCGCCCGCACGATCAGGAGGTCGGACTCGTCGTCCCGGGCGGCCTCGCTGCGGGCGGTGCGCCAGACGATCACCAGGGTGGTGACGGCGAGCAGGACGACCAGCGCGGTCAGCCCTTGGCCGGTGACGGCGAGGACGGTGCCCGCGCCACTGTGCCGGTCGGTCCGCGCGGTGGCGACGAGCAGGGCGGCGGTGATGGTCAGGACGCCGGCCGCGGTGTGCGCGGCGCGCAGTCGGCCGACGAGCCGGCGGCCGTACCAGAAGCCGTCCAGGCCGAGCGCGGTGCGTTCGGCGGCGGGGATGTCACGGGTGGCGCCGGGGCGGCGCGGTGGCGGTGAGGCGGATTCGTAGGCGCTCCAGGTGCGGTGCGAGAGCCACCACAGCAGGCCGACGAGCAGCAGCGGCACCGCGGAGGCGAGCACGAGGCGGCGGCCGGGGGCGCTCCACCAGCCGCCGTGGGCGGGGCTGAGGAAGCCCAGCCAGGATTTTCCGGCGACGCAGTAGGCGGAGCCGGCGCACTGCCAGGCCGTCAGATCGAGGGCGACCTCGCAGGCCGCGGCGGTCAGCAGGACGGTGAGGGTGAGCGCGAGGATGCGCACCAGGACGTCGTAGATCCGCTGGGCCTGGTGGCCGGGTGGGGCGGCGGGGCGCATCCAGTGGGCGAGGTTGGCGACCATGAAGGGGAGCAGGATCAGCCACAGTGCGCGGGCGCCGTTGCCCGAGGTGAGGTTGGACCAGCAGTACGCCTCGCGGACCGGCTCGCCGTGGTAGTCGTCGGGCCGCTGTTCGGCGTCCGCGTCCGCGGTGCGGCGGTAGCAGGCCGCGGTGGCGTCGCCGGTGATCAGCTGGACGCGCGGGTCGCCGAGCATCCGCTCCGGGGTGGTGCCCCCGACGCCGTGCACCAGCAGTTCCAGGGCGAGCCGCGGTGCGGCGGCCGGGGCCCGCGCCGGTGTGCCGTCGCGGTCCGTCGGTCGGGCGTGCGGTGTCGTGTCCGCGGTCTCCACTGGTGTGTCCCCCGTTGTCGTGCGGCGCCGTGCGGCGACGAGCCGTCAGATTCTCTCCTGCCCGCGAGCGGACATCCATCCACCCCCGCCGAGGACATTCTTGTCGCGTTCACGCCATAGGTTCGGGTCGCGTCGCGCTGTCGGTGGCTCGTGCGAGGATGAGGGAACCAGTGATCGCGGGCGCAAGCCGGCACGGACGGCCCGGGGGCGCGGACCGGGCGGAAGGGACGGGCCGCGGTGAGCGACAGCCACAACCTCCTCGCGGAGCAGCGGCGGGCCCTGATCCTCGATGAGGTCAGACGGCGCGGCGGGGTGCGGGTCAACGAACTGACCCGCAGGCTCAGCGTGTCGGACATGACGGTCCGTCGCGATCTGGACGCGCTGGCCCGCCAGGGCATGCTGGAGAAGGTGCACGGCGGCGCGGTGCCGGTGAGCGAACCGAGCGCGCACGAACCCGGTTTCGAGGCGAAGTCGGCGCTGGAGCTGAGCGCGAAGGAGGACATCGCCAGGGCCGCGGCCCGGATGGCACCGCCGGGCAGCGCCATCGCGCTGGCGGGCGGCACGACGGCGTTCGCGCTGGCGCAGCAGCTGCTGGAGGTGCCGGAGCTGACGGTGGTGACGAATTCGGTGCGGGTGGCCGATGTGTTCTACGGCGCCCAGCGGGACGCGGCGAGCAGCGGCGCGGACCCGCACCCGGGGGCCCCGACGGTGGTGCTGACGGGCGGGGTGCGCACCCCGTCGGACACCCTGGTGGGCCCGGTGGCGGACGCGGCGATCCGGTCGCTCCACTTCGATGTGCTCTTCCTCGGCGTGCACGGCATATCGGTGGAGGCCGGGCTGTCGACACCGAATCTGGCCGAGGCGGAGACCAACCGGCATTTCGTGCGGTCCGCGCGGCGGGTGGTGGTGGTCGCCGACCACACCAAGTGGGGCACGGTGGGCCTGAGTTCATTCGCCTCGCTGGACGAGGTGGATGTGCTGGTGACGGACGCGGGGCTGTCCGCCGGGGCGCGCGCGGAGATCGCGGAGCTGCCGCCGGAGCTGCTGGTGGCGGGCGAGCCGGCGGACGACACGGACAGCTGACGGACGGCCGGGGGCCGTGGCGTCGGCCGCCCACCGGCCCGGCGGCCGCCGGCACCAGCCACCGGGCGCGGACGGCGGACGGCGTGCCCCCGCACCGGGAGCACCGGACCGCCCGAGCGGGCGGGCCCCCGGGAGCGCGCGGGCGCGGCCGGTCAGTCCGACCAGGTGCCGGTGGTCAGGAAGGTGTCGATGGTGCGCCGATAGGGCGCGATGTCCAGCCCCTGGGCGGCCAGCCAGTCGTCGGAGTAGTACTTGTCGAGGTAGCGGTCGCCGGGGTCGCACAGCAGGGTGACGACGGAGCCCGTACGGCCCTCGGCGCGCATCTCCGCGACGATCTTCAGGGCGCTCCACAGCCCGGTGCCGGTCGAGCCGCCCGCCTTGCGGCCGATCGCCGTCTCCAGGGCGCGGACGGCGGCGACACTGGCCGCGTCCGGGACCTTCATCATCCGGTCGATCGCACCGGGCAGGAAGCTCGGCTCCATCCGGGGCCGCCCGATGCCCTCGATACGCGAGGCCGTGGCGCAGTCGGTCCCGGGGTCGCCGGTGACCCAGCCGTGGAAGAAACAGGAGTTCTCCGGGTCGGGGACACAGACGCGGGTGTCGTACTGCATGTAGTGGATGTAACGGGCGATGGTCGCCGAGGTGCCGCCGGTGCCCGCGGTGGCCACGATCCAGGCGGGTTCGGGGTGCCGCTCCAGCCGCAGCTGGTGGTAGATCGACTCGGCGATGTTGTTGTTGCCGCGCCAGTCCGTCGCCCGTTCGGCATAGGTGAACTGGTCCATGTAGTGCCCGCCGGACTCGGCGGCGAGCCGGGCCGACACCTCGTAGACGGTCCGCGGGTCCTGGACGAGATGGCAGCTGCCGCCGTGGAACTCGATCAGCCGGGTCTTCTCCCGGCTGGTGGTGGCCGGCATCACCGCGATGAACGGGACGCCGACCAGCTTGGCGAAGTACGCCTCGGAGACGGCGGTGGAGCCACTGGAGGACTCGATGACCGGCTTGCCGGGGCGGATCCAGCCGTTGCACAGCCCGTAGAGGAAGAGCGAGCGGGCCAGCCGGTGCTTGAGGCTGCCGGTGGGGTGCGTCGACTCGTCCTTGAGATAGAGGTCGACGCCCCACTCCTCGGGCAGCGGGAAGCGCAGCAGATGGGTGTCGGCGGTGCGGTTGGCGTCCGCCTGGACCTTTCGGACGGCTTCTTTGAGCCAGCTCCGGTAGTCCGGATCCGTGCGGTCGACATCGATGGTGGGGATCGGGGCGCCGGCCGCGCCGTCCCGGTCCGGTCGGCCCTGCGACTGTTCTGCGGTGCTCACCGACGCGCTCCTCAAGGGGTTCCGGGGCCCGCGCGGAACACCGGGCCGATTCCGACTATAACCACCCACCGCACGCTTCTCACCTGCATAAACATCACTTTGAGAAGCCCCAAGGAGGCCCTGGGGCACGGCTGTTGCACGGGCCGCGGGCCCCGGGCCACTGGTGTGCCGGGCGGCACCCGGGCAGACTTTCCCCCACGGGCCGGCGGCGGTCGCCCGCCCGGTTCACCGAGGAGGTGACGGCCATGGCGGAGCCGGAGTTCAACATGACCGGCGTACGGATCGAACGGTGGCTGCGGTCCCTGACCCACGCCGGACAGGTGGTCATCCGCGACGGCAGGCTGGCGCTGCTGACCAGCTACGGCACGGAGATCGACAGCGCCCCGATCCAGACCGTGCAGGCCCACAAACCGCTGTTCGCGGCGCGGGACCGGGCGTTCGCCACGCTCAACGGACACCGCTATTCGCTCACCCTCGGCGCCCCGGAGCTCTTCCTGAAGGCGGTGCGGGCGGCGCGTCCGCCACACGCCTGAGGCTCCACCGCGGCCGAGGTGTGCGGTTGCGGGAGCGCACCGCCTGCCGGACCCTGGACACGTATCACTGAGGGTTCACCAGCGGTGACGTTGTGGCGCAGTCGGCATCGCTGGATCCGATCTTCGTCCCTGCCGTGTACGTGGGGGCGCCCGACCTCATCAGGGAGTCGCGGTCGTGATCAGGCAGCCCAGCAGGCACTGCTCGGTAGAGCTCCAGGCCCTTCCGGCCCGCATCGGACATGTGCGCAGAATCGTCTCCGCACAACTGCGGTACTGGCGTCTCGACGCCTTGATCGATCCGGCCTCGCTCGGGGTGACCGAGCTGCTCGCCAATGTCCACCGGCACGCCCGCCCCAGTAAGCAGTGCACGGTCGAACTGTACGTACTGCTCGACCAGTTGACGGTCTCGGTGCACGATCTCGATCCGCGGCTGCCACGGATCCGGGCCGCCGACACCTGGGAGACCAGCGGGCGCGGCCTGTCCCTGGTCGCGGCGCTCAGCGAGAGCTGGGGGGTGCGCCCGGACGGTTCCGGCAAGGTCGTCTGGTTCACCCTGCCGACCCTCGACCCCGCGCGCGAAGAGGTCCGCCCGGTGCCCGCGTGCTGGGACGCCATGCCGCTGGAGGCCGCCCGTGCGGCCGCCGGTGCACGCGCCCGGGAACGGGGCACGAAGGTCGGCTGAGCGCCACCGCGCGGATGCGCGCACGAGCGGGGGCCGTACGGGCGGACCGGCGGCGCTCACTCCTTGCCGCCCCCTTTCCCGGGCCACACGGGACCGGCGGGCCCTGGAGGACCGGCCGGCCCGGCGCCGAAGCGCTCCTCCAGGACGGCCAGCCGGCGCCGGTACTCCTCCTCGTCGATGTCACCGGCGGCGAAGCGACGGCCGAGTTCGGCGATCGGCGAGTTCGGGTCGGCGCCGTGCCACGGGCCGCCGAACGGCCGGCCGGGCCCGCCGTGCCGCCACCAGGCCGCGCGGCGCGCCAGGATCACCAGGAGGATCACCAGACACAGGATGACCAGCAACCAGAAGACGGGAACGAAGAGGATCCAGGGGCCGGGACCGCCGCCGGACCAGTAGTGCGCCAACACGACCATGGGACTCAGCTCCTCGCCGGTACGAGTGTCTGTGCTGTCACTACCCAGCCTGCTCCTCCCCGGGCCGCCGTACCGCCCGGCCAGGGACCGGGCGGGGGCCGGACGAGCCCGGCCCCGCGCCGCGTCGGCGGCGGAGGCGCGGCCCGGACGTGGGCCCCGCCGCTCCGGCGGAGCTCACCCCGACGGCACCGGCCGGTTTCCGCCGTCGCTTCCGGCGCCGCTCGCGCACGGCTGCGGGCCGGCTCCCGTGGTCCGCCCGGCGAGCGCGGGAGGCTGCCGCCGGGGGCCGCGCGGTTCGTCCCGGTCCGGCGCCCTGGTGGCCGCCGGCCGCTGCCGAGGGCTCATCCCGCGCGTCAGATGACGCCGTAGCACGCGGCCGAGGGGGCCGTCGACGGTGCGGTAGACGACGGCCGCGAGCAGCAGGGAGAAGACGATGGCCACCGCCATCGACGGCAGGACGCCGAGCGCGGGGACCTTCTGGAGCAGCCCCTTGGCGACGGGTATGCCGATGCTCTGGTGCACCAGGTAGAAGGGGTAGGTGAGCGCACCGGCGGTCACGAGCCAGCGCCACCGCAGCCGGGCGAGCGGGCCGGATCCGGCGAGCGCGAGGACGACGAAGAAGAAGGTCAGCACCGCGGCACAGGCGGCCCAGGAGAGCGCGCCCCCGTCAGCGGGCCGCACGGTGTGGCCGGCCACCCGGGCGTTGAGCACCGTGAGTTCGTAGCACCAGGCGATTCCGGCCAGCAGCCACAGCACGAGGTTCTGGCCGAACCGGTGCATCAGGTAGAGCGCGATTCCGGTGATGAAGAGGCCCGCGTACTGGCTGATGAAGATCTCGTCGAGTACGGCCGAGTGGAGTTCACGGGTGACGATCGCGAGGGTGAGCCAGGTCCCGCAGAAGGCGATCATGCGGCGATAGGTCAGCCCGAAGAAGAGCATGACCGCCATCAGCAGGTAGAAGCGGGCCTCCACCCACAGCGTCCAGGCGACTCCGTCGATCAGGTCGAGCCCCAGCGGCCCCGGGACCATCGTCAGGTTCCCCAGGACCGTCCGGAGGTCGATCGGCGTGGCGGCCTGAAGATGGGCGAGCCGCGCGGTCAGGACCAGGGCTATGACCAGCAGTACGGCGCACCAGTACGCCGGGAACAGCCGGGAGACGCGGGAGACGACGAACTGCACGGGGGACCGCCCCCAGCAGCTCATGCAGATGACGAACCCGCTGATCATGAAGAAGAACTCCACGCCCAGCCAGCCGTAGCGGCTGATCTCGTGCAACGCGGGAGCGAACTGCTTCGGGTCGTAGCTGCCCCAGAAGTGCGGGGTCGTCGTGCCCACGTAGTGGTAGGCGGCCACCGCGAGGGCGGCCACGAGGCGCAGCCCGTCGATGGCGGCCAGCCGCGTCCCCGTGGCCGGCCCGCCCGGTGTCCGCGCACCTCCCCGGCCCGCCGGAACCTCGCCGGGACAGGGTTCCTGCCGGATGGCAGGCGTCGAACCGCTTTTGGGCACGCTGGGTCCTCCAGAGCAGGTGGCGAGGGCCGCCGAGCACGGACCCGCTGACTATAGCCAGCATGTATACACGCGGCGAATAGAGGGGTGGCGTGCCGGGCCCGCCCGCCGGGCCGACCGGTGCCGCGGGACGGGCGCCCGACACTCCGGAACCGGTTGTTCACGCGGCCGTCCACCGCGCGCGCACGCGCGTACCGTGGCCGTAGCCGAGGGAGGTACCACATGAGCGACGTCGCGGCCGCGACGTGGACGACATACGTCGGCGGCCGGCCGGTCAAGGTCCCGGCGACCATAGAGGGCATCCGCGCCACCCTCGACGAGGGCGATACCGAGGCGTACGACGCCGAGGTCCTGCGGACCCCGGCCCAGGACCTGCACCGCGTGCTCGCCCGCTGGGCGCTGCCCGCCGAGGCCGAGGACGAGGACGACACGGTCGTCGCCCGGCTGCGGGCCGGCGACTTCTCCGGCTGCGTCCCCCAGGAGGGGGACGAGCGCCGCACGGGGGTGGCGTGAGCCGCTACCGCATCCAGTACGCGGACCAGGCCGCGGCGTCCTGGAAGGCGATGACGCCGGACACCGGCACCGCGTTCGAGCGGGCCATGGGCAAGAGCCTGGGCCTCGACCCGTACGGCCACGGCTCCACACAGCTCCAGGACGACCGCGACTACCGCGAGGCGACCGTGGCCGGGGCGTTCGTCGTCTACTACGTCAGTTCGGCGGTGCTGGTCGTCACCGCGGTCCGCATCGTCCACTGACCAGGCGAGCGCTCACCGTGTGAGCACGGGCCGGGCGATCGTCGATCGCGCGGAAGAGCGGGCCCCGGAATTCGCCGTCCCCGCCGGACGGGGGTTCGCCTTGTCGTCCGGGGCACTTGCGGCGCATCGGGCGGACCGCGCGCCGGGGCGGTCCGGCCACGGTCACGCGGCCGGTGCCCGGGACCCACCACGCCGCGTCCGCCCTCCGCCCGATTCTGTAACTACTGGTATGTACAGTGGCGGCATGAACACTCGGGAACGGCTGGTGAAGAGCGCCCAGGAACTCCTGTGGGAGCGCGGCTACGTCGGCACCAGCCCCAAGGCGATCCTGGAGCGCGCGGGCGTCGGCCAGGGCAGCATGTACCACCACTTCGCGGGCAAGTCCGCGCTCGCGCTGGCGGCGATCCGGCGCACCGCGGAGGGCATGCGGGAGTCCGCGGAGGAATGCCTGTCCGGACCGGGAACGGCGTACGACCGGGTCGCGGCCTATCTGCTGCGGGAACGGCGGGTGCTGCGCGGCTGCCCGATCGGCCGGATGACGCAGGACCGCGATGTGGTGCACAGCGCCGAGCTGCGGCAGCCGCTGGACGAGATGTTCGGCTGGCTCCGGGGCCGGATCGCGGAGGTGCTCGCCGAGGGACAGCGGCGCGGCGAGCTGGCCGCCGCCCTGGATCCGGCGGCCACCGCGGCAGCCGTCGCGGCCGTCGTCCAGGGCGGCTATGTGCTCGCCCGCGCGGCCGACGACCCGGCACCGTTCGACGCCGCGGTACACGGCGTGCTCGCCCTGCTCACCGCCCAGGTCACACCGGCCCCGGACGGCACACCGGACACACCCGCCGCCGGCTGACCGCCGCCCCACCCCCGCCTCGGCTCCCCAGCGCCCGTACAGGAGGTCCGCCCCGTGGCCGCGGCCGGGCCCCTGGCGCGCGACCCGCGCCGACAGCACCACACCTCTCCCCCACCACCCGGAGCCGACCATGCACGCCATGCAGTACGCGATCACTCTGCCCGCCGACTACGACATGCGGATCATCCGGGACCGGGTCCGGTCCAAGGGGCATCTCCTGGACGACTTCGAGGGGCTCGGTCTCAAGGCGTACGGAATCCGCGAGCGCGGGACCGACGGGTCGGCCGTCAACCAGTACGCGCCGTTCTATCTCTGGGCCGATCCGCGGGCCATGAACCGCTTCCTGACCGGGGACGGCTTCCGCGGGGTGAGCCGCGACTTCGGACGGCCGGCCGTCCAGCACTGGCAAGGACTCTTCCACCGCCCGGGGCCGGCCGCCGCCACCCTCCCGCGGGCCTTCTCCCGCCGGACCGAGGCCGTCCCCGAGAGCGCCGATCCGGCGGCCGTCATCGCGCACGCGCTGGCCGGGCACGAGGAGCTGGCCGCCACGGACGGCGTGCACACGACCGCGCTGGCCCTCGACCCCCGGCACTGGGAACTGGTCCACTTCACCCTCTGGGCGGACGCCGTCCCCGAGTCCGCGGGCGACCGCTATCAGGTGCTGCATCTGTCCGCG
This sequence comes from Streptomyces sp. x-80, assembly GCF_046549095.1. Classification (NCBI taxonomy): domain Bacteria; kingdom Bacillati; phylum Actinomycetota; class Actinomycetes; order Kitasatosporales; family Streptomycetaceae; genus Streptomyces; species Streptomyces sp. x-80. The sequence continues at coordinate 152,849 of NZ_JAJPWM010000008.1, forward strand.
CCGGGCACCGGCCGGCTGGGCACGGGACGGCAGTGGTGAGCCCGGCCCCCACAAAGCGGCCCGCCGCACCGGCCGCCCCCGACGCCACCCGCACCGTCCGCACCGTTCTGGGGGATATCGCCCCCGGCGACCTCGGCGTCTGCGATGCGCACGACCATCTGTTCCTGCGCAGCCCCCTGCTGCCGGGCCAGGAACTGGACGACCCCGCCCCGGCCGCCGCCGAACTGCGCGCCTTCCGGGCCGCGGGCGGCGCGGCGGTGATCCAGTGGACGCCGTACGGGATGGGACGCCACGCCGCCGAACTGCCGCGGCTGGCACGCGAGTCGGGAGTACGGATCGTCGCGGCGACCGGGCTGCACCAGGCCGCGCACTACGCTCCCGGGATCCTGGAGCGGCTGCCCGCGGATCTGGCCGGGCTGTTCGTCGCCGAGCTGACCGAGGGGATCGGCGGCACCGGCCCCCGGGCCGGGATGATCAAGGTCGCCGGGGGGTTCCACGGACTGGACCGGCACGCCCGGCGCACCCTCGCCGCGGCCGCCGAGGCGCAGCGCGCCACCGGGGCCGTCATCGGCGTCCACCTGGAGCTGGGTACCGGTGTGCCGGACGTCCTCGACCTGCTCTGCGGTGACCTGGAGGTGCCGCCCGGCCGGGTGATCCTGGGCCATCTCAACCGCTCGCCGGACCTCACCGCGCACCGGCTGGCCGCCGAGGCCGGTGCGTACCTGGCCTTCGACGGCCCCTCGCGCGCGCATCACGCGACCGACTGGCGGCTCCCCGACGCCCTGGCCGCGCTCGCCGACGCGGGGTACGGCGACCGGATCCTGCTCGGCGGGGACACCACGGCGGCCGGCGCCCGGTCGGTGAACGGCGGCCCGGGGATGCCGTATCTGCTGCACGGCCACCGGACGCGGCTCGCCCGCACCCTGGGCGAGGAACTGGTGACACGGTTCCTGACGGCCAATCCGGCCCGCGCCTTCGCCGCCGACTGGGGACCGCGGGCGGCCGGGATCTGAGGCGGCGTCGGGGAACGCGGCACCGCCCGCCTGCGGGGTGGCGGCTCCGTTACAGGGTGACGGCGATCCCCACATGCGGGCGCCTGCCCCGGCGCAGCAGCGCGCCCCCGGTGTCCAGCAGCCGGAACCGCAGCCCGTACTTGCCGGCCAGCGCCCTGCGTACCCGGTCGAGTTCGGCGCCGCCCGCCAGCAGCCGGGCGGTGCCCTCGGCGGTCGGCGCCCCCTCGGCGATCGCGCCGCGCACATCGCACGGGGTGACCGTCACCCGCGTGTCGTTGCGCAACCGCTTGACCTTCCCGCTGTCGTCCCGCGTCCACACCAGGAGTTCCGCCCCGACGGCCACCGCCCATACGGGGGTGGCCACCGGGGTGCCGTCCCTGCGGTGCGTGACAAGGCTGAGGTAGGGGCTGCGGGCGATCGCTTCGGGAATCATGAGGCGCAGCCTAGGTGCCGTGACCGGCAAGGTTCGCCCCGTGCGGAGCACCGCCCGGTGCGTGCGATCGCAGGGCGGCCGGAAGTCCTTGCAGCGGAGCTATCAGGACTTCCGGCCAATGCGGCGAGCGTGCGTGCTGGACGGCGCGGCGGCGCGGCGGCGCGGCACAGCTTGCCAGGAGGCGTACTAGCGGTCCAGGACCGCCAGCGGATCGTCCAGGACCGGCTGCCAGGCCAGCTCCGCCGCGCCGACCAGGCTGTTGTGGTCGAGACTGCACGGCAGGATCGGCACACCGCCGCTGCGGCCCCACAGGCTGCGGTCGGCGACCACCGCCCGCAGCCGCTCGGGGTCGGTCTCCAGGAGGGTGCGGTGGAGCCCGCCGAGGATGATGCGGTCGGGGTTGAGGATGTTGACGAGCCCGGCGATGCCCAGCCCGAGCCGGTCGATGAGGAGGTCGGCGGCGGCGCGTACGGCCGGGTCGGCGTACTCGTACCGGAGCAGGTCGGCGGCCTGCTGGAGGAGGGAGACCTCGGGGCCGGGTGCGCGGCCGGCCGCGCCCAGGAAGGCGAGCGGGTCCGCCTCGACGTCCAGGCAGCCGCGGCTGCCGCAGTGGCAGGGCGCGCCGTCGGGCTTGACGGTCAGATGGCCGACCTCCAGCGCCAGGCCCGAACTACCGCTGTGCAGACGGCCGTCGAGCACCAGCGCCCCGCCGACACCGCGGTGGCCGGAGGCGACACAGAGCAGGTCGCGGGCGCCCCGGCCGGCGCCGTGCCGGTGTTCGGCCAGCGCCATCAGGTTGACGTCGTTTCCCGTGAAACCGATCGCGTCGGTGACGCCGGGGATGCCGGCGTCGGCGAGGGCGCGCAGGAAGAGTGCACGCACCGGGGCGCCCGAAGGCCAGGCCAGGTGCAGCGGGTTGAGGGCCTCGCCGTCCGGTTCCGCAACGGCGGACGGCACCGCGAGGCCCGCGCCGAGGCAGCGCAGACCGCTCTCGCGCAGCAGGCCGGAGCCGGCCGCGACGGCGTCGGCGAGGACATGGGCGGGGTCCTCGGAGATGGTGCCGCAGCCGGTCGCGGTCGCCGCGATACGGCCGCCGAGGCCGACCAGGGCGACGCGATAGCCGTCGGCGTGGATCTGCACGGCGAGCACCACGGGGCCGCTCTCGTCGATGAACAGCCGGTGGGAGGGGCGTCCTTGGGAGCCGGCGGAGGCGGTCGGCCGGGAGTCGACGGTGATCAGGCCGAGGGCTTCGAGCTCGGCGGCCACCGCGCCCGCGGTCGCGCGGGTCACGCCGAGTTCGGAGGTCAGGACCGCGCGGGTGGGCGCGCGTCCGGTGTGTACGAGCTCCAGTGCGGGTCCGAGGGCGCCGCGGCCCCGCTCCAGCCTGGTTGTCCGAGTCTGGGTCACGCCTCTATTCTGGCTTTGTGCCGACGCTAAACAAAATACGGACGGCCCTTACCGCGACCCTCTCGGGGATCCGGCCCCAGGATTCCACCGACCCGCGGCTGGTCCGGCTCCGCATCGCCCTCACCGCGTTCTTCGCCCTGGACGGCTTCATCTTCGCCGGCTGGGTCGTCCGTATCCCCGCGATCAAGGCGCAGACCGGCGCCGGGGCGGGCGCGCTGGGGCTCGCGCTGCTCGGTGTCTCGGCCGGTGCGGTCGCCTTCATGACGCTCACCGGAAAACTCTGCCGCCGGTTCGGCAGCCATGCGGTGACGGTCGTCTCCGCCCTCGCCCTCTCCCTGAGCATCGTGCTGCCGCCACTCACCCGTTCGGCGACCGCGCTGGGCCTGGTCCTGCTGGTCTTCGGTGCCGCCTACGGTTCGCTCAACGTCGCCATGAACAGCGCCGCCGTCGATCTGATCGGCGCGCTGCGGCGCCCGGTGATGCCGAGTTTCCATGCCGCTTTCAGCCTCGGCGGGATGCTGGGCGCGGGGCTCGGCGGGCTGCTCGCCGGCGGCCTGTCCCCCACCGTCCATCTGCTGCTGCTCGCCGCGGGCGGCCTGCTGGTGACGGCCGTCGCGGGCCGGGCGCTGCGGACGCGTCCGGCGGCCCCGGGGCGGCGGTCCGTGCCCGACGGCCGCACTCCGACGGAGCGGAACGGGCAGCGGGCGGGCCACCCGCGCCGTGTCGTCCTCGTCTTCGGGCTGATCGCCCTGTGCACCGCGTACGGCGAGGGGGCGATGGCCGACTGGGGCGCCCTGCACCTCGCGCAGGACCTGGGCGCGGGTCCCGGCGTGGCCGCGGCCGGGTACACGGTGTTCGCGCTGGCGATGACCGCCGCACGGCTGTCGGGGACGGCGGTGGTGCAGCGCTTCGGAGCGGCCCGCACCCTGGTCGCGGGCGGTACGACGGCCGCCGCCGGGATGCTGCTGGGCGCGCTGGCGCCCACGGCGTGGGCGGCCTGTCTGGGCTTCGCGGTCGCCGGTCTGGGGCTGGCCAACATCTTTCCCCTCGCCATCGCGCGGGCCGGCGAGTCCGGCGGCTCGGGCGGCGTCGCCGCGGCCTCCACCGTCGGCTACGGCGGCATGCTGCTCGGCCCGCCCGCCATCGGCTTCCTCGCCGAGGCGTACAGCCTGCCCGGGGCGCTGACGACGGTCGCCCTGCTCGCCGCCGTCGCGGCCGTCATCGCCCATGCGACCCGCGGGGCGCACCGCACCGAGCGGGCCTGAACCCCGGTGGGCGGCACGGCTGTTACGGCTGTTTTGGCTGTTGTGGCCGGCGTGTGCGTACGGCCGTACGTCCATATGTCCGCCCACCGGCCGGGCCGCGGACGGCGCCGGGCACCACTCGCGGCCGGCTGAGGGGGGCCCTGCGGCCACTGCCCTCCGAAGCACCCGCCGGTCCGTTGTCAGTGGTGGCTGGCACACTCGACGGCATGGACATCACCGAGCACCTCGAAAGACTGCGGCTGGACGGGGCGTTGCTGGCCGATGCCGCGGACGCGGCCGGTCCCGACGCCCGGGTTCCGGCCTGCCCGGAGTGGCAGGTGCGGGCTCTGGTCAGCCATATGGGACGGGTGCACCACTGGGCGGCGAAGTTCGTGACGGACCGCGCCGAACAGCCCGGCAGATTCCCCGCCGCGCCGGAGCTGGACGACAGCGAGCTGATCCCCTGGCTGCGGGAGGGGCATCGTCTCCTCGTGACGACGCTGACGGCGGCCCCGCCGGATCTGGCGGTCTGGACGTTCCTGCCCGCCCCGTCCCCGCTGGCCTTCTGGGCGCGACGACAGGCACACGAGACAGCGGTGCACCGCGTGGACGCCCAGCAGGCCGCCGGTACCACGCTGTCCCCCCTGCCGGCCGCGTTCGCCGCCGACGGTATCGACGAACTCCTGGCGGGCTTCCACTCCCTGGACCGCAGCTCCGTCCGGACGGACGTGCCCCGGACCCTGCGGGTGCGCGCGACGGACGTGGCCGGCGCGGACTGGACGGTGCACCTCTCCGCCGAACCGCCGCGCACAGTGCGTACCGCCGGCACGGCGGAGAGCGGCCCGGCACCCGAAGAGCCGGCGGACAGCACGGTCGAGGGCCCGGCCGAGGAGCTGTATCTCGCGCTGTGGAACCGCCTGCCGTGGGACGGCCTGACGGTCACCGGCGATCCGGCACCGGTCCGGCTGTGGCAGGAGAAGGCCGGCATCTGATCTCCCGGAAGCGGCGAACGCCCGGTGCCGGGACCCGGTCCCGGGTGTTCGCCGCCACGGGACCACCGACCGGCGGCCGACCCGGCACCGACCGGCGGCAGCGCGCGATCGTCGTACGGCTGCGGCCCGTTGACGGCCCTGTTCGCGAGGACGTCCACCGCCCGCACGCCCACCGCCCGCACGGCCACCGCCGGCCGGCCTCCCCGCGCCGCCCCAGGCACCCGACCGGCACCGCAGCACCACGACCAAGCCATCGAGCGCGACCAGACCGGCAGAACACCCGCCACAAGACCGACCCCAACGACGCCGAATCGTCGATCCGCCCCCGCAACAGCTCGCGTGCGTACCCGCGGCTCCCGCCGGGAGTCCGGCCGCCACCTGCACCGCACCCAACCGGAACACGCACCCGCGATCGGCCGACCGGTCACTCCCCCGTTCCCGTGTCCGGCATCCCGTCACCCGGTCCCCCACGGGATCGGCCGGATCGCACCAGGCCCGGCCGCGGGCCGCCGTTCACGGGGCGTCAGCCCAGCCGGCCGGGCCGCACCGGTCCCGACTCGCGGGCCGGCACGACCAGTTGGGCGCGGTCGCGGCGCCCGGCTCACCATCGTGCGGCTGACATGCGTCTTGGCGGTCAGCGGGCTGACGACCAGTCGGCGGGCGATCTCCTCGTGGGAGAGGCCGATGCCGAAGGCAGGGCGTGCGCGTACCCGTCGAGCCGGACGCGGTCCGGCTGAAACCTCGTGGCGAAACGGGACCGGCCATCACGAAGACCGTCAGCGCGAGCGTCGACGGCCAGGGCAGGCGGGCCCGGCTCCGCGGTTCCCCGCCGGCCGCCGTCAGCCATCGCTCCCGGACCGTGCCGAGGCGGTGCCGCGTCCTCGGCGGCGCTCCGTTCTCCATGCCCGTAACGCCGGACGGCACCGGACCCGCGCGGCGTCCGCCCACCCGGTGACCGGCCGGACTCCCGACGGAGCAGCCGTCGGCCGGGCGACGGCCGTGGCGGGCGGCACTGCGGGGAGTCCGGGGCGCGACACGGTCGGCGTGCTCGGGTAATGTTTCCGCTTCCAGCAGTGGACATATCAAGGAGGTGAGACCCATTACCGCTGTATCAGGTCGGGTGCTCCCTCCTCCTCACGGCCGTGCGGTCCCTCTGGCGTAGGTGACCGCGGGAGCACCCTCAGGTATCCCGAAGGGCTCCCATGTCAGCGTCACCCACCCCGTCACGTCCGTCGCCCCCGTCTTCGCTCGCCCCGTCCGCCGTCGTCACCAGGCTCCGGGCCGCCGGCTGTGTCTTCGCCGAGGACGAGGCGGAGTTGCTCATCGCCACGGCACGTACGCCCGCCGGTCTCGCCGCCATGGTGGACCGGCGGGTCACCGGCCTGCCCCTGGAACACGTTCTGGGCTGGGCGGAGTTCTGCGAGCTGCGGATAGCCGTGGACCCCGGGGTCTTCGTCCCCCGCCGCCGCACCGAGTTCCTGGTCCGCCGGGCCGCCGCCCTCGCCCGGCCCGGCACGGTGGTCGTCGATCTGTGCTGCGGCTCGGGCGCGGTGGGCGCCGCACTGGCCGCGGCGCTGGACGGAATCGAGCTGTACGCGGCCGATATCGACCCCGCCGCGGTGCGGTGCGCCCGCCGGAACATCACCTCCGCCGGCGGCCGGGCGTACGCAGGCGATCTCTTCGAGCCGCTGCCCGCCACGCTGCGGGGCCGGGTCGGCGTCCTGGCCGCCAATGTGCCCTACGTACCGTCCGGCGCGGTCGGGCTGCTGCCCCCGGAGGCCCGCGACCACGAGCCGCTGATGGCACTGGACGGCGGCGCGGACGGGCTCGCCGTGATGCGGCGGGTGGCCGCCGCGGCGCCGCGCTGGCTCGCGCCGGGCGGCCATCTGCTGGTCGAGACGAGCGAGCGCCAGGCGCCGCCGGCCGCCGAAGTCTTCGCCCGCAGCGGGCTGGTTCCCCAGGTCACCCACAGCGAGGAACACGACGCCACCGTCGTCATCGGCACCGCACCGGGCGGGGTGCATACGACACCCGGCGGCGGCATGGGACGCGAGGGGGGAGGCCACGGAGGCGAAGGAGGCCACGGAGGCCAACGGCGCATACGCCACTGAGGCGCGGCGGGCGGCGGGCGGCCGGTCCGCGGAGTCCGTCGGCCCGCCGGTCGCGTACGCGGCGCGGGCCACACCGACCGGTGTCCGGCCGACCCGGGCGACGGGCTCCGCGGCGGCACGGGGGCGTGTCAGCGGTAGCCGTGGCCGTATCGGTAGCCGTACGGATGGCAGTCAGGTGCGGCCGGTGCCTCGCCCCCGCCCGCACCTGGCACATCCGCGGCGGTGCGCCGCTTACGGGCGGCCACGAACGGCGCCCCGATCCCGGGATCCGGCCGCACCGCGCCGCCGCCCGCCGGAGCGGAGGCGGCCGGTCGTGGCCACCGGCCGCACTGTCGGGGCACCGCCTCACGGCCGGTCGAGCCCCTCCAGCACGCGCCGCGCCATCGGGTGGGTGCGGACCAGCTCGCCCAGCGTCGTCGTACCGCGGGTGATCTTCGCGAAGGCGTGCCAGGCCGGGCGGAGGCCCGTGACCGCGGCGTGCATCATGCCGGGTCGCCGGGAGAAGAGGGCGAGCATCCGCCGCCCCACGCTCATCTCCACACCGAGCCCCGCCTTGATCGCGAAGGCGTAGTTCAGGGCCTGCCGGCGGGCGTCCACGGCGTCGTGCGCCTCACTGACGCGTACCGCCCACTCCCCCGCGAGCCGCCCCGACCGCAGCGCGAAGGAGATGCCCTCCCGGGTCCACGGCTCCAGCAGCCCGGCCGCGTCACCGCAGACCAGCACCCGGCCGCGGGAGAGCGGCGAGTCGTCGGCGCGGCAGCGCGTCAGATGCCCGGACGAGATGCTCGGCTCGAAGCCCGCGAGCCCCAGCCGCCCGATGAAGTCCTCCAGATAGCGCTTGGTCGCCGCGCCCTCACCGCGCGCGGAGATCACGCCGACGGTGAGGGTGTCCCCCTTGGGGAAGACCCAGCCGTAGCTGCCGGGGATCGGGCCCCAGTCGATGAGTGCCCGGCCCGCCCAGTCCTCGGCGACCGTCGCGGGCACCGGAATCTCCGCCTCCAGGCCGAGGTCGACCTGGTCGACCTTGACGCCGACATGCGCGCCTATCCGGCCCGCGCTGCCGTCCGCGCCGACCACGGCCCGCGCCAGCACCACCTCGCCGTCGCCCAGCACCACCGCGACGGTCCGCCGGTCCGGGACCGCGGCGCCGTGCTGCTCGACCCGTGCGACGGTGACGCCCGTACGGACCGTCGCGCCCGCGTCCTTGGCCGACTCGACCAGTCCGGCGTCGAACTCGGGGCGGTTGACCAGCCCGAAGAGCATGTTCTTGGAGCGGCGGGTGCGGGTCAGCCGGCCGTTCAGCGAGAACGTCACCGCGTGCACCCGGTCGCGCAGCGGCAGCTCGAAGCCGGGTGGCAGAGAGTCCCGCGAGGGGCCGATGATGCCGCCGCCGCAGGTCTTGTACCGCGGCAGGGCCGCCTTCTCCAGGAGCAGCACCCGGCGTCCCGTACAGGCCGCGGCGTGCGCGGCCGAGGCGCCCGCGGGTCCCGCGCCCACCACCACGACGTCCCACACCTGCTGGTTGTCCTCGGCTGCCTGCTCGCTGCTCACCTGTGCTGCTGCTCCCGTTCGATGCCTGGCTGGGCGTACCGCCCGCATCCTACGGGCCGCACTCGCGCGGATCGCCTGTGGGAAGATCGGGGGCACTCTTGCCCGTGTGTGCGGCCCGTCCGGCGGCATCCCGCCGGACGTTCCGTACGTACTCAACGCCGCGCCCACAAGGAGCGTTCCATGTCTGACAGCCCGCTCGCGCACACCGTCGCCGCGCTCCAGCCCCGCGCCCGGACCGAGCTGGCCGAGCTGGTGGCCTTCAAGTCGGTCGCCGACCCGGCCCAGTTCCCCCGGAGCGAATGCGATGCGGCGGCCGACTGGATCGCCGGCGCGCTGCGCGCGGAGGGCTTCCAGGACGTCGCCCTGCTGGACACGCCGGACGGCACCCGGTCGGTCTACGGTTTCCTGCCCGGTCCGGCCGGGGCCCCGACGGTGCTGCTCTACGCGCACTACGACGTGCAGCCCCCGCTGGACGAGGCCGCGTGGGTCTCCCCGCCGTTCGAGCTGACCGAGCGGGACGGCCGCTGGTACGGGCGCGGCGCCGCCGACTGCAAGGGCGGCCTGATCATGCATCTGACGGCGCTGCGCGCGCTCAAGGAGAACGGCGGCGTCCCGGTCGGCGTCAAGGTGATCGTGGAGGGTTCGGAGGAGCAGGGCACCGGCGGCCTGGAGCGGTACGCCGAGGCGCACCCCGAGCTGCTGACGGCCGACGCGATCGTCATCGGTGACACCGGCAACTTCCGGGTCGGGCTGCCGACGGTGACCGCGACCCTGCGCGGGATGACGCTGGTGCGGGTGCAGGTCGACGCGTTGGAGAGCAATCTGCACTCCGGCCAGTTCGGTGGCGCGGCGCCGGACGCGCTCGCGGCGCTGATCCGGATCCTGGACTCGCTGCGCGCCGAGGACGGTTCGACGACCGTGCGCGGGCTGGCCGCGGACGCGAGCTGGGAGGGGCTCCAGTACGCGGAGGAGGAGTTCCGCAAGGACGCCAAGGTGCTGGACGGTGTCGAGCTGATCGGCAGCGGTACGGTCGCGGACCGGCTCTGGGCGCGCCCCGCGGTCACCGTCCTCGGCATCGACTGCCCGCCGGTGATCGGCGCCACCCCGTCCGTCCAGGCGGGCGCGCGGGCGCTGGTGAGCCTGCGGGTGCCGCCGGGCACCGACGCCGCGGAGGCGACGAAGCTGCTCGTCGCGCATCTGGAGGGCGCCGCTCCGTGGGGTGTGCGGGTCGCGGTCGAGCAGATCGGCCAGGGGCAGCCGTTCCGTGCGGACACCAAGAGCCCGGCGTACGCGTCGATGGCGTCGGCGATGCGCGAGGCGTACGACGGCGAGGAGATGCAGACGTCCGGTATGGGCGGCTCGATCCCGCTGTGCAACACGCTGGCCGGGCTGTACCCGGACGCGGAGATCCTGCTGATCGGGCTGAGCGAGCCCGAGGCACAGATCCACGCCGTGAACGAGAGCGTCTCGCCGCAGGAGCTGGCGCGGCTCTCGCTCGCCGAGGCGCTGTTCCTCCAGCGGTACGCGGCGAGCCGGGGCTGACCCGCCAGGCCGCGCGTGCCCGGGGGCGCCGCGCACGGACCGCCGGCCGGCGGCCGGGGCGCGGCGCCTGCTGCTGCGCCCGGAGCCGGTTCAGCCGACCGGGACGCCCGCCTCCAGGTTGAGCGGGCAGCCCCGGGCGCGGGCGCGCAGCGCCCAGCGCAGCCGGTTCCAGCGCACCGGCGGCAGCAGCTTCTCGGCCTCCGCCTCGGTGACGAAGCGCCAGTCGCGCAACTCGGCGCCGGGCAGGAGCAGTTGACGGATCCGGTCGCCGGGCAGCGTGCCGCCGTCGAAGAGCAGCCGCAGTCCGCCGAAGCCGGGTGGTTTGGGCGCTTCCCAGTCCATCACCAGCAGCCGGGGGGTGCACGGCAGCTGGATGCCCAATTCCTCCGCGACCTCGCGCACGCCGGCCCGGGAGGGCGCTTCGCCGGGTTCGACGATGCCGCCGGGGAACTCCCAGCCCGGTTTGTAGGTCGGGTCGACGAGCAGCACCCGTTCCTCGTCGTCGAAGAGCAGCACACCGGCGGCGAGGGTCTCGGCGGTCGGCTCCGGGGTCTGCACGATGTCGCAGGAACCGGCGCCGGTCCGGACGGCCTCGGCGACCTGTTCCGCGGTCTGCCGGGGGGTCAGCCGGGTGGTGTCGACGACGTGTGCGTCGCCCGCCAGCCACTCCAGCGCGGTGGCGTACGCCCCCAGGTGCGCCAGCGACCAGGCGCGTGTCGAGGCGCCGGTCCCGGGGTCCGCCTGTTCCTCCTCCCGCCGCGATATCCGCGCGCGCAGGATCGTTTCCTCCGCATGTAGCAGGACATGCCGGACGGGTATCCGGCGGGCGGCGAGCGAGCCGAAGATCTCGTCGCGGTACTCCTGGCGGAGCAGCGTCATCGGCGTCACCAGAGGTCCGGGGACCTCGGTGAGGAGGGCCGCGGCGGTGTCCACGACCATCCGCCGCCAGGACGGCAGGTCCTGGTAGTCGTCGACGTCCTCCAGCCGCTTGGCCGGCAGCATCAGCCGCAGGCCGCCGCTGAGGAGTTCGGGGTCGTAGAGCGTGCTTCCGGGAAGCAGGTCGAGCAATTCATGAGCCGCTGTGGTCTTGCCCGCACCGAACGTGCCGTTCAGCCAGACGATCACGGTTACCCCTCTTCCCTAGACCCAGGTGAGTTGCCCGCAACACCCTGCCACGGAAACGCCCCGGACCACGGGTCGCGGGCATGACCGGGCGCCGCGCGCGTCCACCTACCGGCCAGGCCCCGGAGACCGCTCGATCCCCGTGTTCCGGCCGGTCGGGAATGCGCCACGGCGGGGGTTCCGGTCACCGCATCCCCCGCCGCGTAGCCCCCGGCATTCAAGCGCTCCCCAGCCCCTCCAGCCCCGAAACCCCCACCCGCGCACCGACCTCCGGGCCGCGGGCGGGCGGGGCCGGTGCGCATATGACGGCGGCCCGCCGGCCCGGTCAACGGCAGCCCATCGGCGGGTCAACGGCCGCTTGTGCCCTACCCCTTGCTCGCCCCCAGGGTCAGGCCGGCGACGAAGTGCCGTTGCAGGACCAGGAACACCAAAATCGTGGGCAGCGCGACGAGGACGGAACCCGCCGCGAGCAGGTTGTAGTCGGTGAAGAACTGGCCGCGCAGATTGTTCAGGGCCGAGGTGACGGGGAGTTTGTCGCCGTCGGACAGGAAGACCAGGCCCCAGAGGAAGTCGTTGTACATCCAGGTGAACTGGAGCGTCCCGAGGGCGGCGAGCGCGGGGCGGCACAGCGGGAGGGTGATGCGCCGGTACCGGGCCCAGACCCCGGCGCCGTCGACGATGGCGGCCTCCAGGATCTCCACCGGCAGGGTGCGCATGAAATGGGCCAGGACGAAGACGCAGAAGCCGAGCTGGAAGGCGATCTGCACGACGATGACGGCCCAGTAGGAGTCGTACACGGTCAGGGAGTCGGACATCCAGTACGGCAGCGGAATCTTGTTGAAAAGGACGTACAACGGGGTGACGATCACCTGTTGGGGCAGCAGGTTTCCCGCGGTGAAGACCATCAGCAGGACCGTGCCGCCGCGTATCCGCAGCCGGGCGACGGCGAAGGCCACGAAGGACGCCAGGAAGAGCGTGACCACCACGCCGGGGACCGCGATGACGAGCGAGTTCACGAAGTACTTGCCCATACCGGAATCGACGAATGCCTGCCGGTAGTAGTCGAAGGAGAGATGGCGCGGAAGCGAGAAATAGCCGTACTTCGCGGTCTCCTCGTAGGGGCGCAGTGAGGCGTAGACGGCCAGCAGCAGCGGGGCGAGGAAGGCCAGCGAGACGACGAGCAGAAAGGCGTGGACGCCGAGTCGGCCGCGGGAGCGGGGGCGGACCGGGGCGGGAGTGGCGGAGAGGGTCATCGCCGCTTTTCCCCGCGGAGTTCCTGGACGAGATAGGTCACGATGAATCCCATGGAGACGAGCAGCAGGACGACGGCGATCGCCGAGCCGAATCCGATCCGGCCGGCCTCCCCGATGATGTTGTCGGTGACCAGCACCGACAGCAGTTCCAGGCCGTTGCGGCCCTTGTTGACCGCATAGACGATGTCGAAGGCGCGCAGCGATTCGATGACGGTGATGACGCCGACGATGACATTCACCGGGCGCAGCGTGGGAAGGACGACGCGGAAGAAGGTCTGCCGCTCGGTGGCGCCGTCGATGGCGGCGGCTTCTTTGAGGGTGGGGTCGACGGATTTCAGGCCGGCGAGATAGAGAATCATGACGTATCCGGTGTGCCGCCAGCAGGCCGCCAGCAGCACCATCCAGATATTGAGGCCGGGATCGCCCAGCCAGTCGGTGGGATTCCTGCCGCCGACCACGGCGTTGAGCGCGCCCTGGTCCCGGGAGAGGATCAGCTGGGCGATGAAGCCGACGACGGCCAGGGAGAGCACCACCGGCATATAGAGCGTCGACTGGTAGAAGCGGCTGAAGCGGACACCGCGGTCGATGAGGACGGCCAGCAGCAGGCCGAAGGGCGCGGCGAACACGCCGAGGAAGACCAGCCACAGAAGGTTGTGACGGACCGCCGGCCAGAATTGCGGGTAGGTGGTGAACAGGTTGTCGTAATTCTTGAAACCGGCCCAGGTGATGTCGCCGACACCGTCCCAGGTGGTGAAGGACAGGCCGACGGAGGCGAGCGTCGGGCCCCAGATCAGGGCGAGATCGAGCAGGATCGGTATGCCCAGCAGCACGCCGAGGACGGCGAGATCGCGGCGGGTGTGGCGCCGCGGTCCGCGTCGTCCGGCGCGCCGTGCGCAGGTATTCGGCACGGTTCTTCGCTCCCCGTCCCTCGCGGCGGTCATATGACGGAATTCCCCGGTCGGCGCGGGCCGGTTGACGGCGGTACGGGGCACGGTCAGCCGGCCGCGAAGATCTGCTTCTTCTGGCGTTCGATGTCGTTCACCAGGCCGTCGATGTCGTCCGGTCTGTTCAGGAACTGCTGGATCGCCTGGATCAGCACGGTCGAGGCGAAGTCGGGCCGGGTGTCGCGGTCCATGAACTGCGATATCTGCCGGGCGCCCGAGACGAGCTGGACGGCCTTTTTCTGTAGCGGTGTGTACGCGGTGGTGTCGGCGCCGCTGTTGACCGCGATGTTGTTCGGGTCGGAGGCCAGGTAGATGTCTTCCGCCGCGGGCGTGGCGAGGTAGGTCAGCAGTTCCCTCGCACCGCTCTTGTCCCTGGCCTTCTTCGACATCAGGAATCCGTCGACCGGCGCCTCGACGGCATCCCGGCCGAAGGCGGGGTCGATCTCGGGAAAGGGGAAGAAGTCCAGGTCGTCGCGGTCGGCCGCGCCGAACTGCTGTCCCGGGTGCGGCAGCCCGAGGACGGTCATACCGGCCTTCTTCTGCGCCAGGCTCTGCGCGGCTTCCTGCCAGGTGCGGCCGTTGGCGCCCTGCTGGTGATACGGCAGCAGTCCGCGCCACAGGTCGAAGACCTGCTTGACCTGCGGGCTGTTCCAGGATTTCTGGCCGCTCAGCAACGCGATGTGGAAGTCGTAGCCGTTGGCGCGCATATCGAGGTAGTCGAAGGTGCCCATCGCCGGCCAGCCGTCCTTGTCGCCGAAGGCGAACGGCACCAGCCCGTCCCGCTGCATCTGCTTCGCGAGTGCCCGGTACTCGTCGAAGGTCCGGGGGATCTCGTACCCCTTCTCCTGGAACACGCTCTTCCGGTGGAAGACCGCCCACGGATAGTAGTAGTACGGCACGAAGTACTGCTTGCCGTCCGCACCCGTGGACTGCTTCTTGAGGGCGTCGGAGAATCCGCCGAAGTGCTGCCACAGATCGCTGATGTCCGCGAGCAGGCCCTTCTGCGCGAAGTACTGCATGCGGTTTCCGGCGAACCACATGAAGACGTCGTCCGGGGTGCCCTGGAGATAGCGGTTGATGTTCTCCTGGAAATTCTCGTGGTTGACGGTGTTGACCTTCACCGTCTTCTTCGACTTCTTCTCGTACGCCGCGAAGGCCGCGGCGAACGCCTTCTTCGGTACGGCGTCCGAGGCGTTGGACCCCAGTGAGACGCCGTTCTTCGGACCGCTGTCACAGGCGGCGAGCAGGGACGGCAGGGCGACAGCCCCCGCGCCGAGCGCGGCGCCCCGCAGCAGCGTCCGGCGGGACATCCGATCTCCTGCCGCTTCCCCGTACGCGTCTGAGCCGCTGAACGTTGACCGGACCATGTCCCCCTCCTCAGGGGTGGAACCAAACAGAACCGAACGCGAGTGGTGGGATCTCACCTCCCAACTACCGTGTCAGTCAAGAGATTTGGCAGGAGGAGGAACAACCGTTACCGCTCCTCTTCCAACAGAGTTCAACAAGCCCTACCGTAAACACTCGCCAGTGACCGGTACATGACTCCCCAGCACCTCTCGCGAGGACGGAGAAGCCCCTCATGCACCCGCACACCCGCAGCACACCCCGGCGAAACCGACGAAGAATCGTCGGAGCACTGTCCGTCGCACTGCTCTGCACGGCGGGGGTGACCGCCCTGCCGGCCGCGGCCCGTACGCCCGGCCCGGACGCCTCGGACGCCCCGCGCACCACCCGCACCACCGACGACGCCCCACGGCTGCCCGGCGGACTCGCCAGGACGCCCCCGATGGGGTTCAACAACTGGAACTCCACCCACTGCCGGGCGGAGTTCAACGAGGAGATGGTCAAGGGCATCGCCGACCTCTTCGTCACCAAGGGCCTCAAGGACGCGGGCTACCGGTACGTCAATCTCGACGACTGCTGGGCGCTGCCCGCCCGCGATGCGCACGGCAAGCTCGTCCCCGACCCGCAGCGCTTCCCGAACGGCATCAAGGCGGTGGCCGACTACGTCCACGCCAAGGGCCTGAAGTTCGGCATCTATACGAGCGCCGGCACCAAGACCTGTAGTCCGGTCGGCTTTCCCGGTGCGCTGGGCCATGAGTCCTCCGACGCCCAGCAGTTCGCGGACTGGGGCGTGGACTATCTCAAATACGACAACTGCAACAACCAGGGTGTGGACGCCCGGCAGCGGTACCGCACCATGCGGGACGCGCTGCAAGCCACCGGGCGGCCCATCGTCTACAGCATCTGCGAATGGGGCGAGAACAAGCCCTGGGAGTGGGCGTCGGACGTGGGCCACCTGTGGCGCACCACCGGCGACATCGGTGACAACTGGCCGAGCATGCTCGCGATCCTCAAGCAGAATCTGCCGCTGGCACCGCACGCGGGCCCCGGGCACTGGAACGACCCGGACATGCTGGAGGTCGGCAACGGCGGTATGACCGACACCGAGTACCGCAGCCACTTCTCCCTGTGGTCGATGATGTCCGCCCCGCTGCTGATCGGTTCCGATCTGCGCAAGGCGTCCCCCGCGACCTTCGAGATCCTGGACAACAAGGACGTCATCGCCCTGGACCAGGACGCGCTGGGCAAGCAGGCCACGGTCCACACGTCCGAGGCCGGCCGCTGGACGGTGGTCAAGCAACTGGCCGACGGTGACCGCGCGGTCGCGCTGTTCAACGAGACCGGCCAGCCACAGCGGATCACCACCACCGCCACGGACATCGGCCTCCCGCGGGCGGCCGGCTACCGGCTGCGCGACCTGTGGCAGCACCGGGACTACCACACCGCGGGCACCGTCTCCGCGACCGTGCCGGCCCACGGCACCACCCTCTACCGGGTCTCCGCCGACCGGCACTGGGCGAGCTACCCGCCGTCCGTCGAAACCGGCACCGACCGTACGCCGCTGGTCGAGGCGGGCGCCGCCACCGGCCTCCGCAGCACCGTCGGCAACCTGGGCCGCACGCCCGCCGAGGACGTCACGGTCACTGTCAAGGGCCCGCAGGGGTGGCGGATCCGGGCCACCACCGCAGCGACGGCCCGCGCACTGCCCGGCGGCGGGCGGCTGACCACCACCTGGCGGATCACCGCCCCGCCCGGGGCCGCGCCCGGCGTCCGGCCGCTGACGCTGACCGCCGGCTACCGCGCACCGGACGGACAGCGGATCACCACCACCCTGCCCGGCACGGTCCAGGTCGTGGTGCCACCACCGGCCGGGACCGCGTACGCCGCCGAACTGCCCTGGCTGACGTCCGCCAACGGCTGGGGCCCGGTCGAGAAGAACACCAGCGTCGGGGAGCGCGCGGCCGGTGACGGCGGACCGATCACCATCGGCGGCACCCGCTTCGACCGGGGCCTGGGCGTGCACGCGCCCAGCGAGGTGAGCTTCTACACGGGCGGCCGGTGCACGGCCTTCACCGCGCAGGTCGGCATCGACGACGAGGTGGGCGACAAGGGTTCGGCCGCCTTCGAGGTGTGGGCGGACGGCGAACGGGTCGCCGCGAGCGCCACCCGGACCGGCGCGGACCCCGCCACGACGCTCACCGCCGGCCTCGCCGGGGCCGAGACCGTCCGCCTGGTGGTGACCGACGGCGGCGACGGTGTGGACTACGACCACGCCGACTGGGCCGACGCCAGGTTCAGCTGCTGAGCGAGCAGCGGGCACAGCCGGTGCCGGGCGGACCCGCCCGTCGGGCCCGCCCGGCACCCATCAGGTACGCGGTCCCGGAACGGGCCGGTCGTGCCGTCGGCCAGTGAGGCGGCCGACGCTGACGTGGGCACCGTCAGAGCCGCTGTCGTCAGCGGTATCGGCCCGCCGGACGTGGGTCCACATGCCGTACGTCTCCGGGCGGTTCGGCTTCGCCCGGCGGAGGAGGTGGCCGGTCCCCGTGCAGGCCCCCGTGCCGGTCCCCGCGGTGAGGGTGTCGGCCCGCTGGACGTACCGGGTGTACGGCGTGGTGGTGCGGCACACGTCGCAGTGGGCAGTGGGCATCACCGCGGCCGATGTCCGCGCACGGCGGCCCCGGAGTGGGCTCACCGTGCCGGTCCCGCCCGCCGCCGGCTGCGCCGGGGCCGTTCCCAGCCTGGCCCCGGCGCCTCCCGTCCGTCCCGGTCGGCTCGTCCGCTCCGCACCGCTCACGCTCCCCCGGCGCGATGCCACCGTCGCCGCCCCCTCCCTACGCGCAACGCTGCCCGTATCCCGTGGCCGACGGCAGGACGAGGGGCGCCCGGGTGACGGTGGCGGGCTCAGAGGGCGGGGAGGAAGGCTTCGAGACGGGACTGTTGCGCGGCGGCCGCGGCGGCGCCCACCACCCCTGCGTCCGTGCCCATTTGGGCCGGGACGACGGTCAGATCCGCCACGAAGGACAGCTTGGCGTAGTCGCGCAGGGCGGCGCGCAAGGGGGTGAAGAGGATGTCCCCGGCGCCCGCGACGCCACCGCCGATGACCGCGATCTCGATCTCGACGAGCGTCGCGGTGGCGGCGATCCCGGCGGCCAGCGCCTGGGCGGCCCGCTCGAAGGAGCGCAGGGCGACCGGATCGCCGGCCCGCGCCGCGGCGCCGACGGCGGCCGCGCTGACATCGCCGTCAGGTCCTGGCTGCCAGCCGTTCGCCAGCGCCCGGCGGGCGATGTTGGGACCGCTGGCGATCCGCTCGACACAGCCGCGGGCGCCGCACGGGCACAGGTCGCCGTCGAGATCGACGCTGATGTGGCCGATGTGGCCGGCGTTCCCGGTGGGCCCCGGGTGCAGCTGGCCGTTGAGGACGAGCCCGCCGCCGACACCGGTGGAGACCACCATGCACAGCGCGTTGGCACGGCCGCGCGCCGCGCCCTGCCAGTGCTCCGCCGCGGTCATCGCCACACCGTCGCCGACCAGCACCACCGGCCGCTCACCGACCAGTTCCCGCACACCGGCGACGAGCGGGAAGTCACGCCAGCCGGGGATGTTGACCGGGCTGACCGTACCGGCGGAGGCGTCCACCGGGCCCGCGCTGCCGATACCGACGGTCGCCACCCGCGCCCAGCCGGGATCCGCGGTCAGCTCACCGACCACCTCGGCAACCGCACGCATCACCGTCGCCCCGTCCTTGTCGGCGGGGGTGGGTCGCGTGACCCGTGCGGTCATTCTGCCGGTTCCGTCCACCAGAGCGCCGGCGATCTTGGTGCCGCCAATGTCCAACGCTGCGCTGAGGTACGTGTGCATCGGTGTCGAATCTCCTGGTGGGCATGGAGCCGGGGAGTGTCAGCCCGGCAGGTTATGGGCCAGTCTTAACGCTTTTGACAACGTTGTCTAGAGGCTATGCTCGGCAGCGCACCCCGCTGTCGAAAGAAACAGGACCGCGCACCGTGACCGACACCGCCCGGGGCACCGCCCGCCGCTACGGCACCCGGCCCACGATGAAGGATGTCGCGGCGCGGGCCGGAGTCGGCCTCAAGACGGTCTCGCGCGTGGTCAACGGTGAACCGGGCGTCACGCCCGACACCGAACGGCGCGTCCAGGAAGCCATCACGACGCTGGGCTTCCGCCGCAACGACTCCGCCCGGATCCTGCGCAAGGGCCGCACGGCCAGCATCGGGCTCGTCCTGGAGGATCTCGCCGACCCCTTCTACGGACCGCTCAACCGCGCCGTCGAAGAGGTCGCGCGCAGCCACGGCGCGCTGCTGATCAATGGTTCCAGTGCCGAGGACCCGGCCCGCGAACAGGAGTTGGTGCTCGCGCTGTGCGCGCGGCGGGTGGACGGACTGGTCATCATCCCGGCGGGCGACGACCACCGCTATCTGGAACCGGAGATCGCCGCCGGGGTCGCGACCGTCTTCGTGGACCGGCCGGCCGGCCGGATCGACGCCGATGTCGTACTCTCCGACAGCTTCGGCGGCGCCCGGGAAGCGGTGGCCCATCTGATCGCGCACGGGCACCGCCGGATCGGCTTCATCGGGGACCAGCCGCGGATCCACACCGCGATGGAGCGGCTGCGCGGCTATCGCGCCGCGATGGCGGAGTCCGGGCTGCCGGTCGACGCGTCGTGGGTGTCGCTGGGCTCCACCGCACCCGAGCGTGTACGCGCCGCCGCCGCCGCGATGCTGGCCGGTCCGGAGCCGGTGACCGCGCTGTTCTCGGGCAACAACCGGGTCACCGTCACCGCCGTGCGCATCCTCGGCGAACGGCCGCGCCCGCTCGCGCTGGTGGGCTTCGACGACTTCGAACTGGCCGATCTCGTCTCCCCCGCGATCACCGTCGTCGCGCAGGACGCGGCACGGATGGGACGGACCGCCGCCGGACTGCTCTTCCGCCGGCTGGACGGTATCGAGGAGCCGCCGTGCCGGGTGGAGATCCCGACCCGCCTGATCACCCGCGGCTCCGGCGAGATCCCGCCCGAGGACGTCTGACGGACCGAGGACGCCTGACCGGCCGGGTAAGCCCGGCCGGCCGGAGACCGCCGGCCGGGCACGCACGGCCCGAACTGATCCCACCGGCCGGACGTGCGCAGGCGGCGGCAGTCGGCCGGCAGCCGGGACGCCGCGCCGGCCGAGCGGGTCCGTGACCGTAGCCGCGGCCGCCGCTACGGCGACCGGTACGCGCGGCTCAGGACTCGTGTACGGTCCGACGGCGTGCCGGTCCGCGGCGGTGCGCGAAAGTGTCATCTGCCTCTCCCCCGTGCAGTTCTGACGCAACGGCATTCATGCTCGCACGAGGCACTGACAACGCCGCCGCCCCGCGTCCGGGCCCCGACGGGACCGCGCCCACGAGGCGACGGGAGGTGCGGGACGGCGAGCGGTGCGGGACGGCGGTGTGGCCGACGGCAGCGTGGCCGGCGGTGTCAGGCCGTCTTCACCGGGCGGCCCGCGAGTGCGTCGAGGTCGGCTCGGGTCAGGCCGGTCAGCCGGGCGACCTCGGAGGTGTCGACGGCGCCGCAGTCCAGCCCGCGCAGCAGGTAGCCACTGAGCGCCCTGGCGGTCGCCGGCTCGTCCATGACATCGCCGCCGGCCTTGGCGACATACGCCGCGAGCCGGGCCGAAGCCTGCTCCAGGCCCTCGCGGTAGAAGGCATAGACCGCCGCGTAACGGGTGGGCAGGTGGCCCGGATGCATGTCCCAGCCCTGGTAGTAGGCGCGGGCCAGCGACCGGCGGACGAGGCCGTGGTGCAGCCGCCAGGCGTCGTGTACCCGGGATGTCGGGCCGACCGGCAGGACGTTGGTGGAGCCGTCCGAGAGCCGGACTCCGGTGCCCGCGGCGGCGGCCTGCATCACGGCCTTGGCGTGGTCGGCCACCGGGTGGTCCAGGGACTGGTGGGCGGCGCTGACACCGCAGGAGGCGCTGTAGTCGAAGGTGCCGTAATGCAGGGCCGTGGCCCGGCCCTCGGCGGCCTCGATCATGCGGGCGACGGTGGCGCGGCCGTCGGCACCCAGGATCGACTGGGTGGTCTCGATCTGTATCTCGAAGCCGAGCCGGCCGCTCGCCAGCCCGGCGGCCTTCTCGAACTCCGCCAGCAGCCGGACCATGGCGGTGACCTGCTCGGCGTAGGTCACCTTGGGAAGCGTCAGGACGAGCCCGTCGGGCAGACCGCCGGCCGCCATGAGACCGGTGAGGAAGATGTCGAGGGTGCGGATGCCGCGGTCGCGGACGGCGGCTTCCATGCACTTCATCCGGATGCCCATATAGGGGGCCCCGGTCCCCTCCTTGCCGGCGGCGGCGACCAGCGCGGCGGCGTGTGCGGCCGCCTCGTCCTCCTCGGCGTCCGGGCAGTGGCCGTAGCCGTCCTCGAAGTCGATGCGCAGGTCCTCGACAGGCTCGCGCACCAGCTTGGCGCGGACACGGTCGTGGACCGGCCCGGCGAGTTCGTCGGGGATGCCGAGGACGGCGGCGAACGCGGCGGCGTCGGGGGCGTGCGCGTCGAGGGCGGCGAGCGCCTGGTCGCCCCAGGAGCGCAGGGTTCCGGCGGTGAAGACATCACCGGGGACGTAGACGGTGTGGACCGGCTGGCGGGTGCCGGGGTCGCCCGGGTAACGGCGCGCCAGATCCGCGTCGGTCACGGCGAGAGCGGCGCCGATCTCCGTGCGTACGGTGTCCGCAAGGCTCGTCGCCACGGTCTCCTGCTGCCCCATTCGACACCCTCCCGGTGCTCACGCCCGGCGATCGGACGTTTCCCCGCATTCCATCCAACGGAATCAACAATCCGTATGGCGAACCTAATCGCGCCGCCTGCCGGGGTCAACACCCTCCTCCGGAGGCGGCGCAGGCCAGGGGCCCGGGACCGGGTGCACGGTGAGCGGAAACAACTCCGTGGCGTACGGCGGCCCGTCCGGTCACACTCACCCCATGACTTGGATCGCACCACAGACAGAACGCCGGGACATGCCGACAGCCGTCGGCGAACGGGAGATGCTCCAGGGGTGGCTGGACTGGCACCGCGACACCCTGCTCACCAAGTGCGCGGGGCTCACCCCGGACCAGCTCGTCACGGCGAGCGCCCCGCCCTCCAACCTCACGCTGCTCGGTCTCGTCCGGCACATGACCGAGGTCGAGCGCAGCTGGTTCCGGCAGCGCTTCCTCGGTGAGCAGACCGGCGACCTCTACTTCAGCGCCGACAATCAGGACGCCGATTTCGACGACGCCGCCCCGGCCGGCGCCGAGGCCGACTTCGCGGCCTTCCGCGCCGAGATCGTGAGCTGCGACGCGGCGATGACGGATCGCGGGCTGGACGAGACCTTCGCCGGTCCACGCGACCGCACGCTGAACCTGCGCTGGATCTACGTCCACCTGATCGAGGAGTACGCGCGCCACAACGGCCACGCGGATCTGCTGCGCGAGCGCATCGACGGCGTCACCGGCGACTAGTGCCGAGACCGGCAATGTTTGCCGGTCACGGCACTGGGGCCTGTCCGGAGTCGTGATCACGTGACGGGAAAAGAGGTGGGCGGGATCGCATCGGGCTGGTAGCTTGCGGTCGACCGTGACACCGCCCGAGGAGGTGAGACCCATGAACGCAGTATCGACGTGGGTGCTCCCCCTTCCCGTCACGGCCGGGCGATTGACGTAGGTGTCGCCGGGAGCGCCTCGACAACAAGGCACTCCCGAAAGGCAACACCTATGCATTCTGCGCAGTTCACCGCCGAGTCGTCGTCGAACGGCATGGTCGAGCGCGACTTCATCGTGGGCGAGGTCCCCGGCGTTCTCTGGTCGCCGGCGTCCGGGCCCGGCCGGGCACCCCTGGTGCTGATGGGCCACGGTGGGGGCGCCCACAAGAAGCATCCGGCGATGGCGGGCCGGGCACAGCGCCTCGTGACCGGCTGCGGCTTCCATGTCGCCGTCATCGACGCGCCCGGTCACGGCGACCGGCCGCGCACGGCGCGCGACGAGCAGGAGATCGCCGAGCTGCGCAAGGCGCAGGCGGCGGGCGAGCCGGAAGGCCCGATCGTCGTCCGTTACAACGCCCGCCTGGCGGAGCTCGCCGTGCCCGAGTGGCAGGCGGTCCTGGACGCCCTTCAGGAACTTCCGGAGATCGGCGCCGATGGGCCGGTGGGCTACTCCGGCATCGGCCTGGGCACCGCGATCGGGGTGCCGCTGGTAGCGATCGAGCCCAGGATCACGGCCGCGGTCTTCGGCCTGATGTGGCCCGATGCCCTGGTCGAGAAGGCGAAGCAGGTCACTGTCCCGATCGAGTTCGACATGCAGTGGGACGACGAACGCATCCCGCGCGAGGCCGGCCTCGCGCTGTTCGACGCCTTCGCCTCGAAGGAGAAGACGTTGCACGCCAACGCGGGCGAGCACTTCGACTTCCCCAGGTTCGAGGCCGACAGCGCGGTCCGGTTCTTCGCCCGGCACTTCGGCCGGACGGTCACCTCGCCGGCCTGACGTGCGCGGTCGCGGCGTCCGGCCGGACGCCGCGACCGCGGGCCCAGGCTGAGGCTGCGCATCCAGATGATGGATCCGCGTAGCTGGAGCCCCGCCAGGTGGCTCGCAAGCCTCTTGTCGTAGCGCGTGGCCAGGCCCCGCCACACTCGCATCTTGTTGATGCACGCTCCACCGTGTGGCGCTCCTCGTACTGCTCAGCGTCATGGGCCCCCGGCCGGCCGCCATCCCTGCCGCGCTTCTTGCGGTTCGCGGCCTGATCGGCCTGCTCCGGGATGACCGCGATCCCGCGTCTGCGCAGTCGGGCGCGGCTCGCCCGCGGGGAGTACGCCCCATCGGCAGCTACCGCGTCCGGTCGGGTGCGCGGGCGGCCCACCGGTCCGCGCACCCTGACCTTCTCCAGCACCGCGATGAACTGGGCCGGTTTCGTTTGGATCAGTCGGTTGTTGGGCCGGGTGTGCCGTCAACAGATGCGCAGTGGGCGCGGATCGAGCCGTTGCTCCCGGACCGTACGCCGAAGCGGGGTGACCGCCGGCGGGATCGCCGCCAGGTGATCGACGCGATCGCCTTCACCTCCCGGACCGGAACGCAGTGGGTGCACCTGCCGGAGAAGTCCGGCAACTGGCGCGGCATCTGCCACCGGCTGCGGATGTGGGCCGTCGACGCACCCTGGGAGCGGGTGTTCACCACGCTGATGGCCCAGGCCGACGCCGACGAGGACCTGGCCTGGCCGTATCGGTGGACTCCACGGCCGGGCGCGCTCACCAGCACGCTGCCTGCGCCCGGAAAAAGAAGGGGGCCCCGGCCGACGAACCCGCCGACCACGCCATCGGCCGCTCCCGTGGCGGACCGACCACGGAGATCCCTCTCGCTGCCGATTCCCGCTGCCGGCCTCTGGCGTTCGTTCTCACCGCGGGCCAGGTCGGCGACGCGCCCGCCTTCACGGGTGTCATGCCCGCCTGCGTGTTCCCCGACGGCGTAGTCGTCCGCGCACCAGGCCGGACGTGGCGTCGGCGGACAATGCCTACTCATCTCGCGCGATCCGTGACCACCTGCGCAAGCGCGGTATCCGGGCGGTGAACCCGTCCCGGCGGACCAGCGGGGTCACCGGCTGCGACGAGGCAGCCGGGGCGGTGGACCGACGGCCTTCGATCGCGAGGCAGGCAAGCAGCGCAACACGTCGAGAGGTGCATGTGACCGCCTGAAGCAGTGGCGCGGTATCGCGACCCGCTACGAGAAGACCGCAACCATCTACCTGGCCGGACTCCACACCGCTGGCATCCTCGTCCGATCCGCCCGGCAATCCAAACGAAAGCCCCCAGGCCGCCACCTGCCGCGAGGAGATCCGCCTCCAGGCCGGCAAACCTGCGCGGCCGCATGCCTGCCCGCTGCCTCTACACCGCCCGGTGGTCGCCGGCCGGCCTCGAACCCGCCCGGCGGGCGCCCGCCGACCACCGTTCCGGGCGCCCCCGGCGTGGCTCAGCCGTGCAGGTGCTGGAGGGCCGAGGCCGGGGTCCGGCTCACGTACCAGCCGTCGACGCGGGGTCCGACGAGGTCGGCCGGCCAGCCGGCCGTGTCGACCGCGGCCTGGTAGACGGCGTCGCCGAACACCACGATCGCCTGATGCGGGTCCTCGGTCTGCCGCAGGACGTCCCACGGCAGCAGCACCAGGCCGACGTCCGCGTCCCAGGTGGCGCCCTCCACCCCCCAGGACCGGCCCTCCAGACCGTCCGGCTGCGGCCAGATGTAGGCGTACATGCCGATGCTCGGTCTGTCCGGCACGTTCTTGAACGAGAAGCCCACCGAGACGTACGCGTTGAGCTGCGCGTTCTGCATGAACGGCGGCGCGTTTTGCGGCGGGGTGGTGGGCTGCGCCCGGTGCCGGGTGGCGGACAGGTCGAACCCGCCCCACATCACACCCACCGGCGGGCGGTGACCCAGGAAGGGCGCCTGCCAGGACTCCAGCCCGCCGGTGGCCAGGTTCATGGCCTGCCACATCAGATGGGCCGCGTGCGGGTTCCACGTCCGTTCGGTGCGGTCGTCCTCGAAGGTGGGCGGGGCGCCTGGGATCTCGCAGATCAGCGAGGTGCGCGGGCGGGGTATACCGAGTTCGGCCGCGGTGTCGCAGAACGCCCGGTAGAACGAGGCGACCGACTCCCCGGACAACGGCAGTCTCTGCTCGTCCTTGTCCGTCTCGATCACGACATCACCGTCGAGCAGACGGTAGTGCACGGTGAAGGTCACGCCCCGGTGGCGGAACGTCGGCGTGCCGAGTCCGCGGGGCGTGATGCCCAGGACGATGTTGCCCCAGCCCGCTTCGAAGGGATCGTCCAGGGTGTATTTGCCCGCGACCTGAACGATCCGGTTCACGTAGTCGACCATGGGCGCCAGTTCCGCGCGGTCGAGCTCCGGCCACGCGGCGAGACGTTCGCTCACGGGGAGCCTCCCAGCGTGTCGATGAGGTCGCCGGTACCCGTCGGCATGGGGTGCAAGGGCCGGTGTGCACACGTACCGTGCGGTGACGGGCCGGCCTCCGGCACCGAAGTGCGGTCCTCGCCCATCGTCCCACGCGGTCCGGCGTTGTGCCCGCTCGCGGGTACCGCTGCCGGCCGCGCACGCGGTCCGCAGCACGTTCTGCCGGATCGTCTGTAACGTCGCAGGATGACGACGTGAGACCGGGGGGCACGCCCTCGCCCCATTCCCCCGCCCAGTGGCCGGGCGTATCGAAGAAGAGGGCGTACCGGTGGAGTTGACCTTCGTGGACTGCGTCCCCTCGCCCGCCCGATCATGGACGCGACGCTGACGGGGGTCAGCGGGGGCGCGCCGGAGTCGGCGTTCCAGCAGGTCGCGCAGGCGGACGGGGCCATCGCCGCCACGCCCGCCATCAACGCCTCCTTCAGCGGACTGTTCATGTCCTTCTTCGACGTGATGCCGGAGCAGACCCTCTCGGACATGCCCGTCCTCATCGGCGCGACCGGCGGCACCGAGCGGCACTCCCTGGTGCTCGGACACGCCCTGCGGTCCTCTTTCTCGTACCCGCACGCGATCGTCTCGCCCTCTGCCCTTGGCCGATGCGTGGGTGGTGAAGACTCCGGTCTGGCGGCTCTCGGTGCGGCCGGCGGTGCCGGAGTACTGCCTTCGCACGCCGGCGGAGGTGGTGCCCTTCTTGGGGAAGCCGGTGTTGTCCACGTTCAAGACTCCGTCCCGGGTGCCGAGGCGCTCGGCGTGCCCCTCGGGTCCGGAACAGACCGCATGGATCACGACTCCGGACAGGCCCTGGTAGGCCGCGAGGGGTGTCCGCCCGGTAGTGCGGCGGCGCACCCGGAGCCGCCGGCCACCATCGCCGGCCCGCCACCCTCGCACCAACGGCACGAGGCCCCGTACGCGCGGTGCGTACGGGGCCTCGTGCCGCTGCCGGTGGCAGGCCGCGGAGAGCCGGGGGCTCAGCCCTTGCGGGCGTTGACCTCGTCGGTGAGGGCCGGGACGACGTTGAACAGGTCGCCGACGACGCCGTAGTCGACCAGGTCGAAGATCGGGGCCTCGGCGTCCTTGTTGATGGCGACGATGGTCTTCGAGGTCTGCATACCGGCACGGTGCTGGATCGCGCCGGAGATGCCCGCCGCGATGTACAGCTGCGGCGAGACCGACTTACCGGTCTGGCCGACCTGGTTGGTGTGCGGGTACCAGCCCGCGTCCACCGCGGCACGCGAGGCGCCGACGGCCGCGCCGAGCGAGTCGGCGAGCGCCTCGATGACCGGGAAGTTCTCGGCGCCGTTGACGCCGCGGCCGCCGGAGACCACGATCGCGGCCTCGGTCAGCTCCGGGCGGCCGGTCGACTCGCGCGGGGTGCGCGAGACGATCTTCGTGCCCTTGGAGGAGTCGGCGACGGTCACCGCGAGCTGCTCGACCGTACCGGCGGCCGGCGCGGCCTCCGGGGCGGCGGAGTTCGGCTTGACCGTGATGACCGGAGTGCCCTTGGTGATGCGGGACTTGGTGGTGAAGGACGCCGCGAAGACGGACTGCGTCGCCACCGGGCCCTCGTCGCCGGCCTCCAGGTCGACGGCGTCGGTGATGATGCCGGAGCCGATGCGGACCGCGAGCCGGGCCGCGATCTCCTTGCCCTCCACGGAGGAGGGCAGCAGCACGGCGGCCGGGGAGACCGCGTCGTAGGCGGCCTGCAAGGCGTCCACCTTGGGGGCCACGAGGTACTCGGTGAACTCCGGGGCGTCGGCGGCCAGGACCTTCACCGCGCCGTGCTCGGCGAGCACGGCGGCGGCGGTGTCCGCACCGGCGCCCAGGTGTACGGCCACCGGCTCGCCGATGCGGCGGGCGAGGGCGAGGAGTTCGAGGGTGGGCTTGCGGACGGCACCGTCCACGTGGTCGACGTAGACAAGGACTTCAGCCATGGGATGACTCTCCTGCGGGAAGAAGGAAGGCGGTTGAGAAGAGGCGGGGCTCAGATGAACTTCTGGCCCGCGAGGAACTCGGCGAGCTGCTTGCCGCCCTCACCCTCGTCCTTGACGATCGTGCCGGCCGTACGGGCCGGGCGCTCGGTCGCTTCGTCGACCGTGGTCCAGGCACCTTCGAGGCCGACCTCGTCCGCGTCGATCTCCAGGTCCTCCAGGTCGAGGGACTCCACCGGCTTCTTCTTCGCGGCCATGATGCCCTTGAAGGAGGGGTAACGGGCCTCGCCGGACTGGTCGGTGACGGACACGACGGCCGGCAGCGCGGCCTCCAGCTGCTCGCTGGCGGTGTCGCCGTCCCGGCGGCCGGTCACCTTTCCGCCGGCCACGGCGACCTCGGAGAGCTGGGTCACCTGAGGCACGTTCAGCCGCTCGGCGAGCAGCGCGGGCAGCACGCCCATGGCACCGTCGGTGGAGGCCATACCGCAGACGACCAGGTCGTAGCCGGTCTTCTCGATGGCCTTGGCGAGCACCAGCGAGGTGCCCAGCGCGTCGGTGCCGTGCAGGTCGTCGTCCTCGACGTGGACGGCCTTGTCGGCGCCCATCGACAGCGCCTTGCGGAGCGCGTCGTTGGCGTCCTCGGGGCCGACGGTCAGGACCGTGATCTCCGCGTCGTCGGCAGCTTCCTTGATCTGAAGGGCCTGCTCGACGGCGTACTCGTCGAGCTCCGAGAGGAGGCCGTCCACGTCGTCGCGGTCGACGGTCAGGTCCTCGGCGAAGTGCCGGTCGCCGGTGGCGTCGGGCACGTACTTCACACAGACAACGATCCTCAAGCTCACGCCGGCTCTCCTACCTGCTTCGTCTCTTCAGAACTGCCTTGTGCTGGCAGCATAGGCGCCTGTTGGGGCGGCTCCCGGTCGGTTGCGGAACCTCGCGCCGACCCGAATATTACTCGCCAGTACATACAGTCTCGTCCCCGGAATCAAGGCCGTTGAACTGTGACCTTGCCAACGGCCCCGACCCGGGGGACGACGGAGCGGCGGGGAACCCTTCAGTCCCGCAGCGCGTTGAAGCGCCCCTGGTGGTAGAGGAGCGGCCGGCCCGGTCCCGAGGGGTCGCCGACGACCGGCTGGGCGAGCACGATCCGGTGGTCGCCGGCCGGCACCCGTGCCACCACCCTGCACACCAGCCAGGCCAGTACGCCGGTGAGGAGGGGTACGCCCTCGGGGCCGGTGCGCCAGGAGGTGGCCGGTCCGAAGCGGTCCGCGCCGCTGCGCGCGAAGGTGGCGGCCAGGTCCTGCTGATGCTCGCCGAGCAGGTGGACGCCGATGTGCTCGGCCTCGGCGACGGCCGGCCAGCTGGAGGCTCCGGTGGCGATGCCGAACGAGAGCAGCGGGGGCGCGGCGGCGACGGAGGTCAGGGAGGTGGCGGTGAAGCCGACGGGGCGGGAGCCGTGCGCGGTGATCACCGCGACGCCCGCGGCGTGCTGCCGGAAGACGGAGCGCAGGAGATCGGGGGCGGTGGTGCGAGGCGTACCGAGGTCGGGCGAGGCCGTCATGGAATTGTCCTTCTGCTGTGGTGTACGAGCCCAGGCGGAGCCGCCGGCGGCCACGAGGCGCCGGCGGCACTGTTGTCGTCGTTGCTCACACACCCGGACAGCGCGCGCTGGCGGTACGCAGAAGGTCGACGTGCGCACGTCCGTACAGAAGGGTCCCTGACCGCATAACGTCAGAGTGACGATGCCCGGCCCGCACCGTCAAGGGCCGCCCGGTATCTGGGAGATCAATCACGGACGGCCACGCCCAGTGCGGCGATGACGTCCGCCTTGCGCGGCAGCCCCGCGGCCCGGCGCACGATCGCGCCGCCCGCGTCGAGCACCAGCACCGTGGGCGTGCGCACGATGTCCAGGGTCCGGACGAGATCGAGCCGGGCCTCGGCGTCGATCTCCACGAGCGCGACCCCGGCCACCATGTCCGCGACCTCGGTGAGGGTGCGCCGAGTGGCGCGGCAGGGCTGGCAGAAGGCGGTGGAGAACTGCACCAGCGTGGCCCGCTCCCCCAGTTCCGCGCCGATCTCGGCGGCGCCCAGCCGCTCCCCGTCGTCCCGCCCTGGCACCCTGCGCCTCCCGTTGGATCCGGCCCCGGACCTGGCCCCCGTCATGGACCACGCCCCCGTCATGAACCGTGTGTCATCGGCGGGTGCAGCGTCCGCCCGGCCGTAAACATTCCCGCCCGGTCACCTGCCGGGACGTGAGGTGTACCTTCTGTTGCGGAGGGCGAGCGCGGAAAGTGAACCCCACGTGACGAGAATCTCTCGGCCGCGCCCCCTGACGCGGTGGCTCCTGGGGCCGTCATCGGGCACGATCTCCCGGAGCCGCACACTTACGGCCGCGTAGGTTTCCGCCGGGAGAACCCTCCCCAGGCACAGAAAAGGGGTCCTCCGACATGGCAGAGCTCGTCTATCCCCCCGTGATCGGTGCGGCCCGCACCGTCTTCAAGGCGCTCGACCTCAAGTTCGACATCGCCGGGGCGGACAACATTCCGCGCCGTGGCGGAGCCGTGCTGGTCAGCAATCACATCGGGTATCTGGACTTCGTCTTCTGCGGTCTGGCGGCGAGACCGGCCAAGCGGCTGGTGCGGTTCATGGCCAAGGACTCGGTGTTCCGGCACAAGGTGTCGGGGCCGCTGATGCGGGCGATGAAGCACATCCCGGTGGACCGTTCACAGGGCGTGCACGCCTATAAGAACGCGCTCTCCGCGCTGCGTTCGGGCGAGATCATCGGGGTCTTCCCCGAGGCGACCATCTCCGAGTCGTTCACTCTGAAGAACTTCAAGTCCGGTGCGGCGCGGCTGGCGCAGGAGGCCGGGGTGCCGCTGCTGCCGATGGCGCTGTGGGGCACCCA
The DNA here is from genome assembly GCF_046549095.1 of Streptomyces sp. x-80. Taxonomy (NCBI): domain Bacteria; kingdom Bacillati; phylum Actinomycetota; class Actinomycetes; order Kitasatosporales; family Streptomycetaceae; genus Streptomyces; species Streptomyces sp. x-80. Next base: position 183,614 of record NZ_JAJPWM010000008.1, read on the forward strand.
GCGGCTGTGGACCAAGGGCCACAAGCGCGATCTGGGCCGCAGCCACTACCCGGTCACGATCCGGGTGGGCGAGCCGATGGAGGCCGATCCGGCGGAGTCGGCGGAGAAGGTCACCGACCGGCTGCGGGCCCGGGTGCAGGAGCTGCTGGAGGCGGCGCAGCGCGCCTATCCCGTACGCCCCAGGGGTCCCGAGGACACCTGGTGGATCCCGGCCCACCTCGGCGGCACCGCACCGGCCACGCCCGGGACGGCCGGCTAGCGGGAGCGCCCCGGAGGCGAGCGGCACGGTCTCCCGAGACGCTCGGCGGCAGCTCAGACGCGGATCTCGCCGATCTCGATGCGGGCGTCGGGGCAGAGCTTGTGCAGCGCCTCGGCGAGTTCGGCAGCGGCGGCCGACAGCTCGTCCAGGGACATCGGTGCCATCCGCTCCAGCAGGAAGAGGGCGCTGACCGACTCCTCGGTCAGGCGGGTGCGGACGCCCTGGCGCCAGTTCCAGCGACGGCAGGTGACGCCCGCGTCGTCGCACCAGACGACCTCGCCCGGCTCGGGATGCTCGACGACCTCCGCACCGCCCGCCGCGGTCGCGAACGGCTCCTCGCCGGTGGCCCGGACGAGCCGCATATCGCCCTGGATACGGTCCAGGTCCTCACCGCCGACGGGGATGAGGTGGGCGACGCTGATGGCGTTGTAGAGGTCGACGAGACGGTTGATGCGCGGCAGTCCGCCGTCCGCGAGGGCGCGTTTGGCCAGTGCCTCGGCGGAGTTGCGGGTCCGCGAGGGCTTGGCGCCGAAGGCGGTGTACGCGGCGCGCCAGGCGGCGAGGTGCGGATCGTCCTGCGGTGCGCGGCCGGCCAGCCGCTCCGTGAGCCGGCGGGTGGCCTCGTTCAGCAGCGCCGCACCGGTCTCGTCGCTGGGCCCGTTGGTCAGTCCGTGCGCTTCGACGGCGAGATGGCCGAAGCCGGGCGCGAGCGCGCGGACATCGTCGGAGACGTGCAGGGTGCGGGTCATCGCCGTTCCTCGGAGTTCGGTGGGGAGGGTCTGCCGGAGGCGGCCGGGCGGCAGCCTCCGGAGGCATTGCAGCACGACCCGGCGTGGTTCAGCAAACTACACCGGAAGGTCCACTTCACTGGACTCGCCACAGCTCACAGCGATGCGCCCGGCGCGTGCCGAGGGCACGTCGGTCGGGCGCATCGCGGTACGACAGGGGTGGGGCGGGCACTGCTTCGACGCCCCGCCTCAGCGGCTGATCTCCTCCCGGAGCGCGTCGACGAATCCGTCGACGTCCTCCGTCGTCGTGTCGAACGAGCACATCCAGCGCACATCGCCGGCCCGCTCGTCCCAGAAGTAGAAGCGGTAGCGCTTCTGGAGCCGTTCGCTGACGTCGTGCGGCAGCCGCGCGAACACCGCGTTGGACTGCACCGGGTGGAGGATCTCCACGCCGTCGATCCCCCGTACGCCGGCCGCCAGCCGCTGCGCCATGGTGTTGGCGTGGCGGGCGTTGCGCAGCCACAGGTCGCGGGCGAGCAGCGCCTCCAGCTGCACCGAGACGAAGCGCATCTTGGAGGCCAGCTGCATGGACAGCTTGCGCAGATGCTTCATCGCGCGCACCGCGTCGGAGTTGAGGACGACCACCGCCTCCCCGAAGACCGCGCCGTTCTTCGTGCCGCCGTAGGAGAGGATGTCCACGCCCACGGCGTTGGTGAAGGCCCGCATCGGGACGTCGAGCGATGCGGCGGCGTTGGCTATCCGCGCGCCGTCGAGGTGCACCAGCATCCCGCGCTCATGGGCGTGTTCGCAGATCGCCCGGACCTCGTCGGGGGTGTAGACGGTGCCCAGCTCGGTGCTCTGGGTGATCGAGACGACCTGGGGCATGGCGCGGTGCTCGTCGTCCCAGCCGTACGCCTCGCGGTCGATCAACTCCGGGGTGAGCTTGCCGTCCTCGGTCGGTACGGTCAGCAGCTTCAGCCCGCCGACCCGCTCGGGGGCGCCGCACTCGTCGACGTGGATGTGCGCGGTGTCGGCGGCGATCACCGCGCCCCAGCGGTCGGTCACCGCCTGGAGGGCGACGACATTGGCACCGGTGCCGTTGAAGACCGGGAACGCTTCCGCGCTCTGCCCGAAGTGGCTGCGGATGATCCGCTGGAGATGTGCGGTGTAGTCGTCCTCGCCGTAGGCGACCTGGTGGCCGCCGTTGGCGAGGGCGAGCGCGGCGAGGATCTCCGGGTGCGCACCGGCGTAGTTGTCGCTGGCGAAACCGCGTACCTGGGTGTCGTGGTGCTGCCGGGCGTCGGTCTTCTTTCCGGTCACGGCTCGGGGGTCAGCCACAGACGCTGTCCATTCACTTCATGGGCGGGCCTGTTCCAGACCCCGGCGATGGCCTCGGCCAGCTCCGTGACGTCCGTGAAGCCCGCGAACTTTGCGTTCGGTCGTTCGGCGCGCATCTGGTCGTTGACGAGCGCCTTCACGATCAGGATCGCAGCCGCGGCGCGCGGGCCGTCCGGGCCCCCCGACTTGCGGAACGCGTCCGCCAGCGCCAGCGTCCAGGCTTCGGCCGCCGCCTTGGAGGCGGCGTAGGCGGCGTTGCCGGCGGTCGGCTTGCTGGCGCCGGCCGCGCTGGTGAGCAGATAGCGGCCGTTGCCGCCCCGTTCGAGCGCGGCGTGGAAGGCCAGGGAGGTGTGCTGGACGGTGCGCACCAGCAGCTTGTGGAGGAGTTCCCAGTCGTCCAGGTCGGTTTCGGCGAAGCTCGCCGAGCCGCGCCAGCCGCCGACGAGGTGGACCAGACCGTCGATCCGCCCGAACTCCTTCTCCGTGCGGTCCGCCCAGTCGCGGGTGTGCTCCAGATCGAGGAGGTCCACCGTGTCGCCGGTGACCGTGGCGCCGCCGTGGGCGTAGCGCGCCGCGTCCACGGCCTCCGCCAGACGGGCGGCGTTCGCGTCCGCGGCGACGACCACCGCACCGGCCTCGGCCAGCCGCAGCAGGGTGGCCCGGCCCGCCGGCCCGGCCGCCCCGGCCACCGCGACGACGGCACCTTCCAGCGGCCCCTGGCCGCCCGTCGAAGTGGTCATCTCCGTCGCCTCCTCATGCTCCTGGACGGCCGGCTTTCCGGCGTCCCGGACGGCCTTCACGCCGCCGCCAGTACGTCGCTGCCGGCCGTGATGCCCTTGGTGGAGGCGATCACCTCGCGCAGCTTCTTGGCGAGCGCCTCGTAGAACATGCTCAGCGGGAACTCGTCCGGAAGGACGTCGTCCACGAGTTTGCGCGGCGGCTGGTCCAGGTTCAGGGCATCCGGTCCCTTGGCCCAGACGGAGCCCGGGTGCGGTGCGAGGTAGGTCGAGACGAGGTCGTACGCGGCGAACCAGTGGACCAGCTTGGGCCGGTCGATGCCGTCGCGGTAGAGCTTTTCGATCTCGCCGCACAGCTGGTTGGTGACCTTGGGCGCCCGCTCCCAGTCGATGTGCAGTGTGTTGTCCGTCCAGCGTACGACGTCGTGCTGGTGGAGGTACGCGAAGAGGAGCTGGCCGCCGAGGCCGTCGTAGTTGCGCACCCGGTCGCCGGTGACCGGGAAGCGGAACATCCGGTCGAAGATCACCGCGTACTGCACGTCCCGGGCCTGGGGGAAGCCCTCGGCCTCCAGCTTCACGGCCTCCTTGAAGGCGGTGAGGTCACAGCGCAGTTCCTCCAGGCCGTACATCCAGAACGGCTGGCGCTGCTTGATCATGAACGGGTCGAACGGCAAGTCGCCGTGGCTGTGCGTGCGGTCGTGGACCATGTCCCAGAGGACGAACGCCTGCTGGCAGCGGTCCTGGTCGGCGAGCATGTCGCGGATGTCCGGCGGGAGCTCGATGCCGAGCGTGGCGACGGCGGCCTCGCTGACCCGGCGGAAGCGGGCGGCCTCGCGGTCGCAGAAGATGCCGCCCCAGGTGAACCGCTCGGGGGCCTCGCGCACGGCGATGGTCTCCGGGAAGAGCACCGCGGAGTTGGTGTCGTAGCCGGCCGTGAAGTCCTCGAAGGTGATGCCGCAGAACAGGGCGTTGTCGTAGCGCGTGCGCTCCAGTTCGGCGAGCCAGTCGGGCCAGACCATGCGCAGCACGACGGCCTCGAAGTTGCGGTTCGGGTTGCCGTTCTGGGTGTACATCGGGAAGACGACGAGGTGCTGAAGGCCGTCGGCGCGCTGCTGGGCGGGCTGGAAGGCGAGCAGCGAGTCGAGGAAGTCCGGTACGCCGAAGCCGTTCTCGGCCCAGCGGCGCAGATCGGCGGCGAGCGCCTGGTGATAGGCGGCGTTGTGCGGCAGCAAGGGTGCGAGCTCTTCGATGGCGGCTATGGCGCGGTCGACCTCGTGGCGGACGGTGGCGGCGCTGGGCGCGTCCTCCGCCAGGAGGTCCACCGAGCCGTCCTTGGCCTGCCAGGGGCGGATGGTCTCGACCGCGTCCTTGAGCACCGGCCATGCGGGGTGCTCGACCACGCGGGCCGCGGTCACGGTGCCCTCCGGGACACCCACAGGCGAAAGGATTTCCGTCATGACTGCCCTCCGGCGGTAGATCGTCTGGTGAGAACACGGTATCCAGCGAGGTTCTCCCGCTTCAAGGGGAACTGTTGAAAATTATTCTGTACAGACCCATGACCACGCCTATTTTTCCCGCACTCGGAGGTTTCAGCGACATTTTCTGCCCGTAGGGCGGGGGCTCTCCGCGCTTCCTCCGGCGGGCCGGAGGGTGCCGGAGGAAGCGCGGAGGCGGCACCGGGCGCCCCCGGACCGGCGCGCGGCGACCGGCGTCAGCGCGGGGAGGACGCGCCCACGCGCGGGTGAGCCGGTCCGCCGGCAGCTGCGCCGGACGGGCGCCCGCGGCACCTTCGGCACCGCGCCGCCCCGGGCGGCCGACCGGGTGAACGTCCGCCGCCGTCCTCGCCGGGAGGGCCTCCCGAGGGTCTGGCAACGGGCCCCGCGGGTATCGGTACAGGGCACGCCACGGTCCTGTCCGGCTACCGGTCCACCGCGGTACGGGCCCGTTAGGCTGTGCGCCGTTTCGTGGAGCGTTGTCGACAGTCGACAGTTTCCGGTCGGCGGCCGGCACATTCCCCCACCGACAGTTGCACCGAGCCGACAGAAGCGAGGCAGCCTTGTCCTTTCTCACCATCGGACACCGCGGGGTCATGGGCGTGGAGCCGGAGAACACCCTGCGGTCCTTCGTGCGCGCCGAACGCGAGGGGCTCGACGTCATCGAGCTGGATCTGCATCTGAGCAAGGACGGCGCGCTCGTGGTGATGCACGACGCGGAAGTGGACCGCACCACCGACGGCAGCGGGTCCGTCGTCGAGCGCACCCTCGCCGAGCTGCGCGAACTGGACGCCGGGCGGGGTGAGCGGATCCCCGTCTTCGAGGAGGTGCTGGACGCGGTCGGCGCGCCGTTGCAGGCCGAGATCAAGGATGTGGCGGCCGCACGCGCGCTCGCGGAGGTCATGCGGTCGCGCGATCTGACCGGCCGCATCGAGGTGATCTCCTTCCACGACGAGGCGCTGGCGGCCATCCGCGCCCTGCTGCCCGGTGTGCGCACCGCCCTGGTCGCCAGCCGCTACGGCGCGGAGGTGGTCGACCGCGCGCGGGCCGTCGGCGCGCGCCGGCTGTCGCTGAACATCCGCCGGCTCACCCTCGAACTGGTCGAGCGCGCGCACACCGCGCAGCTGACGGTCCTGGGCTGGACGGTCAACACCCACGATCACCTCCGGCTCGCGCGCGGGCTGGGGCTGGACGGTGTGGTCACCGACCAGCCCGAGATCCGGCGGGCGGTGCGCTTCACGGCGTGAGCCGGGCGGGCGGTCGTGCCGCCCGGCACGGACCCGAAAGGCCCGACGGGCGCGGCGGTTCCGGCCGGTCCGGCATGCGCGGAAACCCGTCGTTCACAGGCGTGCAACGTCTTCCCAGTATGCGGACGATTTCTCCGGTGATCTCGACAGACGGGCCGGTGCGCTGCCACTCTCCCGCCATGCGCCTCGTCAATCGCCCCATACGCCTCACCAGTTGCGCCGCGGCCTTACTGCTCGCCGCGGCCGTCGGCTGCGCCCCGCAGGACGCGTCCCCCGGTGGTGCGCGCACCCCCGGACCGGGAAAGGAGAGCTGCGAGCCCGGCAAACTGCCCACCGTCGCCGCCGGAAAGCTGACGGTGGGCACCGACAAACCCGCGTACGCACCGTGGTTCGCCGACGACGACCCGGCGAGCGGCAAGGGCTTCGAGTCAGCGGTCGCCTACGCCGTGGCCGGGCAACTGGGGTACGCCAAGGGGGCGGTGGCCTGGCAGACCGTACCGTTCAACAACGCGTTCGCGCCCGGTGCGAAGAAGTTCGACTTCGACCTCAACCAGATCTCCATCAGCGCCGCGCGGCAGCAGGCCGTCGCCTTCTCCGCCGGCTACTACGACGTCCGCCAGGCGATCGTCGCGCTCAAGGGCTCCAAGGCCGCAGGGGCCAAGAGCATCGCCGCGCTCCGGGACGTCAGGCTCGGTGCGCAGGTCGGTACCACCAGCCTCGACGTCATCAACGACACCATCCGGCCCACCCAGCGGCCCGCCGTCTTCCAGAAGAACGACTACGCCAAGTCCGCGCTGAAGAACGGCCAGGTCGACGCGATCGTCATCGACCTGCCGACGGCCTTCTACATCACCTCGTCCGAGGTGAAGGACGCCAAGGTGGTCGGGCAGTTCCCGGCCACGGGACCCGCGAAGGAACAGTTCGGGCTGGTCCTGGACAAGGAGAGCCGGCTCACCGGCTGTGTGACGGCCGCGGTGGACGCGCTGCGCAAGAACGGCACGCTCGCCGCGCTGGAGAAGAAGTGGCTGACCGACGCCGTGGCCGTACCGGTGCTCTCATGACGCTCCACAGCGGACCGGTGCAGGAGGAACAGGACCACGAGCGGCGGCCGGACGGGGACGGGTATGTGCCCTCGCGGCGGCGGATCGAGCGGGAGCGCTTCCACCGCACCAGGACGCGCCGCGCCACGGCTGTCGCGGCGCTCTCCACCCTCGTCACCGCCGTCGTCCTGTACTTCGTCATCACCGGCTCCCCCGGCTGGCAGCGCACCCGCGAGACGTTCTTCAGCGCGGAGTACGCCCGCCAGGCGCTGCCCAAGGTGCTGGAGGGGCTGCTGCTGAACCTGCGGCTGCTGGTGGTGTGCGGGGCGGCGGTGCTGGTGATCGGGATGCTGCTGGCGGTGGCCCGGACGCTGCGCGGCCCGGTGTTCTTCCCGCTGCGCGCGCTGGCCACCGCGTACACCGACTTCTTCCGCGGACTGCCGCTGATCATCTGCCTGCTGATGGTGGTCTTCGGTGTCCCGGCGCTGCGGCTGCAAGGCGTGACGACCGATCCGGTGGTGCTCGGCGGCTCCGCGCTGGTGCTCACCTACTCGGCGTACGTGGCCGAGGTCTTCCGGGCCGGTATCGAGTCCGTCCACCCCAGCCAGCGGGCCGCCGCCCGGTCGCTGGGGCTCTCCAGCGGCCAGACGCTGCGCTTCGTCGTACTGCCGCAGGCCGTGCGGCGGGTGGTGCCGGCGCTGCTGAACGACCTGGTGTCGCTCCAGAAGGACACCGGGCTGGTCTCCATCGCGGGCGCGGTGGACGCCGTCTACGCCGCGCAGATCATCGCCGGCAAGGACTTCAACTACACGCCGTACGTCGTCGCCGGGCTCGTCTTCGTCGCGCTGACGATCCCGATGACGCGGTTCACGGACTGGGTCACGGCCCGGATGGACCGCAGGCGCGCCCAGGGAGGCACCGTATGAGCACCCCGAAGGACGTCGTCCCCCACGAGGCGGCCGGGGCGGACCCGGTCGCCGACGGGCCGTCCGGCGGCCCGGTGCTGCGGCTGGAGTCGGTCCGCAAGACCTACGGGCGCGGCACGGTCGTCCTGCGGGACGTGGACCTGACGGTCGCGCCGCACACCGTCACCGCGCTGATCGGCACCTCGGGCTCGGGCAAGTCCACGCTGCTGCGCTGTGCGAACCTGCTGGAGGAGATCGACGACGGCGCGATCTTCCTGGACGGCGCGGAGATCACCGATCCGCGGGCGGACCCGGACGCGGTACGCCGCCGGATCGGCGTCGTCTTCCAGGCGTACAACCTCTTCCCGCACCTGACCGTCCTGGACAACATCACGCTGGCACCGCGCCGGGTGCACGGGGTACCGCGGGCCGAGGCCGAACAGCGGGCGCACGAGCTGCTGGCGCGACTGGGGCTCGACGGGCGGGCCCATGAGTACCCGGACCGGCTCAGCGGCGGTCAGCAGCAGCGGGTCGCGATCGTCCGCGCGCTGGCCGGCCGGCCACGGCTGCTCCTGCTGGACGAGATCACCGCGGCGCTCGACCCCGAGCTGGTGGGCGAGGTGCTGGGCGTGGTCCGCGATCTCAAGGCGGAGGGCATGACGATGGTGCTCGCCACCCATGAGATGGGCTTCGCGCGGGAGGTCGCGGACCAGGTGTGTTTCCTGGACGGCGGGGTGGTGCTGGAACGCGGCACCCCCGAGGAGGTCTTCGGCGATCCGCAGCAGGACCGCACCCGGCAGTTCCTGCAACGGATCATCCAGGCGGGGCGGCTGTAGCGGGCCCCGGGGAGGGGCGGCCGGCGGTGGGGCCACGGGGCCCCGGCGCCGCCGCCACGCCCTGGTACGCCGCTGTCGGTCCCCTGAGGGCTGTCCCGTAATACCTGGGCCGCCAGGTATTACGGGACAGCCCTCAGCCCAGCCGCTTGACCAGCAGCTCGAACTCCAGGTCGGCGCGCTGCGGGATGCCGAACCGCTCGTCGCCGTACGGGAACGGGGTGAGCTGCCCGGTGCGCCGGTAACCGCGCCGCTCGTACCAGGCGATCAGTTCGGCGCGCTGCCGGATCACGGTCATACGCATCTCGCGGGCACCCCAGGCGGCCTGCGCGGTCCGCTCCGCCTCGGCCATGATCACCTTGCCGAGGCCGCCGCCCTGGAGCGTGGGGCGCACCGCGAACATCCCGAAGTAGACGTGGTCACCACGGTGTTCGAGCTGGCAGCAGGCGACCAGTTCACCGTCGCGCTCGGCGATCAGCAGCCGTCCGGTCTCGTTGCGGACCACCGCGGCGACGCCGTCCGGGTCGGTGCGCTGACCCGCCAGCAGGTCCGCCTCCGTCGTCCAGCCGGCGCGGCTGGCGTCGCCCCGGTACGCCGACTCGATGAGCTCGACGAGCCCGGGGATGTCGGCGTCGGTGGCGGAACGGAAGGTGAGCTGACTGGTGGGCATGGTGCGCGGGGTCCTCTCGGGGCGGCCGACGGCAGGGGACGAAGGGCCGGCGGCGGGCGGCCGGCGAGCTGTCACCGGCGTCGGGCGGGTGGTGACGGATGGGTGGTGACGGGTGGCGGTGGACGGATGGCCAGGCGTGGCGCATGGCCGGAATGGAGGCTAACAAGACCGGGGCCCTCCGTGTCAGGGCCGTCCGGCCACCGGATTCCGGCATCGGATTCCGGCCGCCGGCGACCCGCCCGGCGCGCGGCCGCCCCGGCGGCCCGGCGGGCTCGGCACGGCCGCGTAGGGTCCGTGCCATGGTGCAAGTACTGAGCAGCAGGGTGCTGGTGCGGCCGGCCGACCCCGAGCGTTCACGGGCGTTCTACGGCGGGGCGCTGGGACTGGAGATCTACCGGGAGTTCGGTACGGGGCCCGAGCGCGGCACGGTCTACTTCCTCGGCGGCGGCTTCCTGGAGGTCTCCGGGCGCTCCGCCGGGCCCGCCACCGGCACGCTCCAGCTGTGGCTCCAGGTGGCCGACGTGGGCGCGGCGCACGCGGAGCTGTCGGCCCGCGGCGTCGAGGTGCTGAGGCCGCCGGTGACGGAGCCGTGGGGGCTGATCGAGATGTGGATCGCCGACCCCGACGGCCACCGGATCGTCCTGACCGAGGTCCCCGCGGACCATCCGCTGCGCCACCGCCCCTGACCGCCGCCCGCCGCCGCGGCGACTCCCCCGGCGCCGCCGGGCCTCCGCCGTGACCGGGTGACCTGCCCCGACCTGCCGGTACCGCGTCCCGGCCGCCTGGCGGCCCGCCGTGCGTGCCCCCCTGTTGCGCCTGTGCGCTCCCGTGTGCCCGGTCCGCGGCGGGCAGTCTGCCGTCGTACGGAACGGGCGCCCCGCGCGGCCGGCGGGGTGTCGTGGTCCGTACGACGGGCGCGTGGGGAGGTGCTCCGTGCACGGACCGCCGTGGGTGGGCTGGCTGCTGGTGGTGCTCTGCACCGCGACGGGCGCGTACTGCCTGTCGCGGGTGGGTGCGGGCGGCGCCGCGCAGCGGCGGGAGGCCCGCGGCGAGGCGCTGATGGGACTCGGTATGGCGGTGATGGCGCTGCCGATGTCCGTGGTGGTCCAGCCGTCGTGGTCGCCGTGGGTGTTCGCCGCCGTCTTCGGCGCGGCGGGTCTGTGGGCGCTGGCCCACCGTCATCCGCACCACCTGGTCGGCTGTGCGGCGATGGTCTACATGGCGCTGGCGATGACGGCGGCCGCGGGCACCGGCGCCGCCGGACACACCGCGCACGCCGGCCATGCGGCACCGGGCGGGGTGCCGGTGCTGACCGGGCTGCTGCTCGCCTATTACGCCGTGTTCGTCGTCGCCGCGGGCCTCCGGCTGGCGCCGGCGGGCGCGGTGGCGGCCGCGGGACCACCGGCCGGCTCGGTGGCGACGGCCGACGGGCCGGCGGATGCGCCGGACGTCGCGGGGCCGAGCGGCCCGTCGGCCGGAATCGGCTCCGCGCGGCCGGAGTTGATAGGCGCCTGCCGGGTGGCGATGGGCATCGGGATGTTCGCGATGCTGCTGACGCTCTGAGCTGCGACGTTCACGATGCGGCGGGGCGCGCCCCGTTGAGCCGCGGACGGCTCGGACGGGAGTGGCTTATGTCACTTCCCTCGCGGGGCCGTACCAACCGGTACTCCGGCGCTCATAGGGTGACGCCATGATGGTCCCCCTCGCCCTGATGATTCTCGGCGTGCTGGCCGCGGCGATGGCGCCACGGCTGATGACCCGCTCCGACTGGCCCGACCGTGAGCCGGTGCTCGCCCTGTGGGTGTGGCAGTGCGTGGTCGCCGGTGTCCTGCTGTGCTGCGCGCTCGCGATGTCGCTGAGCGCGGCCGCCGCCTGGGAGGCCGTCCGCGGCCAGCTCTTCGGGCCCGCCCCGCGGGTGGTCGTCGAGGCGTACGAACTCCAGGCGTACGGACCGTGGGCCGGGGCGCTGGCCGTCCTCCTGGCGGGCGGCGGCGCGTGGACGGCCGTGGCGCTGACCCGCGAGGTGCGCACCGCCCGCACCCGGCGGCGCCGGCGCCGCGCGGACCTCCTCCGCCGCTCCCCCCTGCTGCCCGGCGAGGAGCGCTCCGGGGACCGTCTGGTGATCCTGGAGGGCGACCGTCCGGAGGTGTGGTGGCTGCCCAGCTCGTCACCCCAACTGGTCATCACCACCTCGGCGTTACGGCGCCTGAAGGGTCGTCAGCTGGACGCGCTGATCGCCCATGAGCAGGGACACGCACGGGCCCGGCACGATCTGCTGCTGTACTGCGCGGCGGCGCTGGCCGCCGGTTTCCCGCAGGTCCCGGTCTTCGCCGCGTTCCGCGACCAGGTGCACCGGCTGGTCGAACTGGCCGCCGACGACGCGGCCTCACGCCGCTTCGGGCGGCTGACGTTCGCCCTGGCCCTGGTCGAACTCAACGAGGACCGCGGCGTGTTCGGCCCGGGACCGGCCCAACTCGCCCAGGTACAGCACCGGGTGGACCGGCTGCTGGCGCCCGCGCACCGCTTCACTCCCGGCCGACGGCTGCGGATGACGGCCTGCGCGGCGCTGGTCCCCGCGGTCCCCCTGCTGATCACGTTCGTGCCGGGGCTCAGCGCGCTGACGTAGGGGCGCCGCCCGGACCCGGGGCGACGGGCACACGGTGCCGCGAGCCGCACGGCCCCGGCCCGGCCGGGGACCGCCGGCGGCGTACGGCACCGGCCGTCACACATCGGTCCCGTACGCGACGTACCCCGCACAGGCCGCCCACCGGCCGCCCGGTTCTCTCACCGGCCGCGCACCGGCCGCCCCCCGACGGCATCGGCCGGACACCGCGCAACGCGACAGAATGGCCCCATGACGACGTTCCAGGGCGTGCTCTTCGACTTCTCCGGAACCCTGCTGCGGATCGAGTCCACGGAGTCCTGGCTGCGGGCGGTGCTGACCGCGTCCGGTACGGAGCTGGCCGAGTCCGAGATCGTCCGCCGCGCGGGCGAGCTGGCGCGGGCGGGCGCGCTCCCCGGCGGACCGGAACCCGCCGCGATCCCCGCCGAGCTGGCCGGGCTGTGGCGGCTCCGCGACAGCCGGCCCGACCGCCACCGCGAGCTGTACACCGCGCTGGCCCGCCAGGTACCGCTGCCCCGGCCCGAGTTGTACGACGCGCTCTACGACCGCCACCGGACGGCGGACGCCTGGGTGCCGTACCCCGACGCCGAGGAGGTACTGGCCGCGTTGCACGGCCGCGGCATCCGTCTCGGCGTGGTGAGCAACATCGGCTGGGATCTGCGGCCGGTGCTGCGCGCCCACGGCCTCGACCGCTATCTGGACAGCTGCGTGCTCTCCTGCGAACACGGCATACAGAAACCCGATCCAAGGCTTTTCCGGCTCGCCTGCCGGGAGTTGGGGCTCGCCCCGGCCGCCGTCCTGATGGTGGGCGACGACCGCACCACGGACGGCGGCGCCACCGCACTGGGCTGCGGCTATCTGCCGGTCGACCGCCTGCCGGTGGACCGCCGTCCGGGCGGTCTGCGCCCGGTACTGGACCTCGTGGGGTGAGCACCCCGGCGCCGCCGGCCGAAGTCCCGTCAGCCGGCCGCCCGTCCGGTACCGGCCGCCCCGCACCGCGTCGCGTCGCGTCGTGCTGTGCTGTGCTGTGCTGTGCTGTGCTGTGCTGTGCTGTGCTGTGCTGTGCTGTGCTGTGCTGTGCTGTGCTGTGCTGGATACGGTGCAGGAAATCCCGCGGCTGACCGCGTTCCGGCCGGGGAGAAGCCGAAGCCCGCTTACAGCCGGCCCTCGACGCGTTCCTGTACGGTCCACAGCGCCGCGATGGGCCGCTCACCGGCGACGGTGATCGTGGCATCGTCCGCGCCGAGCACCACGTGGCCGCGTTCGTCCAACGGCGTCAGCAGGACGTGGAGTTCCCCGGCGTCGACGCCGGTGTCACGGCGCAGCTGTTCCTGGGGGAGGCGCCGTTCGCAGGCGAGCACCACGAGGAGCACCGCCGGTCGCTGTCCGGGTCACCGATACGGCGCAGTTCGGTGTCGGACGCCTGCCGGGTGAGCCGGCCGGCCACGTTGAGGTGGCGGCCGAGGGTGTCGCGGACACGGTCGGTCAGCATGGCCAGGACCGTCCTCATGCGGAGTTCGCAGCTGCCGATGCCGGTCGCCACCCCGGCGTCGAGCGATTCCACCGCACCCGCCATCGGGATCTGCCCCACCAGGCCGGCCGCGGCGAGCGTCGCCGCGCCGACGGCCCTCGCCTGCCGGATCGGTTCGGCGCCCGCCGGCGGACAGCGGCCCGCGGCGGTCCGCCCGATCGCGCGGCCAAGGCCCGTGCGGCGGTGAACCGTCCGTCCTCGACCGAATCGATGACGTTCACGGAGGTCCGGTCTGCCGGACGCACCCGGGACGGCCGCTACGGCCTCGGCCGCCGATCGCCCGCCGGTCCGCCGTCCGGCCGGTCCGCCGCCCAGGCCCGTAACACCGCGAAGTCGTCCGGGAGCAGCCCCTTGGCCGGGTCGACGCGGTGCAGCAGCGCCCGGCCCCGGTGGTGGTGCGCGATCCACTCCCGGTCCGTCGGACCGATCTCGTCGTCCACCCACGCGAACGGCCGGCCCGCCGCCGACCCGACGAGATGACGGGTCTTCCAGTGCACGCCGTCCGGGTCCTGATGGTGCATCCGCGGCCAGTCCACGGCGGGCAGCTCCGGCAGGCCCAGTACGGGGGCTATCCAGATGTTGGCCTCGGCCTTCCAGCTGGTCGCCCAGACGAGCCGGAAGCCGAGGCCCAGCAGCAGCGGACCGTGGTCGGGGTTGAGCCACACCCGCAGCGGCGGGCGGGGCACCTCCCAGCCCGTCGGCCGCATCGGCAGAGCGCGGTAGCCGGCGGGACGGCGGCGGGAGGCGGCCCGCCACGGGTTGAGCGGCCCGTCGACATCGAGGAAGAGGAGCGGTCGCTGTTCGGTCACGGGGCAGATGATGCTCCTCCGGGCCGGGTGCGGCGACCCTCCGGACGGGGCGGGGCCGGGCAGGCTCCCCGCTGCCGCCCGCCCGTTCCGGACGACCGCCGCTTCGTCCGGACGTCCGGACGTCCGGACGTCCGGACGGGGATACCGCGCCCGGACGGGCCGCCGGCCCTTCCCGTCGGGCGGCCGGTTCGCGGCGGTCGTCCCCGAGCGGGGGCCGGGGCCGGGTCGGGCCCGCTGATCCCCGCCCGGTATCAGCCCCGTCCCGGCCCCGCCCCCGGCCTGTCAGTGCGCTACGAGTGGCCCAGGGCGGCCAGACCCCCCGGGTAGAGGTACTGCTTCGGGGGGATCGTCGTCCCGTGGGCCCATGCGTCGAAGAAGCCCTTGAGGTCCTTGCCCGACACCTCCGCCGCCAGTGCCTCGAACTGCGGGAACGAGGCGTTGCCGTACGCGTGGTCACGGGTCCAGCGCCGGAGGGTGTCGAAGAACGCGTCGTCGCCGACGGTGCGCCGCAGCGCGTGGAGCATCAGGGAGCCCTTGTCGTACAGGGCGGGGTCGAGTTCCTTCCCCGGTCCCGGGTCGTAGAGCTTCGTGGACCAGTACGACGGGTCGTCCTTGTTCTCGTCGACCAAGGCGGCGTAGAAGCTCGTGTCGATTTTGGAGCCGTTGTGCTCCTCCCACAACTGGTTGGCGTACTGGGCGAAACACTCGTTGAGGCAGCCGTCGCGCCAGTCGGTGATCGAGACGCTGTCGCCGAACCACTGGTGGGTGATCTCGTGCGCCGCCGAAACGTCGTAGAGGGCATAGTGGTAGGTGGGCCGGCTCTGCGTCTCCAGGGCGGAGGCGCCGTCGTTGTCCACCGTCCCGTCGATGACGATGGCGCCCGCCGAGGAGAACGGATACGGGCCGAACTTCGAGGCCAGGAAGGTCAGGACGTCCCCCTGCTGGGCCTCCGCCGCCGCGTCGATCACGGCACTCGGGCTGTAGGCCGTGATGACCGGCGTACCGTCGGGCATCTTCGTGCGGTGGACGGTGAACTTGTCGATGGCGACCGTGCTGGCATAGGTCACCATCGGCTTGTCCTCGTGCCAGCGGAAGGTCGTTCTGCCGCCCTCGGTGGTGGTCGGGCCGGGCAGACCGTTGCCGATGGCGGTCCAGCCCTCGGGGACGGTCGCGGTGAGCGCGAAGGTGGCCTTGTCGGACGGATGGTCGTTGGAGGGGTACCAGGAGGTCGCGGAGTGCGGTTCGCCCGCGACGTCCGCGCCGCCGTTCTTCAGGGTGTGCCAGCCCTCGGCGTCGGGCTTGCCGGCGTACTTCACCCGGACCGCGAACGTGGCACCGTCGGCCACCCGGTGCGCCGGGACGACGGCCAGTTTGTGGGCCCCGGACCGCGAGAACGACTTCGCCGGTGCGCCGTTCACCGTGACCGAGGCGACCTCGAAGCCCTTCAGGTCCAGCGTGAAGCGGTCCAGCGCGCCGACGGCTCGGGCGGTGACGGTCGTGTCGCCGTCCAGATGGTCGGTGCGCGCCGGGTCGTAGGCGATCCGGACGTCGTAGTGCGTCACGTCGTAGCCGGAGTTGCCGTCGTCGGGGAAGTACGGGTCGCCGATACCGGTCGCGGCCGAGGCGGGGACGGCCGTCAGGGCGAGGGCGAGGGCGGTCGTGGTCGTCAGCACGGCGGTGGTCCCGCGGCGCCGGCTCAGTGGTCTGCGCATCTCTGCTTCCTGGTGATCGGGGGTCAGTGACGGGCGGTGGCGGGGGCGGTGGCGGCGAGCTGCCACACCACGCCTAGCAGGGCGTTGGTGCTGGTCGTCTCCGTCTGCGGGTCGACATTGGCGAGGTTGTCGCACGCCTCGTGGAGGCAGTCCGAGATGCCGGTGCTGAAGCCGGACGACGGGATGCCGGCGTTCCCGAACGACTCGTGGTCCGAACCGCCCACCCCGATGTCGAACGTGGCGATTCCCCGGGCGGCGAACCACGCCTCGAACGCCTGCTGGGCCTCGCTCTCGCCGTGCTCCGTGTCGTGCACCACGAGCCACTGCCGGGTGTTCTTGCTGCCCGCCTGGTCGAGGTTGAGATACACGTCGATCGCCTTCCGGTCGTCGGCGGAGAGGCTCCGGACATAGTCCGCCGAGCCGACCAGCCCCTCTTCCTCAGCCCCCCACCAGGCGAAACGCAGGTGCCGCGTGGGCTTCAGGCCGGCGTCGGCCACCCGCAGGGCGGTGGTCAGGACCGCCGCCGCGCCGGAACCGTTGTCGTTGATCCCCGGCCCCTCCTTGACGCTGTCCAGGTGGGCGCCGGTGAACAGCACATGGTCGGGATCACCGCCCGGCCAGTCGGCGATCAGGCTGTAGCCGGCCGCGCCGCCGTACGAGAAGGGGCGGAGCTCGGTGCGGAAACCGGCCCGGTCCAGCGCGTGCCGCACATACGCCACCGAGTCCGCGTACCCCTGTGTGCCGTGCGCACGGTTGCCGCCGTTGCGGTCGGCGATCTCCTGGAGAGCCCGCAGGTGCGGCATCACCTCGCCCTCCGAGACGGTCGGCGCGGCGGGTGGTCGCGGATGCCCTGCGGCCGTGGCCGTGGCGGCGGGGGCCACGGACAGGACGAGGAATACCCCCAGGATCCGGGCGGCGAGAAGCAGCGGTCGACGGGATGACATCACATGGGCACCTTCCAATGCGGAACAGGGCGCTCGCCCCGGCGGACGGCGCCCACGCTTGCCCATCGGTGTCAGGGAATTGTCAGGAAGCTGTCGCGAAGCGGTAGGGGTACGACGGGTCCCAGCCGGCCGGGACCCCTGCTCCGGCCCCGGCCCCGCAGGCAGGTGGCGGATACGGGGCGCCTGTCAGGAAGTGTGTGGCGGATCCCGTCGGCCGCCGTCCCCGTCCGCCCCGGTCCGTCCCGGTCCGGACGCCGCGCGGAACGGCCCTTGGGGAGCGCCCTACGATCACCGCATGTGCGCACATGTCGTGGTGGCCGAGGACGATCCCAAGCAGGCCGACCTGATCCGCCGCTATCTGGAGCGTGAAGGGCACCGCGTCGTCGTGGTCCACGACGGCCGCGCCGCTCTGGAGGCGGCCCGCGGCGGTCCGGCCGAGCTGCTGGTCCTCGATGTGATGATGCCCGTCATGGACGGACTCGACGTCTGCCGCGCGCTGCGCGCCGAATCGGCCCTGCCGGTGCTGATGCTGACCGCCCGTGCCACCGAGGAGGACCTCCTGCTCGGCCTCGATCTCGGCGCCGACGACTACCTCACCAAGCCCTACAGCCCCCGGGAGCTCATGGCCCGGGTCCGCTCCCTGCTGCGCCGCAGCTCCGGCGCGCTCCCGCAGGAGGCGCCCGCGCCGTCGGCCGAGCCGTCACCCGCGCTGACGGCCGGGGCGGTCACCGTCGATCCGCTGCGCCATGAGGTCACCGCGGACGGCCGGTACGTGAGCTGCACGCCCGCCGAATTCCGGCTGCTGGAGGTGCTGGCCGCCGAGCCCGGCCGGGTCTTCACCCGCGCCCAGCTGCTGGAGCAACTGCACGGCATCGACCGGTACATCACCACCCGCACCGTCGACACCCATGTGATGAACCTGCGCCGCAAGATAGAGCCGCATCCGCGCCGCCCCGCCCGTCTCCTGACGGTGTACGGCATCGGCTACAAACTCGCGGAGGGGCCGCGCGGTACGTCGTGACACCCCGCTGCGCCGTAGCCGCCTGGTCCGGCCGCTCGCGCTCTCCGCCCTGGTCTCCCTCTGCTCCCTGGTCTCCCTCTGCTCCCTCGGCAGTTGGTGACAGCATTGGTGAAGTTGTCACTGACGCTTCCACCGATAGTCGGCATGACCCACCAGCAGGCCGCGCTTGCGCAGTCGGGCGCGCGAGGCCGCCGCTTCCCGTTCGGTCCGCATGCGGTCGCATGCGGTGCGCCCGCCGTTGGTCGCCGCCATGGTTACGAGGACTCTCCCGCCGGTGAAGTGGCCACGCAACTGGCCGTGCCGAACTCGCCCGTGGCGGTGGCGCGCTTGGCCTCCTTGCCGTTGATCGTGATCACGCAGTCCGCCTTGCCGCCCTTCTCACCCAGCATCAGGCTGACGTTGGGCGAGGTGGCGATGCCCTTCATGGTGAATTCCTTCTTCCAGGGCAGCTTCGGGTCTTCGGCCGTCTCCGAGGACATCTGCCCCTGGTTTCCTTCTTCGTACGTCACCGTTTTGACGCCGGTGCCGGTCACCTCGTAGACGACCTTGAACTCCTTGGCGTCCAGCTTGTCGAATTCGCTCTTGACGGCCTCCCCGGTGCCGCAACCTGCTATCAGGACTGCCGTCAAACTAGTCGTGGCCACCAGAGAAGCCAATCTGAAGATCTTCTTTGTTGCGCTGTGCATGTTTTTCCTCTGTGAAGTGGGAATGGCCCGCTTGGGCCTGACGTTGCCGTCGAGCACCTCCGGAGCCCCACCGAGAATATTCGTCGATGGGGCCCCAGAATTACATTCCAGTCCCTCTGGGCCCGCTGCTGTGGTCGTGAGCTAGCCCAGCATCTGATCCTCTTCAAAACCCAGGGATGCTTCGATCCCCAGGGCGACGGCCGCATGCCATCGGACGGGTGCAGGCCAGGCTGGTTCCGTCATCGCATGCAAGTAATCATTCGTCTCTTCCGTTTCGAACTCGCGGGTCGGTCCCGTCGAGGCTGAACTTGACGACTCCACAGCCCGCTACACTCCAGCCGCCCAGCGAACCTCGCAGGTCAGACAGCGAAATCCTGCTGGAGTACTAAGGGCTCGCCCCCAACCAGCCACAATACGAAAACCGAGGTGCTCATCAAGGCCGCACCACTGAACCTGCTCCCGGTGCACGCAAAGGTTCGCCGAGCCGGGTGCCGGGGACGAACGGGGCCGACCAGCACGGCACAGCGGGTGACTTGCCGGTGTCCGCGCACGGAAATCCGTGCGGGATCGACGTTCCTGGACGCTTGCCCATCGGCCAGCCGGTGCTGATCAGCGTGTTGTAGCGCGCCCGTGTAAATCCGGGGGAACGCGCTCAAGCCCCCGCGTCCGGTTCATCGCACTCCGGGCAGGGCGAGGGGGCCGTCACCTCGCGCCGCGCCCCTCCGGCCGCTGTCCGGTGACCTCGCCGCCGGGCGTCAGAGTGAACCGGGTGCCGTCCATCACCGTCGTGGCACTGGCCGGCGTGCCGTATGCCTTGATGGTGAAGCCCTCCGCCTTGCCCATGTGCACGTACGCTTCGGCCGCCTCGCCCCACGAGTTGACCCGCACCCGCACCGACCAGTCGTCCACTCGCTTCTCATGCCACGGCCTCCAGCTGCTCTGCGGCAGCAGCCCCGCACCTCGGCCCGAGAACACGTACCAGCCCGCGAGGCCGAGCAGGAGCACGACGGCCACGAGCGGAAACGCAGTCGACCGGCGACGGATGCGGGAGTGAGTCACAGCGGATTCTTTCACGATTCGGGGCGAGGGCATCGCCGCTGGCGAGCACACAGAGGTGACTGAGCATCATGACATTCCGCAATCACTCCACAAGAAGTGAATTCAGAGCCGCCGACCTGCGAGCCACTCACGTAGGAACGCGAGGGTGTGGTGAGAAACAATCAATAGCTGTGGATCGGTTGGTGCCGTCGGCTCAGTCGAGCCGCTTCTTCGCACGCCCGGCCCTCCGCCAGATCACCGTCATCCCGAGCGCCAGGACGCCCAGGGCCACGACCACGATGACGGCCTTGATCGCGCGGTCCAGCAACAGGTGGTGAAGGAGTTCCGACAACTCTGCTCCGAGGCTGCCGCCCATCTCCACGCCCGCCGGCTACTCGGGCTCTGAGCTCCGACCGGCCCACCACCTCACGGCAAAAGCGCCATCGTGGACTTCTACGACCACCACTGGGCGAGCGCGAGGGACGTCGAGCCGTCCGCTGTCGACGACCCGGCCGACGGCTCGGTGAGCACCCACGTCCGACCGCGCAGCACCGCCGAGATCGCCCAGTCCAGGCGGTCGGCAGAGAACGGGAGGATTTCACCTCAGTGGCCGAGAATGATCAGGTCATCTCTGAAGGGCCGATGGCGGTGTCGCAGGTCGACCCGGCTGAATATGCCGCTGGGCGTGATGCAGGCGTTCCGCTGAAGGGTATTCACCGATGGTCCGGTCGAGCCCGGTGGCCGATCGAGGCAGCGAGTCCGCGAAGCCGAGCGACGAGGACCAGCACCTGACCGCCCACGGCAACGCCGAGAGAATTCAATCCGAAAGGTCCGCACCGACACCCCCACGCAGAGGAGTACAACGTGGCCGATTCGAATGCAGCACAGTCGAATTCCCAGCACCCCACCGGAAACGGTTTGGTGGACGTACATTCGCACTTCGTCAACGACGCGTACCAATCGGCGGCGATCGCTGCCGGCATCGCACATCCGGACGGCATGCCCGACTGGCCTACGTGGAGCGTCGATGCCCATCTGGATCTCATGGACCGCAGCGGCACCGACATCGCGATGCTGTCGGTGTCCTCTCCCGGCGTGCATTTCGGGGACGATGCCGCCGCCCGGCGTCTGGCCCGTGAGGTCAACGAGTACGGAGCGGATCTGGTGGCCGGCCGTCCGGACCGGTTCGGCCTGTTCGCCTCACTGCCGGTCCCCGATATCGACGGCTCCCTGACCGAGCTGACGTACGCGCTCGACGAACTGCACGCCGATGGTTTCGTCATCGAAACCAACGCACACGGAATGTATCTCGGCGACACGCGGATGCAGCCGCTGCTGGCCGAGCTCGACCGGCGCCGCGCGGTGGTGTTCGTGCACCCCACCTCACCACCGAACTACGAGAGTGTTTCCCTCGGCCGCCCCCGTCCGATGATCGAGTTCATCTTCGACTCCGCCCGCACGGTCAGCGATCTGATTTTCGCGGGCACCCTGGTCCGATACTCCGGAATCCGGTGGATCTTCACGCACGGCGGCGGGGTGCTGCCACTGCTCGCCGACCGTATGGAGATGTTCAGCAGCTGGTTCCCGGCGAAGGAGAACCCGCCCCCGCCGCCGGTGTCCGAACAGCTCGCCGAGCTCTGGTACGACATGGCCGGCACTCCGTTCCCTCACCAGATTCCGGTACTCACCGGGCTGGTCGGTACCGACAAGGTGCTCTACGGCAGCGACTACTGCTGGACTCCCGCAGGGAGTGTCGCCGACCAGCTCATCTCGATCGACAACGCCGCACCGCCGACGGACGCACCGGATTGGCGCACATTGACCACCGAGAACGCGCGGCGCATGTTTCCTCGCCTCGCCGCCCAGCCCGTTGCACCTGATCCGAAGGGACAGTGAGGAATTCGATGACCAGCTCCAGCACAGTGACTTCCAGTGCTACCGCGTCGGCCAACGGTGCCGACGGCCACCGCCCCGGACTGGTCGATGTGCATGCGCACATGATGCCGGACTTCTATGTGGCGGCCGCGAAGGCTCAGGGGCCGGCGACCATCCGGAGGGCATGCCCGCCTGGCCGGCCTGGGATATCGAAAGCCATCTGCAGATGATGGACCAGGAAGGCATCGACGTGTCGATGCCTTCCTGGTCCAATAAAGTGCATTACGGCGACGACGCCGCCGCCCGCACCCTGTCCCGGCAGATCAATGAATTCGGCGCCCGGCTCATGGCCGCGCATCCGGACCGGATCGGTGTGTTCGCGTCCCTGCCGGTACCCGACATCAACGGCGCACTGAGCCTTTTTCAACCTCACTTTGAGGCGTTGGGGTGGAGGGTGAGGACCGGCTGGACGAGGCCGGTGATGCGGGTGGTGCCGCACGGCACAGGAAGGGACGCTGTCCCGGAGCGCCGTCAGCGCGCGCGGCGCCTCAGGCAGCGGCCCAGGAGGACTGTTCCCGCCCCCGCGATCAACGAGGCGGCGGCGATGCCGGCGATTTCGGTCTCCGCCCGTGCGGAACCGGTGGCGGCCAGCGCAGGCCGGGCGGAATCAGCCGCCGCGGCGGCCTGGAGGACGAGGTCGGTGACCGCTTCGGGGTGGGCCATCATGGCCACGTGGGAGGAGTCGATCTCCACCGTGTGTGAACCCGCGCGTTTCGCCTCGAAGCGTTCCTGGTCGGGGTTGATGGTCTTGTCTTGCTTCGCGACGAGGAACCACGAGGGGATGTGCTTCCAGGCCGCCACCTTGGCCTTCTGCGAGAACGCGGTCGTCGCCGCGGGCCGCTGGGTCACCGCCAGGACCCTGGTGGTGCTCTGCGGCAGGTCGGCGGCGAAGACCTGATGGAGCCTGTCGGGCTTGAGGTACAGGTCGGTGCCGCTGACGCCGCCGGCCCGGTAGGGAACGGACTTCGTGGCGGTGCCGAGTTCGCTGGGGAACCTGGCGGCCAGGGACATGCCGCTCTCGCCCACGTCGGGCATCAGTGCCGATACGTACACCAGCGACTTGACCCGGGGGTTGCCCGCGGCGGCCGAGCTGATCAGGGCGCCGCCGTACGAGTGGCCCACCAGCACGATCGGTCCCTTGATGCTGTCCAGGATCGAGGCGATGTAGGTGGAATCGTTGTACAGCCCGCGCAGCGGGTTGGCGGGAGCGATGACGGTATAGCCACGGCCTTCGAGCCGTTCGACGACCCCGTTCCAGCTGGAGGCGTCCGCGAACGCCCCGTGCACCAGCACGATGGTGGGTTTGGTCGTGGTCGTGCCGCCGTCCGCGGCGGCAGGGGCCGCCACGGTCGTGCACAGTGCCATGCCGCACGCAGCTGCCATGATGTGTATGCGACGTATTCGGCGCCGTGAGCCGGGGACCGGAAATGCTGTCATGAGACTCTCTCTTTCCGCGAGACCTACGGCACCCGAGTGTTCAGGTATCCGCACCGGCAAGCGCGGCCACGTACTCTGACCGGGTCACAAACGTGGGCCATGGCAGTGAACGTCAGAGTCAATGGGTGTTCAGAACCTACGTCGTGAGCCGTGTGTATTCCGATGACCGCTCAGTGCGTGCGCAGAGCACTGACTCGACGGGCTTTCCGTACTGGAAACCGTGCCACTGTGCGAACTTCCGTTCGCCTCGGGAAGCAAGCCGCTCACTGGATCAGGTCGCCATCAGCTCTGCGCCATCGGCCATCGCGTTCCGTGAACACGGGCCCGCCAGAGGTTGTTCTGATGTGAGGGCAGCCAGCGACCTTTCCCACCCTGACGGGTGACGTGCCGAGTTGGTGTGAGCGCTGGGCGCGGGAAGAGGTGAGGCTCCTGGTAGATGGGGGGGGACCAAGAGCCACCTGTCCGCCCGGAGATTCGCGTGCTTGTCTACACATCGGGGATCGATCTTTCCAGCTCAACACTTCGGTCCCCGGCCTGCTACGCGCCCGGCGTCCGGAGCGCGGCACCCGGTGGCGCCGACTCCCCGCTGACCGGCAGGCCCTGCTGGTACTGGCCCACCTGCGGTGCGGTCACACGTACGCCCAGCTGGCAGCCGGTTTCGGCATCGGGATCGCCACGGTCTACCGGTACGTGGCCGAGGCCATCGAGCTCCTGGCGGCCCTGGCACCGGATCTGACCACCGCTGTCCACCCGGCGGCGCGGAAGGCGTATCTGATCCTCGACGGCACGCTGCTGCCCATCGACCGCATCGCCGTCGACCGGCCGTACTACTCCGGCAAGTACAAGAAGCACGGCATGAACGTCCAGGTCCTTGCCGATCCATTCGGGAACCTGTTGTGGGCCTCACCTGCGCTGCCCGGCGCAGTACACGACATCCGAGCCGCCCACACCCACGGCATCATCGACGCCTTGGCCCAGTCAGGCGTGCGCTGCTGGGCCGGCAAGGGCTACCAAGGCGCCGGAGGCACCGTGCGGGTTCCCTACCGCGGTCTCTGGAACAAGCTGTCCGCAGGTCAGCAGGCCGCCAACATCTCCCACGCCAAGATCCGTGCGCTCGGTGGACAGGCCATGGCCACACTCAAAACCTGGAGGCTCCTGCGCAAGCTGCGGTGCAGCACCACCCGCATCACAGCCTCGTCCAGGCGGTCCTCACCCTCCACCTCAACGCCTCAACGTGAGGTGGGAAAAGGCGCACTGACCGAATTGGCCTACGCCTATGACGAACTCGGCGTCGACGGCGTGCTGCTGACACCGACATGAGCGGGCTCTACCTCGGCGACAAGCGGCTGCGCCCGCTGCTGGCCGAACTCGACCGGCGGAACGCGGTGGTATCTGTCCGCCCGATCACGCCGCCGAACACCGAAAGCGTCTGGTGTGGCCGCCCGAGCCCGATGATCGAATACCTCTTCGAAAGCGCGCGCACGTTTGCCGACCTGCTGTTCACCGACTCCGTGATCGGCTTCCCGAACATCCGGTGGATCGTCACCCACGCCGGCGGGGTCATGCCGTTGCTGTCCGACCGCATGGAGTGGTTCCGCAGGTTGGTGAGGAAGCCCGAAGGGCCGACCGTACCCCTCGCGGAGCAGCTGACCACGCTGTTCTACGACCTGGCCGGCACTCCGTTCCCCGCCCAGGTACCTGCACTCACTCATCTCACCGGCACCGAACGGCGCCTGCTGTACGGCAGCGACTACTGCTGGACGCAGCCGGCCGGAGTGCACAGTCAGTTGAGCACCATCGACCAGGCCACGCCGCCCTGGGGCTTCCCGGACTGGCGGACGCTCACCACGGCCAACGCATACCGGATGCTCCCCCGGCTGGCCCGGGTCCGATCTGCCGTCTGAGCTGTGACACACCGCAGTGTTCGCGGCCCCGGGCAGGTCTCGCAGTTCAGCCCCCGATGCTCGCGCACGCGCATCGGGGGCTGATGGCCACCGGTCCTTTCACGACACCCATCTGACCTGCTGTCCGTTCCTTCGCATCCCGAGGGACCTCAGCGCGAAGCGTGACGGGGCGGGGACACCGCGACACACGGGCCCGGCTGAGCAGCGTCCTGGGCGCGGACGCGGAGCAGGAAAGCGACCCAACTGCGGTAGGGCTTCCACCGGTCGGCGATCCTGGCCAGTTGAATCATGTCTTGGGCGGCTGGGGAGCCGAGTCCGTATTCGGTGGCGATGGCCTTGTGTACGCGTGGTTCGTGGCGGGGAAAAACGTCGGGGTGTCCTGCTCCCCGGATGAGGATGAGCTCGGCGGAGAAGGGACCGATACCGGGCAGGGTGCGCAGTTCGGCGAGGGCGTGGTCGGCCGGCAGGGCGCGTAGGCGCGTTGCGTCGAGCTGTCCGTCGAGGGCCGCTTCGGCCAGCGCGTGCAGCCGCTGGATTTTGATGTCGGTCAGGCCGGGCACGTGAGTGATGGTGCGCAGGACGGCTGGGGTGGGGAACGCGTGCAGAGCCTGGCCTTCGATGTGGATGCGGTGCCCGTACCGGCGGGCGATGCGGGCCTTGACGGCGGCTGCCTGGGTCATGCGGATGCGGTTGCCGATGACGCTCCAGGCGGCGGCTTCGTAGGGCGAGTGGAAGCACACCGGGCGCAGCCCCGGGTAGTTCGCCAGGAGCCCGGCCACCACGGGGTCCGTGGCAAGGGCCCCGAATCCGGTGGCGTCGACGTCGAGCGAGAGGATACGGGCGAGCTGGGCCCGCACCGCATCGCTGACCGCAGGCCCGGCGGTCACGGCCTTCGCCGGGGCGGGGGTGCCGGGACGCACGGTGAATTCGGCCCGGACCGTTCCTGTGCTGCCGTCCGGTCCCGCATCCTGCCGGACCGTGGCTGCGACGACAGATGTTGCGTCGTCGGCGGGGAAGGCCAGGCGGAGGATCCCGTCCGCCGCGTGGTGGTAGCTCGCGGGGGTGAAGCCCTCCAGGAACCGGATGCTGGAGGCGAGCGAGAACCTCCCGGCGGGGGTGAGGGAGACGGCAGTCACGGTCAGCCTCCGTGTGCGGTGAGCGTGTAGCCCTCGGGGCCCTCGAAGGAGAACATCGGGCCGAAGGGGCTGTCCGCCATCGGGGTGAGGACCTTGATCCCGGCGGCGATGAGCTGGTCGCGGAGCTTGTGGGCGTCCGAGGTCCGGAACCAGATCACCACGCCGAGGCCGGGCCGTGCGGTGTCGGTGAGGTCGACGCCCGGGAGCAGCTCGCGGACGGCGAAGGGGGTGGGCCTGGTGTCGAACACGACCGCGTGGGGCGGCGAGACCGCGGCCCGGCGCAGACCGAGGTGCTGCTCGCAGAAGGCCGCTGCCGCGTTCAGGTCGCGCACTTGCAGGGCGACGAAGTCGGGGCCGTCGATGGTGACAGACATGACTCTCCCTCGATGGTTAATGTCAGGACTTTGACATGACTGAGGCTAGGACCGCGGGCCCGGCATGTCAAAATGCTGACATGCCACAGAATCCAGCGCCCGAGCCGCCCCACCCTGCGAAGGACGTCACCCACCACGTGGGATACCTGCTCAAACGCGCCCAGGCCGCCCTGCGCGGGGCCATGGACAAGGTCCTGCGCGAGCACCGACTGACCGTGCCGCAGTACGCCACTCTCGAACTCCTGGCCCTGCATCCCGGTATGTCCAACGCGGACCTCGCCCGCGCGACCTTCGTCACCCGGCAGTCCGGAAACGTCGTCCTGCGGGGCCTGCAAGACGCGGGACTGATCACCCGCCCCGCCACCGCCGACCACGGCCGCGCCCGCCCCGCCCACCTCACCGAGGAGGGCCACGCACGCCTGACCGCGGTCCAGGCCGCCGTCTACGGCGTCGAACAGCGCATGGCCGAGGCGATCCCCCCGCAGCGCATCGCAGCGCTCCTCGCCGACCTCGACCACATCGCGGCTGCCCTGGAGGAATGAAGGTGTGCCTGGCCTGCCTGGACATCGCCCGCGCCGGTGACCTTGCCCGCACCTTTCGCGACCTCGTCACCCACCGGCGCGGGCATCTCCTTCAGGACTGGATCGGCGAGGCCGAACGCGACGCTCCCGCCCCGGTTCATACCTTCGTCGGCTTCCTCCGCCAGGACGTCGGCGCCGTTACCGTCGGCGTCATCGAGTTCACTGCTGTTCGCCTTGACGGACCTCCACGATGGGCAGCATGGCGACGGTGGCGAGGAGGCCGAGTCCCGTGGGGTGGGGCCGGCGGGCGTGGGGATGTCGGTAAGCCGGGCGAGGGGTGCGTCGATGGCAGTTCGGCCGTCGTCGACCGCTGCGCGTTCGTCCTCGGTCAGGGGGATGGAGGCGAGCATGTGCTGCACGGTCTCTTGGGCTTCGCGGAGTTGGGCTTTGCCGGAGTCCTTGGGGGTGCAGAAGTCGCAACGGGCGCAGGCCATCCCGATGCTGGCACTGTTCGAAGAAGGTGTACGGCACCAGCCGTGGCCTAGGTCGTAGTACTGCCAGGGCTCGCCGGTGGCCGTCGCGCCGGAGGCGACGGCGTCGCGGTCGACAAGGACCTCGACGGTGCGCACATTCCGGGCAAAGTAGCCGGGGCTCCCGGGCACGAAGCCGTCCGGACGCTGCCGTACGCCAACCGGACGGTCCGCGTCGGGGCGGACGCCGCCCCGCCAGCGCGTCCGGGGACATCGACGGCGTACGCGCCGCCTACCTGGAGGGCCGGTCCATCGCCACCCTGGCCCGCGAGTACGACGTCAGCCGCGGTGCTGTCCGCACGGCCGTGGCCGACCTCATGCCCCAGCACGTCGCCGAACCCGAGGGCCCGACTCCGGAATTGCCGGTCACCCTCGACATGCCGGGCGAGGTCGCCGACTTCCTCCGGTCTGCTGAACTCGCCCCCGCCGAGCGGGCTGCGCTCGACCAGGGCGCCGCCGTACGGCGCGGCCAGGGCCACACCCTCCGCGTCCCCGCTGTGCCCGCGGTCCACCGCCAAATTCCTCGACCGCTGTCAGGTCCTCGATGCCCCTGCGGCGATCCCGGCACAGCGCAAGGAGCGCAAGGCCCGCCGCGAGTACGGAACCCGCCTCAACGCCCTCCCTGCTGACGCCCGGAGCTGAGCAGGTCCAGCACTGCCAAAGTCAAGATCAACTCATTGCCCCTCTGTCGCGTATCTCGCCAGTTCGACACCCCGCTTACGAGCGTCCGCCCTGTGGCCATCCCTGTGCGTCGAATACGGCGATGGGGTCCAGGTGGTCGCGCCAGTGCGTCACCTTGCGGTCCTTGATGGTCACGACGGAGACGAAGCGGTTGTCATAGGGCCGCCCCGTCCGGACCGACGTGCCGTGGACTTCGTACTCCAGGACGACCACCGAGGTTTCGCGGTCCCGGTGCACGCGGAGGTTGTCCGCGCTGCGCAGCTTCACGTAGTCGCCGTAGTCGCTGTACAGGTCGACGATCCCCTGCCGTCCCTCGACCCGCCTGGGATACCCCGGCACGGTGACCACGTACTCGAAGACCACGTCCTCGGCCAGCAGGTCGTAGTAGTCCTCCCCGTCGACCAGGCCGTCCAGCCCCTCCTTGATGATGCGGAAGAACGGGCTGTTCGCCCCGGCCAGGGGAGTGTCGTCGCTGACGGTCTTGGTCACTTCGCCTCCGGGGTCCAGGCGTGGGCGTGGCGCTCGGCGAACTCGCGGAAGGTCGTGGCCGGCTTGCCGGTGACCTTCTCGGTGTCGCCGGTGGGCGTGGCGCCGTTGCCGGTGATGACGGCGCCGGTGAGCCAGCGCAGCATCACCGCGTAGTCGGCGGGTACGCCCGCGGCGACCGCGCCGTTGATCCACGTCTCCTGTTCGATGTCGTTGTAGAAGACGGGTCGGCCGCTCACGAAGGCGATGGTGTCCGCGACCTCATCGAAGGTGAGGGCCTGCGGGCCGGTGAGCGGGTAGACGGCGCCGGCGTGGGCGGCGGGATCCAGCAGCGTCTCGGCCGCGACCGCCGCGATGTCGGCCGCGTCGACGAAAGCCTCCCTGCCGCCGCCGCTCGGGGTCGTGATCGCTCCGTCCATGAGCGGGATGTGTCCGTCGGCGAAGTTCTGCATCACCCACGCGGGGCGCAGGATCGAGTGCGTGATGCCGTGCCGGGCGGCGAGATCGGCCTCGACGGCCGCGATGCCGGCCTGGGCCGGCGCCTGGTCGGCGTTGTAGACGCTCAGGTGGGTGACGTGGCGAACGCCGGCCGCCTCGGCGAGGTCCAGGAAGGCGGCGACCTGGTCGGCGTAGCTGAGGCGCAGGGTGGGCGTCACCAGGTAGAGGCGGTCGACGCCCGCCAGGGCGTCCGCGTGGGTGGCCGGGTCGTCCCAGTCGAACCGGACGTCGGCTCCGCGGCGCGCCGCGGTACGCGGGGTGATGCCTCGCTGGGCGAGCCCGTCGGCCAGCAGCGAGCCGGACCTGCCGGTGCCGCCCAGGATGAGCGCGGTGGGTGCTTCGTTGTTCATGACTCCATGCTCGAAGCCCTGGGCGAGACAATCCATGCGTGCTGCGCTCGGCTTTATACGCGAAGCTCTCACACCTTGACCATGATGGTCGTCCTGCACAAGCTGATCCCATGGACCTGCTGTCCGACCACCTGGTGCGGGCGCGCGCCACCGGCGCGGTGTTCGCGCGGACGGTCGCCGAACCGCCGTGGGGACTGCGGCTGGGCGGCTCGATACAGCTGTCCGTGCACACGGTCGTCCGCGGCCGGGGCTACCTCTGGCTGAACACCCCCGGCAGCACAGTGGAGCTCATACCGGGAAGCGTCACGCTGGTACGTGGCGGACCGGACCACTACATCGGACACGCACCGGGCGCCGAATGCCTGGAACCAGAGGAGTTCCGGGCCCGCCACGCCCACGCGGGCCCCGCCGACAACCCGCGGGCCACGGTGTTCTTGTGCGGCGCCTACCGGTTCTCCGGCGATGTCGGCAGCGGACTGCTCGACGCACTGCCCCAGGTCATGACCCTCTCGGCGGCCGACGACGACCCCCTCCGGGAGGTGATCACCCTGCTGTCGCGCGAGCTGGTCCGCGCCGAGCCCGCCCAGCAGATCGTGCTGGACCGCCTCCTGGACCTGCTCCTCGTGCTGGCCATACGCGCCGATTTCCGTCGCAGCGCGACCGCACCACGCTGGTACCGGGCCGCCGCGGACCCACGGCTGGGCGCCACACTGCAAGCCATGCACGAGAACCCGGCCCACCCGTGGACGGTCCCCGTACTCGCCGAGATCAGCGGCTTGCCCCGAGCCGCCTTCGCACGGGTGTTCCGGGAGGCACTCGGCCAGGCCCCCAAGCAGTACCTGACCGAATGGCGAATGACCCTCGCCCGCGACCACCTCCGCGCCGACGATCTCAGCCTGGCCCAGATCGCCGACACCGTCGGCTATGGCTCGCCGTTCGCCTTCGCCGCCGCCTTCCGCCGCCACCACGGAGAACCACCCGGAACCTGGCGGCAGAGGGAACGAGCGGCCACAGACGCACGACTGCTGACCACGCACCCCGGCTCATGAGCGGTGTTCCGCCCCGGTGACCGAGCAGCGAGGGCCCCGCCGGAAAGGTTCCTCGCGCCCGGCCTCCTTCCGGCCGCGGCAATGGGAGGTATCACCAGGGCAGCGGGCCGTCTTCGTTGAAGAATCCACCGCTGGGGCCGTCCGGCGGCAGTGTTGCCAGGTCGGCCACCACCCGGGCGCCTTCCGCCGCGGTACGGGGGCCGGTATGGCCGTTGAGGTCGGTGGCGATGAAGCCGGGGGTCGCGGCGTTGATCTTCACGTGCCGCCAGTCGGGGCTGCGGGCGAAGGCCAGCGCGTACTGCACAGTGATCATGTTGACGGCGGTCTTGGACGACGCGTACGCGAGGATGTAGTCGGTGGCCAGCGGTGAACCTGGCTCGCTGATCAGGCTCAACGACGACGTCGTGGACGTGACGTTGACGATGCGGGGCGCCGTCGCCTCGCGCAGCAGCGGCAGCAGTGCTCCGGTGACGGACACCAGCCCGAACACGTTGGTCTCGTACACCCGGCGAAGGGTGTCGGCGTCCGGAGCCCAGGGATCCCAAGGGAGCATGATGCCTGCGTTGTTGACCAGTACGTCCAGCCGCCCGGCACGCTGCCGGATGTGCTCGGCCAGGGCGGACATCTGCGCGGGGCGGGTGACGTCCAGGACCACTGGGTGAACGTCCAGGCCCTCGCCCCACAGCAGCTCGGCGGCCTGCTCGCCGCGCTCGGCGTCACGTGAAGCCAGCAGTACGGTCACGCCGAGCATGGCCAGCGCCCGGCACGTCTCCAGGCCGAGGCCCTTGTTTCCCCCGGTGACCAGGGCGGTCCGGCCGAGTGGGGAGCTCTCGCCGGATGTCGTGGCAAGGTCTTTCACGAGTCAGCTCACCCGTACCGTGCATGTGCCCAGCCCGCGCAGGGTGTTGTTGAGTTCGAGTTCGGATGCGAGCAGTTCGAAGCGGCTGACGCGAGGCAGCAGGGCCTCCAGCAGGGCGCGCATCTCGATCCGGGCCAGGTTCATGCCGAGGCAGGCGTGTTCCCCGCGCCCGAAGGCCAGGTGGTCGGACGGCTTGCGGCGGACGTCGAACCGGTCGGGGTCCAGGTATCGGCGCTCGTCGCGGTTGGCCGCTCCGTACAGCAGCATGACGCGGGAGCCGGCGGGCAGCGTGCAGCCCTCGGTGTCGTAGTCCTCGGTGAGGTAACGGGTGAAACGCTGCACCGGGGACTCCATGCGCAGGACTTCGTTGATGGCGTGCGGGACCAGTGCGGGGTCCGCGCGCAGGACGTCCCACTGCTCCGGGTTGTGGGCGAAGAGGTGGATGGCACTCGACGTCGCGTGGATCGTCGTGTCGAGGCTGGGCGCGATGTAGTCGATCATCATGAACGGACACTTCTCCACGGGGAGGTCGCCCTGCGCGGCCGCCGCGTACAAGTGGGCGGCCCAGCCGTCCGGTTTGATGGTGCCGGGCTTCGCCTCGTGCAGGGCGAAGGCGACCATCTCGTCGAGTTTGGGGAAGGCGTCCATGGTCCGCTGGTTCACCGGCCCCTGGGCGTCGAACGTGGCGGACCCCCATTCCCGCATGTGGGCGCGGCCGGCGTCGTCGAGGCCGACGAGCTCGGAGACGACGGTGAGCGGGAGGTGCTCCGCGAGGTCCGTCACCGCGTCGAACGTGCCCTGTTCCACGAGGCGTGCGACGAGGCGCTCCGCCTCGTCCTCGATCCGGGGGACCAGCTCGCGCAGTTTCTCCGGGCCCAGCGGTCGGCCCAGTACCTGTCGCATCCGGGTGTGTTCGGGTGGGTCACTGCACAGCGTGACTCCCCGGAGCGCGGAATTGATCCGGTCGTTCATCATCACGCCCTTGGCGGAGGAGAAGACCTGCCAGTTGCCGGATGCCTCGCGCACTTGGCGGTACCGGGCGAAGGCGTATACACCGTACGCCGTGAGCTCGACCACCGGGCCGAGATCCCTCAGCTCCTGGTAGAGAGGGTAGGGGTCGCTCAGACTCCCGTCCGTGAACAGTTCGGCGTCGCTCACGGGAATGGCTTTCACGCGTTCTCCCGGCTTTCTCGGTCTTGGGGAATGTCCGTCGCTCGGGTACAGCCCCGGCCTCAGCGGGCCCGGACCCGCATACGGGTGGCCGGGGCCATGAGCAGGGTGCCGATGAGGGGGCGGTCCGTCACCGGACCCGTGTGCTCCAGGCGCCATCGGCCGAGGATCGCGACGACGGCGATGGCCGCTTCGGTGAGTCCGAAGGTGTCGCCGATGCATTTGCGGCGCCCGAGGCCGAAGCCGAAGAACCCCTGCCGCTGGGCCGGCGTGACCCGCTCGGCGCTCCACAGATCGGAGAACGCCCGCACGACGGGCGCCGCGGAATGCCCCGCCGGCCGCCGCAGCGCCTCCATGGTGCTGCTCACAAGGGCCTGCGCCCTGACGGGGTCCTCACCGCTCGGGCCGTCGAACAGGTCGTCGAAGACGAAGAACCAGCTCATCAGGTCCACGCCGAGGTCGAGGTCCGCTCCGGTGGCGTCGGGGTAGAAGCGCGCTGCCAACTCCGCGTACCGCGCGCTCTCGTGTCTTCGCACGGCCTCCTCGTCGTTCAGCAGGCCGTGCGAGCGTGGCCAGGCGAGATGCCGTTGCCTGGCCCGGTCGGCATCAGGGCTGATCCGGCACGGGAACGGGATGTGGAGCTCGATTCCTCTGGGCACGGCTCCCTCGCTGATGGTGGGGGCGAGGGCCCGGCACGGTGCTCGCCGGGCACGGCGTACGGACGGTGGGGGCGCCGGTCGGCACGGCGTTCGGCCGAGGCCCGTACCGGCCCGGCGGCAAGGTCTTGAGCGGCCACCCCGGGACCACTGTCACGCTACGGAGCGAACCACCATGAGTCCAACGACAGTTGGACATACGCTCCATGCGAGAACATCATGCGGCGCCCCGGTCCCGGCGCGCCCTTGTACGGGCCGAGCGGTCGGCGGGCCCGCGTCACGGATCCGGGACGGTGCCGTTTCCGAGGGCCGCGGCCCGCAACGCGGCCGCGAGCCGGACGACCGGTTCGGCGGGCGGCTGAGGGAGCCGGGCCAGGAGCAGGCGCCGCGTCTCCTGCGGGCCGCCGCGCACCGGCAGGATGCGCACGCCGGGCGGTGCGGCGGGGGCCAGCGCGGAGGGCACGGTGGTGATTCCGCAGCCGGCGGCGACGAGATGCAGTTTCGCCAGCCAGTCCCGGGCGGTGTGCGCGATCTCGGGCCGCTCGTCCAGACCCGGCCACACGCCCATGAGCCGGTCCGCGCCGGAGGCCGACCCAGCGATCCACCGCTGTCCGCGCAGGTCGGCCACGTCGACGAATTCCCCGCGGGCCAGCGGGTGCGTCGTGGGCACGGCCAGGCACAGGGCGCGCTCGGTGAGCGTCTGCAACGCCAGCGGCGGCGCCTCGGCGTCCGGTGCGCGGAACGGCGGCGCCGACGACAGCAGGGCGAGATCTATGCTGCCCGCCCGCAGAGCGCGCACCAGCGCCGGGGTGCCGCCCTCGCGGCTGACGACGTGCACGCCCGGATCGCTGCGCCGCAGCGCGGCCAGGGCGTGCGGCACCAGCGTCGTACCGGCGGTGGGCACCCAGCCCAGGCGCACGATGCCGCCCTCCTCCGGCAGGCCGGACAGCTCGCGGGCGGCCTGGTCGATCTCGTCAAGCACGACCGTCGCGCGGCGCATGACGACGCGCCCCGCCGAGGTGAGCCGTACACCGTCGCGCCGCCGCTCCAGTAGTTCCGCGCCCGCCGCCCGCTCGATCGCCGCGATCTGCCGGGACACCGCCGACTGCGTGTAGCCCAGCGACGCCGCGGCCGCGGTGAAGGTTCCCTGTTCGGCCACCGCGCGGAAGACGCGCAGTGCCGTCAGCGACACATCCGTGAAGTCCATGACGTTTACGCATACCACCCTTGCGCCACTTTCGTTGGACGCACAGCAGCCGGGCTTCCTACCGTGGCAGGTGTGAACGTTCCCCGCATCGCCCTCGTCACGGGCGCCAACCAGGGCCTGGGCCGGGCCCTGACCGAAGGACTGGCCGCGCGCATGGACCCGGGCGACCTGGTCCTCCTCACGGGCCGCAGCCACCAGCGCGTCACCGGCGCCGCCCGCGAGGTCGCCTGTCTGCCCGGCACCCGCGCCCGCGTCGAGGGCCGGGTGCTGGACGTCACCGACACCGACGCGATCGGCCGACTCGCCGACGCACTGCACGACCGGTACGGCGGTGTCGACATCGTCATCTCCAACGCGGTCGCCCGCCTGCTGCCCGGTGAGTCGCAGGCCGAGCGCGCCGACGAGTTCATCGACGTGTCCAACACCGCCACCCACGCTGTCCTGCGCTCCTTCGGCCCCGTCCTGCGCCCCGGCGGCCGGCTGCTGGTGATCGCCAGCAGCCTCGGCACCCTCGGCCACCTCGACCCGCGGCTGCACCGGCGGTTCGACGGCGCGAGCCTCGACCAGGTCGAGTACGCCGTCGAATCCTGGCGCACCGCCGTTCACCACCACACCGCCACCGAGGCGGGCTGGCCGCGGTGGCTGAACGTGCCCTCGAAGGTCGCTCAGGTCGCCGCCGTGCGCGCGGTCGCGGCCCAACGCCGCGAACACGACCTGGCCACCGGCACCCTGATCGCCTCCGTCTGCCCCGGCATGGTCGACACCGCGACCTCCCGGCCGTGGTTCGACGACTACAGCCAGGCCCAGCCGCCCGCCGAGGCGGCACGGTCCGTCCTCGACCTCGTGTTCACCGAACACGTCGACCGCGCCCTGTACGGCGAGCTGATCCGCTCCGGCGAGGCCCTGGACTGGCACAGCGGCACGCCCCCGAAGGAACAGGACCGCATGGTCCGACCCTGAACACCAGGACATCCAGACACCGGCACCGGCACCAGCACCGAGACGCCACCCCGCTTCCTCACCAGGAGTTCACGCATGACCGTCATCGCCACGCCCTTCGGTTTCTCCAGCACGGCCGCACAGGTCGCCCAGGGCATCGACCTCACCGGACGCCGCGTGCTGGTCACCGGCGCCTCCTCCGGCCTGGGCGCGGAAACGGCCCGCGTCCTGGCCGGCACGGGGGCGGCCGTCACCCTGGCCGTCCGCGACACGGCGGCGGGCGAGCGCGTCGCCAAGGACATCACCGCCACCACCGGGAACGGTGACCTGCACGTCGCCCACCTCGACCTCACCGACCCGGCATCCGTCGCCGCCTTCACCACGGCCTGGACCGGCCCGCTGCACATCCTCGTGAACAACGCGGGTGTCATGGCCTGCCCCGAGCGGTACACACAGCGGGGCTGGGAATGGCAGTTCGCCACCAACCATCTGGGCCATTTCGCCCTTGCCACGGGCCTGCGCCACGCGCTCGCCGCCGACGGCGCCGCCCGCATCGTCGCCGTCAGCTCCAGCGGGCACCAGCTGTCCCCCGTCGTGTGGGACGACATCCACTTCGCCTTCCGCCCCTACGACCCCTGGCTCGCCTACGGCCAGTCCAAGACCGCCAACGTCCTCTTCGCCGTGGAGGCCACCCGCCGCTGGGCCCAGGACGGCATCACCGCCAACGCCGTGATGCCCGGCGCCATCTACACCAACCTCCAGCGCCACACCGAAGGAGGCCGCGGCAGCGGCAGCGTCCCGAGCGAACTCATCAAGACGGTCGGGCAAGGAGCCGCCACATCCGTCCTCCTCGCCACCTCCCCCCTGCTGGACGGCATCGGCGGCCGCTACTTCACCGACTGCAACGAGACCGAGGTCCTGGACCGCCGCGGCGCACCTCTGCAGGGCGTGGCCCGCTACGCCCTCGACCCCGACAACGCCCGACGCCTGTGGACCCTCTCGGAGCAACTGCTCGCGGACGCCGGCTGAACCACCGGCCCGCACGTGGACCGACGGCCCGGCCGGTGAGCCGACGGCACGCCGGAACCCGGCGGCCGGCGGCCCGCCGCCGCCCCGAGGGCGCGTGCCCCCGCAGGCCCTCGAACAATTCCCCGAGAGGCTCCCGTGACACACACCAGATTCGTCGCCCTCAGCCGTCACCTGCCCACCGGACGGATCGAACCCGACTTGTTCACCCTCACCACCAAGGAACTGCCCCGCCTGCGCGACGGCCAACTCCTCTTACGGCCGCTGGCATTCTCCGTCGACGCCACACTGCGCGGCCAACTTACGGGTAACGACGGCTACTTCCTCCCCCAGATCCCCGTCGGCGCGGCAGTGACCGGGCTCGCCGTCTCCGAAGTGACCGCCTCACGCCACCCCGGCCACCAGCCGGGAGACCGGGTGGTCAGCCAGGCGGAGTGGGCCGACCTGTCCATCTGGCCTCCCCACGGCACCTGGCTCGAACCGGCTCCCGTCGACCCCCGCATCCGCAGACCCTCCCGTGCACTGGGCGTGTTCGGCCTGCTCGGCGGAGTGACGGCCCACACCGGCATCATCGAGGCCGGCCAGGTCGGGGCCGGCGAATCCGTGGTGGTCTCGGCGGCCGCCGGCAACGTCGGGTCACTGGCCGGACAGATCGCCACGATCCGGGGCGCCCGCGTGCTCGGTCTCGCAGGTTCCGAGCGCAAACGCCGGATCCTCACCGAGGACCTCGGGTTCGACGCCGCGCTCGACTACCGCGCCGCCGACCTCGACGAGCGGATCAGGGCATGGGCGCCGCAAGGGCCGGACCTGTACTTCGACTCCGTCGGAGGGGAGATCAGCCGGACCGTCATGGCAACGATGCGCCGCCCGGCCCGTATCGTCGTGTGCGGCCTGATCTCCACGTACGACGACGACACGGCCTGGACGGTCGACATCACGCCCGTCTACGGCAACGGACTGACGCTGCAGGGCTACACGCCGCTGCAATTCCCCGACGCCCTGCCCGCCGCCCTGGACCACCTCATCGACTGGGTCGAAAACGGCAGACTGATCCCGCTGGAGACCGAACGGCACGGGCTCGAAGCGCTGCCCGGCGCGATCAGCGGGCTGTTCCGCGGCGAAAACATCGGCAAGATGATCGTCACCATGAGCTGAGCAGCCCCGGCCGGGGACGGTGCACAACGTTCCGGACGACATGGCAGACGAGAGAGCACCGGCGATCCCGGGCCGCTACCTCACCGAGAGGCCCGGCGGGTTTAGTGACCACCCGCTGCGGCCGCCCTGATCCGCCCACTGAACTGGGCCGCATCTGCTTCGCGTTGTTTTCCGCGATAACTACTGGCACCCCATAAAGTCGTGGATGCGAATGCCCGGGGCAGATCGGATCCAGGAGCCGTCATGTTCACGTACTTCCCGAAGAACTACATGTGGTCCTCGGCCGTGCTGCTGTCCCTTACCGCCGGTGGGCAGCTGGGCCAGATCGACCGTCAGCTCGCACCGCTGCGCGAGACAAAGGCGGATCCTGAGGCGTGGACGAAGGCGTGGGATCAGGCGGGCGCGCTCCAGGCCGAATTCGCGGAGCGGGACCTGAGCCGCGGCTGCCGGCGCAGCGCGTCCGAGCGGTATCTGCGGGCCGTGAACTACTACCTGACCGGGGAGCGGCAGACCGCGCCGGGTCCTGCCAAGGCCAACAGCTACCGGCTGGCGCTGGAGACGTTCGGGAAGGCCGTCGAGACCATGCCCCGGCCGCTTGAGCGCGTGGAGATCGACTCGCCGGACGGGATGCTGCCCGGCTACCTCATCCCCGCCCTCGCACGGGATTCCGCCGCCCCCGCGCCGGTGGTGATCTTCTACAACGGCTTCGATGTCACCAAGGAACTGCTGTACTGCATCATCCGTGAGGAGTTCGCCGACCGGGGCATCGCTTGCCTGGTGGTGGACGCCCCGGGTACGGGGGAGCCGCTGCGGCTGCGCGGTGTGGCCTCCCGCCCGGACTATGAGGTGCCGACGAAGGCAGTCGTGGACTACCTGGTGACCCGCCCCGACATCGATCCGGCGCGGATCGGGCTGCTGGGCATCAGCCTCGGCGGGTACTACGCTCCGCGCGGAGCCGCGTTCGAGCACCGAATCAAGGCGTGCGCCGCGTGGGGCGCGGTGTGGGACTACGGCGCGCTGTGGCAGCACCGCTGGGAAACCCGCTCGAAGACCACCCCGGTGCCGTTCTGGCAGCTGCCATGGGTGATGGGCACCGAGACGATGAAGCAGGCGCTGGAGAAGGTCAAGGCGTTCGCGCTCGCCGAGGCGCTGCCCCACCTGACCCAGCCGTTCCTGATCGTGCACGGCGCCGACGACTCGATGATCCCGCTCCCGCATGCCGAGCGGGCAATCAAGGCCGCCGGGTCCAGGGACAAGCAGCTCGTGGTGTTCGACGGTGTGGACGGCGGCGCCGAACACTGCAGCATGGACGATCCCGACCCTGCCCGGCAGCTGATCGCCGACTGGTTCGCGCAGCGCTTGTGAACCACGTTCCCGTCAAGCGGACGTCCTGACCGGCCGCAGCGCACTGCTGTCAGCGCTCCCGGGCCTCGCTGGAACCTGCGCCTGTCCCGGTGACTCATACCTCCGTACGGTCCGGTGCCAACTCCCCGTCACCGGCGTGGGCATCCGACGCGGTGCGCGAGCCCGGCCCGGCACAGCAGGCAACGTGATGTCGAGGTGCGAGGCCATATCCAGCTCGAACCGTCCGTACGGGTTCACCTGCGTCCAGAACAGGGGTGACAGCGCCTGCCTGTCCGCGCCGGTCAGGCGCGTCTGCCACTTCTCCTCGCTCAGGATGTCCTGGAGGAGCGAGTCGGCGATCTCCGTCTCCCGCACATGGCACAGCGTGGCCAGCAGTGTGTACCGCACCGGCGGCGCCGCCGCCCGCAGATCCGAGGGGTACTCCTTCGCCGCCGGCGCCCGCCATGCGGCCACCAGCTTCTCCGACACATCCGCGACGCGAACAGCTCCGGTGGCAACTCCAGCCCGCGCACCCGCTGGAGCTTGTTCACCTCGGCCAGCAGGCTGTCCAGGCCGAGCGCGGCCGGGGCGGCCTTCAACTCGGTGAAGAACGTCCCCCCGCCGCCCGCGCTCTCCTCACCGTCACCGTCGTCGTCCTCGGCGATCAGATCGTCCAGACGGGACCGCGTCGCCGCCGGCAGACGGCCCACACCCGTCGCGCAGAACCGCTCCTCGCAGGTATTGACCGCCGACCCCACCAGTCGGCCGATCCGCCCCGGCGTCGGCGGCTCCAGCCACTCCTTGCGGCAGCGCGCCACCACCGCCTCCGCGAGCCGGTCGCGGGACAGCTCCACTCCGCACAGCTCGACGGACAGCCACTCGGCAAGCAGTGCCTGGTCCCCCTCGGTGCACTCCCTGAAGTCGTAGACGGCCCGGATCTCCAGCCGGTGCCGCTTGATCGCCCGCCCCGCCCAGTCGTACGCGGCGAACTCCTCCGCGGGCACCTTCACCTGCTGGGCGACGTACGACACCGCCGGCACCGGAATCTCCGACACGTCCTCGGGAAACCGGGCCGCCACCTCGAAGAACTTCAACAACAAGGCGAACCCCAGCCGGTTCGCCCCGACTTGTTCCGTAATCGCTCCTGGTCCTCCTCCAGCAGCGTCCAGACCTCGATCCGGTCCTCCGGCTCCCAGTCCTGCCGCACCCCGGTCTCCTCCCGGTCGTCGTGACGCGACCGAGGTGACGGAGCACCACCACAAGGACGAGAAACCCGGAACCCGGGAGAAGCACCCCCCGATCCGCCACAGAGAGCTGTCTGTCACTTCGCGGGAGCTTCGGGAGTGCAGGGCCGACTCCTACGTCAGCGATTGCGAAGCCTCACGACGCGCGCGCAGCGGCCGCCCCTCTTGCTGCCACCAGAGCGCCAGATGGTGCCCGGGAGCGGCCGCCGTTCGAGAGGCTAGGACGGTGCGCGCCCCGGCGGCTTCTCCTACGGCGTGGTGGCTTGCAGGTCCGCCAGCAGTTCGGCCTGCCCGGTCAGCACCCCGGAAAGGATGGTCCGCGCCACGCGCAGCAGCTCCGCCACATGAGGACTGGTCAACGAGTAATACACAGTCGACCCTTCCTTGCGGGTTACGACCAGATTCGCCCTCCGGAGAACCGCAAGCTGTTGCGAGAGGTACGCCGGCTCCACGCCGATCTGCGGCAGCATCTGGGCCACCGCGTGCTCACGCTCACTCAGCAGCTCCAGCACCCGGATCCGCACCGGATGTCCCAGCGTCTTGAAGAACTCCGCCTTCAGCTGATACAGCGGCGCGCTCACCGGACCGCCCTCCCGCCAGTACTCGACGGCCACAGTGACCGCTCTCCCTCGCATCCCGTCCACCCCATCGTCAACGTCATGCGGCCATCCTCACCCAGCGCGTCCGGGGTCATGACCTAGCGAATTGCTAAAGTTAGCAACTACAGAAGTCTTCGAAGGGAGATTCGTGCGCATCACACCCCTGCGCGGCACGGGAGCCGCTCTGCTCAAATGCCCCGACCCAACCTGCGGCCTCACCTGCCGCCCCACCGCCCTGGCCGCGCAGGGCCGCTGCCCCGGGTGCGGCCACGACCGCCTGATCCGGCTGGACTTCACCCGCGGCGGCCGCAGGTCCACCCCCACCGCCTCCTCGACCCGGCGGGCAGGGAGATGAGCCTGGACTGGCAATACGCCACCCACCGCAACGCGACCGTGCTGACGCTCACCGGCCACCTCGGCGGCGAGAGCACCCCCCGCTTCGTGAGCGCCATCGCCTGGCTACAGGCCCGCAGCACCGGACCGGTACTGCTGGATGTGACGGCACTGGTCAGCTGGAGCGCCGAAGGGGAAGCCGCCGTCCTGGACGCCACCCGCAGCCTCAGCACCCAGCAACGGCCACTGTCCGTGTGCGGCATAGGGGACCTGCCCACCACCGCCCTCACCGCCGACGGACTCATCCCGGTGAGCATCTACCCCGACCTCGATACCGCCCTGGACGCCCTCACACGCCAAGGCTGATGCCCCTTCCTCTGTGCGGAGAGGAAGGGGGACGCGCCCGGCAGCGACGCCCGCTCGTCGCTGCCGGACCCCGCCCCACGCCCCGACGGCCGCGGGAGGCCGTAGCCAGAGCCGGATGTCAGTGCCGCACGGCACACTGCACGGCATGACACCGTGGAATCTGATCGATATCGACCGTGCCTTCCGGGCCAGTTGGGCCGCCGACACCTGCTCACCCGACGACGGCGACCGGCAGCCCGGCAACCCCGCCCGGGGCCACTGCGACCTCACCGCCCTCCTCGTCCATGACCCCTTCGGCGGCGACCTCATCCTCGGCGACGTGCACCAGGCCGGAAACCGGCCGGCTACCACTGGTGGAACCGCCTGCCCAGTGGCATCGACCTCGATCTCACCGTGGAGCAGTTCACCGACGGCCAGAGCGTCACCGGCGCCCGCGTCGTCGAGCGGCCCCTGGGCCCGCTGCCCCGACGCCGGCAGGAGTACCTGCTCCTGCGCCAACGCGTCACCACCCGCCTCGGCCCCCTGCCCGAGATGCCTGCGGCCCCGCAGACGAGCCGCGGCTGATCAGGTCATCGTCGGCCAGTCGCCCAATCGGCGGTACGCCACTGCTGCCGCACAGCCGGCGCCGACGCCATGGCGTGGTGGGTGTGGGCGTGGGCGGTCAGTGCGGTGTCCAGGTCGCGGTACACCGTCAGGGCCGGCCACGTTTCGTCGGGCACGAGGGAGCCATCCGCCGGAATCGCGGCGAGTGTCAACGGCCGGCCGTACGCGGCCAGTTGGCGGGCTGCTTCGGCGATCGCGGCCTGCCCGGCCGCCGTCCACCCCTGAAGGGCAGTCAGGTCCAAGATCACCGGTCCCTCGCCCCGGGCCAGCGCCAGGTGACGGCTCCGCGAAACCGGCTCACCTCCCGCGGGCCCAGATGACCGGCCGGCGACAGGATGCCCAGGTGATCGTGGGTGGTGCAGCGCCACTGGATCGACATGTGCCGTCAGAGCCTTCCGTGTGGGTGGTGAGGGTGGTGCGGCCAGGTCACAGGGGCAGGGTGACCCACACGCTCTTGCCGCCGCCGTCGGCGTCGGGCCGCACGGTCCAGGTGCCGTTGAGCCGGGCGGTGACTTCGGCGACGGTGGCCAGGCCCCCGGCGCTCTGCACAAAAGCTCAGCGGGTCGATCAGGCGGGGGTCGCGATCGTGGACGGCGAAGGCGAGTGTGCCGGCGGACGCCGCGTAGGTGACGGTGAGCTGGGGTGAGGCCGCGGCGGCGTGCCGGACACCGTTGGTGACCAGTTCACTCAGGACGAGCAGGGCCGGGCCCAGTGCGGGGTGGCCGGGGTTGATGCCCCAGCTCGCACAGGTAGTCTCGGCCGGCTCACGGGCGAGACGGACCGAGGCGGGAACGGTCTGCGCGATGAGCACGGAGCGCAGCGGCAAGTCGACGGGCCGGGAGGTCACCGGGACGCGGGCCCGTCCGTGCCGCCTGCCGCCTTCCGGCTGCTGGTGGCGCGGGTGAAGCGGTAGCCGTGGATGGCCTGCGGGTGGATGCGGACCAGGGTGTCGTGCGGGCCGTGGGTCCAGCCGGGCAGCGTGCGCCGGTAGTGCGCGGACTCATCCGGGTCGGTGATGACCTCGGCCGGCCCGGAGGCGGTCACCGCCCAGCCCGTGCCGGTCTTCGGGCCGAGGTGATCGGCGTGGCAGGTCCCGGTGACACGGCCGAGGAGGGCCGCGGCGGGGGCGGGAGTGCGGACGATCAACCGCCCGCACTCCCGGACAGGTGAGGCGGGCCGCAGGGCGGTCGCCTCCCGCTGTTCGTGGACCAGCCGCCCGTGTGCGGCGCCTTCCCGCAGGTAGCGGACCTCCTCTCCGGAGACATCGATCATGCGGCGGGTGGTGGTCACCGGGCGCGCTCCTCGGTGACCACAGGTGTCGTCTTGTGCGGCGCGGAATGGGGCAGGATTCCGGCGCACTCCAGGTGGGCGCGGGCACCGGCGATGGCCTCGGGGGTGGTGGCGTATTCCCGCCCCTCGTAGCGCAGCAGGTCCAACGCGCCTATGGAATCCAGGACTCGGCGCTGGCCGGGCCGGATCCCGGAGGCCAGGACGGCTATGCCGCGGCGGTTGAGCCGTTCCACGGTGTCCTTGAGGACAAGGGCGCCGGTCGCGTCGATGGTGGTGATCCGGGACATGCGCAAGATGACCACCCGCACGTCGGCGACCTCGGACAGTTCCAGCAGAAACCGGTGCGCGCCGGCGAAGAACAGCGGCCCGTCCATGCGGTAGGCGACGATGTGCTCGGCGAGCAGGGCGTGTTCCTCGTCGCTGTCCTGGCCGGGCAGATGCGGCGTGAAGGGCACCTGTTCCATGCGGGCCTGCTTGGCCACCGCGCGCAGCGCCAGCGCCCCCGCCACCAGCAGCCCGAGGATCACCGCGTACACCAGGTCCAGGGCCAGCGTCGCCACCGCGGTCAGCACCAGGACGAGAGCATCCGAGCGGGTGGAGCGCGCCATGGCGCGCAGCGAGCCGACCTCGACCATGCGCACGGCGGTGGCCAGCAGCACCCCGGCCAGCGCGGCCAGCGGGATGCGGGAGACCAGCGGCGCGGCGGCGAAGACGATGACGGCGAGGACGGCGGCGTGGGTGAGCGCGGCCAGCCGCGAGGCGGCGCCGGTACGGACGTTGACGGCACTGCGGGCGATGGCGCCGGTCGCCGGGACGCCGCCGAACAGCGGCGCGGCGAGGTTCGCCAGCCCCTGACCGAACAACTCCTTGTCCGGATCATGCTTCTGGCCGACCGTCATGCCGTCGGCGACGGAGGCCGACAGCAGCGACTCCAGCGCGGCCAGGGCCGCCACCGCCACCGCCGGGGCGAGCAGCGAGCCGAGCGCGGCCGCATCGAGGAAGGCCAGCGACGGCGCGGGCAGCCCGGCCGGAAGGTCACCGATCGGAGGGGCGGCGTCCAAAGAGAAGAGCTGCGCGGCGACGGTCGCGGCGATCACCGCCACGATCGAGAAGGGGATCGCGGGGCGCCACCGGGCACCGAGCAGCATGATGGCGGCCACGGCCAGCGCCAGCCCGAGGGCCGTCCAGTTGGGGTGACGTACGAACTCCTCGACCGCCCGCCAGGCCACCGCCAGGACTTTGTCGCCCTCCGGCTTGGCCACCCCCAGCGCGTTGGGTACCTGCTGGAGAGCGATCACGCACGCGATGCCCAGCGTGAAGCCTTCGACCACGGGGGCCGGTACGTACTGCATATAGCGCCCGGCCCGCGCGACGGCGAGCGCGATCAGCATCACACCGGCGATCAGCCCGACCGTCAGCACTCCGCCGGGCCCGTACCGGGCCACGATCGGCACCAGGACCACGGTCATCGCACCGGTCGGGCCGGAGACCTGGAGATTCGAGCCGCCGAAGAGAGCGGCCAGGGCGCCCGCCACCACCGCGGTGGCCAGACCGGCTTCCGCCCCCAGAC
Source organism: Streptomyces sp. x-80 (assembly GCF_046549095.1). NCBI lineage: Bacteria > Bacillati > Actinomycetota > Actinomycetes > Kitasatosporales > Streptomycetaceae > Streptomyces > Streptomyces sp. x-80. The sequence goes on from NZ_JAJPWM010000008.1 coordinate 228,490, forward strand.
CGGAGGAGACCCCGAAACCCAGCGCGAGCGGCAGCGCGACGATCGCCACGGTCAGCCCGGCCAGCAGATCCCGGCGCGGCTGACGGCCCATCGCCGCGAGATCGGCACGAGCGGGCAGCAGAGCACGGACCGGGGCCCACACCCGGCCGAAGAGAACGCTCACCGTGCGGCGACCTCGGCTTCCCGCAACTCGGCCAGCAGCTCGTTCTGCCCGGCGAGCATCTCGGTCAGAATCCGCCGCGCGGCCCGCATCAGCTCCGCCACGTCCCCGCCGGCCAGCTCATAGACGACGGTCGAGCCCTGCCGGGCGGAGGTGACGATGCCCGAGCGGCGCAGCACCGCCAGCTGCTGGGACAGCGCCGCCGGCTCCACCTCGATCGCCGCGAGCAGATCCCGCACCGGCATCGGCCCGTCCTGCAACAGCTCCAGCACACGGATACGCACCGGATGCCCCAGCATCCGGAAGAACTCGGCCTTGGCCTGATACAGCGGAACCTGCACGGACATCCTCGATCACTCCACACCCAGCCACACCTCGGGCGGGCAAACGGTAAGCGTCGTGCCCGCGGCTACGTACGGGCACGACCGGAACAGCATGTAGGCAATTGCAGACTTTTGCAATTCAAGATCCCGATGAGGACGGCCCGCTTGGCTACGGTCGGAGTGCCGAAGGCCAGTTCCGGGGCAGGTTCCCCGCGTGCGAGAAGGCCGCCGCCGACAACGGCCCCTGGCAGGAGCGCATCGGTCACACGCTGCCGCAGCGACACCGGCAAGAGCACAACTGAGATACACCGCGGTCCGACCGAGGCGGATGAGATCGATCGCCGCTGGACGCACGGCCCGGTGCTGCTGCCGGGTTCTTGGGTGAACTGGTGGCGGGCGCGCTCAAGGGCCTTCGTGGCGCTGCGGCTGAACAGGGCCTTCGTGGCGCTGCGGCTGAACCGGTCCGCGGATCTGCGCGCTGCGACCAGTGCCTGCTGGTCAGCCGGGGTGACACCGTGCCAGGCGAGGCGGTGCCGAGGATTTCCGGGACGGCACGTTGCGGCTGCGGCGCCAGATTGTCCGGTATCGGGACAAGGACGGAATCCTCATGGCCCGGTACGCGCCGCTGAAACACCGGAAAGAAGGTGAATGGCGCGACGTTCCGGTACCGGGCTTCTTCACCGCCTTCGCCGACCGATTCCCCGTCCTCAACCAGCGAAGCGGGATGACGTATCCCGGACTCGTCCGCAATTCCTGGGACCGCGCCCTCAAGCGGCTGGGACTCCCGGCATACACACCGCACGGCCTCCGCCACACCTGGGCGACCATGCCCCTGACGAACGGAGTCTCCCTCCACGAGGTCTCCCGGTGGCTCGGACACCAGTCCATCAAGGTCACGGTCGATCGGTACGGTCACCTCACTCAGGACGGCCGTGAGCGCTGCCGCCACCTGGTGGCGACGAGCTTCCAGGGCCACCTCCCGGAGGAGCTGCCGGCCGGTCCGGCGGCCCGACCGCTAGCGGATTCCGAGCTCGCGCAGGACCCGGTGCTGACTCGGTGCTGACCTCACCGGGAAGTAGAGGTAGCAGACGCCCCCGGAACCACTCTTGACCTGGCCTTTTTCGTCGTACCGCTTCGTCCGCAGCCAGATGTTCTCGAACTCGCGGCGCCGGTAGACGTGCCGGACCGCCGGGTCGTCCGCGGAGGCCGGGTCGTTGGCGATGACATCGCCGTCCTCGGTGAAGCCGACGATGGTCATCAGATGGCCGGAGGTGCCGTAACCCGCACCGTCCAGTTCGGTCGCCAGGAAGGACTGCGAGGTGATGACCGGGATGCCCACGTCGATCAGGCGCTCGGCGTCCGTGAGGGAGCCGAGGCGGGTGACGACGGCCTGGAGGTCCTGGTAGGTGGCGGCGTAGGCGGCGTTGAAGGGCCAGTTGCCGCAGCCCCGGTACTGGTGGTCGAAGGTGTGGCGGGCGGCGTGGCAGACCTGGGGATCGGCGTAGTCGGGGTTGACCCAGGCCAGGTCGGCGGGCGTGGGCCCGCGGCCCCAGTACTCGATGATCATCTGGGAGGAGGTCGGGCTGCACCATGCCTCTCCCCCGTTGTCGTACTCCGGGTACTGCCCCTTGTGGATCTCCTGCGAGTAGCGCGGGACGGCCAGTTCCCGGCCGACGGTGCCGGGCCGCGAGGCGGGCACCTCGAAGCGGTCGGGGATGTCCGAGCCCATCGCGCCCAGCCGCCAGACGGTCGGGGTGCGCGTCGTTCCGGGCGTGCGGAAGAGGGTGAGGCGCAGGGCGTAGGCGGTCAGCCGCAGGCCGCTCGCCGGGGCGTCGACGGCCAGGGTGTCGGTGGAAACGCTGCTCTTGCCGTCCTGCTGGCCGTCGACGGAGGTGCGCCGGATGTCGGCATCGCCGTCGCCCGCCGTCCAGCGGCCCATGACGTACCAGGGGGTGTGACCGCCGTCGCTGTAGGTGCCGCGCAGTTCGACGGCGATCCAGGTGCCGGGTGGGGTGTGCGCGTTCCAGGAGGCGACGGCCTCGGTCGCGGGGACCGCGAGGGTGTGCACCGGGGCGGTCCAGATGGCGTACTCCCAGGTGGCGGTCTTCCCGGAGTGCGGGTCCTGGTAGTCGACGGTGCCGGCGGGGGTGGCGATCCGGACGCCGGGGCGCGGGCCCCGGGCGACGCGGGTGCCGTCCGCCTTGCCCGTGCTCCAGTCGGCGGCGGTGGTCCAGGCGTGATAGTCCACGAGGCTCTTCGATCGGCGCCCGGCGGCGCGGGGAGTGGTGACGGTCGGGGCGGCGGCGCGGGGGGCGCCGTCGGCGTGCGCCAAGGGGGTGGCGGCGCCCGCCGCGGCGGCGAGCGCGGCGGCCAGGACGGTGCGCCGGGGCGCTGAGCTGGTCATGGTGGTGGTCCCCCAGTCGGATGCGGGCGAGCGGGTACGGGGTGGCGGTCCGGACAACAGGCGTACGCAGGCGGGACTTCGAGGCTCAACTATCTCCGTCCGCACCGCCTTCGGCCAGCGGTTCGGCGCGAGCCGTGGCACAAATATTGGTGTGGACCACTGACGTACGCTGGTGTGATGGACCGCGCTCTCGACCTGCTCGCCACCCGGCTGCGCACGCTGCCGCCCTCCTGCGGGCCGGTGCGGCTGATCGCGGTGGACGGGCACGCGGGGTCCGGCAAGAGCACCTTCGCCGGGCGGCTGGCCGAGGCACTCGGCGGTGCGCCGGTGGTACACACCGATGATCTCGCCACCCATGACGAGCTGTTCTCGTGGCGCGGGCGGTTCCGCGAGCAGGTGCTGGCGCCGCTGTCCCGGGGGGAGCGCGCGCGCTACGAGGTCTACGACTGGGTGCGCCGGGAGTTCACCGGGGAACGGGAGCTGGCGCCCGCGCCCGTCGTGGTCGTCGAGGGGGTCGGCGCGGGCCGCCGCGCGCTGCGGCCGTATCTGGCGTGCCTGCTGTGGATGGAGCTGCCCGACGAGGACTCCTGGGAAAGGGGTCAACTCCGGGACGGACCGGAGCTCTCCGGTTTCTGGGGTGGCTGGATTCCGGCGGAGCGCGCGCACTTCGCGGCGGACCCTTCGCGCCCGTATGCCGATCTCCTGGTGCATCAGGGGGAGATGGGTTACGTGGTGCACAAGGGGACCTCCAAGGCGCCCTGACTTGCCCAACATCTCACGCTCCGTAGCCAACTGCGGCCGGCGCACGGCCGCACGCCGACAGGGTCGCGCCGAGTGCCCCAACTCGGCTTGACCTGGGGGGCGTACAGGACTTACGTTCTCAATGTGCGGTTCTACGGACCGCCCGCAGACGCGAAGCCCCCGGTTGTTCCCCCGTGATCGGGGGCTTCGTTCTGTGTATACCGCTCTCCCGCCAGGCCCCGCGCCGCCGGTTGCTCACCGTCGGTCACCGCTTTCTTCACGCCGCCGGGCCTTCTCTTTCCCTCTCGTTCCCCCGTTCTCCCTCCTGCGGCCCTCTACGGCCTGCACCGACGGCGCGGGTACGATGCGAGTCCGTGTCACCGAAGGACGCGGGCCGAGCTGCGCGCGGCGACACCCAACTCCCGCCCGCCGTACACCGGTTCGTGAGGCTGCGGCCCGGCACTCGCCCGGCGGCACACGGGGGGACGTTTTGTGGGGGGACGTGATGGAATCCGGCATGCAGGGCGCACCCGCCCCGGCCGAGCTCGCCTGGCTGCGCGCGGTCGACGCCTACACCGTCGGCGCCTACCCGCAGGCCGAGGAGGAGTTCCGATCCGCGGTCCGGCTCGACCCGACGATGGCCGACGCCTGGCTGGGCCTGCACGCGCTGCGCGCCGACACCGCCACCGCCCTGCTGCGCATGCACCGCCACCGCGACCGCTTCGGCGAGCAGCGCGTCCGTCACCGACGCACCCTCAATTCCTGGTACTGGCTCGGCTGGTGGGTGCAGCCGGTACTGGAGACCGGCCGCGACCTGCTGCTCGCACACGCCTCCCACTGGCTGGACGGCCGCCATGTCGCCGAACTCGACCAGGCACTGGCCGGCTGCCCGCCCGTCGACGCCGATCCGCAGGTCCGCTTTCTGCACGCCTGCCGCGCCTACCTCGTCAAGGACTGGGACCAGCTCGTACGGCACACCGAGCCGCTGGTGGGCGATCCGGCCCTGGGCATCGAGGCCGGGCTGTTCGGCGGTATGGCCCGGGTGCGGCTGGAGATGTACGGACAGGCCGAGCCGCTGCTGTCCGCCGCGCTGATGCGCTGCCGCAGCGAGCAGCCGCAGCGCAAGGAGCTGCGCTACTGGCTCGCCCGCGCCCACGAGGGCACCGGCCGCAGCGCCGCCGCGCTTCCCCTCTACCGCGCGGTGCACCGCGTCGACCCGTCGTTCATGGACACCTCGGCGCGGCTCGCCGCCATCGCGGCGTCGGACGGCTTCGAGGAGGGTCCCGACCTGGCGGCGGTCACCGCCCCGGGACTCGGTCAGGAGGCCGGCACCGATCTCGATCCGCTCGCCCCGCTGGACCCCATGGACGGCCGCGAGCTGCTCACGACCGGTGAGGCGGACGGGCCGGACGGCGATCTGGCGGAGCTGGGCGGCGGGCCGGCCGGCGGCGGCACCGCCGCCCGGGTCAAGGCCGCGCCGCCCGGCCCGCGCGGCGTCGGGCGGCCGCCCGCCGGGCCCGCCGATCCGGTCCTGCTGGAGCGGGCGCTGGCGGAGCTGGAGCGGATGGTCGGCATGGAGCCGGTCAAGCGTCAGGTGCGGGCGCTGTCGGCGCAGCTGCGGATGGCGCGGCTACGGACCGGCCAGGGGCTGCCGGTGCAGCCGCCCAAACGGCATTTCGTCTTCTCCGGCCCCTCGGGCACCGGCAAGACGACCGTGGCCCGGATACTCGGGCGGGTCTTCTACGCGCTGGGGCTGCTCGGCGGCGACCACCTCGTGGAGGCCCAACGCGCCGATCTGGTGGGCGAGTTCCTCGGCCAGACCGCAGTCAAGGCCAATGAGCTGATCGATTCGGCGCTGGGCGGGGTGCTCTTCGTCGACGAGGCGTACAGCCTGTCCAACTCCGGGTACAGCAAGGGCGACGCGTACGGCGACGAGGCACTCCAGGTGCTGCTCAAGCGCGCCGAGGACAACCGTGACCGGCTGGTCGTCATCCTGGCCGGCTATCCGGAGGGCATGGACCGGCTGCTGGCCGCGAACCCGGGCCTCTCGTCCCGCTTCACCACCCGGGTCGACTTCCCCAGCTACCGGCCCCGGGAGCTGACCGCCATCGGCGAGGTGCTGGCCGCCGAGAACGGCGACCGCTGGGACGAGGAGGCCCTCGACGAGCTGTGCAGCATCAGCGGCCATGTCGTCGACCAGGGCTGGATCGACGAACTCGGCAACGGCCGCTTCCTGCGCACCCTCTACGAGAAGAGCTGCGCCTACCGCGATCTGCGGCTGTCCACCTGGCCCGGCATCCCGAGCCGCGACGATCTCGCCACCCTGCGGCTGCCGGATCTGATGCAGGCTTACGGCGAGGTCCGCTCCGGCCGCGGCCCGGGTCCGCAGGGGCCGCCGCCGAAGGAGCTGGACCTGTAGGGAGCGCGCGGCGCCGTACGCGCCGCGCGCCCGTCAGCCGGCCAGTGCCCGTACGTCCGCCGGCCGCGCGGCGCCCGCGCGCGGTTCGGCGATGCGCTCCCCCGCGTCCGCCGGCTCCGGCCGGGAACGGGCCGCCGGTGCCGTGCGGTGCGCGGGGTCGCGGACCTCTCCGACCAGCATTTCCATCACGTCCTCCAGGGCGACCAGGCCCAGCACCCGGCCGGCCGCGTCGGCGACGGCCGCCAGATGGGAGGCCGATCTGCGCATCGCCGTCAGGGCGTCGTCCAGCGGCAGCTCGGCGCGGAGCGTCACCATCGGGTGCCAGATCCGCTGCGGCACCGCGCGGTCCCGCTCCTCCAGGTCCAGGACGTCCTTGACGTGCAGATAGCCCATGAAGGCGCCGCCGGGCGCGCACACCGGGAAGCGGGAGTAGCCGGTCCGGACGGTCAGCTCCTCCACCTGGCGGGGGGTCACCGTCGGATCGATGGTGACCAGTCCCGTCCGGCCGAGGAGGACGTCCGTGACGGGGCGGCTGCCGAGCTCCAGGGCGTCCGAGAGCCGTTCCTGTTCGGCCGGGCCGAGCAGGCCCGCCTGGCCGGAGTCCTCGACGAGATGGGTGAGCTGCTCGCTGGTGAAGACCGCCTCGACCTCGTCCTTCGGCTCGACGCCGAAGAGCCGGAGCACGCCCCGGGCGCAGGCGCCGAGCAGCGCGGTGACCGGCCGGCACAGCCGGGCGAAGGCGACCAGGCCGGGGCTGAACCACAGCGCGGTCTTCTCGGGCGCCGCCATCGCCAGGTTCTTGGGGACCATCTCGCCGATGACCAGATGCAGGAAGACCACCAGCGCCAGGGCGATGACGTAGCCGAGGGGGTGGACCAGCGGTTCGGGGAGACGGACCGCCTGGAAGGCCGGCTCCAGGAGGCCGGCGACGGTCGGTTCGGCGACCGCGCCGAGCGTCAGGGAGCAGACGGTGATGCCGAACTGGGCGGCGGCCATCATCTGCGGGAGGTTCTCCAGACCGTGCAGGACCTGCCGGGCCCGGGTGGACCCCGCGGTCGCCAGCGGTTCGATCTGGCTGCGGCGTACGGAGACGAGGGCGAACTCGGCGCCGACGAAGAATCCGTTGGCGAGGACCAGCAACACCGCGATCAGGAGCTGGACCGCGCTCACCGGGCCACCTCCGCGGCACCGGCGGCCAGGGCGGCGGAGGCCGTCCGCACGATCCTTATCCGCTCGGCGCGGTGGTGCGAGACCAGCCGCACCCGCAGCCGCCAGCCGTCGAGTTCGGCGGTGTCGCCGGGGGCCGGGATCCGGCCGAGTATGTGTGCCACCAGTCCTGCCACCGTTTCGTACGGGCCGTCCGGGGCCGCCAGGCCGATCCGCCGCAGGGTGTCCACCCGGCAGCCGCCGTCGGCGTCCCACGCGGGGCGGCCGTCCTCGGCCGGGGCCTGGCCCAGCTCGGGCAGGTCCACCCGGTCGTGCTCGTCGCGGACCTCGCCGACGAGCTCCTCGATGATGTCCTCCAGCGTGACCACGCCGGCCGTGCCGCCGTACTCGTCGACGACCACCGCGATCGGCTGCTCGCTGCGCAGCCGCTCCAGCAGCGGCTGCACCGGAAGCGTCTCGGGCACCAGCAGCGGCGGTACCGCGATCCGGCCGGCCGGGGTACGCAGCCGCTCCTGCGACGGGACGGCCAGGGCGTCCTTGAGGTGCACCATGCCGACGATTTCGTCGATCCGGGTGCGGTAGACGGGGAAGCGGGACAGGCCGGTGGCGCGGGTGAGGTTCACGACGTCCTCGGCGGTGGCGGACGACTGGAGGGCGCTGACCCGCACCCGCGGCGTCATGACGTTCTCGGCGGTCAGACCGCCCAGCGAGAGGGTGCGGACGAAGAGGTCGGCGGTGTCCTGCTCGATCGCGCCGGCCTGCGCGGAGTGCCGGGCGAGCGAGACCAGTTCACCCGGGGTGCGGGCGGAGGCCAGTTCGTCGGTCGGCTCCACGCCCAGGCCGCGCACCAGGCGGTTGGCGACGGTGTTCAGCAGTGTGATCACCGGGCGGAAGAACCGCGCGAAGGCGTGCTGCGGCCCGGCGACGAAGCGCGCGACCTGGAGCGGCCTGGAGACCGCCCAGTTCTTGGGCACCAGTTCGCCGATGACCATCTGGACGGCGGAGGCCAGCAGCATGCCGATGACGACACCGATGCCGGGCACCGCGCCCCGGGGCAGACCGGTGGCCAGCAGCGGGCCGGACAGCAGATGGGCCAGCGCCGGTTCGGCGAGCATGCCGACCACCAATGAGGTGATGGTGATGCCCAGTTGGGTGCCGGACAGCTGGAAGGAGAGTTCGCGCAGCGCGGAGACGACGGTGCGGGCGCGGCGGTCGCCGTCGGCCGCGGCCCGCTCGGCGTCCGCTTTCTCGACGGTGACGAGTCCGAACTCCGCGGCCACGAAGAACCCGTTGGCCAGGATCAGGACGAGTGCCGCGGCGAGCAGCAGCAGGGGGCCGGTCATGCCGCCGCCTCCGTGGTATGCGGAGGTTCCGGAGGGGCGGCGCAGGTACTACAGGACGATCCGTCCATTGCTGGAGGGAGTCACTCCTCTGGTCGCAGGTGCCCACTGACGGGGCGGGGCACGGAACGCGCCCCGGAGAACAGAGTAATCAGCGGGGCGCGGATCGGGGCAAGGTCACCGGGCCGCGTGGTCGCCGGCGCCGCGGTCCTCGCAGAGGGCCCGCAGCGCTCGGGCGTCACGGATCGCCTGGTCCTTGGCGATACCGGGCTGGATGCCCATGGCGGGCAGGCTGGTGCCGTCGGCGAGGTCCAGATGGACCCAGGGGTCGCCGGCCCGGAGGTTGACGCGCAGGACCTGGGCCCAGGCCAGTTCGCGCTTGGTGGTGAGGTTGACGACGGTGACGCCCTCCTGCCGGGCGACCACCTTGGGGCGGCTGAGCAGCAGGAGGACGGCCAGCACGAGGACGCCCGTGAGGATGAAGCTGATCCGCTCACCGCCGGTCAGCTTCGGCAGCAGCAACGCGATCGCCGTGAGGGCGGCGAGCTGGGCGATGCCGACGGCGTACAGCACGGCCCGGGTGCGGGTCGGCCGGAAGGTCACCGGGAGGCTGGGCAGGGGCGCGGACACGGACACGTCGTCGGTCTTCCGTCGTCGGAGGGGCGGGGCGAACTGGCGGCCGGCGGCCGCCGGTCACAGTCGGCAGGCGTGGATGCCGGTGGTCAGGATCGCGCGGGCGCCGAGGTCGTAGAGCTCGTCCATGATGCGCTGGGCGTCCTTGGACGGGACCATCGAGCGGACCGCGACCCAGCCTTCGTGGTGCAGCGGGGAGACGGTCGGCGACTCCAGGCCCGGCGTGAGGCCGACGGCCTTCTCGACGTGCTCGACGCGGATGTCGTAGTCCATCATCACGTACCGGCGGGCGACCAGGACGCCCTGCATACGGCGGAGGAACTGGCGCACCTTCGGGTCGTCCTCCGGGGCGCCGGTGCGGCGGATGACGACCGCTTCCGACTTCAGGATCGGCTCGCCGATGACCTCCAGACCGGCGTTGCGCAGGGTGGTGCCGGTCTCCACGACATCCGCGATGATCTCGGCGACGCCCAGCTGGATGGCGGTCTCCACGGCGCCGTCGAGGTGCACGACGGAGGCGTCCACGCCGTTGTCGGCGAGGTGCTGGGTGACCAGGCCGGAGAAGGAGGTGGCGATGGTCATGCCGCCGAACTCGGTGACGTCCTGCGCGGTGCCCGGACGGGTCGCGTAGCGGAACGTCGAGCCGGCGAAGCCGAGCTGCATGATCTCCTCGGCCGGTGAGCCGGAGTCCAGCAGCAGGTCGCGGCCGGTGATGCCGATGTCGAGTTTGCCGGAGCCGACGTAGACAGCGATATCGCGCGGGCGCAGGAAGAAGAACTCGACCTCGTTGCCGGAGTCGACCAGGACCAGTTCCCTGCGGTCCTTGCGCTGGCGGTAGCCGGCCTCATGGAGCATCGCCGACGCAGGCTCGGACAGTGAACCCTTGTTGGGAATAGCGATGCGCAGCATGAGAGCGGATTCCTTCGTGCGGTGGGGCGTTGGGCAGGGGTGGTGGGGTGCGGCCGGGCCGGACGGCTCAGAGGTGGGCGTAGACGTCGTCGAGGGAGATGCCCTTGGCGATCATCATGACCTGGAGGTGGTAGAGGAGCTGCGAGATCTCCTCGGCGGCGGCCTCGTCGGATTCGTACTCCGCGGCCATCCAGACCTCGGCGGCCTCTTCGACGACCTTCTTGCCGATGGTATGCACACCGGCCTGGACCAGCTCGGCGGTACGGGAAGTGGCGGGGTCGCCGGTGGCGGCCTTCTGCTGGAGCTCGGCGAAGAGCTCCTCGAACGTCTTCTTGGACATGGTGATCCCCACCCTACGCGCTGCGGCCTCGGCAGCGTGCAGCGGCTCCGCCGGGTGACGGTGCCGCGTCGGCGGCCGTTCGGCCGTCCGGAGCCGGGCCGCTCAGCGCCAGGGCTCGGAGACGGAGCGCAGGGTGGCGGCGGTGGCGACCGCGGCGGTGACCGCTTCGTGGCCCTTGTCCTCGGTCGATCCGTCGAGGCCGGCCCGGTCCAGGGCTTGCTGCTCGTCGTCGACGGTGAGCACGCCGAAGCCGACCGGGACGCCGGTGTCCACCGCGACCTGGGTCAGGCCCTGGGTGACGCCCTGGCAGACGTAGTCGAAGTGCGGGGTGCCGCCGCGGACGACCACACCGAGGGCGACCACCGCGTCGTAGCCGCGGCCGGCCAGGACCTTGGCGACGACCGGCAGCTCGAAGGCGCCGGGCACCCGCAGCAGCGTCGGCTCGTCGATGCCGAGATCGGCCAGGGCGCGCAGCGCGCCGTCCACGAGCCCGTCCATCACCTTCTCGTGCCACTGCGCGGCGATGACGGCTACCCGCAGGTCGGCACAGTTCTTCACGGTCAGCTCGGGTGCGCCCTTGCCGCTCACGATTCTCCTCCTACGGGTGATGGTGCTGCTGCTCGGTGTGCTGACGGTTCGCCGGTTCCGGGGCCGGTGGCGGCCTGTCCGGTCCGCTGTGTCACTGGTTCTGGCAGGTGGCCGTGGTGCCGGGGTCCAGCCAGGGCAGGTCGTGCCCCATCCGGTCCCGCTTGGTGCGCAGATACCGCAGATTGTGTTCGCCGGCCTGGACGGGCATCGGCTCGCGGCCGGTGACGGTGAGGCCGTGCCGCACCAGGGCGTCGGTCTTGTCGGGGTTGTTGGTCATCAGGCGCAGTGAGCGCACGCCGAGGTCCAGGAGCATCTGGGCGCCCGCCGCGTAGTCACGCGAGTCGGCGGGCAGTCCCAGTTCGAGGTTGGCGTCGAGGGTGTCGCGGCCGCGCTCCTGGAGTTCGTAGGCGCGCAGTTTGGACAGCAGTCCGATGCCGCGCCCTTCGTGGCCGCGGAGGTAGATGACGACGCCGCGGCCTGCCTCGGCGATCCGCCGCAGGGACGCGTCCAGCTGGGGGCCGCAGTCGCAGCGCAGCGAGTGGAAGACGTCGCCGGTCAGGCATTCGGAGTGGACCCGGACCAGGACGTCCTCACCGTCGCCGAGCTCACCGGCGACCAGCGCGATGTGCTCGACGCCGTCGGCGGTGGAGCGGTAGCCGTAGGCGGTGTACTCGCCGTGCGCGGTGGGCAGCCGGGTGCGGGCCTCGCGGCGGACGGCGGGCTCGGGTTCCCGGCGGTAGGCGATCAGGTCCTCGATGGAGATGATGGACAGTCCGTGCTTGCGGGCGAACAGCACGAGTTCGGGCAGCCGCAGCATCGCGCCGTCCTCGCCCGCGATCTCGACGATGGCGGCGGCCGGGCGCAGTCCGGCGAGCCGGGCGAGGTCGACGCCGGCCTCGGTGTGGCCGTTGCGGACCAGGACGCCGCCGGTCTTGGCGCGCAGCGGGAAGACGTGGCCGGGCCGGACGAAGTCGCCCGCGGCGGCGGCGCCGGAGGCGAGCAGCCGCAGGGTGGTGGCGCGGTCGGCGGCGGAGATGCCGGTGCTGACGCCGTGCGCGGCGGCGGCGTCGACGGAGACCGTGAAGGCGGTCCGCATCGACTCGGTGTTGTGCTCGACCATCTGCGGGAGTTCCAGCCGGTCCAGGTCCGGGCCCTCCATGGGGGCGCAGATCAGTCCGCGGCACTCGCTCATCATGAAGGCGACGGCCTCGGGGGTGGCCTTCTCCGCCGCGATGACGAGGTCGCCCTCGTTCTCGCGGTTCTCGTCGTCCACGACGACGACGGGGCGGCCCGCGGCTATGTCGGCGATGGCCCGCTCGACGGGGTCCAGGGCGATGCCGTCGGCGGTTTCGGGGCCCTCGGTGTCCTCGGTGTCGTCCCAGTTCTCCAGTGCGGTCATGCCACAGCTCCTTCCAGGGCGGGACGGCCGCTCGCGCGCGAGCGCAGCCACCAGTCACGCATGCCCCACGCGACGAGGGCGAGATAGACGACGTAGACGAGGCCGGAGAAGGCGAGTCCGCTGCTGAAGGCGAGCGGTACGCCGACGAGGTCGACGAGCAGCCAGGCGAACCAGAACTCGACCAGGCCGCGCGCCTGGGCGACCATCGCGGCCAGGGTGCCGACGAAGATGTAGGCGTCCGGCCAGGGGTTCCAGGAGAGCTGCGGGAGCAGGGTGAACACTCCGCCGACGGCGGCGGTGCCGACCGCCGTGCCGCCCAGCAGCAGACCGCGCTCGCGCCAGGTGGCGAAGCGGACGGCGATGGAGCCGTCCTGGGCCTGCCGGCGGCCGCGCTGCCAGGCGCGCCAGCCCCACACCGCCACCCCGATGATCAGGAGCTGCTTGCCGACGCCGCCGCTGAGGTGGGCGGAGCCGTAGGCGGCGACGAGGATGAGGCCGGAGAGGAACTGGGCCGGCCAGGTCCAGATGGAGCGCCACCAGCCGAGGGCCAGGGCGGCCAGGCCGATGGTGTTGCCGATCATGTCGGACCAGATGATGTGCTGTCCGAAGACCGTGAACGCCTCGGCGTTCAGCCAGGTCAGCGCGGTCACCGGACGATCTCCTGCGGGTCCCGGACGCCGGCGGCGAGCAGCCGCTCCACGTACTTGGCGAGCACGTCGACCTCCAGGTGGACGGGGTCGCCGACCTTCTTGATGCCCAGGGTGGTCAGGGCGAGGGTGGTGGGGATGAGGCTGATGGTGAAGTGGTCGTCCGCGGCGTCGACGACCGTGAGGCTGACGCCGTCGACGGTGATGGAGCCCTTCTCGACGACATAGCGGGCGAGCGGGGCGGGCAGCGAGATCCGGACGACCTCCCACTGCTCACCGGGGATGCGTTCAGTGACGGTGCCGGTGCCGTCCACATGGCCCTGGACGAGGTGTCCGCCGAGCCGGCCGCCGAGCGTCATGGGCCGTTCCAGGTTGACCCGCGAGCCCGGGGCCAGCGCGCCGAGGCTGGAGCGGTGCAGGGTCTCGGCCATCACATCGGCGGTGAACTCGTCGCCGTCGTGGTCCACGACGGTCAGGCAGACGCCGTTGACGGCGATGGAGTCGCCGTGCTTCACGCCCTCGGCGACGACCGGGCCGCGCAGCCGGAGCAGGGCGGCGTGGCCGGGGGCGTCCCCGGCGGTGGCTGAGGGGCTGTCACCGAGATGTTCGACGGCGACGACCTCACCCAGTTCTTCGACGATTCCGGTGAACACTTCAGTTCTCCTCAGGACGGGTGTGACGGACGGGGGTGGCGGTGATGCGCAGATCGGGGCCGAGCCGTGCGGTGTCGGTCACGTCGAGCCGCAGCGCCTGGGCGATGGTGGTGATGCCGGCGTCGCCGAGGGTCACCGGCCCGGAACCGAGCAGTACCGGCGCGAGGTAGCCGATGACCTTGTCGACGGCCTTGGCCGCGAAGAAGGCCCCGGCGAGCGTGGGCCCGCCTTCGAGCAGGACCGAGCGCACCTCGCGCTCGTACAGCGCCTGGAGCAGGGCGGGGATGTGCAGGCCGGGCCCTTCGGCGGCGCGCGGCAGCCGGACGATCGGGGCGAGGCCGTCGAGATGCGCGGCGTCCGCGTCCTCGGCGACCGCGATGAGGGTGGGGGCGGTGCCGTCCAGAACCCGGGCACCGGCCTTGACGGCGGCGGCGCCGGAGTCGACGACGACCCGCAGCGGCTGGCTGACCTCGGTGTCGGCGAGTCCGCTGACCCTGGCGCCGAGCTGCGGATCGTCGGCGCGGGCGGTGCCGGAGCCGACGATGACGGCGTCCGCGGCGGCCCGCAGCCGGTGCACATCGGCGCGCGACTCGGGCGAGGAGATCCAGCGGCTGGTCCCGTCGGCGGCGGCGATCCGGCCGTCGAGCGTGGCGGCGTACTTCCACAGGACGAAGGGGCGCCCGAGCAGGACCGATGTCAGCCAGGCTTCGTTCCCGGCGGCGGCGGTGTCGGCGAGCAGTCCGGCCGCGACGTCGATACCGGCCTCGGCCAGGGTGGCGGCGCCGCCGGTCGCGGTCGGGGTGGGGTCGGGGACGGCGTAGACGACGCGGGCGATCCCCGCGTCGATCAGCGCCTGGGCGCAGGCACCCGTGCGGCCGGTGTGGTTACAGGGCTCCAGGGTGACGACCGCGGTGCCGCCCCTGGCCCGCTCCCCCGCGGCGCGCAGTGCGTGGATCTCGGCGTGCGGTCCGCCCGTGCGCTGGTGCCAGCCCTCGCCCGCCGTACGGCCCGCGGAGTCCAGGACGACACAGCCGACCACGGGGTTGGGGCTGGTGTGCCCGATGCCGCGCGCGGCGAGCTCGACGGCCCGGCTCATCGCGGCGGTCTCGACGGGGGGTGTGGTGGCCACCGGGTCCTCCTGCCTCTCAGGGCACGGACTCCGGGGCTGTCGGAAACGACAGAAGCGGAAACGAGACCACGGGCACACCACAGCCGGAAAGAGAGAGCTCGCCCGGGGAAATAGCCGGACGCGCCGTCGACGGCGGTGTACCGATGCTCGCCCGCCGCGCACTGCCTCCCATCCGGACTTTCACCGTCGGTGCAGGAATTTCACCTGCTCAACCGGCCGCTGGCTGCGGACGGGTCGCGGACTGTTACCGCCGGCTCGGAATTACACCGACCCCGGAGTGCGCTGCTGCTTTTATCTCAGTACGGCTTCAGTCTGCCACGGCTGATCGTCGCCCATGCGGGCGAAGCCTTGTGGGCTGTCTCACAGACCTGGGCCCGGCCGGCCTGTCACACCCGGCGGGCGCGCCGTGTCACAGGGGGAAAGACTCTTCTCACTTTCTCCACCCAAGGAGTGATGCGCGATGGCGACGATTCTGGTGACCGGCGGTACGGGCACGCTCGGACGGGCCCTGGTCGACCGGCTCCTCGGCGACGGCCACGACGTCCGTTCGCTGAGCCGGCGGCCGCACACCGGTATCGGGCGGCCGCGGCTGACGGCGTACGCGGTCGATCTGCGGGACGGCACCGGGCTGGCCACGGCGGTGACGGGCGTGGACGTGATCGTGCACTGCGCCACGGCGCCGGCGGGCGGTGACGAGGAGGCGGCCGGCCGGCTCATCGCGGCGGCGCGGGCGGCGGGCGTCCCCCATCTGGTCTACATCTCCATCGTCGGCGTGGACCGGATCCCGATCGGCTACTACCGCACCAAGCTCGCGGTGGAGCGTGCGGTCGAGACGTCCGGGCTCGGCTGGACGGTGCTGCGCACCACGCAGTTCCACGACCTCGTGCTGCGCTTCGTCAAGGCCGGGGCGCGGCTGCCGGTGCTGCCGGTGCCGTCCGGGGTACGGGTGCAGCCGGTCGACGTGCGGGACGTCGCCGCCCGGCTGGCGGAGCTGGCGGCCGGGGAGCCGGCCGGGCGGGTCGCGGACCTGGGCGGCCCCGAGGCGTACGACGTGCGCGAGCTGGTGCACCGGACACTGCGGGCCGGCGGGCGGCGCCGGCTGCTGGTGCCGCTGCGGCTGCCGGGGGCCGCGTTCGGGGCGCTGTCGCGGGGCGAGAACCTCGCACTCGACCAGGCGGCCGGCCGGTTCGGTTACGGCGACTTCCTGGCGGCGCGGACCGGCGGCGCGACGGACCGCTGAGGGCGGGACCGGCCGGCGGGCGTCAGCGCGCGGGCGCGAACAGCTCGTTCTGCGCGGCGTCCGTCGCGGCGAGCACCGCGCCGTGCAGCACCGCCCGCCCGCCGACCGTGCCCGCGCGTACCTCGGTGGACAGCGGGGAGATCCGCGCGAGGTGTCCGGCCACCCGGGTGGCGAGCGGGTCGCCGCCGCTCCGGCCGATCTCGCCGCCGAGGACGACGCACCCCGGGTCGAGCACGGCGCAGACGGCCGCCACGCCGAGGGCGATCCGGGCGGCCAGCGCGTCGAGGAACGCGTCGCCCCCGGCGCCGGCGGCGACGGCGGCCCGGACGACGGATTCGGCGGGCGGGGCGTCGGCATCGGTGTCGGTGTCGGTGTCAACATCGGCACCGGCATCGGGTGCGGCTCCCGGGGCGGGCGCGCCGGGCCGCAGTCCGTGTACCGCCGCGAGCGCGCAGATCGCGGCGGAGCCGGCCAGGGAGTGGAAGCCGCCGTCGCAGCCGCCGGCCGTGGGGAGCCCGTCGGTGCCGGGGACGGGCAGGAAACCGATCTCGCCGGTGCCGCCGGAGGCACCGCGCCGCAGCCTGCCGTCCAGGACCACCGCGGCGCCGGTGCCGTGCCCCAGCCAGAGCAGGACGAAGGTGTCGCGGTCGGTGGCGGCACCGTCGCGCTGTTCCGCGAGGGCGGCGAGGTTGACCTCGTTCTCCAGCAGCACCGGTGCGGCCGTCCGGTCCTGGAGCGCGCCGACCAGCGCCGCGTGCCAGGCGGGGATCCAGTCGGTGCCGCCGAACCGGCCGGTGGCGGGGTCGACCAGACCGGGAGCGCCGACGGCGATGGCGTGCGGGCGGCCCGCGCCCGCCGCGTCGAGGGCCGTGTCCAGGGCGGCGAGGGCGGTCGCGACGGCCCGGCCGGGCGGGTCGTCGGGGCCGATGGGGACGGCGCGCTCGGCGCGTACCCGGCCGAGGAGGTCGGCGACCGCGACGGTGACGCTGTGGGCGCGCAGATCGAGGCCGACGAGATGGGCCCGGTCCGCGACGATGCCGTACAGCTTGGCATTGGGCCCGCGCCGCTGGGCGCCGCTCTCGCCGACGACGGCGATCAGGCCCGCTGTCTGGAGGCGGTCGACGAGATCCGCGACGGTCGGCCGGGAGAGACCGGTCAGCGAGGTGAGCTGACCGGCCGTCAACGGGCCCTCGGACTGGAGGAGTTGGAGGGCGATGCGGTCGTTGATCAGCCGTGCGGTGCTCGGGGAGGCGGTGCGGCCGGCGGCCGCCGCGCGCAGTGCATGCATGGCCGGATCCTTCCAGACCGTCTCCCTCTTGTCCCTTATTAACAGGAAGGGTTCCTGATAGTTTACCGCCATGGCCGGCCACGGCGTCCCCGACGCGACCCCACCCTCCCCGCAACACCCCGCGAACAGGCTGCGCCGCGCGCGCTGGGCCATCGCTCTCGTCTTCCTCGTCCACGGCGCGGTGACCGGCAATTTCGCCACCCGCATCCCCTGGATCCAGGACCACACCGGCATCACCGCGGGCCAGCTGGGCCTGGCCCTCGCCTTCCCCGCGATCGGCGCGTCCCTGGCCATGCCCCTCGCCGGCCGGATCAGCCACCGCTTCGGCGCCCGCACCGCACTGCGCGGGCTCCTCGCGCTCTGGACGCTGGCGCTGGCCCTGCCCGCCCTCTCCCCCAGCCTGTACGCGCTCTGCCCGGCGCTGCTGGCGTACGGCGCGAGCGCCGGTATGTCGGATGTGGCGATGAACGCGCTGGGGGTGGAGACCGAGGACCGGCTCGGCAAGCCGATCATGTCGGGGCTGCACGGCATGTGGAGCGTGGGCGCCCTGCTCGGCTCGGCGGCCGGCACCGTCGCGGCGCACGCCGGGGCGGACGCCCGGCTCCATCTGGCCGGCGCCGCGCTCGTGCTGACGGTCCTCGGCGCGCTCGCCTGCCAGGGCGTACTGGACCTGCGCCGCGCCCCCGACGAGCACCCGCCGCCACGCTTCACCCTGCCGCCGAAGTCCGCGCTGGTCATCGGGGCGATCGGGTTCTGCGCGGTCTTCGCGGAGGGCGCCAGCCTGGACTGGTCGGCGGTCTACCTCCGCGACGAACTGGGTACCGACGCGGGCCTGGCGGCCGCCTCGACCACCGCCTTCGCCTGCACGATGGCCCTCGCCCGGCTGGCCGGTGACAAGGTGGTGGCCCGTTTCGGCGCGGTGCGCACCGTACGGACCAGCGGGGTGCTGGCGACCGCCGGCGGCGTACTGATCGTGACGGCGCCGCACCCGGTGGCGGCGATGGGCGGGTTCGCCCTGGTGGGGCTGGGCATCGCGGTCGTGGTGCCGCTGGCCTTCGCGGCCGCCGCGCGCAGCGGTCCGGCCCCCAGCCAGGCCATCGCGGGCGTCGCCACGATCACCTACGCCTCCGGTCTGATCGCGCCCTCCGCGATCGGCGGGATAGCCCAGGCGACCTCGCTGACCATGTCGTTCGTGATGGTCACGGTGCTGGCCTGCGGGCTGATCGCCGGCGCCCGGGTGCTGCGGATGCCGGGGCGTACGGCGGCGGCGTCCGGTGAGGCCGCCGAGCTGAAGCCCGGGTGACCCCCCGAAACCCTTGCGACCACCGGCCGGGAGCCCTTCTGATCACCGGCCGCCCGGCCAAGGCCGGGCCGGGGGCCGGTTCCGCACCGCCCCCGGCCGCCCGTGCTCAGGCCGCGTCCGCCTCCGTCGCCTCCTGCGGGCGCAGCAGCGCCGCCGCTGTCGCGCGGGCCCGGTCGGACCAGGGGGTGGGCCGCAGGGCCTGCGGATCGACCCGGACGAGCACCCGGTGGCCCCGGGCATAGGTCTCGGCGCCGTCGGCGGAGCAGAGCCGGAAGCCGTAGGTGAGGCCGGTGCGGCCGAGGCGTTCGATCCACAGGTGGGCGGCGTAGTGGCCGGGGCGGGTGACCGGCTGCTCGTAGGAGACCCGCACCTCCTTGATGACGTTGCACATGTCCCCCGCGGCGGCCCAGTCGCCGTCGAAGCCGTAACCGTGGTCGTGCCAGTAGGTGGTCCAGGCGCGTTCGACCAGCAGCGGGTAGCGGGCGTTGTGGAGCATGCCGAGCGCGTCGAGGTCGTCGAAGTGGACGGTGACGGGGACCAGTTCTCCGTACGGGACGGGGTGGACGGGCCGGCGGGGTTCGACGCTCACGGGTGGTGCTCCTGAAGTTCTTGGTGCGATAGGTGCCCTCGGCGGTGCCGCTGTCGCGACCGGGGCGCCGCCGTCACGGGTCGGCCCCATCGTAAAGCGGCTGCTTAGAATGCTTCGTCCGCCGTGACGAGTGACCGAGGACATAGACCTTGGACCGTTACTTACCAGGACAAAGCGGAATTACCCCGCACTAACATTGCCCGGTCATCACCGTGCGAAGAAGTGGAGCAGTCATGGGTCTCGGCGTGCGCTGGACCGTGCATGGCGACGGTCGCAACCCCGCCCCGGGAGCCGTGGTCAGACCGGACGAGCGGCTGTCGTGGCCGCGCACCGCGGGCCTGGGCGCGCAGCACGTGGTCGCGATGTTCGGCGCGAGTTTCGTCGCACCGGTCCTGATGGGACTCGACCCCAACCTCGCGATCATGATGTCCGGTGTCGCGACGGTCATCTTCCTGCTGGCCACCCGCGGCCGGGTGCCCTCCTATCTGGGCTGTTCGCTCTCCTTCGTCGGCGTCGCCGCCGTCATCCGGGCACAGGGCGGCACCAGTGCGACCGTGACCGGCGCGGTCCTGGTCGTCGGCGTCGCGCTCTTCCTCGTGGGGGTCGCGGTCCAGCGCTTCGGCGCGCGGATCATCCACGCCGCGATGCCGCCGGTGGTGACCGGTGCGGTGGTGATGCTGATCGGCTTCAACCTGGCACCCGTGACGGCGCGTACGTACTGGCCGCAGGACCAGTGGGTGGCGCTGCTGACGATGCTCTTCACCGGGCTCGCCGTGGTCTGTCTGCGCGGCTTCTGGTCCCGGATCGCGATCTTCCTCGGCCTGGTCTTCGGGTACGGCATCTCCTGGGTCTTCGACCGGGCCTTCGGCATGATCCATTCGGTCAACGGCGCCGGGCAGCTCGTCGACCACTGGCGGCTGGACTTCTCCGCGGTCGGCTCGGCGAACTGGATCGGCCTGCCGTCCTTCCACGGCCCCAGCTTCCAGTGGTCGGCGATCCTGGTCGCGCTCCCCGTCGTGATCGCGCTGGTCGCGGAGAACGCCGGACACGTCAAGGCGGTCGGCGAGATGACCGGTGACCCGCTGGACGACAAGCTCGGCACCGCGATCTCCGCGGACGGCGCGGCCTCCGTGCTCTCCACCGCACTGGGCGGCCCGCCCAACACCACCTACTCCGAGAACATCGGCGTGATGGCGGCGACCCGGGTCTACTCCACCGCGGCCTACTGGGCGGCGGCCGGTTTCGCCCTGCTGTTCGGCCTGTGCCCGAAGTTCGGCGCGGTGGTGGCCGCGATCCCCGGGGGCGTCCTGGGCGGTATCACCGTCATCCTGTACGGCATGATCGGCCTGCTCGGCGCCCAGATCTGGGTGCACAACAAGGTGGACCTGCGCAATCCGCTCAACCTCGTACCGGTCGCCGCGGGCGTCATCATCGGCGTCGGCGGCGTCGGCCTCAAGATCAGCGACAACTTCGAGCTGAGCGGTATCGCGCTGGGCACGATCGTGGTGCTCTCCGGCTACCACGTCCTGCGGGCGATGGCCCCCGCCCACCTCAAGGAGCAGCCGCCGCTGCTGGACGAGGGCACCTCCTCGTACGACAGCCCGGACGGCGACCGGCCCCCGGGCACCGACCGGGCCTGACCTCCGGCCCCGAGGCCGTTCCCGGTCTCCGGGGCGGCCCGGGACATCACAAGCGGGCGCGCCGGTGGTTACCCCGATCCGGTCAACACCCCCTGGCGGGCGACGGGACGGACGCTCCGGGTGTCACGCTGAGTCGATGACGATCACTCAGCGGTACGGCGGGCCCGGCCGGCCGGACACGACCGGGCGGGCCGCGCGCCGGCCCGCCGACGGCACGGCACCCGCGGCCACGGACCCGGCGGGCGGCGGCGTGGCAGGGGTGCTGGCGCGGATGCGGGCGCTGGAGGCCGCACTGCCCGCGCGGGACGGTGTGGCCGTCTTCAACCACGTCTACCTGACCGTCACCGAGACGGTGGCGCGGCGTCTGGGGGACGGCGCGTTCGAGGATCCGGTGGCCGCCGGCGAGCTGGATGTCCGGTTCGCACGGCGCTACTTCGCCGCGGTGGACGCCGAGGCCGCGGGGCTGCGGCCACCGGCCTGCTGGCGGCCGCTCTTCCAGCTCCGCGGCCACCCGGGTATCCGTCCGCTCCAGTTCGCGCTGGCCGGTATCAACGCGCACATCGGGCACGACCTGGCACTCGCGGTGGTGGACACCTGCCATGCGCTGGACTGCGAACCGCCCGCGCTTCAGGAGGACTTCGACCGGATCGGGGCCGTGCTGACGAGTCTGGAGGAGCGGATCCGGGAGAGCCTGATGCCCGGTCCCGACCTGCTGGAGCTCGCCGATCCGCTCACCCATCTCGCCGGCTGCTGGAGCCTGGAGATGGCCCGGGACGGCGCCTGGGCCGCGGCCCGGATGCTGTGGGGCGCGCGCCGACTGCCCGAAGCGGCCCAGGAGTTCGCCGCGCGGCTGGACGCGGGCGTCGGCCTGATCGGCCGGTGTCTGCTCACCCCCTTGACCTGACCCGCCGCCCCGGGGCGCGACCGGCCGACGCCCACCACGTGGATTCCCCTCCGCAGCCGGCGGCCGTAGGGTGCGTCCCATGACGATACGGCTGGGACTGGGGCTCCCCCAGATGGCGCAGTACGACCTGGGACACGCGGTGCCGGAGGTCGCCCGCGCGGCGGAACGTATCGGGTACGACAGCGTATGGGTCTTCGAGCGGACGGTGCTGCCCCGCGAACCCCTGGAGGGCCTGTACGGCATCGACGGCGTGCCCTGGCCCGACCTCTACCGCGCGTGCGCCGACCCGCTGGTCACGCTCACCCTGGCCGCCGCCGTCACGGACCGGGTCCGGCTGGGCAGCAGCGTGCTGGTCTCGGGGCTGCACGCGCCGTTCCCGTTCGCCCGCACGCTGGCGACGCTCGACGCGGCCAGCGGCGGCCGGGTGCTGGCGGGGCTGGGCACCGGCTGGTCGCGGGACGAGTACCGCGCGGCCGGGGTCACCGACTTCGCCGACCGCGGCGCCCAGTTGGACGAGCTGCTGGACGTCTGCGCGGCGGTCTGGGGCCCCGATCCGGTGTCGTACCGCGGCACCTACACCGAGATCGCGCCGGCCTCGGTCGGCCCCAAGCCCGCCCGACCGATCCCGGTCTATCTGGCCGGGGCCGGCGGCCGGGCCCTGGAGCGGGTGGCGCGCCGCGCCGACGGCTGGCTCCCGGCCCACCTGACCGGAGACCGGCTCCGCACGCAACTGGCGCGGCTGACGGCGGCGGCGGAGCGGCACGGCCGGGCGGCCGGAGCGCTCGACGTCTGCCTGCGGGTCGGCGCGGAGCCGACCGGGAAGCCGCTGCCGGGCCGGGACCGGCCCCCGTACCGCGGCAGCCACGACCAGATCGTCGAGGACCTGGCGGGGGCCGCCGCGGCGGGCGCGCACGAGGTGCTGCTGGACGTGCAGACGCACTGCCGGGACACGGCGGAACTGACCGACCGGGCCGCCGGGCTGTACGCCGCGGTGCGCGCGGCGGGGCTGTAGGTGTGCACGGCAGAGGTCAGGGTCCGGCTCTCGTAGGCCCCGCCCTGCGCACCAGGCTCGAACCGGGTGCCGGGCGGACTCAGCGGGGCGGATGCGAGGGGGTCACCCGGTGTGCGGAGGCGAGAGGGAGGAGCAACTCGGTCGTCATGCCGATCGGGGCGCCGTCCCGCGGGCTCGTGACGTAGTGCTCCACGACCGGGTCGTCGGAGAGCCGACGGCCGGCGTGCGGAACCCAGCACCCGAAGAGCCAGGCGTAGGTGTCGGGCATGTCCGCGTAGGCGCCGACATGCGTGAGTACGGCATAGGGGCCGGTCCGCAGGGTGAAATACTCGACGTCGACCGCGTCGGGGGACAGTGGTCCGAGCTCGCCGGCGAGTCCGGGCGGCCGGGTCACACAGGCCAGCGCCTCCAGGTCTGCCTCTGCGGTCTGCGTCGGATCCGAGAGGAACACGCCGTACATCTCCTGGTCCGCCAGGTCGTAGCCGTGGGCCCCCAGCCAGATGCGCAGGTCGTGGAACGTCCGGTCGATTTGTAGATACGACCCGTGGTGGCGCACGGCGACACAGTCGATCGGCGGCAGCGTCCGTATCTCCACATCGAAGGACTCGGGGTCCCGGTGCACGCGGGCCGAGCGGAGATCGATGTGCTTGCCGTGGTCGCGGTACCAGGCCGGGGTGGTCCCCGTTCCCGCCCTGAACGCCCGGGTGAAGGACGACAGGTCCGGGTAGCCGCACTCGACCGCGATCCGGCGGATGGGCATCGTGCCCGAGACCAGCAGCGACACCGCCCGCTGGAGACGCACCCTCTTGACGAGAGCGGGCAGGGATTCACCGAACGCCGATACGAAGATCCGGTGCCAGTGCCTCGGGGAAAAACCGGCTACCTCGGCGAGCCTGACCAGGTCCAGGGGCTCGTCCAAGTGGTCGTAAATGTGGGTGAGGACCGCATCGAACCGGTCTTCGTACTCGATCCACGTGCGCACCTGGGTCATCGCCGCCCCCAGCCACTTGTGTCCGTCTGCGCCAGGGCACCTCACCGACCACGGTAACTCAGCGCGAGTTCGATCATGATCCGAAGCTCGGCGAGCGGCAGCGGGGCCCCGGGACCGAGGAGCACCGCCCGGCGGCCGCTGAACTCCATATGCCCGGCGACACTGCGGAAATCTTGAATGAGCGACGTCCGGCAGTGGACCAACAGGGCGGGCGTCCCCGGGCCGTGCTCGCCGAGCCGGACGGCCGTGCCGACACCGTCGCGCAGCGGACGATAGGCCGGCTGGCCCCACGCCAGGTACTCGCGCACACCGCCCGTCCCGGGGAGCTCCGCCGCGACCGTGAAGATCAGCTCGCGCACCGAGAGCAGTACGCCGCGCGCGGGAGCGCCGATTCCGTCGAACGCCGCTGCCACCTCGGGGCTGAGGGCAGGGACGTCGCCACGGACGCTCATCGGGGCGCCGTCCCCTCCGCCGCGCCCGGGCGGTTCACCGTCTTCATGTCAGCGCACACCGAGGTTGACGGAAGCCGAGCCGTCGGCCCCGTACCGCTCGTACTCGCAGAGGAACGTCTTGCGCGCATCGTCGTAGGACCAGGCCGCCTGCCACGCTTCGAGAACGCGCGAAGGGTCGCCGTCGGGAACGGAGAACCCGACCCGCTCCGAAGCGGGCACCGAGACCATCGTCATGGACTCCGGGATCACCGTCGACGGATCGACGGCCACTCCGATGAGGAACGTGAACCACCCCTCTCTGCTGCGGCCTGCGCGCTCAAGGTGCGTGTAGACGGCGTAGACGTCGTCGGTGCGGCGTCCCGGCACACGGGTGAGCGCGTCATCGGCCATGACCTTCTTCCACAGCGCCGGGATGTCGCCGGCCGACGCGTCGCCATGGGTGCGGATGCCGTATCCGAGGACGGTGAACGGATCTGCGCGAAACTGCCGAGGAGCGATCATCATGGCTTCACCGTAGAGGGACCGCTCTGTGCAATACGTGCCATGCGGGGCAGCACACCGCGGGAGCGGCCCAAGAGGCTGGTGTGTGCCCGCTCCGGCCTGGCGCCGGGGCTCCGGCACCTGGGCGGGCGGCGGGACCCCCGTACCCGCCGCCCGCCGTCCCCGGCCGGACCGGCC
The DNA here is from genome assembly GCF_046549095.1 of Streptomyces sp. x-80. Lineage (NCBI taxonomy): Bacteria > Bacillati > Actinomycetota > Actinomycetes > Kitasatosporales > Streptomycetaceae > Streptomyces > Streptomyces sp. x-80. The sequence continues at coordinate 253,439 of NZ_JAJPWM010000008.1, forward strand.
CGCCGGTCAGTCCTCCGGGAGTACGACCGGCGCGATCTCGTCGTAGACGTCCCCGGGGCCCGGGTTGGACGCGTCGGTGCCGCCGCCGAAGTGGTGCATCACGCCCCACACCGCGTTCAGCGCGGTCTGGACGGCGCCCTCGGCCCAGCCCGCCGTCCACGAGATGTCATCGCCCGCGAGGAAGATGCCGCGCTTGTCCGCGGGCAGCCGGTCCTGCATGAAGTGGGTGAACAGCCGCCGCTGGTAGCGGTAGTGGCCGGGCAGGTTGGCCTTGAAGGCGCCCATGAAGTAGGGCTCGTTCTCCCAGGAGACGGTGACCGGGTTGCCGATGATGTGGGACCGGATGTCGACGTCGGGGTAGATCTCCGAGAGCGACTTCAGCATCACCTCCATCCGTTCGCCCGCGTTCAGCGGCAGCCACTTGAGGCTGTCGTCGCACCAGGTGTAGGAGAGGCAGATGACGGCGGGCCGGTCCGGGCCGTTGTCGAGGAGGTACGTACCGCGGGTCATCCGGTCGGTGAGCGTCATGCTCATCGCGTCCCGGCCGGTCCGCTCGTCGGTGTCCCGCCAGAACGGCCGGTCGACGGGGACGAACAGCTTGGACGACTCCATGTAGTGGGTGCGCTCCATCGCCGTCCAGTGGTCGATGGGGAACAGCGCCTCGTCACAGGCGATCTTGCTCAGCAGCATCCAGGACTGCGCGGTGAAGACGGCCGCCTCGTACGTGCGGATGTCACCGGCCGCGTCGGTGACCGTGACGCGGTTGCCCGCGGTGCGGTTCAGCCGGGTCACCGCGGGGCGCGGCGCACCGTCGTGCAGCGTGGCGAGCGAGGTGCCCTGGGCCCAGTGGACGATCTTCTCCGGGGCCCGTTCCCACAGGCGCAGCGGCAGTTGCTGGCTGCCGCCGACGATGCCGCGGTGGTGGTCGTCGGCCTCGGTGTAGACGACGCGCAGGATCTCCAGGATGGAGTTGGGGAAGTCGGTGTCCCAGCCGCCGGTGCCGAAGCCGACCTGGCCGAAGATCTCCCGGTGCCGGAAGGACGAGAAGGCGCTGGAGTCGCAGAGGAAGCCGTAGAAGGTCTGGTTGTCGAGCTTCTCGACGAGCCGGGCCCAGATCTCGCGGATACGCGGTACGTCCCGTTCGCGGAGCGCGCGGTTCATGGCGGAGAAGTCCGCGCCCTCCTCCAGGCAGGCGTTCCAGGCGTCCATGACCTGGCGGAAGACCTCGGGGAGGTCGTCCACGGTGCGCGCGTAATGCGTCTCGCCCTTGAGGTCGACGACGGTGGAGGGGGTGGCGGCGGCCAGCGGGTTGGGGAACGGCTCGGTGCCCAGACCCACCAGGTCGATGTAGTGCTGGAGCGCTGTCGAGCTGGGCGGGAAGCGCATCGCGCCCATCTCGGCGGTCAGCGAGGGATCGCAGCCGTCGAAGCCGACGGTGCGCAGCCGGCCGCCGATCCGGTCCGCCTCGTAGACGACGGGTTTGAGGCCCATCTTCATCAGCTCGTAGGCGGTGATGATGCCGGAGAGGCCGCCGCCGATGACCGCGACCTCCTTGCCGTGTTCGACCGCCGGGACCTGGCCCAGACCCGCCGGGTGGGCGAGGAAGTCGTCGTAGGCGTACGGGAAGTCCGGGCCGAACATGGTGATCGGCGGCTGGGCATCCGCGTGGTGGGCGGCGGTGGGCACCGTGGACGTCATCGGGTACGGACTCCTTGCGGGCGGGCGGCCGGCGGGCTGCGCGGGGCACCGGGTGGTTCAGGGCAGGGCAGGCCGGGACCATCGGGTCCACGGCACGTCATCTCGCGTCGGGGCCGGTCGGCCGGATCGGACGCGGTCGGATGGGGTGGGGTCAGTTCACATCAGGTCGGATCACGCTAGGCCGGGTCACTTCGCGTCGGCCGGTCGCCTCACGTCAGCGGGCCGTACAGTTCCGGCCGCCGGTCGTGCAGATACGGGTTGGTCTCCCGTGATTCCTTCAGGAAGGCGGTGTCGACGTCGGCCTGCACCAGCTGCTCGCCGCGGCCTGCGCGGGTGCGGACGACGCCGTCGGGCCCGGCCAGGCAGCTGAGTCCGACGAACTCGAACTCGCCCTCCGTACCGACCCGGTTGACGTAGGCGATGTACAGCTGGCTCTCGAAGGCGCGTACCGGGATGACGGACTCGGCGACGAACTGGAAGGGGTGCATCTGCGCGGTGGGCACCAGCAGCAGATCGGTGCCGGCCAGCGCGTGCGCCCGGACGTTCTCCGGGAACTCCACGTCGTAGCAGATCAGCACGCCGATCCGGACACCGGCCAGCTCGGCCTGGACGACGGGCCGCTCGCCCGGCGTGAACCACTCGCGCTCGAAGCTGCCGAAGAGGTGCGTCTTGCGGTAGTTCGCTAGCCGGGTGCCGTCCGGGCCGATCAGCTGCGCGGAGTTGTGGACCGCATCGTCGCCGGAGTCCCGCGGCGCGCGCTCGGGGTAGCCGTAGAGCACCGCGAGACCGTGCTCGGCGGCGATCCGGCCGACGGCCCGTGCGCTGTCGCCGTCGGCGGTCTCGGCGAGGCGGTGGACGTCGGCGCCGATGGCGTAGCCGGTGAGGAACAGCTCGGGGCAGACGAGCAGTCCGGCACCGGCCGCGGCCGCCTCACGCGCCGCCCCGGCCAGCACCCGCAGATTGTGCGCCACGTCACCGGGCCGTCCCGAACTCTGGAGCAGGGCGGTACGCAGCGACGACATGGGACCCCTCGGCGGGACGGTACGGGTGGGACGCCTTGACGCTACGGGCCGCCGAGGAGGGGGGACAAGGCGGCACCGTTGCGCGTCGATGGATGATTCGTTGCGCGTTAAAGCGACTCGGCGGCGATTCGTTGCGCGGCGTAGGCGCAGGTCAGCCGGCCGGCCGTCACTCCTCCCACTCCGAGCCGGAGGCGTCCGGGTCGTGGCTGCCCACGAGTTCCGACATGGCACCCACCATTTCGTCGCCTACGAGTGCCACGCCGGGGAGCTGCCCGGTCTTCTCCACCATGGCCTCACGCAGCCCCGGCTCGTTGCGCATCCACTCGGGCATGATCCAGCCGGGGAAGAACTGCTCGTGGGAGCCCGCGGCCTGCACCCGGTAGCCGTACTCGGCGCCGACGACCTCGTTGACGGCGTCGAAGGCCCACCGGCAGGACAGACACGCCTTCTTGACGCCGCCCATCATGACGGTCTTCGGATGCGCCGGGTCGCCCGGATTCGCCTTCCAGTTCCTGACGTGTTCGCCGAGCAGCGTCATCTCGCCGTGCTGGGCGCCCATCTTGCTGTCCGGCTCGTCCTGGCCGACCACGAACCACTCGATGGGCCTCTCCAGAGCCGCGGTGAGCGTCTCCAGCCCCTCGGCTCCCGGGTGTGCCGTGGCGTAGTCGCCGGCGACCTGCGCGCGGAGCTTTGTACGGTCCTTGGGGGTGCCGTGCCCCTCGGCCGCGGCGGTCTGCTCGACGAACTTCCGGATCTCCTCGTTCACATTCTTCTTGTCGAGGTCGGTGACCTTGCGCTTGCCCGTGTTACCCGCGATGGCGAGGGTGTTGCCGGGCAGCAGGGTCGCCGCCAGGTGCGGCGTGATCTTCTTGGCACTGCGGTTGGGCTGCTTGGTCTTGCGGTGGACGTCGTTGGCGTTCTCTTTGGTGATGGTGTCCAGCGCGATGCGCGAGATCCGGTCCAGCATGCGCAGGACGACATCGCGGTCGGTCGCGTTCGTGGCCGTGGTCTGCCGGAACTCGGCACGCTGCACCGCGGCCGGTTCCCCGGCTGCCGGGCCCACGCGCTCCGCGGCCCCCTCGTCGGCCGCCCGCTGCGGTACCGCGCCCGACATCACCTGCCGCGCGTTGGCCTCGGCCTCGCGCTCGAAGCGGTCGCCGGGGTCGCTGACGCTCAGCCCGTTGCCGTTGTCGGTACCGGCGACCGGGCCCTTGCGCTGCTGGATCACATGGGTCAGCTCGTGGGCCAGGGTGTGCTTGTCCCCGCCGCCGTCCCCGATCACCACATGGCTGCCGGAGGTGTAGGCCCGCGCACCCACCTCGGCGGCGGACCGCTGGGCCGCCGCGTCCGTGTGGAGGCGTACGTCCCCGAAATCGGCCCCCAGTCTGGCCTCCATCTCCGTCCGCAGCGCACCGTCCAGCGGCCGGCCCGAGGAGGAGAGCGTCGTGTGGACGCTGGAGCGCTGTACGGGCGCGGGCGCCCCGTGACCGCAGCCGGGCCCGTGTGTGTGCTCGTCCCGCGCCAGCATCCGCGCCACCGCGGAGTTCCCCGCCGCGCGCTGGAGCGCCTGGATGCCGGCGGGCGACAGAGGCGGTGCCGCGCCGCCGGAAGCGGTGGTCGCCTCGCGGGCCGGCTTCGCCGGGGAGAGGTGGGCAGGCTCGCCGTTGTCCGATTGCCTGCGCACTGCTCGTGTCACGTCATCACCCTTCTTGTGCGGCCGCCCGTTCGGCCTCTTGCCAGAGATACGGGAGGCCGGCCCGCAGCGGAAGGTACAAAAGGGCAGAGATGGGGGCAGATCGCAGGGACGCGGTGCGCACTTGCCGGCAGCCGGCCGGACCGGACGCCAAGGGCCCGCGGTCACCTCCCGGACGGAGCCCGGGGAAGGGGCTGTTCGACGACGGCCCCTCAGCCCGGCGCCCCCGAGCCGAACCGCCGCAGCAGCGGCGAGAGCACCAGTACGGACTTGGTCCGCTCCACGAACGGCTCCCCCGCGATCCGCTCCAGCACCCGTTCGAAATGCCGCATGTCGGAGGCGAAGACCTGGACGATGGCGTCCGCCTCACCGGTGACGGTGGAGGCGGCCGCCACTTCCGGGTAGCGCGCCAGACCGCGGTGGATCGCCTCCGGCGAGGTGTTGCGGCTGCAATACAGCTCGATGAAACCCTCGGTCTCCCAGCCCAGCGCGGCCGGATCGACGCGTACCGTGAAACCGGTGATGGCTCCGTCGGCCCGCAGCCGGTCCACGCGGCGTTTGACGGCCGGCGCGGACAGGCCGACCTCCTGGCCGATGTCGGCGTAGCTGCGGCGGGCGTCCTCCGCGAGGGCGTGGACGATGCGTTCGTCGAGGTCGTTCAGTCGCACTGCGGGTGGATCACTTCTCTGCCGTGGTCAGCCGGGACCGGCGCATGCCGTATCCGAAGTAGACCACAAGGCCCACGGCCATCCAGACGCCGAAGACCACCCAGGTCACCGGGCCGAGGTTGCCCATCATGTAGATGCACAGCAGGAAGCCGATCGCCGGGAAGAGCGGGGCCAGCGGCGTACGGAAGGCGCGCGGCATGTCCGGGCGGGTCCGGCGCAGCACGATCACCGCGACGTTGACCAGCGCGAAGGCGAAGAGGGTGCCGATGCTGGTGGCGTCGGCCAGCTGGCCCAGCGGGACGGCGGCGGCGAGCACTCCGCAGAACAGCGAGACGATCACGGTGTTGGCGCGCGGCGCGCCGGTCCTGGGGTGCACCCGGGAGAACACCTTCGGCATCAGGCCGTCGCGGGACATCGCGAAGAGGATGCGGGTCTGCCCGTAGAGCACGGTCAGCACGACGCTGGCGATGGCGACGACGGCGCCGAAGGCGAGCAGCACGGCCCAGACGTTCTGTCCGGTGACGGTCTTGAGGATCCCGGCCAGCGCGGCCTCCGAACCGGCGAACTCACGCCACGGCAGCGCGCCCACGGCCACCGCGGCGACCAGGCAGTACAGCAGGGTGACGAGCACCAGCGAGAGCATGATCGCGCGCGGCAGATCGCGCTGCGGGTTCTTGGCCTCCTCGCCCGCCGTGGAGGCCGCGTCGAAGCCGATGTAGGAGAAGAACAGGGTCGCGCCCGCGGCGCTGACACCCGCCATGCCCATCGGCATGAAGTCGGCGTAGTTCCCGGAGCGGACGCCCTGGAGGGCGACCCCGCAGAACAGGAGCAGGGCGACGATCTTGACGGTGACCATGATGGTGTTCGCGCGGGCGCTCTCCCTGGCGCCGCCCAGCAGGAAGACCATCGCGAGCATCACGACCAGCAGCGCCGGCAGATTGAAGACGCCACCGTTGCCGGGCGGGGCGGCCAGCGCCTCGGGGATGGTGAAGCCGACCGTGCCGGCCAGCAGCTCGTTCAGGTACTGGCCCCAGCCGACGGCGACGGCGGCGACCGAGACGCCGTACTCCAGGATCAGACACCAGCCGCAGATCCAGGCGATCAGTTCGCCGAGCGTGGCGTACGCGTAGGAGTACGAGGAGCCGGAGACCGGGATGGTGCCGGCCAGCTCTGCGTAGGAGAGGGCGGAGAACAGGGCGGTGATACCGGCCAGGACGAAGGAGAGGATGACGGCCGGGCCGGCTTTGGGCACCGCCTCGCCGAGGACCACGAAGATGCCGGTGCCGAGCGTGGCGCCAATGCTGATCATGGTCAGCTGCCATACGCCCATCGAGCGGCGGAGCGATCCGCCCTCGCCGCGCCCGCTCTCGGCGACCAGCCGTTCGACCGGCTTGCGTCGCATCAGCCGGGTGCCGAGACCTCCGGCGACGGGTGGCCGGGGGTTCCCGCCCCCCGCGGGTGGGGCTGCGCCGTGCTCCAACACTGGGGTGGCTCCTTCATCGCTGCCGGTCGTCTGACGGCGACCGGCAGCGGTCGGTACGCGGGCACGACGAAATACCCACCGCAGGAGACCGCCGAGCAGGCGGTCACCGCCACTCCACGTACAGCGCCTGACCTTACGGCCCAGCGCTGACCTGCCGTAATGCAGGTTCCTTGCGCAACTGCGACCGATCGTTGCGCACCCGGAGCGGAGGGCGGTGGTTCGTTGCGCGCCACTGTCCGATCGTATGACGGCTTTCGGCGGGTCCGCCTGCCGGAGTGCGCGTCCGGCGCCGCCTGCCGGAACGCGGCCGGCCCCGCACCGGGTCGGTGCGGGGCCGGCAAACGGCGCGCGGGGACCGGCCACGGCCCCGGCGGCTCAGCTCCAGCTGTCGTGCAGCGGCTTGCCCTCGGCGTAACCGGCGGCGCTCTGCACCCCGACCACGGCCTTCTCGGCGAACTCCGCCAAGGAACCGGCGCCCGCGTACGTGCAGGAGCTGCGGACGCCCGCGATGATGGAGTCGATCAGGTCCTCGACGCCGGGGCGGGCCTGGTCGACGAACATCCGCGAGGTGGAGATGCCCTCCTCGAACAGCCCCTTGCGGGCCCGGTCGTAGGCCGACTCCTCGCTCGTGCGGTTGCGCACCGCACGCGCGGAGGCCATGCCGAAGCTCTCCTTGTACGGCCGGCCGTCGGCGGTGTGCTGGAGGTCGCCGGGGGACTCCAGGGTGCCGGCGAACCACGAGCCGATCATGACGTTGGAGGCGCCCGCGGCCAGCGCCATCGCGACATCGCGCGGGTGCCGTACGCCGCCGTCGGCCCAGACGTGCTTGCCGAACTTCCTGGCCTCGGCCGCGCACTCCAGCACCGCGGAGAACTGCGGGCGGCCGACACCGGTCATCATGCGGGTGGTGCACATCGCGCCGGGGCCGACCCCGACCTTGATGATGTCCGCGCCGGCCTCGATCAGGTCGCGCACGCCCTCGGCGGCGACGATGTTGCCCGCCACGAGCGGCACCTTCGGGTCCAGTGCCCGGACGGCCCGGACCGCGGCGATCATCGACTCCTGGTGGCCGTGCGCGGTGTCCACGACGAGCGTGTCCACACCGGCGTCCAGCAGCGCCTTGGCCTTGCCCGCCACATCGCCGTTGATACCGACGGCGGCCGCGATCCGCAGCTTGCCCTCGGCGTCGGTGGCGGGGGTGTAGAGGGTGGCGCGCAGCGCGCCCTTACGGGTGAGGATGCCGACCAGCTTGCCGTCCGCGTCGACCGCGGGCGCCAGCTTGCGGTGGGCGGCGTCCAGCTGGTTGAAGGCTTCCCGCGGGTCGATGTCCGCGTCCAGGACCAGCAGGTCCCTGGACATCACCTCGGACACCTGGGTGAAGCGGTCCACCCCGGCCAGGTCGTGCTCGGTGACGACGCCGACCGGCCGGCCGGCCTCGACGACGATGCCCGCGCCGTGGGCCCGCTTGGGCAGCAGCGACAGGGCGTCGGCGACGGTCGCGCTCGGCGCCAGCACGATCGGGGTGTCCAGCACGAGGTGCCGGCGCTTGACCCAGGACACGACCTCGGTGACGACATCGATCGGAATGTCCTGCGGAATGACGACCAGGCCGCCGCGGCGGGCGACGGTCTCGGCCATCCGGCGGCCGGCGATGGCCGTCATGTTGGCGACCACCAGGGGGATGGTGGTACCGGTTCCGTCGGGGGCGGACAGATCCACACCCTGCCGGGAACCCACCGCGGAGCGGCTGGGCACCATGAACACATCGTCGTACGTCAGGTCGTACGGCGGCTTCGCATCGTTCAGGAAACGCATACTGACTCTCTCACCTGCGGTTTTACGTATGGGCGGGTGGGGAGTCAGCGTCGAACCGGCACCGGATCGGGCTGCGGCTCCTAGGACATCATCCCTCATCCCGGCCGAAACAGGCGAACCGTTGTTCCTCTGGGGGATCTCCGAGCGACCGCTGAACGGTCTCCGGGCCGCCCCTCAGGCGCCCTGGCCCGCCCGGCCCCGCACCATGATCACGGCCAGCCCGGTGGCGGTACCCCGCCAGTACCCGACCGCGTCGGCCAGCACGCCCTCGACGACGCTCCAGTCGTCCGGTGCGGCGGACGCGTAGCCCTGCCAGCCGGTCACGACCAGCAGCCGGCCGCCGGTGGCGGGGCACCAGGACAGGTCGGTGAGGCAGTCGGCGAGCGCGTCCCAGTTCCGGCCGAACCAGTCCGGCAGCCGCAGCGAGCCGGCGCACCGCGTCATGAACTCCGCCTTGTCCGCGACCCCTGCCAGGTCGAGGACCGCACCGCTCCAGCCGGCGTCCCGGGCCGCGGCCAGCGCCTCCGCCACCGGACGGTCCGCAGGCCAGGGCAGCACACCCGGGGGCGTACTGCCGTCGAGCACCGCCGCCAGCGGCCGGGGCACGGAACCCGTCATCGGAGCACCGCCTTGAAGGACCGGTAGTGATCGTCGGTGTAGTACGTCTCGTGGCCGTCACCGGAGATGATGCGGCGGGCACCCCGGTTCTTCGAGCCCGGCGTGGGGACGGTGTACTCGTGGTAGTAACCGCGCGACTGACGGGGCAGCAGCCGCTCATGGTTGCCGAAGACGGTCCCGTCCTTCGGGTACGGGAAGGGCCCGCGGGAATCGATGAGCCGGAGGGTGTCCCGGGCCTGGGACGGCAGTTGGCCGGCCGGGACGGTGGGCATCCCCTTCGCCCAGCCCGGCGTTCCGGCGGCGCCGGGCGACCGCGTCCCGGTGGCGCTGGTGCCGGACGGCGCCGGACCGTGCGGACTCCCCTTGCCACCACCGCCGGTGGAACAGCCGGTCAGGACGAGGAGCAACCCGGCGAGCAGTGCGCCGACAGCGGCGGTGGCCCGGTGCGACGTGGAGCTGATCATCATGGCGCCGATGCTGTCACAGCCACGCCCGCGCTGCCCGCCGGATTTCGCGCCCGGCACCACGGGCGGCGCGGCGCGGCACACCGGGCGCGCCCGCACCGGTCACGCCGCCGCGGGTGCGCCCGCCCGTGTCACAACCCGCCCGTGTCACACCCCGTCAGGGTCCGCGCGGTCCAGGGCGGGGCGCGGTCCCGGGCCGGTCTCCAGCAGCAGATGGTCGGCGGCGGCGGTGTCGGTCACCAGGCTCGTCACGAGTCCGGAGCGCAGCACCGCGCCGATCGCCGCGGCCTTGCGCCGGCCGCCGGCGATGGCGACGACCTCGGGGATCCGCCGCAGCCGGTCCGCCTCGACGGTGATGCAGCGCTCGCCGAGATCGCGGCCGATGCGGCGGCCGTCGGCGTCGAAGAGGTGGGCGGACATCTCGGCGGCGGCGCCGAGCGAGGCGTAGTGCTCCCGCTCCTGCTCCGACAGCATGTCGTAGACGGTCGAGATGCCCGGCGCCCAGGAGCCGATGGAGACACAGGCGACGGTGACCTTGTCGAAGTACTCGAACGCGCGGGCGATACCGGTCTGGCCGCGCAGCGCCGCGGCGGTCGCCGGGTCGGGCAGCAGCATCGGCGCGTAGATGGGGTGCGCCTCGCCGCCGGCGACATCGGCCGCGCGGCGCACCGCCTCGACCGACCCGCGGTCGGCGGTGCCCGCGTCGTACACGCCGGTCAGCTGGACGACGGTGCACGGCGGGAGCCGGTGCAGCGCGGCCGCCATGTGAATGGTCGACCGACCCCAGGCCAGGCCCAGCACATCGCCCTCGTTGACCAGTTCGCCCAGGAGGCCGGCCGCGACCTCACCGAGGTTCTCCGGGTCGGGGGCGTCCTCGGTGGGGGTCCCCCCGCCGAAGGCGGCGGGCGCGTCCGCGGGCGACTCGACGACGACCGCGTGCCGCAGGCCGTAGCGGGCCCGCAGGGCGTCGGAGCGCTCCGCGTCCAGTTCGGACGGCACCCGGATCTCGATGCGTACGAGATCCCGTTCGAGCGCCGTCTCCAGCACCCGGGCGACCTTGAACCGGCTGACGCCGAACTCCTCCGCGATCTGGATCTTGGACTTGCCTTCAAGGTAGAAGCGGCGGGCCATGGCCGCGGCCTGGACCAGCTCGGCGGGGCCCATTCCGGACTGTGGGCGGCTGGCTACCACGAAATTCTCCCCTTTTGCGCATCTGATCGGGTCTTTGCTCATCCTTTCAGAAACCCGAGGCCGACGGGGACCACGACCGCCGCGACGGACATGAACGCCCGGTTGCGCCACGGACAGCCGACGGCCCGGCGGCAGCACCGCGGGCCGGCACCCCGGCTCCGGCCCGTCGCCCCTCGTCCGCCGGCCCCACTCCCGGCCCCGGAATCAGTGCGCGCAGCCCCAGCTCGCCGCCGTCGCCGCCTCGGCCTTCTCCCGGAGATCGCGGACCGCCTTGGCCGGATCGTCCGCGCCGTACACCGCGGAGCCCGCCACGAAGACATCGGCGCCCGCCTCCGCGCACCGCTCGATGGTGTCCGCCGAGACCCCGCCGTCCACCTGGAGCCACAGCTCCAGACCGTGCCGGGAGATGAGTTCCCGGGTCCGGCGGATCTTCGGCAGCATGATGTCCAGGAACGCCTGGCCACCGAAGCCGGGCTCCACGGTCATGATCAGCAGCATGTCGAGTTCGGGCAGCAGATCCTCGTACGGCTCGATCGGCGTGGCCGGCTTGAGGGCCATCGACGCCCGCGCCCCCTGCGCCCGGATCTCCCGCGCGAGCCGCACCGGGGCGGCCGCCGCCTCCACATGGAAGGTGACGGAACCGGCCCCGGCCTCGACGTACTGCGGCGCCCACCGGTCCGGGTCCTCGATCATCAGATGCAGGTCGAGGGGGGTGTCGGTCGCCTTGCTCAGCGACTCGACGACCGGCACACCGAGCGTGAGGTTCGGCACGAAGTGGTTGTCCATGACGTCGACATGGAGCCAGTCGGCGCCCTCGACGGCCTTCGCCTCCTCGGCGAGCCGGGCGAAGTCTGCGGACAGGATGCTGGGGTTGATCAGGGCCATGTCTTCAGTATGTCGTGACGGCCCCGGCAGACGGGACGCGGGCCGCGCGCCCGGCACCGGACGCGCGGCCGACCGCTCCCCGGCACCCTGGGCAGGGCCCCGCGAGCGTCGGGCGGCGGTGGGAGAGGTCCGATGTCTCTTCGCCGCCGTACGGACCGGTCCCGTGGTCCCGATCCGGCGGTGTCCCGCTTCGCCGCCGTCTTTCCTGCTCCCGCGATCCTCAGGCCGTCCGCCGCAGCAGCGCCAGATACATCGCGTCCGTCCCGTGCAGATGCGGCCACAGCTGGACGTCCGGCCCGTCGCCGAGCGCCGGCACGCCCGGCATCAGCGGCCGGGCGTCGATCCACGCCGCTTCCACCGCCGCGCCGCCACGCCCCTTGATCACGTCCTCCACCACGGCCCGCGTCTCGGCCAGGTGCGGAGAGCAGGTGGCATAGCCCACCACACCGCCGACCCGGACCGCGGCCAGCGCCTGCCGGAGCAGTTCGCGCTGCAGCGGCGCGAAGCCGCCCAGGTCCTCGGGGCGCCGCCGCCAGCGCGCCTCCGGCCGCCGGCGCAGCGCGCCCAGGCCCGTGCACGGCACGTCCACCAGCACCCGGTCGAAGGCGCCCGGCCGCCAGGCCGGCCGGGTGCCGTCCGCGGCGATGACCGCGTACGGGCCGGGGTTGCCCTCCAGCGTGCGCGCCACCAGGCGCGCACGGTGCGGCTGCTTCTCCGACGCCAGCAGGGCCGCGCCGCGCTGCGCCGCGAGCGCGGCCAGCAGCGCCGCCTTGCCCCCCGGGCCCGCGCAGCCGTCCAGCCAGAAGCGGTCGGTGCCCTCCACCGGGGCGTTCGCCAGCGCGATCGCCACCAGCTGGCTGCCCTCGTCCTGCACACCGGCCCGCCCCTCGCGCACCGCGTCCAGCGCGCCCGGCTCACCGCCCTCGGCGAGCCGCACCGCGTACGGGGACCAGCGGCCGGGCAGCGCCCGGTCCTCGCCGACGGCGGCCAGCAGCTCCTCGGCGGTGGCCCGGCCGGGCCGCGCCACCAGCGTCACCTCGGGCCGCTCGTTGTCCGCCTCCAGCAGGTCCTCGATGCCCGCGCGGCCGCCGCCGAGGGAGTCCCACAGAGCCGAGACGATCCAGCGCGGATGCGCGTGGACGATGCCGAGGTGGTCCTCGGGGTCCTCGTCGTACTCCGGGGCGACCCGCTCCAGCCAGCCGTCCAGGTCGTGCGCCGCGACCTTGCGCAGTACCGCGTTGACGAACTTGGCCCGCCCGTCGCCCAGCACCACCCGCGCGAGTTCGACGCTCGCGCTGACGGCGGCGTGCGTCGGGATCCGGGTACCGAGCAACTGGTGCGCGCCGAGCGTCAGCACGTCCAGCACCGGCGGGTCCACCTCCCGCAGCGGCCGGTCCACGCACTGCGCGAGGATCGCGTCGTACGTCCCCTGGCGCCGCAGCGTCCCGTAGACCAGCTCCGTCGCCAGCGCCGCGTCCCGGGAATCGAAGTCGCCGGCTTCACGCGCCTTGCGCAGCAACGGCGGCAGGACCAGATTCGCGTACGCGTCCCGCTCGTCGACCGCCCGCAGCGCCTCGAACGCGAGGATCCTGACCGGGTCCTTCTGCGGGCGGCGGTAGGGCTTGCTGGGGCGGCGACGCGGCTGCTGGCTCACAGAAAAGGTGCTCCGGATACGAGATGGAGAGGTCCGCCCAAGCCTACGCGGCCCCCGTGGCCAGCACATCCGGGGCAGGACCGGCGGGGCGGGCGGCCACGGCCGGCGGGCCCCGCCCGTCTCAGTCGCCCAGCCGCCCGCCGGTCGCGATGCGTGCGCCGCGCGCCCAGTCGGCGGCCTTCATCGGCTTCTTGCCCTGGGGCTGGACCCAGAGCAGTTCGACGGCGTGGCTGCCGGTACCGGCGTACACCGCCTTCTTCGTGACGGCGAGTTCGCCGGGCGCGAGCTCCGGACCGGTGTGGTCCGCGGCGGACACCGACATCAGCTTGAGGCGTTCACCGCGGAAGACGGTCCACGCACCGGGCGCGGGCGCGCAGCCGCGGATCACGCGGTCCACCCGCAGCGCCGGCGCGGTCCAGTCCACCTTGGCGTCCTCGACCTCGATCTTCGGAGCGAGGGAGATGCCCTCGGCGGGCTGCGGTACGGGGTGCAGGGTGCCGTCCTCGATGCCGTCCATCGTGGCGACGAGCAGCCCGGCGCCGGCGAACGCCAGCCGGGTGAGCAGATCACCGCTGGTGTCCGTCGGCCGGATCTCCTCGGTCACCACCCCGAAGACCGGACCGGAGTCCAGCCCCTCCTCGATCTGGAAGGTCGCCGCACCCGTCACCTCGTCACCCGCCAGCACCGCGTGCTGTACGGGCGCCGCGCCGCGCCATGCGGGCAGCAGCGAGAAGTGCAGGTTGACCCATCCGTTGGCGGGAATGCCCAGGGCGGACTTCGGCAGCAGCGCGCCGTAGGCAACCACCGGGCAGCAGTCCGGCGCGATCTCCCGCAGCCGGGCCTGGAAGTCCGCGTCCCGCGGCCTGGCGGGCTTGAGGATCTCGATGCCCGCCTCCTGCGCGCGCTCCGCGACAGGACTGGCGACCAGCCTTCGGCCACGGCCTGCCGGGGCGTCGGGCCTGGTCACGACGGCCACGACCTCGTGCCGGTCCGAGGCGATCAGGGCATCGAGAGCGGGTACGGCGACCTCGGGGGTACCGGCGAAGACGAGCCTCATGGGTGGCGCACTACCTCTCACACGCAGCGGAACGGCGCACCAGTCTATGAGGCCGGCCCCCGGTCATGGGCCGTGGCCCCGGGGGCGCGCGAACTCGTCTGCGCCCTGCACGGAAGGTCGTACGCCCCCATACCGTGACCAGAGCCGCTGCTGACGCGTTGGTCAAACAGTATTGACCTATATCGAGCCGCTTTGACGGCCCGATCTCTTTCACTGTTTCCCTTTTCACGCCGGTTCGAGAGGCTTGCTCATGGCCGACCACGCAACCCACGACGCCCAGGCGCGCGCCAGCCTGCATCTCCTGGTGCGGGACATCGAGCGGGTCCGCCGGCAGGTGGACGCGCTGCGCACCCTGACCGCTCAGCTCGGCAACGTCTACCGGCCGCGGCGCACCGGGCCCTCCGCGGGCTTCGTCGTCTACGGACGCGCGCCCGCGCCGACGGTACGCCTCGCCCAGGAGCTGCGGGACAGCGTCGAAACGCTCGTCACGGCAGCGGTCGACTTCGACCGCTCGCTGGGCTTCTCCTGGGACGCGGTGGGGTCGGCGCTCGGCGTCACCAAGCAGGCGGTGCACCGCCGTTACGGTGCCCGCCGGTCCGCCGCCCAGCCCGCCGGCGACGGCGCCGAGCCGGTGGTCCGGTCGCCCGAGGCGGCCCCGGCCCGCACGGTGGCCGTGGGCGCGGGCCTGCCCGCCGCGCCATCGGTGCCCGCCGCCCGTTCGATGCCCGCCCAGCCGTCCGCGGCCACCAGGGAAGAGGCCCGGCCCGGCGCCTTCCCCGGCCCGCGCAACGGCTGACGCCGACACCCCTCGCACTCCCCGGCTCCGGCGTCGGGGGCGGCGCGCCAACGCTCCGGGACCGCCCGCCCCACCGGTCCTGCCGCGTACCGGTGCCGGCGCGTGTCTCGCGCCCGCCCGGTGGCCGCTCGTACGGCCGTCCCTCCCGGCCGCTGGGCGGCGGCCCCCGTCCACCGGTCCCGTGGGCACCACAGACGCCCCACGCCGCAGCCGCGCCACAGCCCCGGCGCGCACGTCACGCGTCAACGGCGGCCTCGCCCGTCGGCCTCGCCGCCCGGCCGCCCCGCCTCACCCGAGGTCGGGCGGATCGATCCGGACCCGTACCGGCTCCCCCGCCCGCTTGACCAGCCGCGCCGCGCGGGCCGCCTTCAGCGCTGCCGCGAGCGCCGCGCCCTGCCCCGGCCGGACCCGCACCAGCGTGCGTTCCCACTCCTCGCCCGGCGGCGGGTCGCCCGGTCTGCGGGGGCGGCCCAGGTCCGGCACCGGCAGGGGTACGGGGCCCAACACCTCGGCTCCCTGCGGGAGTTCGGCCGATTTGAGCAGCTCGACGACGTCCTCGGCGCGGCCGGCCACCGAGGCCATCCGGGAGACCGGGGGAAAGCCCAGCTCGGCCCGCTCGGACAGTTCGCGGACGGCGTGGCCGACCGGATCCCAGCGCACCAGGGCCTGTACCGGCCGCAGGGTCGGTTCCGCGATCACCGCGACGGTGCCGCCCTCCGCATGACCGCGGACCAGCGCGGCGGCCCCCAGCCAGCGGCGGAGCGCCTCCTCCCCCGCCCGCAGATCCGGCCGGCCCAGCAGCGCCCAGCCGTCCAGCAGCAGTGCGGCCGCATATCCGCCGCCCTCCGCCACCGGTTCCGCGCCGGGCGTGCTCACCACCAGCGCGGGGGCGTCCGGCACGGACGTCAGGACATGGTCGCGCCCCGAGGTACGCACCGGGACGGCCGGGAACGCCCGGCCCAGCTCCTCCGCCGTCCGCCTCGCCCCCACGATCCGGGCCCGCAGCCGGGTACCGCCGCACTCCGTGCAGTGCCAGTCCGGCTCCGGCCGGCCGCACCACGCGCAGGCCAGTTCGCCCGCGTCCCGTGACTCCAGCGGGCCGGCGCAGGACCGGCAGCGGGCCGGCGCCCGGCAGCGTTCGCAGGCCAGCCGGGGGGCGTAGCCGCGGCGCGGGACCTGGACGAGCACCGGTCCGCGCCGGAGCCCCTCCCGCACCACCTGCCAGGCCATCGTCGGCAGCCGGGCGGCCCGCGCCGCCGCGTCCCGCGCCTCGTCGCCGTCCCCGATCGTACGCACCATGGGCGCCGCCGCCCGCACCTGCTCGCGGTCGGCGGCCAGCGGGCGCGCCCAGCCCGTCTCGACCAGCTGGGCGGCCTCGACGGTGCAGCTCAGGCCGCCGAGCAGAAAACCGGCCCGCTCACTGACCGAGCGCTGGATCAGCACCTCTCGGGCGTGCGGCTGGGGTGCGTGCGGATCGCTGTGGCTGCCGTCGCCGTCGTCCCAGAGCGCGACCAGCCCGAGTTCGGCGACCGGCGCGAACATCGCCGCGCGCGTCCCGATCACGGCGCGGACGGCGCCCCTGCTGACGGCCAGCCACCGCCGGTAGCGTTCCTCGGGCCCGGCGTCGGCGGTCAGCAGCACATGGCGGCCCGGCCCGATCAGCTCGTCGAGCGCCGTGTCCACCCGCGCCGCAGCCCGCCCGTCCGGCACCACCACCAGGGCGCCGCGCCCCGAGGCCAACGCCGCGGCCACCGCCCGCGCCAGCTCCTGCGGCCAGGTCGCACCGGGCAGCGCCGTCCACACCGCGCGCGGCGCGTCCCCCCGCGCCAGCGCCGTCAGGAAACCGGCACCGGCCGCGTACCGCTCCCAACTGCCCGGATCGGGCGGTGCGTTGGGCGGCGGCGGGGCAGGGGACGGCTTCGCCTCGGCACGCGCCCGGCGGGGCGGCACCGCCAGCTGCACCACGTCGGCGAGGGTCCCGGCATAGCGGTCCGCGACCGCCCGGCAGAGCGCCAGCAGCTCGGGGGTCAGCACCCGCTCGGACGAGAGCACCTGCGCGAGCGGCGCGAGCACACCGCGGTAGTCGCTCTCGGCGACGCGCTCCACGATGAAGCCGCCGACCAGCTTGCCGCCCTCGCGCCGGCCCCCCTTCTCCCCCGCCCCGAACCGCACCCGCACCCGCACCCCGGGCTGCGCCTCGGCGTCCATGGCGGCGGGCACGGCGTAGTCGAAGTAGCGGTCGAGGTGCACCAGCCCCTTGTCCACGAGCACCCGCGCCACCGGCAGGCCGGCCGCCAGCTCGGCCCCCCGCCAGGTCCGCGGCTTCGCCCGCTCCGCCTTGGTTTCACGCACGGCCTCCCGGATGAGGGCCAGCTGCTCGCCCGCACCCGTCTCCGCCCCCGGTCGCCCGTTCTCCCTGCTCACAGCATCAGTCTTAGCAGACGCCTCGGACAACGGCCGTCGGCGAGCCATCACCCCGGCGGCCCCCGCGGACGCCCGGCGTCATCGCCCGCCGAGGACCGGACCGTTTCCCAGCGCCGGACGCCCTTCACTCTCCGCCGGACTTCCTTCCGCCGGGCCGTCCCGACCCGCCCGACGGTTTCCGTTCCGTACGTCCCCGGGCAGCGTGCGCCACCCTCCGATGTCTCATGCGGCAGGCCCCGGGCAGAAACCCGGAGTGTCAGACCCATGCCCTTGACTGAGCGCATGGCCGTTCACGACATCGCTCAGCAGCTGCCGGGGACTCCGTCCTGCGGGAGCACTGCCGTTCCCTGGCCGTGCTGGACGCGGCGCTCTGCCCCGAGCGGGCCTTCCACCGCCACTCCTTCGCGGCCCAGTGGTCCGGGACCGAGTCGATGGCCTCCCTGCGCGACGGGTCGGGCGACGAGTACTCCATCGTCTTCTCCGCCGCCGGCGCCTGTGTCCGGGGGTTCGCGCACGAATCACCGATGAGCCCCTACGAGACGGGCGCGCCCTGGCCAGGTGTGCTCGACGGGCCTTCCCGAGGTCTTCCGGCCGTTCGTGGCGGAGCCCGCGTTCTCGGACGGGGACGGGATTCCCCGTGTCATGGCTTGTCTGTGGCGGGAGTCGGGGGACGATGCCCGGCGGACCGGCGCGATCGACTTCCCCGAGGGCAGCGCCGGGAGACCCGGACGGCGCCGGGCACTTGTTCCTGTTGCCGGCGGATCGCTCGGCGAAGACGTTCCAGCGGTTCGCCGAAGACTGCTACGAGCTCCCGGTCGGCCTGGCGGTCGTCCGCCACGTCCTGGCCTCGCGTCCGCTGACCGACGCGGTGGGCACCGCGCTGCGTCCCGGCATTACCCTGGCCGACCTCGCTGCGGACCTCGCGGAGACCGGCTGTCCGCAGGGCTGAGCCGTCGAAGTGACGCGGGCCGCCTCGTCGGTGTCCTCCGCGGGGGCGGGCCGTTGCACCGGACGTATCCGCCCTCGGTCCTGGGCCCTCGGTCGGGTCCGCTCTCCGGCGGAAGGCCGTTACCCGGGCGGCACCGGCCCGGCAGAGTGGCCGCCGTCCCTGTTCGCGGTGAGAGGTTGCGCCCATGTCTCCGGTGTTGTTCAACGACGACGATGTCCGTGCCCGCCTCGATGCGGCGACGACGGTCCGTGCCGTGCGTGCGGCGCTGCTGGCTCACCATGCGGGCACGCTCCACGCACCGCCGCGGGTCCGGGCGGACATCGGTGGCGGTGACCTGGTCTTCACCACCGGGCACCTGCACGACCGGCGCATGTTCGGCTTCCGCGCCTACGACACCCTCGTCGGTGCGGAACAGCTGGTGGCCGTCTGGGGCTCCGACGACGGCGAGTTGCGCGCGCTGGTGCACGGGACGGAGCTCGGCGCACGGCGGACCGGAGCCATCGGCGCTCTCGCGGTGGACGCGGCGGCCAGGCCCGGGGCCGTCCGCCTGGGACTGGTGGGCGCCGGTGCGCAGGCGTGGGCGCAGCTGTGGGCGCTGTGCGCAGTGCGGCCGGTGGCGGACGTCGTGGTGGTGGCCCGGCACCGGGAACACGCCGCCGCATTCGCCACGAGGGCCGCCGACGAACTGGGGGTCAGGGCGCGTGCGGTGGCCGAGCCGGAGGATGCCGTACGCGAGCGGGATGTGGTGATCGTGGCCACGAACAGTGCGGTGCCGGTCCTGGATGCCGACTGCCTCGCGGCCGGGACGCATGTGACGACGCTGGGCCCCAAGACCCGCTCGCGACACGAAGTACCCACCGCCCTGGCGGACCGGGCCGAGGTGATCCTCACGGACTCCCGTGCTCAGGCGGCCGGTTACCCCGAGCCGCACCTGTTCGCGCCCGATCGGATGGTGGAGCTCGGCGCCGTCCTGAGCGGGTCGGCGGCGGCCCGGACCGGCCCCGGCCAGCTGACGGTCTTCTGCTCCGTCGGCCTGGCCGGCACCGAGGTCGCCGTGGCGGCCGCGCTGTGGGAGGCATCCCGCTGATCGGGCGTCATCCGCCGGGCAGGCGAGAATGCGGGCCGCCTCCTGGCAGTGAATGCCGTCTCGGACATGTCGATGTGTCTACGTGTCGAGGTGTCGAGGTGTCGAGGTGTCGCCTCAGCGGGGAGCGCCCGGTCTGCCTCGGCGCCACCCGAAACCCACGGCCCCGGACCGATCGGTCCGGGGCCGTGGGTTTCGACCTGTGGCAGGGCGAGGGCTCAGAGGCCCGCGGCGCTGCGGAGGGCGTCGACGCGGTCGGTGCGCTCCCAGGTGAAGTCGTCCAGCTCGCGGCCGAAGTGGCCATAGGCGGCGGTCTGGGCGTAGATCGGGCGGAGCAGGTCGAGGTCGCGGATGATCGCGGCGGGGCGGAGGTCGAAGACCTCGCCGATGGCCTGCTCAATCTTGTCGGTGTCCACGGTGGCGGTGCCGAAGGTCTCGACGAACAGACCGACGGGCTCGGCCTTGCCGATCGCGTAGGCGACCTGGACCTCGCAGCGGGCGGCCAGGCCGGCCGCGACGACGTTCTTGGCGACCCAGCGCATCGCGTACGCGGCCGAGCGGTCGACCTTGGACGGGTCCTTGCCCGAGAAGGCGCCGCCGCCGTGCCGGGCCATACCGCCGTAGGTGTCGATGATGATCTTGCGGCCGGTCAGGCCGGCGTCGCCCATCGGGCCGCCGATCTCGAAACGGCCGGTCGGGTTGACCAGCAGGCGGTAGCCGTCGGTGTCCAGCTTGATGCCGTCCTCGACCAGCTCCTTGAGGACGTGCTCGACGACGAATTCGCGGATGTCGGGCGACAGCAGCGAGTCCAGGTCGATGTCCGAGGCGTGCTGCGAGGAGACGACCACGGTGTCGAGGCGGACGGCCTTGTGGCCGTCGTACTCGATGGTGACCTGGGTCTTGCCGTCGGGGCGCAGGTACGGGATCGTCCCGTTCTTGCGGACCTCGGACAGCCGGCGGGACAGTCGGTGCGCGAGGTTGATCGGGAGCGGCATCAGCTCCGGGGTCTCGTCGCAGGCGTAGCCGAACATCAGGCCCTGGTCGCCGGCGCCCTGCTTGTCCAGCTCGTCTTCCCCGTCACCGGAGGCGGCGCCCTCGACCCGCTTCTCGTACGCGGTGTCAACACCCTGGGCGATGTCCGGGGACTGTGCGCCGATCGAGACCGAGACGCCACAGGAAGCGCCGTCGAAGCCCTTCTTGGACGAGTCGTAGCCGATGTCGAGGATCTTGTTGCGGACGAGGTTGGGGATGTCGGCGTACGCCTTCGTCGTCACCTCGCCGGCCACGTGCACCAGGCCGGTGGTGATCAGCGTCTCCACGGCGACCCGGGATGTCGGGTCTTCCTTGAGGAGCGCGTCGAGAATCGTGTCGCTGATCTGGTCAGCGATCTTGTCGGGGTGGCCCTCGGTAACAGATTCCGAGGTGAACAGGCGGCGGGACACATCGCTCCCTGGGGTTGCAGCGGCTGCTGGCTGATCATTGACGGAAAGGCCGAGAGCTGCGCTCGGCTCGATCCTTCCGCCAGTTTATCGGTCATGGGTGGCGTTCGGGCACGCAGTCTCGATTTATGGACCCCTCGTGACCTGGGACACTTCGGCCCACAGTGGGACGATCACGGTGCGGACCGGGCCCGGTCAAGAGGTCGCACCGGAATTCACACGACCGATGAGGCGATATCGGAAATCAGGAACGAGCCTCGCCGAACCGGGCCGAGACAAGGTCCCACACCCTGTCGGCCAGCACTTCCTTCGGTCCGAACGGCACCGGGGTCTCGGTTCCGTCGGCTGCGAGGATCACCGCCTCGTTCTCCGCCGCACCGAACGTCTTGTGCTCTCCGACCTCGTTCACCACCAGCAGGTCACAGCCCTTGCGGACGAGCTTGGCGCGCCCGTTGGCGAGTACCTCGTCGGTCTCGGCGGCGAAGCCGACGACGAGTTGGCCGGAACGGGCCCGGTCGGCGGAAATTTCGGCGAGAATGTCCGGGTTACGAACCAGAGTGATCGGTTCCGGTTCCTCACCGTCCTTCTTCTTGATCTTGCCGGTGGCGTAGACAGCGGGCCGGAAATCGGCTACTGCGGCCGCCATGACGACCGCGTCGGCGTCCGCCGCGGCCTTCAGCACCGCCTCACGCAGCTGGCCGGCCGTCCCGATGTGCACCACGTCCACCCCCGCCGGATCGGGCAGCTCGGTATGGGCGGCGACGAGCGTGACCCGGGCGCCCCGGGCCGCCGCGGTGCGGGCGAGCGCGTAGCCCTGCCTGCCGGAGGAGCGGTTCCCCAGGTAGCGCACGGGGTCCAGCGGTTCACGGGTACCGCCGGCGCTCACCACGACATGCCGGCCGGCGAGGTCCGCGGGCCGCGCCTCGGGGCCGCGGGCCAGGATCCGGCGGCAGAGCTCGAAGATCTCGACCGGGTCCGGGAAGCGGCCCTTGCCGGTGTCGACACCGGTCAGCCGGCCGACCGCCGGCTCGATGACGATCGCGCCACGGCGGCGCAGCGTGGCGACGTTCTCCCGGGTGGCCGGGTTCTCCCACATCTCGGTGTGCATGGCGGGCGCGAAGACCACCGGACAGCGCGCGGTGAGCAGCGTGTTCGTCAGCAGGTCGTCGGCGAGGCCGTGGGCGGCCCTGGCCAGCAGGTCGGCGGTGGCCGGGGCGACCACGACGAGGTCGGCGCCCTGCCCGATCCGGACGTGCGGGACCTCGTGGACGGATTCCCACACCTCGGTACCGGCCGGATTGCTGGACAACGCCGACCAGGTGGCCTCGCCGATGAAGTGCAGCGAGGCGGCGGTCGGCACGACCCGTACGTCGTGCCCGGACTCGGTCAGCCGCCGCAGCAGCTCGCACGCCTTGTACGCGGCGATACCGCCGCTGACCCCCAGGACGACCCTGGGCTGGTCCCGCTCCCGCTTGTCCATCGCTTCGCTGCTCCCCGAGCCTCGGTCCGTACGTATGCCCCTATGACACACCAAGGGCCCGGCAGTCGCGCTGCCGGGCCCTTGGTATGGACGGTGTACTGCTTACTGAGCCGGACCCTCGATGGCCTCGGAGGTCAGCAGGCCCGCGTTGATCTCGCGGAGCGCGATCGACAGCGGCTTCTCGTGGACGTGCGTGTCGACGAGGGGGCCGACGTACTCGAGCAGGCCCTCACCGAGCTGCGAGTAGTACGCGTTGATCTGGCGCGCGCGCTTGGCGGCGTAGATCACGAGGCTGTACTTCGAGTCGGTGGCCTCGAGAAGCTCATCAATTGGCGGATTGATGATGCCCTCGGGTGCGGTGATGGAAGAGGACACTCTCTGCCTTCCGAAGGGGTATGGAGCCGGTGTAAAGCGCAAAATCCTCGGCGGTCCGGGGCCGGCGGCCTCAGCCGCTGATGTCCCGCTCCCCGGATTGACGCAACATCAAGGCTAGCAGCTCACGGCTGACGTCCTCGACGGAGGTGTTGACAAGGGTCACATCGAACTCCGTCTCCGCGGCCAGCTCGACCTTCGCGGCCGCCAGCCGGCGCTCGATGATCTCGGGTGCCTCGGTGCCCCGGCCGGTGAGCCGGCGGACCAGTTCCTCCCAGCTCGGCGGGGCCAGGAAGACCAGATGGGCGTCCGCCATGGACTCGCGGACCTGACGGGCGCCCTGGAGGTCGATCTCCAGCAGAACGGGTTCGCCGGCCTCCAGGCGGTCCAGGACCGCCTTGCGCGGGGTGCCGTAGCGGTTGCCTGCGAATTCGGCCCACTCCAGCAGTTCACCGTTGGCGACGAGCTTGTCGAACTCCTCGTCGTCGACGAAGAAGTACTGGACACCGTGCCGCTCTCCGGGGCGCGGCCTCCTGGTGGTGGCCGACACCGAGAGCCAGACCTCGGGGTGGACGGTGCGCAGATGGGCGACGACCGTGCTCTTGCCGACCCCCGAGGGGCCGGAGAGCACGGTCAGTCGCGGACGAGCGTCCGGGGGCACGGGGGTCGTACCCCGGAATGTTGCAGCCATGCAGCGATTATTCCAGCTTCCCGGTGGTGCCGGGAAACTCAGGAACCGGTGCTGCCGAACTCACGCTCCAAAGAAGCGATCTGGTTGGAGCCAAGACCCCGGACACGGCGGCTCTCGGAGATGCCGAGCCGCTCCATGATCTGCTTGGCGCGGACCTTGCCCACGCCGGGGAGCGACTCCAGGAGGGCGGAGACCTTCATCTTGCCGATGACGTCGTTCTCCTGGCCCTGCTTGATCACGTCATGGAGCGATGCGCCGGAGTGCTTGAGCCGATTCTTGACCTCGGCGCGCTCCCGGCGAGCCGCGGCGGCCTTTTCGAGCGCGGCTGCGCGCTGTTCAGGGGTAAGGGGCGGAAGAGCCACGCCTACGTCACCTCGGATGTCGAACTGTCGGATACGGACCGGTGTGGAACCTAGTCGCCCCGCAACCGCGGAGCAACGAGCAACGCTCTTACGTGCGGTGCTCTCGACGGAGACTAGCGGCCGAGCGCGCCGGAGTCAGCGAGAACAGACGAAAAGTCCTGGTCAGACTCTGCTGACCAGGACATTTCGGGACTAAAGTCCCGGCTGATCGACCGCCTTCCGCACTTCGTCGGCGAATCGGGCCGCCGCCGTGAGCAGCGCCTCGGGGTCCGGACCGTACCGCAGCACACCCCGGCTGACGCTCGGCACGACATTGCGGACCGCGTCGCCGAAGACGGCGGGAAGATCCGCGGGGGTGGCGCCCTGGGCACCGATGCCGGGCGCGAGCAGCGGGCCGTTGATCGCCAGGTCGAACGCGGAGAGATCGCCGAGTGTGGCGCCGACCACCGCGCCGAAGGACCCCAGCGGCTCGGCGCCGGCGTTCTCGGCCGCGAGATGGCCGAGCATGGTGGCGGCGACCGTGCTGCCGTCGGCGCGTACCGCGCGCTGGACCTCCTGGCCCTCCGCGTTGGAGGTGAGGGCGAGGGTGAACAGGCCGCAGCCGTTCTTCCGGGCCAGGTCCACGGCGGGGCGCAGCGCGCCGTAGCCCAGGAACGGGCTGACCGTGACGGCGTCCGAGAAGAGCGGGGAGGCCGGGTCCAGATAGGTGGCGGCGTAGGCGGCCATGGTGGAGCCGATGTCGCCGCGCTTGGCGTCCATCAGGACCAGCGCGCCGCGCTCGCGGGCCTCCACGACGGCCGTCTCCAGGACGGCGAGACCGCGCGAGCCGAAGCGTTCGAAGAAGGCGGACTGCGGCTTGAGGACGGCGACGCGGTCGGCGAGCGCCTCCACGACGGTGCGGGTGAACCGCGCCAGGCCCGCGACGTCGTCGTTCAGTCCCCAGTCGGCCAGCAGCGAGGCGTGCGGGTCGATGCCGACGCAGAGCGGCCCGCGCTCGTCCATGGCACGGCGCAGGCGGGCGCCGAACGGTTCCAGGGTCGTCATGCGGTCACCTTCTTGTGCTCGGCGCCGACGGCGTCGGCGAGGGTGGCGTACGGGCTGTCGCGCAGCCGGTCGGCGAGGCCCCGGTGGACGGCACGGCACCAGAACGGGCCCTCGTAGATGAAGGCGCTGTAGCCCTGGACGAGGGTGGCGCCGGCGAGGATGCGCTGCCAGGCGTCCTCGGCGGTCTCGATGCCGCCGACCCCGACGAGGGTGATCCGGTCGCCCACCCGGGCGTACAGCCGGCGCAGGACCTCCAGGGAGCGCTGCTTGACGGGCGCGCCGGAGAGGCCGCCGGTCTCGGCGGTCAGCGCCGGGCCGGAGGTCAGGCCGAGGCCGTCGCGGGCGATGGTGGTGTTGGTGGCGATGATGCCGTCCAGGCCGAGTTCGACGGCGAGGTCGGCGACGGCGTCGATGTCCGCGTCGGCGAGGTCCGGCGCGATCTTGACGAGGAGCGGCACCCGGCGGTCGGTGACCGTACGGTCGGCGGCCGCGCGGACCTCGGTCAGCAGCGGGCGGAGGTGGTCGGTGGCCTGGAGGTTGCGCAGCCCCGGGGTGTTCGGGGAGGAGACATTGACCACCAGGTAGTCGGCGTGCGCGGCGAGCCGTTCGGTGGAGGTGACGTAGTCGGCGGTCGCCGCGTCCTCCGGGACGATCTTGGTCTTGCCGATGTTGACGCCGACGGTGGTCGCGAAGACCGGCTTGCGGGCGGCCAGACGGGCCGCCACGGCCGCGGAACCCTCGTTGTTGAACCCCATACGGTTGATGAGCGCGCGGTCCGGCACGAGCCGGAACAGCCGCTTCTTGGGGTTGCCCGGCTGCGCCTGGGCGGTGACGGTGCCGATCTCGACGTGGTCGAAGCCGAGCATCGTCATGCCGTCGATGGCGACGGCGTTCTTGTCGAAGCCGGCGGCCAGCCCGAACGGGCCGTGCATCCGGCGGCCGAGCGCCTCGACGCGCAGTTCCTTGTGGCGGGGCGCGAGGACGGCCGCGACGAAGGTACGCAGCACGGGGACCCGGGCCGCCAGGCGGATCCAGCGGAAGGCCAGGTAGTGGGCCTTCTCGGGGTCCATGCGCTGGAAGATGAGCTTGAAGAACAGGTGGTACACGGGCGTGCCTTCCACGCGAGAGAGCGGGCGGGAGCGGGATACGGGGATACGGGGCCAGGGGGCCTCGGCGGTCCCATGAGGAGGGGGACACCGCTTCCGGTGTCCCCCTCTGTCGTCCTACTCCGCGCGAGCGGCGGTGAGATGTTCCGCGTGTTCCTGGAGGGAACGCACGCCCACATCACCACGGGACATCGCCTCGATGCCCTGGACCGCGGCGGCGAGGGCCTGGACCGTGGTGAGGCAGGGGATGGCGCGGGTGATGGCGGCGGTGCGGATGTCGTAGCCGTCGAGGCGGCCGCCGGTGCCGTAGGGGGTGTTGACGATGAGGTCGACCTGACCGTCGTGGATGAGCTGGACGATGGTCTTCTCGCCGTGCGGGCCTTCGCCTTCGCTGTGCTTGCGGACGACGGTGGCCTTGATGCCGTTGCGGCGCAGGACTTCGGCGGTGCCGGAGGTGGCCAGCAGCTCGAAGCCGTGGGCGACCAGTTCGCGGGCGGGGAAGATCATGGAGCGCTTGTCGCGGTTGGCGACGGAGACGAAGGCCCGGCCCTTGGTGGGCAGGGCGCCGTACGCGCCGGACTGGGATTTGGCGTAGGCGGTGCCGAAGACGGTGTCGATGCCCATGACCTCGCCGGTGGAGCGCATCTCGGGGCCCAGAACGGTGTCGACGCCCTGGCCGGCCGCGTCCCGGAACCGCGACCAGGGCATGACGGCCTCCTTGACGGAGATCGGCGCGTCCAGCGGCAGGGTCCCGCCGTCGCCGGTCGCGGGGAGCATGCCCTCGGCCCGCAGTTCGGCGACGGTGGCGCCCAGGGAGATCCGGGCGGCGGCCTTGGCCAGCGGCACCGCGGTGGCCTTGGAGGTGAACGGCACGGTGCGCGAGGCACGCGGGTTGGCTTCCAGGACGTAGAGGATGTCA
The DNA here is from genome assembly GCF_046549095.1 of Streptomyces sp. x-80. Lineage (NCBI taxonomy): Bacteria > Bacillati > Actinomycetota > Actinomycetes > Kitasatosporales > Streptomycetaceae > Streptomyces > Streptomyces sp. x-80. The sequence goes on from NZ_JAJPWM010000008.1 coordinate 280,353, forward strand.
CCGGCCATCGCGAACTGGATGTTGATCAGGCCCCGTACGCCCACCCCGCGGGCGATGGCCTCGGTGGAGGCCCGCAGCCGCTTGATGTCGTACCCGCCCAGCGTGATGGGCGGCAGCGCGCACGCGGAGTCACCGGAGTGGATCCCGGCCTCCTCGATGTGCTCCATGACCCCGCCGAGGTAGAGCTCATGGCCGTCGTAGAGGGCATCGACGTCGATTTCGATGGCGTCGTCGAGGAAGCGGTCGATCAGCACCGGGTGCTCGGAGATGAGCCCCGCGTGCCGGGTGAGGTACCCGGCGAGGGACGCCTCGTCGTAGACGATCTCCATCCCGCGGCCGCCCAGGACGTAGGAGGGGCGGACCATGACCGGGTAGCCGATCTCCGCGGCGATCGTCTTGGCCTCGTCGAAGGAGAACGCGGTGCCGTACTTCGGCGCCGGCAGTCCGGCCTCGGCCAGCACCCGGCCGAACGCCCCTCGCTCCTCGGCCAGATCGATCGCCTCCGGCGACGTCCCGGCGATCGGCACGCCGTTGTCCTTGAGCGCCTGCGCCAGCCCCAGCGGGGTCTGCCCGCCCAGCTGGACGAGGACGCCCGCCACCGGCCCGGCCTGCTGCTCGGCGTGGACGATCTCCAGCACGTCCTCAAGGGTGAGCGGCTCGAAGTAGAGGCGGTCGGAGGTGTCGTAGTCGGTCGAGACGGTCTCCGGGTTGCAGTTGACCATCACCGTCTCGAACCCCGCCTGCGACAGCGCGAAGGACGCGTGCACACAGGAGTAGTCGAACTCGATGCCCTGCCCGATCCGGTTGGGCCCCGACCCCAGGATGATCACCGCCGGCTTGCTGCGCGGCGCGACCTCGCTCTCCTCGTCGTAGGAGGAGTAGAAGTACGGGGTGCGGGCGGCGAACTCCGCCGCGCACGTGTCGACGGTCTTGTAGACGGGGCGGATGCCCAGTGCGTGGCGGACCTCGCGCACCACGTCCTCGCCCAGCCCCCGGATCCCGGCGATCTGCGCGTCGGAGAAGCCCAGCCGCTTCGCGTCCGCGAGGATCTGCGGGCCGAGCTCGCCGGCCGCCGCGATCTCGTCCGCGGTCTCCTTGATCAGGAAGAGCTGGTCGACGAACCACGGGTCGATCTTCGTGGCCTCGTACACCTCCTCCGCACCGGCACCGGCCCGGATCGCCGCCATGACCGTGTTGATCCGCCCGTCGGTGGGCACCCGCGCCTTCGCCAGCAGCGCCGCCTTGTCCCCGGGCGCCGCGGTGAAGTCGAACGCGCTGCCCTTCTTCTCCAGCGACCGCAGGGCCTTGTTCAGGGCCTCGGGGAAGTTCCGGCCGATCGCCATCGCCTCACCGACCGACTTCATGGTGGTGGTGAGGGTGGCGTCGGCGGCCGGGAACTTCTCGAACGCGAATCGCGGCACCTTCACGACGACGTAGTCCAGCGCCGGCTCGAAGGATGCCGGGGTCTTCTCCGTGATGTCGTTGGGAATCTCGTCCAGCGTGTAACCGACGGCGAGACGCGCCGCGATCTTCGCGATCGGGAAACCCGTCGCCTTCGACGCCAGCGCCGACGACCGCGACACCCGCGGATTCATCTCGATGACGATGATCCGCCCGTCCACCGGATTCACCGCGAACTGAATATTGCAGCCCCCGGTGTCGACCCCCACCTCGCGGATGATGGCGATGCCCACATCCCGGAGCGTCTGGTACTCCCGGTCGGTGAGCGTCATCGCCGGAGCCACCGTGATCGAGTCACCGGTGTGCACGCCCATCGGATCGAAGTTCTCGATCGAGCACACGACCACGACATTGTCGTGCCGGTCGCGCATGAGCTCCAGCTCGTACTCCTTCCACCCCAGGATCGACTCCTCCAGGAGCACCTCGGTGGTCGGGGACAACGCCAGGCCCTGCCCCGCGATGCGCCGCAACTCCTCCTCGTCGTGCGCGAAACCCGAACCCGCGCCGCCCATCGTGAACGAGGGACGCACCACCACCGGGTAGCCGCCGAGCGAATCCACGCCCGCCAGCACCTCGTCCATCGAGTGGCAGATCACCGAACGCGCCGACTCACCGTGGCCGATCCGGGCGTGGACGGCCTCCACCACACCCTTGAACAGCTCGCGGTCCTCGCCCTTGTGGATCGCCTCCACATTCGCGCCGATCAACTCGACGCCGTACTTCTCCAGCACCCCCTGCTCGTGCATCGAGATCGCGGTGTTCAGCGCCGTCTGCCCGCCCAGCGTCGGCAGCAGCGCATCCGGCCGCTCCTTCGCGATGATCTTCTCCACGAACTCCGGCGTGATCGGCTCCACATACGTGGCGTCCGCGATCTCCGGATCCGTCATGATCGTCGCCGGATTCGAGTTGATCAGAATGACGCGCAGGCCCTCGGCCTTCAGCACGCGGCACGCCTGGGTACCGGAATAGTCGAACTCGGCGGCCTGACCGATGACGATCGGACCGGAACCGATGACCAGAACGGACTGGATATCGGAGCGCTTAGGCACGCTGGCCCTCCATCAGGGAAACGAAGCGGTCGAAGAGGTACGCGGCGTCGTGCGGACCCGCGGCGGCCTCGGGGTGGTACTGGACGCTGAAGGCCGGCTGGTCGAGGAGGCGCAGACCCTCCACCACGTTGTCGTTCAGGCAGACGTGGGAGACCTCGGCGCGGCCGTAGGGGGTGTCGGAGACGCTGTCGAGCGGTGCGTCGACGGCGAATCCGTGGTTGTGCGCGGTGACCTCGACCTTGCCGGTGGTGCGGTCCTGCACCGGCTGGTTGATGCCGCGGTGGCCGTACTTGAGCTTGTAGGTGCCGAAGCCCAGCGCGCGGCCCAGGATCTGGTTGCCGAAGCAGATGCCGAACAGCGGCGTCCGGCGCTCCAGGACGCTCCGCATGACGGAGACCGGGTGGTCGGCGGTCGACGGGTCGCCGGGGCCGTTGGAGAAGAACACCCCGTCCGGCCCGACCGCGTACACATCCTCGGCCGTGGCCGTGGCGGGCAGCACATGCACCTCGATGCCGCGCTCGGCCATGCGGTGCGGGGTCATGCCCTTGATGCCCAGGTCGATCGCGGCGACCGTGAACTTCTTCGTGCCGATGGCCGGCACGACGTAGGGCTCCTTGGTGGCGACCTCGGCGGAGAGGTCGGCGCCCTGCATCTCGGGCGTCTGGCGCACCTTGGCGAGCATCGTGCCCTCGTCGGGCAGCGCCTCGCCGGAGAAGATGCCGACCCGCATGGCACCGCGCTCGCGCAGGTGCCGGGTGAGCGCGCGGGTGTCGATCCCGCTGATGCCCACGACGCGCTGGGCGACCAGTTCATCGTCCAGCGAGCGCACCGAGCGCCAGTTGGAGGGGATCCGCGCGGGGTCACGGACCACGAAGCCGGAGACCCAGATCCGCTGTGACTCCGGGTCCTCGTCGTTCACGCCGGTGTTGCCGATGTGCGGGGCGGTCATGACGACCACCTGGCGGTGGTAGGACGGGTCGGTCAGGGTCTCCTGGTAGCCGGTCATGCCGGTGGAGAACACCGCCTCGCCGAAGGTCTCCCCCACGGCCCCGTAGGCGCGGCCGCGGAAGCTGCGGCCGTCCTCCAGGACGAGTACGGCGGAAACCTTCGCGGTTCCCCTGGTGGAGGTGGTCATCGTGCGCCTTCCGTTTCGGTGTGCTCGGTGGTGCTGTGGGCGGTGCCGAGTGCGTTGAGGGCCTCGACCCAGGCCGGGTGCTCGGCCGCCCGGTCGCCGCGGAACCCGGAGTCGAGCTGCTTGTTCCCGTGCTCCCAGGTGACGATCAGCAGGCCGCCCTCGGGGAGGACCTTGCCCGCGATGCCCTTGTCGAGGCGGGCGCCGCGCAGCGCGGCGGCCGGTACGAAGAAGTCCTGCGCCCCGGGCCGTACGACGTGCAGGCCCTGGTCGGTCAGGGTCAGCTCGGCGCGGCTGCGGGTGCCCAGACCGCGCGCCACGATCCGGTCGAGCCACTGGCCGGCGGTCGTGGAGCCGTGGTAGCGGCCGCTGAGGGTCAGCCGCGGCTCGCCGGGCTCCGCGGGTGCGGCGGGCAGCTCGGGCAGATCGCCCTGGAGCGTGCCGCGCCATTTCCAGCCCTCGCGCATCAGCCAGTAGACGAGCGCGATGAAGAGCAGCAGACCGACGACCCAGGCGATCCGTGCCGCCCAGTCGGTGACCGGCGCGGACTGCTGCGCGGCGGCCAGTTGGAACAGAGGAGAAGTCACGCCAGAATCCCGTCGACAACCGTTGCCCGGCCCCGCAGGAAGGTGTGTGTGACGCGTCCCGGCAGCTCACGGCCCTCGTAGGGGGTGTTGCGGCTGCGGGAGGCGAAGCCCGCGGGGTCCACCACTCCACGGTATGCGGAATCGACCAGCGTGAGGTTGGCGGGCTCGCCCGCCGCTATGGGCCGTCCGTGCCCTTCGAGGCGGCCGATGTGCGCGGGGCGGAAGGACATCCGGTCGGCGACGCCGGCCCAGTCCAGCAGCCCGCTGTCGACCATCGTGTGCTGGACGACGGAGAGCGCGGTCTCCAGGCCGACCATGCCCATGGCCGCGGCGCCCCACTCGCAGTCCTTGTCCTCGTGCGGGTGCGGGGCGTGGTCGGTGGCGACGCAGTCGATGGTGCCGTCGGCGAGCGCCTCGCGCAGCGCCAGCACGTCGGCCTCGGTGCGCAGCGGCGGGTTCACCTTGTAGACGGGGTTGTAGGACCGGACGAGTTCGTCGGTGAGGAGGAGGTGGTGCGGGGTGACCTCGGCGGTGACGTCCCAGCCCTTGGACTTGGCCCAGCGGACCAGTTCCACGGAGCCCGCGGTCGAGAGGTGGCAGATGTGCACGCGGGAGCCGACGTGCGCGGCGAGCAGTACATCGCGGGCGATGATCGACTCCTCCGCGACGGCCGGCCAGCCGCCGAGGCCCAGTTCGGCGGAGACGACGCCCTCGTTCATCTGGGCGCCCTCGGTGAGCCGCGGCTCCTGGGCGTGCTGGGCGACGACGCCGTCGAACGCCTTCACGTACTCCAGGGCGCGTCGCATGATGACGGCGTCGTCCACGCACTTGCCGTCGTCGGAGAAGACCCGGACACCGGCCGCGGAGTCGTGCATCGCGCCGAGTTCGGCGAGCTGCCGGCCCGCCAGGCCGACCGTCACCGCGCCGACCGGCTGGACGTCGCAGTAGCCGGACTCGCGGCCCAGCCGCCAGACCTGCTCGACGACGCCCGCGGTGTCGGCGACGGGGAAGGTGTTGGCCATGGCGTGTACGGCGGTGTAGCCGCCGACGGCGGCCGCCTTGGTGCCCGTCAGGACCGTCTCCGAGTCCTCCCGGCCCGGCTCACGCAGGTGGGTGTGCAGGTCGACCAGGCCGGGCAGCAGAACCTGGCCGGCCGCCTCGATCACCCGGGCGCCGTCGGCGCTCAGCCCGGTACCGACCGCAGCGATGGTCTCGCCGTCGATCAGTACGTCCTGCGGCTCGCCGCCGAGGACGTTCACCCCGCGAATAAGGATCTTGCTCATCGGTTACTTGCTCTCCTCGGTGCGGGTGCTGGTGCCGGTGCCGGCGGTGAGGGCGGGTTCGTTGCCGCCCAGAAGCAGATAGAGGACCGCCATACGGATGCTGACACCGTTGGTGACCTGTTCGACGGCGGTGCAGCGCGGCGAGTCGGCGACCTCGGCAGTGATCTCCATACCGCGGTTCATCGGGCCGGGGTGCATCACGATCGCGTGCTCCGGCATCCGGGCCATCCGCTCGCCGTCCAGGCCGTAGCGCCGCGCGTACTCGCGCTCGGTCGGGAAGAAGGCCGCGTTCATCCGCTCGCGCTGGACGCGCAGCATCATCACCGCGTCCGACTTGGCGAGCACGGCGTCCAGGTCGTACGAGACCTCGCAGGGCCACTGCTGCACGCCGATCGGCACCAGGGTGGGCGGCGCGACCAGCGTGACCTCGGCGCCGAGCGTGGTCAGCAGGTGGACGTTGGAGCGGGCCACGCGGCTGTGCAGGATGTCGCCGACGATGGTGATCCGGCGGCCGGAGAGGTCACTGCCCACGCCCTCGCCGAGGCGGCGGCGCATGGTGAAGGCGTCCAGCAGCGCCTGGGTGGGGTGCTCGTGGGTGCCGTCACCGGCGTTGACCACCGAGCCGCCGATCCAGCCGGAGGTCGCCAGGCGGTGCGGGGCGCCGGAGTCGTGGTGCCGGATGACGACGGCGTCCGCGCCCATCGCCTCCAGCGTCAGGGCGGTGTCCTTGAGCGATTCGCCCTTGGAGACCGACGAGCCCTTCGCGGAGAAGTTGATGACGTCCGCCGAGAGCCGTTTGGCGGCCGCCTCGAAGGAGATGCGGGTGCGGGTCGAGTCCTCGAAGAAGAGGTTGACGACGGTGCGCCCCCGCAGGGTGGGGAGCTTCTTGATCGGCCGGTCCGCGACCCGGGCCATCTCCTCGGCGGTGTCGAGGATCAGGACGGCGTCGTCGCGGGTGAGGTCGGCGGCCGAGATGAGGTGACGCTTCATCCGGTTTCTCCGTGTGTGAGGGAGGTGTACGGGAATGTCCGTTGGGCAGGCAGGGGCGCGGGCCCGGGGTCACCGGGTCCGTACGCGGTGCGCTAGCGCTCGCCGGCCGGGGCGGTGTTCCGGCCGGCCGCGGCGGGCCCGTGCGACGAGCCGGTGCGGGGCGCGGCGGAGCGGACGCCGAGCAGCACGGCGTCCCGGCCGTCCTCCTCGGTGAGCTGGACCTTGACCGTCTCCCGCAGCGACGTCGGGAGGTTCTTGCCGACATAGTCGGCGCGGATCGGCAGCTCGCGGTGGCCGCGGTCGACGAGGACCGCCAGCTGCACGGCGCGCGGCCGGCCGATGTCGCCCAGGGCGTCCAGCGCGGCGCGGATCGTCCGCCCGGAGAAGAGGACGTCGTCGACGAGCAGGACGACGCGGCCCTCGATGCCGTCGGCGGGGATGTCGGTCCGGGCGAGCGCGCGGGCGGGGCCCAGCCGTAGGTCGTCGCGGTACATGGTGATGTCGAGCGAGCCGACCGGGATCGCGCGGCCGGTGATCTCTTCGAGCTTGGCGGCCAGCCGCCGGGCGAGGAACACGCCGCGGGTGGGAATCCCCAGCAGCACCACATCGTCCGCGCCCTTGGCGCGCTCGACGATCTCGTGGGCGATGCGGGTGAGCATGCGCGCGATGTCCGGGCCTTCGAGCACCGGACGCGCGGGGCCCTGAGCCCGTACGTCGGAACTGTTTGCGTCCATAAGAAACGGACCTCCTTCTCCGCCTCACGGGACGGACGTTAAAGGACGTCAAAATTACGCAGCCCAGGCTACCAGGAGCCGTCCCGGAGCCCGCGTGCACCCCTGACGGGCGAAGCGGTGGCCCGTTCGGCTTGACGAAGCAGAATTACGCTGCGTAACCTCACAGTGAGTTACCAGTCTTCGTCCGGGGAGCTTTATGTCCAGCGAATACGCCAAACAGCTCGGGGCCAAACTCCGTGCCATCCGCACCCAGCAGGGCCTCTCTCTCCATGGTGTCGAGGAGAAGTCCCAGGGCCGCTGGAAGGCCGTGGTGGTGGGCTCGTACGAGCGTGGCGACCGTGCCGTGACCGTGCAGCGCCTTGCCGAGCTCGCGGACTTCTACGGCGTGCCGGTGCAGGAGCTCCTGCCGGGCACGACGCCCGGCGGCGCGGCCGAACCGCCGCCGAAGCTGGTGCTGGACCTGGAGCGCCTCGCCCATGTCCCGCAGGAGAAGGCCGGCCCGTTGCAGCGCTACGCCGCCACGATCCAGAGCCAGCGCGGCGACTACAACGGCAAGGTCCTGTCCATCCGCCAGGACGATCTGCGCACTCTCGCGGTGATCTACGACCAGTCGCCCTCGGTGCTCACCGAGCAGCTGATCAGCTGGGGTGTGCTGGACTCCGACGCGCGCCGCGCGGTCGCCCACGACGACATCTGACACCCGCCGTCGCAGACACAGCGAAACCGCCGTCCCGGTCACCGACCGGGGCGGCGGTTTCGCTGTGTACGGCCGGGGCCTCTCCCCGTGCGACGCCCCCGGGGCCGACGCACGGGCCCAGACGGTGCCGTACGGGCATGCGAAGGGCCCGGAGCACTCCCTACCGCTCCGGGCCCGTTCACGCGCTCTGCCGTCCGCCTACCGCGTTTCGCGCCGCAGGCCCGGCTTCAGCTCCTTCAGACGGCCGAGCAGGCCGTTGACGAAGGCCGGGGAGTCGTCCGTGGAGAACTCCTTGGCGAGCTGAACCGCTTCGTCGATCGCCACCGCGTCCGGGGTGCCGTCCACCCAGATCAGCTCGTAGGCGCCGAGCCGCAGGATGTTGCGGTCGACGACCGGCATCCGGTCCAGCTCCCAGTCGACGGAGTAGGTGGCGAGGAGCTCGTCGATGCGCTCGGTGTGATCCGCGTACCCCTCGACCAGCTCCAGGGTGTACTCGTTCACCGGCGGCTGCCGGGGGTCGGTCCGGGCGTGCCGCATCCAGTCCGCGAGCACGGACTGCACATCGGCACCGCGCTGGTCGGCCTCGAAGAGGATCTGGAAGGCACGCTTACGGGCCTTGTTGCGGGCAGCCACGGTTAGCTGTTCACCCGGCCGAGGTAGTCGCCCGTGCGGGTGTCGACCTTGATCTTCTCGCCGGTCGTGATGAAGAGCGGCACCTGGATCTCGTAGCCGGTCTCCAGCTTGGCGGGCTTGGTGCCGCCGGTGGAGCGGTCGCCCTGGACACCCGGCTCGGTCTCCGCGACGATCAGCTCGACGGCGGCCGGCAGCTCGACGTAGAGCACCGAGCCCTCGTGCTGGGCCACGACGGCCTCGAAGCCCTCAAGGAGGAAGTTCGCGGCGTCACCGACGGATTTGCGGTCGACCATCAGCTGGTCGTAGGTGTCCATGTCCATGAAGACGAAGTACTCGCCGTCCATGTACGAGAACTGCATCCCGCGCTTGTCGACAGTGGCCGTCTCGACCTTCACGCCAGCGTTGAAGGTCTTGTCGACGACCTTACCGGAGAGCACATTCTTCAGCTTGGTGCGGACGAAGGCCGGGCCCTTACCGGGCTTGACGTGCTGGAACTCGACGACGGACCAGAGCTGGCCCCCTTCGAGCTTGAGCACCAGGCCGTTCTTGAGGTCGTTCGTGGAAGCCACGGTTGCGGAATCTCCTGGACTGCGGGTGATGGGTACCTCGAAACCGCACGCGGCGAGCCCGGTGGCTCACAGCGCGAGCAGCTCCTTGGTCGTGATCGTGAGTAGCTCGGGTCCGCCGTCCGCCTCGGGGCGGACGACGAGTGTGTCGTCGATCCGGACGCCGCCGCGGCCCGGGAGGTGTACCCCCGGCTCGACGGTGACCGGCACGCAAGCGTCCAGTTTACCCATGGCGGCGGGTGACAGCTGCGGGTCCTCGTCGATTTCGAGTCCGACGCCGTGCCCGGTCCACGGTCCGAGCCGCTCGCCGTGCCCCGCCGCGTCCAGTACATGGCGCGTCGCGCGGTCCACTTCGCGGCACTCCACACCCGGCGCCAGCGCCTCCCGGCCGGCCCGCTGGGCGGCGAAAACGAGATCGTAGAGCTCGATCTGCCAGTCCGCCGGCGTGGTGCCGATCACGAAGGTACGGCCGATCTCGCAGCGGTAGCCGCGGTAGCTGGCGCCCAGGCCGACGGTCAGGAAATCACCCTCCTCCACCCGCCGGTCCGTGGGCAGATGCCCGGGGCGGCCGGAGTTCGGGCCGGCCGCGACGGAGGTGGGGAAGGCCGGGCCGTCGGCGCCGTGGTCCACGAGGCGGCGCTCCAGTTCGAGCGCGAGATGCCGCTCGGTGCGGCCGACGAGGATCGATTCGAGGAGTTCGCCCAGTGCCTGGTCGGTGATCTCCGCGGCGATCCGCAGACAGGCGATCTCGTCGTCGTCCTTGACCAGCCGCTGCGCCTCGACGGCGCAGGCCAGGTCCGTGAGCCGCACCTGCGGGGCGACCTGGCCCAGCGCCCGGTGCCGGGTGACGGTGAGGTGGTGCTCCTCGACGGCCAGGATGTCCGCACCGGCCTTCGCGGCCAGATCGGCGGCGGCCACGACGGGGTCGCCGCCGCGGTTCGGCAGCACGGACACCCGTACGTCCTCGCCGGGCCGCCCCTCGGACGGGTCGCCGCTCAGCGCGCCACCGCAGAGCAGGATGTCGTCGGCCGGGCCCAGCAACAGGGCGCCGTCGGCCGGCGCGCACCCGGTGAGGTAGCGGACGTTGGCGGGGCGCGAGATCAGTGCGGCGGTGCTTCCGGTCGCCGCGCAGCGGTCGCGCAGCCGCATACGTCGGGCCGCGTACAGCTCGGACATATTCCGAGCCTACGGTCGGTCGGCGGCGACGGCCGGTCGAGAGCGGCCGGGCGGGCTAAGGGCTGTCCCGTCATACCTGGTGGATCAGCGCGCGGCATCAGATGCGGTGCATCGCACGGCGGAGGAGCGTCCGCCTACTGGTTGTATGCGGATGTTCCGACAACGCGGCGAGGTGCCGTAGCTGTCGTCGCGCGCCCGCCAGGTATGACGGGACAGCCCTCAGCGGACCGCGCACCGGGGATAGCCGCCGGGGCGCCGTACGCGTCCGGCGAGGCGGCGGCCCCGCGGGCGTCGCGTCGGCGGAGGTCCCGTCCGCTACCAGCTGGGCGGGCTGGCGATGCTGCGGGCGACGACGTCGTCCAGCACCCGGACCGTCGTGGCGACGTCGTGCGCGGAGTTGTCGATGATCGGCAGTCCGGAGCCGTACCAGCCGGCCATCCGGCCGTGTATGCGGGCCACCTCCTCGTCGGAGAGCCGGCGGTTACCGCTGCGCCTGGCGTTGCGCTCCAGCACGATCTCCAGCCCCGGCAGCAGGACGACCGGGAGCAGGCCGGGGCCCACATGGCGCTTCCAGCCGCCGAGGCCGACGACCGGTCGGTCCGGGAAGACCGCGTCGTCGAGGATGCAGGAGATGCCGTTGGCGAGGAAGTTACGGGCCGCGAAACCGCAGGTGCGGCGGGCCAGGCGGTACTGCGCCTCGGAGTGGTCGTTCCAGCCCGCCTGCGGGTCGGCGAACCCGGCGCGGACCCATTCGCGGACGTCGTCGAGGCTGATGTGCGCGGTCGGCACCCGCCGGATGTCGGCCCAGTGGCGGGCGACGCTGGTCTTGCCCGCGCCGGCCGGGCCGATGAGCAGCACCGCGACGGCCGCGTGCGCGGCGTCCTGCGCGGCGCTGTCGGCCGGCGGGCTGGGCAGCGCCACCGGGGCGCCGGGGGGCAGCCGGACATGGCCGGCGAGGTCCGCGCTGTGCGGGGCGGGCGGGGCCTGCCGCGGCGCGGGGCCGCCCCAGCCGGGACCGGGGCCGCCGGGCGCGGGCGGGGCCGGCGGAGCGGCGGGAGCCGGGGGGACCGGCGGGGACGGTGGCGAGCCGGGCGGTATCGGAGGGCCGGGGCGGGGCGTCCAGTGCATATCGGCCCCCGGTCCCGGCACCTGCCGACGGGGCGGAGGCAGCGGGGCCCCCACTGCGTGCTGCATCCGGTGGCTCTCCGTCTCGTGCGGTGGACTTGGGGCAGTGCCGCGCGGTGCGCGGGCGCCGGGCCGCACCGCGCGGTACGGCGTGCGGCAACCGACCGGCCCGGCCGGGGCGTTGTGCCGCACGGCCGTCGGCGTGGGCGGCGCTGCTGCGAACCGTACCGCCCCCGGCGTTCGGGGGGTGAACGTCCGGGGGCGGTACGGAGTGCCCGGCAGGGCTCAGTCGCGCAGCTCGTCGGCGAGGGCGCGCAGCGCGAGACGGTACGAGCCGATGCCGAAGCCGGCGACCGTACCGCTGGCGACGGCCGCGATGACCGAATTGTGGCGGAACTCCTCGCGGGCGTACGGATTCGAGATGTGCACCTCGATGAGCGGGGCGGTGCGCTGGGCGGCCGCGTCCCGCATGCCGTACGAGTAGTGCGTGAAGGCACCGGGGTTGAGGACGACCGGAATCGTTCCGTCCGCCGCCTCGTGCAGCCAGCGGATCAGCTCGCCCTCGTCGTTGGTCTCCCGGACCTCGACGTCGAACCCCAGCTCCGTGCCGAGCGCGGTGCACTGCTCGACCAGCCCGGCGTAGGAGGTGGCGCCGTACACATCGGGCTCACGGGAGCCCAGCCGGCCGAGGTTGGGGCCATTCAGGACGAGGACCCGGCGGTTCATTCGGCGATCTCCGCGTGCGCGGCGAGCAGCATGGCCGGGTCCGGGCCTTCGAGGACGGTCGGCCTGGCGAGGCCGTCCAGGACGATGAAGCGCAGCCGGTCGCCGCGGGACTTCTTGTCGACCCGCATGGTCTCCAGGAGCTTGGGCCACTGGTCGCCGCGGTACGTCAGCGGCAGGCCCACGGAGGCCAGCACGGTGCGGTGCCGGTCGGCGGTGGCGTCGTCCAGGCGGCCCGCGATACGGCCCAGTTCGGCGGCGAACACCATGCCGACGGAGACCGCGGCACCGTGCCGCCAGTTGTAGCGCTCGTTCTTCTCGATGGCGTGCGCCAGGGTGTGGCCGTAGTTGAGGATCTCGCGCAGACCGGATTCCCTGAGGTCGGCGGAGACCACCTCGGCCTTGACCCGGATCGCCCGCTCGATCAGCTCGCAGGTGTGCGCACCGTCCGGGCGCTTGGCCGCCTCCGGGTCCGCCTCGATCAGGTCCAGGATCGCCGGGTCGGCGATGAAGCCGGCCTTGATCACCTCGGCCAGGCCGGAGACGTAGTCGTGCACCGGGAGGGAGTCGAGCGCGGCCAGGTCGCACAGCACACCGGCCGGCGGGTGGAAGGCGCCGACGAGGTTCTTGCCCTCGGCGGTGTTGATGCCGGTCTTGCCGCCGACCGCCGCGTCCACCATGCCCAGCACCGTCGTCGGCACCGCGATCCAGCGCACCCCGCGCAGCCAGGTCGCCGCCACGAAGCCCGCCAGGTCCGTGGTGGCGCCGCCGCCGACCCCGACGATCACATCGCTGCGGGTGAAGCCGGTCTGGCCCAGGGCCTTCCAGCAGTACGCCGCGACCTCGGCCGTCTTGGCCTCCTCGGCGTTCGGCAGCTGGATCGCGATCGCCTCGAAGCCCTGGGACGCCAGGTCCTCGCGCAGCGCCTCGCCGGTGGCGGCCAGCGCCTCGGGGTGCAGCACCGCGACCCGCTTCACGCCCGCCCCGATCAGGCCGGGCAGCTCACCGAGCAGCTGCCGCCCGACGAGCACCTCGTACGGCTCGGTGCCCGCCGTACCGCCGACCTGGATACGGGTGGCCTGCTCCGTCATGCCTCTTCCTTCCTGTGGGCGGCCCGCGGGGCGTCGCCCGCGGCCGGCCGTAGCTCCAAAGCGTCCAGGACCGCGTCGGCGACGTCCTCGGGGGCGCGTCCGCCGGTGTCGATCACGGCGCGCGCGACCTCGGTGTACAGCGGGCGGCGCGCGGTCATCAGCTCGCGCCAGCGCTGCCGCGGATTGACCGCGAGCAGCGGGCGCGGCGCGTCCAGGCCGACCCGCTTGACGGCGTCGGCGAGCGGCACGTCCAGGAAGACGACGGGCAGGCCCGTCAGCAGCTTCCGGGTACCGGCGTCCATGATCGCGCCGCCGCCGAGCGACAGGACGCCCGGGTGGCCGGCGAGCGCGGCCTGTACGGCCGCCCGCTCCAGGTCGCGGAAGTGCGGCTCGCCCTCGTCGATGAAGATCTCCGCGATCGGCTTGCCGGCCGTGGCGACGATATCGGCGTCGGTGTCCCGGTAGCCGGCGCCGAGCCGCTCGGCCAGCAGCGCGCCCACCGTGGACTTGCCGGCCCCGGGCGGGCCGATCAGTACGACGGCCGGCGACGTCACTTGATCGCCAGGTTGTCGAGGAAGCCCCGCACGTTGCGGCGGGTCTCGGGGACGCTGTCGCCGCCGAACTTCTCGACGACCGCGTCGGCCAGGACGAGCGCGACCATGGCCTCGGCGACGATGCCGGCGGCCGGGACCGCGCAGACGTCGGAGCGCTGGTGGTGCGCCTTGGTCGCCTCGCCCGTGCTGACATCGACGGTCGCCAGCGCCCGCGGCACGGTCGCGATCGGCTTCATCGCCGCCCGCACCCGCAGCAGTTCACCGGTCGTCAGCCCGCCCTCGGTGCCCCCGGAGCGGCCCGTCGTACGCCTGATCCCGCCGTCGGTCGACACGATCTCGTCGTGCGCCTTGGACCCCGGCACCCGCGCCAGCTCGAAGCCGTCGCCGACCTCGACACCCTTGATGGCCTGGATGCCCATCAGGGCGGCGGCCAGCCGGGCGTCCAGCCGACGGTCCCAGTGCACATGCGAACCGAGGCCCACCGGCACGCCGTACGCCAGCACCTCGACCACCCCGCCCAGGGTGTCGCCGTCCTTGTGGGCCTGGTCGATCTCGGCGACCATCGCCTTGCTCGCGGCCGCGTCCAGGCAGCGCACCGGGTCCGCGTCCAGCTTCTCGACGTCGGAGGGCTCGGGGTAGACGCCGTAGGGGGCCTTCGCCGCGGCCAGTTCGACGACGTGCGAGACGATCTCGATGCCGGTCGTCTCCTTGAGGAAGGAGCGGGCGACGGCGCCCAGCGCGACGCGGGCGGCGGTCTCCCGGGCCGACGCGCGCTCCAGGATCGGACGGGCCTCGTCGAAGCCGTACTTCTGCATCCCCGCGAGGTCCGCGTGGCCGGGGCGGGGGCGGGTCAGCGGGGCGTTACGGGCCAGCGCGGCCAGCTCCGCCGCGTCGACCGGGTCGGCCGCCATCACCTGTTCCCACTTGGGCCACTCGGTGTTGCCGACCATCACCGCCACCGGCGAGCCCAGCGACAGACCGTGCCGCACCCCGCCCAGGAAGGTGACCTCGTCCCGTTCGAACTTCATCCGGGCACCGCGGCCGTAGCCCAGCCGGCGCCGGGCCAGCGCGTCCGCCACCAAGTCCGTGGTGATCGGAACCCCGGCCGGAAGGCCCTCCAATGTCGCCACGAGTGCGGGGCCGTGCGACTCCCCCGCCGTCAGCCAGCGCAACCTGCTCAACGGTGCTCCTCATGTACTGCTCATCCGCGTACGGTCTCCCCCTGATCCTCCCACGTCGCGCCGGACGGGCGGGGTCCCGTCCAGGGAACGGACCCGGTGCGGGCGGGGCAAACGGAGGCGGTACGGGTGCGCGGTGCGGCGGTTCAGCGCGCCGCGAGTGCCGCCTCGCCCGCCGTGCGCATCGCGGCCAGCGGCACCGGCGCCCGTCCGGTCATCTGCTCCACCTGGAACACCGCCTGGTGCACGAGGAGATCGAGACCGCCGACGACCGCCCCGCCGCGCGCGGCCCAGGCGGCGGCCAGCGCCGTCGGCCAGGGCTCGTAGAGGACGTCGAAGAGCGTGCCGGGGCAGTCGGGTACGGCGGCGGCGAGCGCGTCGGTGGTGCCGGCCGGGGTGGTGGCGATGGTCAGCGGCGCCGTGAGGGCCTCGGCGGCGTCGTCCCACGGGGCGGTACGGACGGTGACGCCCAGCCGCTCGCCCCAGCCGCGCATCTCGTCGGCGCGCGCCGCGCTGCGGACATAGGCGGTCACCTCACCGGCGCAGATCCGGGAGAGCGCGGCGAGCGCCGAGGAGGCGGTGGCGCCGGCGCCCAGGACCGAGGCCCGTTCGACCCGTTCGACACCGCGCTCGCGCAGCGCGGCGAGGATGCCGGGGATGTCGGTGTTGTCGCCGAGGCGGCGCCCGTCAGCCGTCAGCACGACGGTGTTCACCGCCTCCACCGAGGACGCGGTGGCGCTGATCCCGTCGAGCAGCGGGATCACGGCGCGCTTGAGCGGCATGGTCAGCGAGAGCCCCGCCCAGGTGGCGTCCAGCCCCGCCATGAAGGCGGGCAGCGCCGCCTCGTCGACCTCGTGGCGGCCGTACTCCCAGCCCGTCAGCCCCAGTGCGTCGTAGGCGGCGCGGTGCAGCACCGGCGAGAGGGAGTGGGCGATGGGCGATCCGAGGACCGCCGCCTTCTTGTTGTCCGGCACGGTCCCGCCCTCAGTTCTTTTTCTGCCGCTCGTTGAACTCATTGACCAACTTGTCGTGGTCGGTCAGATTCGTGGTGAATTCCGTCGTCTTCCCGTCGACCGAGACGAAGTAGAGCCACTTCTGCGTGTTGTCCGGATTGATCACGGCCTTCAGCGCTTCCGCACCCGGATTCCCGATCGGACCGGGCGGCAGACCCTGGTTGCGATACGTGTTGTACGGGTCGACGTAGTTCCGGATCTCCTTCAGACTTATGTTGATTTTACTCTGGTTCTTCAGATAGTTGTAGGTCGAGTCGAATTCAAGTTTCTGGTTCGAGTCCACATTCGTCGGGGCGAGCCGGTTGTAGATGACGGCGGCCATTTTACGGAAGTCGTCGTGCGTCCTGCCTTCGGCCTGGGTGAGGCTGGCGACGGTCAGGAGTTCCAGGGGCGACTTCAGATGGAATTCCTTGGCCTTCCCCGGCAGATCGTACTTCTCGTACTCGTGAGTGGCCCGGTTCACCATCTCCTTGAGGACGTCCACCGGCTTCGCTTTCTCGCCCACGCTGTACGTCGAGGGATAGAGGAAACCTTCCAGCGGGTCCTTGATATTCGGGACACTGTTGGCCCAGGAAGGCAGCCCGAGATTCTTGACCTGGCTGACGGCGACGTCCTTGGTGGTGCCCGCCTTGAGATTGAGCTTTTTGTCGATGAGCTCGTATACCGCACCGGCCCGCAGGCCCTCACTTATTGTCAGGCCATTGCGGCTCTTGGGGTCCAGCATCAGATCGACGGCCGCGGCCGCGGACATTTCCTTGCGCAGCGAATAAACGCCCGCCGGGAGACCCTGCGCCTTCTTGTTCTCATCCACCGCCTGGGTGAACGCACCGGCACTCTTGACGACGCCCGCACGCTTGAGAATCGCGCCCATTTCCGAGACCAGCGCACCGGGCGGAATCTCGACCTGTACGGCTTCGGAGCCGTCGCCCTCGAAGTCCGGCGGCGGCGCGAAGTGGCTCTGGTAGAAGTCGTAGCCGAAGTAGCCGACGGTGCCCACGACGCCGGCGATCGCCACGGTGACGACCAGGCAGGCGACGCCGCTGCGCCGTTTGTTCTTCTTGCCGCGGCGTTCGCGGCCGTCCCGGCGCCGCTCGCGGGGGGCGGGACGCGCGTCGGCCTCGTCGTCGCCGTCGCCGTCCCCGGCGAAGAACGCGGGTTCCGGTTCCCGTTCGCGAGGCTCCGGTTCGTGCGGCTGCGGTTCGTGCAGCTCCGGTCCCGGCCGGTCCGGCTCCGCGCGCCAGTCGTCGCCGGTGCCGTCCGGGTACGGCGGCCCGGTCTGCTGCGGGTGCTGCGACTGCGGGTACTGATCCTGCTGCCGGTACTGCTCCTGCTGCGGATACTGCTCTTGCTGCGGGTGCTGTCCTTGCTGCGGCTGCTGAGGGTGCTGGCCTTGCTGCGGATACTGCGGCGGCTGCTGTTGCGGGTACGGCTGCTGCTGTTGCGGCTGCTGGCGCCCGTGCTGGGGCTGCGGCGGCGGGTAGGCGTCCGGGGTGCCGTAGTAATCCGGGGTCGCCCCGTGGTAGGGATCGACCGGCGGCTGCTGGCCATAGGGGTCGTACGGGTCGTACGACTGCTGCGCACCGTGGACACCGTGCCAGTCCCCGTTGTACTGGTGCTGGGGATGCGGGGCGGACTGCGGTCCGCCCCACTGAGGCTGCTGCTCCCGGCCTCCGTAGGGACCCTGGTCTCCGTAGAGCGGGTCCTCGGGATGCCACGGTTCGGAGCCATAGCCCCGGCCATACTCGGTCATCGATCCCCTAGAGCCGAGAGGCGGTGCGCTCCTGACTGGCAGCGCGCTTGCTGTGTCGATCCGCCTCTTCCTGCACGAGCGGCTGTTCGAACCGCCGCCACATCGCGCGGAACGTTACCGTACCGCGATCAGATGACCACTTCGACGCTCTCGCCCGGGGGCTGCCCGGAGACCCGTTCGGTCTCCAGCGCACTCTGGAGAATGACCACCGCGGCCGCCTGGTCGACCACCGAGCGGCCCTTCTTGCTCTTGACCCCGGAGGCCCGCAGACCGTGGGTCGCGGTGACCGTGCTCATCCGCTCGTCGACCAGCCGGACCCCGACGGGCGCGATGTTCCGGGCCATCTCCTGGGCGAACGCCCGGACCTTGGCCGCGGCCGGCCCCTCTCCCCCGTTGAGGGAGCGGGGCAGACCGACCACAACTTCCAGCGGCTCGTACTCGTCGACAATCGCCTTCAGCCGCCGGTGTGCTGAGGGCACGTCACGTCCCGGCACGGTTTCGACGGGGGTGGCGAGGACCCCGTCGGGGTCGCACGAGGCGACCCCGATGCGGGCGTCCCCGACATCCACGGCGATGCGCCGGCCACGTCGCATGGAGCTCACGCGGGTCAGACCGTCTCGGCGACGAGCCGCTCGACGGCCTCGATGGCCTCGGGCACCGCGGCGGCGTGCTGACCGCCGCCCTGGGCGACATCCGGCTTGCCGCCGCCACCGCCGCCGAGGGTCTTGGCGGCCGCGCGGACCAGCTCGCCGGCCTTGATACCGCGCTCGCGGGCGGCCTCGTTGGTGGCGATGACCGTCACCGGACGGCCGTTGGCGACGGTGAACAGGGCCACGACGGCGGCGCGGTCACCGGGGATCCGGCCACGGACGTCCAGCACCAGCTTGCGCAGGTCGTCGGCGGAGGTGCCGTCCGGGACCTGGCCGGCGGCCAGCGCCACACCGTGGACGTCCTTGGCGCCCGCGGCCAGCCCGGCGGCGGCCTGGAGCACCTTCTCGGCGCGGAACTTCTCGATCTCCTTCTCGGCGTCCTTCAGCTTGGCCAGCACACCGGAGATCCTCTCGGGCAGCTCCTCCGGACGGCCCTTGACCAGCTCGGTGAGCTGCGAGACGACGGTGTGCTCACGCGCCAGGAACTTGTAGGCGTCCACGCCGACCAGCGCCTCGACGCGGCGCACACCGGAGCCGATGGAGGACTCGCCGAGCAGCTTCACCAGGCCCAGCTGGGCGGTGTTGTGGACATGCGTACCGCCGCACAGCTCCTTGGAGAAGTCGCCGATGGTGACCACCCGCACCCGGTCGCCGTACTTCTCGCCGAACTCGGCGATGGCGCCCTGCTTCTTGGCGTCCTCCATGCTCATGACCTCGGCATGGACGTCGAGCTCGCGGGAGAGCACCTCGTTGATCTTCTGCTCGACGTCCGTGAGGACCGCGCCGGGCACCGCGGCGGGCGAGCCGAAGTCGAAGCGGAAGCGGCCCGGGGAGTTCTCCGAACCGGCCTGGGCGGCGGTCGGGCCGAGCGCGTCGCGCAGCGCCTGGTGGGTGAGGTGGGTGGCGCTGTGCGCGCGGGCGATGGCGCGCCGGCGGGTCACGTCGATGGCGGCGTACGCGGCGGAGCCGAGCACGACCTCACCGACCTGGACGACGCCCTTGTGCACCGTGACGCCCGGCACCGGCTGCTGGACGTCGCGGATCTCGACGACGGCGCCGGAGTCCAGCCTGATCCGGCCGGTGTCGGCGAGCTGGCCGCCGCCCTCGGCATAGAAGGGGGTCCGGTCCAGCACGACCTCGACCTCGTCGCCCTCATGGGCGGCGGGGGCCGGGGCGCCGTTGACCAGCAGGCCGACGATGCTGGACTCGCCCTCGGTGGCGCTGTATCCGGTGAACTCCGTGGCGCCCGCCGTGTCGGCGACCGCGCGGTAGGCGGACAGGTCGGCGTGGCCGTGCTTCTTGGCCTGGGCGTCGGCCTTGGCGCGCTCCCGCTGTTCCTTCATCAGGCGGCGGAAGCCGTCCTCGTCCACCGAGAGGCCCTGTTCCGCGGCCATTTCGAGGGTGAGGTCGATCGGGAAGCCCCAGGTGTCGTGGAGCAGGAACGCCTTGTCGCCGGCCAGGACCGCGCCGCCGGACGCCTTGGTCTCGGTGACGGCGGTGTCCAGGATGTTGGTGCCGGCCTTCAGCGTCTTGACGAAGGCGGCCTCCTCGGCGAGGGCGACCGTCTCAATCCGCCGGCGGTCCTCCAGCAGCTCCGGGTACTGCTGGCCCATCGTCCTGATGACGACGTCCAGCAGCTCACCGACGACCAGACCGCCCGCGCCGAGCAGCCGCATGTTGCGGATGGCGCGGCGCATGATGCGGCGCAGGACGTAGCCGCGGCCCTCGTTGCCGGGGGTGACGCCGTCGCCGATGAGCATCGTGGCGGTGCGCATGTGGTCGGCGACGACCCGTAGCGAGACGTCGGAACCGTCGGCGGCGCCGTAGCGGACCCCGGTCAGCTCGGTGGCCTTGTCGATGACGACGCGCAGGGTGTCCGTCTCGTACATGTTGCGGACGTCCTGGAGGATCATCGCCAGGCGTTCGAGACCGAGCCCGGTGTCGATGTTCTGGCTGGGCAGGTCGCCGAGGATCTCGAAGTCCTCCTTGCCGGTGCCCGCCCCGCGCTCGTACTGCATGAAGACCAGGTTCCAGATCTCCACGTACCGCTCGTCGTTGACGGCCGGGCCGCCCTCGACGCCGAAGGACGGGCCGCGGTCGTAGTTGATCTCGGAGCACGGGCCGCAGGGGCCCGGGACGCCCATGGACCAGTAGTTCTCCTTCTTGCCCAGCCGCTGGATCCGCTCGGCCGGTACGCCGACGACCTCGCGCCAGATCCGCTCGGCCTCGTCGTCGTCGAGGTAGACCGTGATCCAGAGCTTCTCCGGGTCGAGGCCGAAGCCGCCGTCGGCCTGCGAGCTGGTGAGCAGCTCCCAGGCGTACTTGATGGCGCCTTCCTTGAAGTAGTCGCCGAAGGAGAAGTTGCCGCACATCTGGAAGAACGTGCCGTGCCGGGTGGTCTTGCCGACCTCTTCGATGTCCGGCGTGCGCACGCACTTCTGCACGCTGGTGGCGGTCGCGAAGGGGGGCTTGACCTCGCCGAGGAAGTACGGCTTGAAGGGCACCATGCCCGCGGGGACCAGCAGCAGTGTCGGGTCGTCCGCGATGAGCGACGCCGACGGCACGACGGTGTGCCCGCGCTCCTCGAAGAAGCGCAGCCAGCGGCGGCGGATTTCAGCCGACTCCATCAGTGGTCCTCATTTCCAGTCGGTCCGGTCAGTCCGGTCGGTCCGGTTGTTCTCGTGATTCGGTACGGCGATTCGAGCACCGCGTGGCGGCGCGGTCCGGGCAGCTCGCGCACCTCGGTCGCCTCGGTGAGGCCGAGTGCCTCGTGCAGTTGTTCTTCACGGTCCGCCATTCCCGTGCGTACGTCCACTGCAAATTGGCGCAGCCGGTGGCCGGTTTCGACGGCCTTCTCCGCGGCCTGCGCGGCGAGGCTGTCGGGCTGGAGCCGGCGCAGCTTGCGGTGGACCTTGGTGGTGGCCCACACACCGGCGGCTGCGCCGGTGGTGAACCAGAATGCGCGGCGGAACATCGCGGTGATCAGTCCTTGGAGCGACGGGTTCGGCGCCCGCCACGGCGGGCGCCGGGCAGGGTGCGGCCGACGACGACGGTGCGCTTCGGCTCGGGTTCGCCCTTCTTGCCGATCGCGCGGCGCACGCCGTAGCCGAACGCCGCCACCTTGACCAGGGGTCCGCCGAAGGCGGAGGACACCGTCGAGGAGAGCGCGGAGGCGTTGGCGGTGACCTCTTGGACATCGGCGGCGATGGCGTCGACACGGGCCAGCTGGGTGTGCGCGGAGCGGACGGTCGCGGACGCGTCGGCGAGGAGGGGGACGGCCTGGTCGGACACCTCGGCCACCATCTTGGTGGTCGCCTTGAGCGTCTGCGCGAGCCTCACCAGCACGAGGGCGAGGAACGACACGAGGATCGCCCAGAAGACGGCCACGAGAATCCCGGCCACCTCTCCACCGGACACGTTGGCACCACTCTCCGACTGGTTTTCGCTCTGGTCTCGTCCTGCTCGAACGGCGACCTCGACCTTATCGCGCCGTGACTGTCCGTCCGTACCCCCGTTCCCCGTGCGGCGGGTGGCACCGGGCCGGGCGGACGGGGACGCGTCACGGTGCGGGGATGGCCGACCGCGGTCGCCGCAGCCGCCGCGGTCGCCGCCGGTACCGGGGACGGCCGCCCGGGAGCGGCCCCGCATCCGGTGAACTCGCGGAAAAAATGGCCGAGTTGACCACCCCCACCCACCCCGCCGACGCGGGCGGCGGCCGGAGCCGGGCCGCGTCACGGGACGCGGGCCACCGTACGGGCCCGGAGTGCGGCTTCCGATGCCCGGTACGCACGAACCCGCCGCCTCCCCGCCGCGGGCGGCGGGAAGACGGCGGGCCGAGTGCCGTACGACGGCGCGGTGACGCCTGACTCAGCGGGCGTAGTACTCGACGACGAGCTGCTCGTCGCAGATCACCGGGATCTCCTTGCGGTTCGGGTCCCGGTCGAGACGGAACGCCAGCGCCGGGAGGTTGACCTCCAGGTAGCGCGGGGTCTCGCCGTCCGTGTCGTAGCCACCCTCGCGGGCGACCTGGAACGGGTGCTTCTCGCGGCTGCGCTCGCGGACCATCACGACGTCGCCGGGGCGGACGCGGAAGGACGGCTTGTCGACCTTGCGGTCGTTGACCGCGATGTGGCCGTGCACGACCATCTGGCGGGCCTGGTAGATCGTGCGGGCGATACCCGACCGCAGGACGAGCGCGTCCAGACGGCGCTCAAGCTCGATGATCAGGGCTTCGCCCGTCTTGCCTTCGACCTTCCGAGCGCGGTCGTAGGCACGGGCCATCTGCCGCTCGCTGATGTCGTACTGCGCGCGCAGACGCTGCTTCTCAAGCAGCCGGACCTTGTAGTCACTGTTCTGCTTGCGGCCACGGCCGTGCTCGCCGGGCGGGTAGGGACGGGCCTCGAAGTACTTGACGGCCTTCGGCGTCAGGGCGATGCCGAGTGCGCGCGACTTCTTGACCTTGGGACGCGACTGGTTCACGTGGAACGGACCTCCGTGTAAGTTAGGTGAGGCTTACCTTAGCGGAGGAGAACGCATGTTTCGACCTGGGATCCCCCTGCCCAGTGCTGGTCAGAGCACCGAGGCGGGTCAGCCGCGTCCCGTGGAAGACGCCCAGCGGCCCTCGGCTGCCGAGCGTGTACGCACCCTCGTAGAGTCCAATGGTATGGCGTCGCTGAGCATTCCCGGCGTCGAGGAGCTCGACGAGACCGGGCTCTCGGCTCCCGTCTGCCGGACGGTGACACCCGACGGGGACGTGCTGGTGCTGGTCCCCGGGGACTCCGCGGCGGCACGGGCCGCCGCGCACGCGCCGGACGACGACCTCACCGCCGTGATGGAGATCACGGATGTCGCACCCGTTTCGGTGCCCCATCGCATCCGCGGACGGGCCTGGGTGGCCGGCTGGCTCGCCCCCGTACGCGGTGATCAGCGCGCCGCGGCCGCCCTGCTGCTCGCGGAGCGGCACCCCGTCGGCGAGCTGCTCGGCATCGGGGAGGCACTCCAGCCCGAGCCCATGCCGGGCGAGTACGGACGCGCTGCCTGGACGATGCTGCGCCTGGAGGTCGGCGAGTGCGCGGTGGACGATCTGTGGGGCGCGGAGCCCGTCGAGCCTGACGAGTTCGCCGCCGCCACCCCCGATCCGCTCCAGGCCCACGAGGCGGAGCTGTTGCAGCATCTGCACGCGGCGCACGGCGACCAGGTGCGCGGGCTGTGCGCGCTGCTGGGCGACCGCACGGCGCACTGCGGGCTGCGCGACCGGGCCGTACCGGTGGGTCTGGACCGCTTCGGGCTGCGGGTGCGCTTCACGGACGCCGAGCACCGCTCGTTCGACGCGCGGTTCGACTTCCCCGAGCCGGTGCGGGACGTGGCCGAGCTGCGGCGCGCGATGCACGTGCTCTTCGAGGCCGCGGCGGAGTGACCGGGCGGCGGCGACCGGCCCGGTGACGCCGCGAGGTGACGCACCGGGCCCACGTGTCCGGCCGGTGCGCCTGCATCGCGTGGCAGCGGATCCGCGCCGCGCGGTGCGACGGCTCCGTCAGTCGCCGCTCTCGCCGCGCAGCCTGGCGCGGACCCGGTCGGCGACATCGGCGTAGCGCGCCTCGGCGCCGTGCCGGGTGGGGGTGTAGTACCGCTTGCCGTGCACCTCGTCCGGTGCGTACTGCTGGGCCGCGATACCGCCCGGCAGATCGTGCGGGTACTGATAGCCCTGGCCGTGGCCGAGCTTCTGCGCCCCCTTGTAGTGGCTGTCGCGCAGATGGGCCGGGACCGCTCCGGCCTGACCGGCCCGGACGTCCGCCAGCGCGGCGTCGATGGCCAGGTAGGCGGCGTTCGACTTCGGCGCCAGGGCGAGCGCGATGGTGGCCTGGCTCAGGGTGATCCGGGCCTCGGGGAACCCGATCATCGCCACCGCCTGGGCCGCGGCGACCGCGGTCTGCAAGGCCGACGGATCGGCCAGACCGATGTCCTCGCTGGCCGAGATCATCAGCCGCCGGGCGATGAACCGCGGGTCCTCCCCCGCCTCGATCATGCGGGCCAGGTAGTGCAGCGCGGCATCGACGTCGGAGCCACGGATGGACTTGATGAGGGCGCTGGCGACGTCGTAGTGCTGGTCGCCGTCGCGGTCGTACTTCACCGCCGCGCGGTCGACGGAGTCCTCCAGGGTCTGGAGGGTGACCTCCTTCTCCTTCTTGGCCAGCGCGGATCCGGCCCCGGCCTCCAGCGCGGTCAGCGCGCGCCGGGCGTCACCGCCGGCGATCCGCAGCAGATGCGCCTCGGTGTCCTCGGGGAGGGTGACCGCGCCCGCCAGACCGCGCGCATCGGTCAGCGCACGGTGCAGCAGCCCGCGCAGATCCTCGTCGGTGAGCGGTTCGAGGGTCAGCAGGAGCGAGCGGGACAGCAGCGGGGAGATCACCGAGAAGTACGGATTCTCGGTCGTCGCCGCGATCAGGGTGACCCAGCGGTTCTCGACGGCGGGCAGCAGGGAATCCTGCTGGGCCTTGCTGAAGCGGTGGATCTCGTCGAGGAAGAGGACCGTTTCCTTGCCGTAGCCGCCCGAGGCGCGCCGGGCGCCGTCGATGACCGCCCGGACCTCCTTGACGCCCGCCGTGATCGCGGAGAGCTCCACGAAGCGCTTGTTCGTCGCCTGGCTGACGACATGGGCGAGGGTCGTCTTGCCGATGCCGGGCGGCCCCCACAGGAAGACCGACGAGGGCCCGGCGGGGCCGCCGCTCCCCTCGCCGACGAGGCGGCGCAGCGGCGAGCCGGGCTTGAGCAGATGGCGCTGCCCCACGACCTCGTCGAGGGTGCGCGGACGCATCCGTACGGCGAGCGGGGACCCCGCGGGGTCCTTCTCCTGACGGTCTTCGGCAGCGGCGGTGAACAGGTCGGGCTCCACGTCCACGAGCCTATGTCACGCCACTGACAGCCCAGCCGGGGCCGTGGTGAACGCCCCGGGGACCGGTCAGATCAGGGAGCTCCAGTACGACCACCACTTGGTGAGGATGAGCAGCAGCAGCACGCCGTACCACAGCACCGGCACGACCCAGTGAAATTCCAGCACGGTCCGCCGCAGCCCCGCGGGCACCGGGATGATGCCGTGCTTGATGTTGTGCACGGTGGTGTACCAGAACATCAGGATCGTGATGCACCAGGTCAGCGTGCACCACAGGCAGAGCGCGTTGATGCTGTACAGCGACTGGGACATCAGCCACATGCAGAAGACCGTGCCCCCCAGGGTGCCGAGGTTCAGGCCGATCCAGAACCAGCCGCGGTAGCGGGCGCCCGCCAGCAGGCCCGTGCCGATCGCGATGACCGCGCCGAAGGTGATCAGGCCGGCGACCGGATTCGGGAAGCCGAAGACCTCCGCCTGCCAGCTCTGCATGACGCTGCCGCAGGAGATGATCGGGTTGAGGCTGCACGCCGGCTTGAAGTTCGGGTCCTTCAGCAGCTCGATCTTGTCCAAGGTGATGATCCAGGACGCCAGGGCGCCCAGCGCACCGGTGATCACCAGGAGCCAGGCGAGCCCGCGACCCGAACCGCTGGCCCCCGCGCCGCTCGCGCGGTCGTCGTCGGTGGACACGTCGTCAAGCGCTGTCGTCGTCATATCGCCGTTCCGTCGATCCCTTGGGGAATGAGGCCGAAAACCACCGGCCGCGGGAGAGCGGCCGCGCCGTTCATTCTGCCCCAACTCCATGGCAGATCAGCGTTCGATGGACATAAAGACGACCCGCCCCCGGCCGCCGCGCACCCCGCCGAGCGGCGCCCCGGCCGGATGCCCGGCCCATGGCGGACCGCCCCGCCACCGCCGGCGCGGCGACGGAATCATCCCGCGGGGTGAATACGCGGGCACCGCATTGACGCCGGCCTCCTTGCCCGGCCTCCTTGCCCGGCCTCCGTGCCCCGCCGCCGCACCCTGCACCGCGCGCCCGGCACGGCGAAGGGCCCGGACGGTTCATCCCGCCGTCCGGGCCCCACCCCTGCGTCCGCCCGCGCGGCGGGCGACCGGCCTCAGCCCAGCGCGCGCCGGACCTCCTCGACCACGGCGTCCCGTGCCACCGCGCGCTGCTCGCCGCTCGCCAGGTCCTTGAGCTGCACGACGCCCTCCGCCAGATCCCGCTCGCCCGCGACGATCGCGAGCCGCGCGCCCGAGCGGTTGGCCGACTTCATGGCGTTCTTCAGGCCCTTGCCGCCGTACGCGAAGTCGGTGGCGACACCGGCCCGGCGCAGCTCGGTGACCGTGCCGAAGAGCACCCGGCGGGCCTCCTCGCCGAGCGGCACCGCGTACACCGCGGTGGCGGCGGGAGTGTCCAGGGTGATGCCCTCGGCCTCCAGCGCCAGCACCGTCCGGTCCACGCCCAGCGCCCAGCCGACGGACGGCAGCGCGGGGCCGCCGATCATCTCCGAGAGCCCGTCGTAGCGCCCGCCGCCGCCCACCGCGGACTGCGAGCCGAGGCCGTCGTGGACGAACTCGAAGGTGGTGCGGGTGTAGTAGTCCAGCCCGCGCACCAGCTTCTCGTCGTCCTCGAAGGCCACGCCCGCCGCGGTCAGCAGCTCGCGCACCTCCTCGTGGTACGCCTTGCACGCCTCGCACAGGTGGTCGCGGAGCACGGGCGCCCCGGTGAGCTGTCGCTGGACGGCGTCACGCTTGTCGTCCAGCACCCGCAGCGGGTTGATATCGACCCGGCGCCGGGTGTCCTCGTCGAGGTCGAGACCGCGCAGGAAGTCCTGGAGGGCGCCGCGGTACGCGGGACGGCACTCGGCGTCGCCCAGCGAGTTCAGCAGCAGCCGGAAGTTGCGCAGCCCGAGGGACTTGTACGCGTCGGCGGCGAGGATGATCAGCTCGGCGTCCAGCGCCGGGTCCTCGGCACCGATCGCCTCGGCGCCGACCTGCGAGAAGTGGCGGTAACGGCCCTTCTGCGGGCGCTCGTAGCGGTAGTACGAGCCGGAGTACCAGAGCTTGACGGGGAGGTTGCCCCCCTTGTGGAGGTTGGCCTCCAGCGCCGCCCGCAGCACGGACGCGGTGCCCTCGGGCCGCAGCGCGAGCTGGTCGCCGCCCTTGGTCTCGAAGGCGTACATCTCCTTGGTCACGATGTCGGTGGACTCGCCGACCCCGCGCGCGAACAGCTCGATGTTCTCGAAACCGGGCGTCTCGATGTAGCCGTATCCGGACTTCTTCAGCGGCGCGGCGATCGCCTCGCGCACCGCGAGATAGGTCGCGGACTGCGGCGGAATCAGGTCGTACGTGCCCTTGGGGGCCTTGAAGGTGCTCACGGAAGCTTCGTCACATTCCTCGTCGCGGAGCGGCGGTCGAGCCGTCTCCGAGGCCGGCGGCCACATCCCGCAGGAAGGGGTTGGTGGCGCGCTCGCGGCCGATGGTGGTCTGGGGGCCGTGGCCGGACAGCACGACGGTGGAGTCCTCCAGCGGCAGGCACACACGCGCCAGCGACCGCAGGATCTCGGCGTGGTCGCCGCCCGGCAGATCGGTACGTCCGATGGAGCCGGCGAACAGCAGGTCGCCCGAGAAGAAGACCGGCGGAATGTCGGCCTGCTCGGGCATCCTGAACGTCACCGACCCCTTGGTATGGCCGGGTGCGTGCGCGACGGAGAACCGCATACCGGCGAGTTCCAGCGCACCGCCGTCGGTCAGCTCCCGGACGTCGTCCGGCTCCCCCACCGTGAGCTCGCCCATGAGCCGGCTGCCGATGGAGCGGCCCAGGGCCTTCTCCGGGTCGCTCATCATGTAGCGGTCCTCGGGATGTATCCAGGCCGGGACGTCGTGCGCGCCGCACACCGGGACGACCGAGGCGACATGGTCGATATGCCCGTGGGTGAGCACGACCGCGACGGGCTTGAGCCGATGCTTCCTGAGCGTGTCCTCGACGCCCTGGGCAGCTTGGTGGCCCGGGTCGATGATCACGCACTCCTCACCGGCGGCGGGGGCGACCACGTAGCAGTTGGTGCCCCAGGCCCCGGCGGGGAACCCGGCAATCAGCACGTTCGTCCTTAAGGGTCGTGGAGGTCGGTGACGGCCGGTCCGCGAAGCCGCTCCCGGATCGTCTCGGCAGCTCCAGAGCCTACCGGCGCGACTCCCGCCGGGGCGAACCCGTATACGGTACGGCCACGGCAGACGAGAGCGACCAGAGCGCAGGACGAAGGAGACGACCGGTGGTCAGCAGCGATCAGCGGCGGCGGCAGCTCGCCCGGGAGAAGTTCGAGCGCCAGCAGCAACGGCGCTCCGCGGCCAAGCGGAAGGCCAAACGCCGCAACGTGATCCTCGCGTCCGTCCTCGCGGTGGCGGTGGCCGGCGGTGCCGCCGCGTACGCCTCGGCCGGGCTGGCCGACGGCAGCGAGGACAAGAGCTCCGACCGGGCCGCGGCCCCGTCCAAGGCGCCGGACCCGTGCGGCAGGCCCGCGAAGGGCACACCGTCCAAGGAGACGTGGAAGAAGGAGCCGGCGATGTCGGTCGACACCTCGGCCTCCTACGCCGTGACGCTGGCGACGACCTGCGGCACGATCGGCCTGAAACTGGATGCCGGCAAGGCGTCGCACACCGTGAACTCCTTCGCGTTCCTCGCGGGCAAGGGCTTCTTCGACCACAGCAAGTGCCACCGCCTGGTGGACCAGGGCATCTACGTCCTCCAGTGCGGCGACCCGACCGGCACCGGCCAGGGGACGCCCGGCTACACCCTCCCGGACGAGAACCTCAAGGACCCGCGGCTCAAGGGCGGCGTCTATCCGGCGGGCACGGTCGCGATGGCCAACCGCTACGACGGGAGTGACGCCAAGACCCGCAACTCCGGCGGCAGCCAGTTCTTCCTCGTCTACCAGGACAGCAAGCTGCCGCCGAACTACACGCCGTTCGGCACGATCACCGGTGGCATGGACGTGCTCCAGAAGATCGCCAAGGCGGGCTCGACGCCCGACCCGGCGACCGGTAACACCGCGCCGAACGCCACGGTCGTCATCGACAAGGCGACGGTCACGAAATCCTGAGCCCGGCGGGGCGTCGTCGCCGCCGTCCCCGTACGCGAGCCGCGGAATTCGGTCGTGCTGGATGCGGACAGCAGACCGGCGGTCGCCTAGATTGGCGTTGTGCAGGGTGCCTGGTCCGACGGCTGCCCCCGCACCCGCAAGACAGCCCGTCGGACCGGCCGGGCGTGGCTCTGCCGGACAGAAACTGTGGACGATGCCGGGGGGCCGCGCGCCTCGACGGCATCATGTGGAGGAGGCGCTGTGAGCAGCGACCCGTGGGGCCGCGTCGATGAGACGGGGACCGTGTACGTGCGTACCGCCGACGGCGAGCAGATCGTCGGTTCGTGGCAGGCGGGATCTCCCGAGGAGGCCCTCGCCTACTTCGAGCGCAAGTACGAGGGTCTGGTCGTCGAGATCGGCCTCCTGGAACGGCGGGTCAGGACCACCGACCTGTCGGCGAAGGACGCCGCGGCCGCCATCGACCATCTGCGCACGCAGGTCGACGAGCACCACGCGGTGGGCGATCTGGAGGCGCTGCGCAAGCGGCTCGACGCCCTCGTCGGCACGGTCGAGTCGCGCCGCGAGGAGCGCAAGGCGCAGAAGGCCAAGCAGAGCGACGAGGCCCGGCAGGCCAAGGAGAAGCTGGTCACCGAGGCCGAGGAGCTGGCGGTCAGTGAGCAGTGGCGGGCGGCCGGTGAGCGGCTGCGGGCACTGGTCGACACCTGGAAGGGCCTGCCGCGGCTCGACCGCAAGACGGACGACGAGCTCTGGCACCGCTTCTCGCACGCCCGCTCGGCGTTCTCCAAGCGGCGCAAGGCGCACTTCGCGTCGCTGGACGCGCAGCGCGAGGACGCCCGTAAGGCCAAGGAGAAGCTGGTCGCCGAGGCCGAGTCGCTGTCGGGCTCGACGGACTGGGGGGCCACCGCGGCCCGCTACCGCGAGCTGATGACCGAGTGGAAGGCCGCGGGCCGCGCCCAGCGTGAGCACGAGGACGACCTGTGGAACCGCTTCCGCGGCGCCCAGGACGTCTTCTTCCAGGCGCGCGGTGAGGTCTTCGCGGAACGCGACGCCGAGCAGCAGGAGAACCTGACCCGCAAGGAGGAGCTGGTCGTCGAGGCCGAGAAGCTGCTCCCGGTGACGGACCTCAAGGCGGCGCGGGCCGCGTTCCGTACGGTCAACGAGCGGTGGGAGGCCATCGGCCACGTGCCGCGGGACGCCCGCCCCAAGATCGAGGGGCGGATGCACGCCGTCGAGCGCGCCATCCAGGAGGCCGAGGAGTCCGAGTGGCGGCGGACCAACCCTGAGGCGCGGGCGCGCGCCGCGGGGCTGACCGGCCAGCTCCAGGACGCCGTCGACAAGCTGACGAAGCAGATCGACACCGCGCGGGCGGCCGGCAACAACGCCAAGGCCGACAAGCTCGCCCGGGAGCTGGAGGGCCGCAAGGCGCTGCTGGACCAGGCGCTCAAGGGCCTGGAGGAGTTCGGCGGCTGAGAAATCCTGCGCCGGCATGACGGAGCGGCCCGGTACGGATCTCCCGTACCGGGCCGCTCCGCGTTCCTGCGGTGCCCGTGCCTCGCCCTACGGCCGACGGGCCGAGGTCACCCGGTAGACGTCGTAGACGCCCTCCACGCCCCGTACCGCCTTGAGCACATGGCCCAGGTGTTTGGGGTCGCCCATCTCGAAAGTGAAGCGGGAGGTGGCGACCCGGTCGCGGGAGGTCTGGACAGCCGCGGAGAGGATGTTGACGTGCTGGTCCGACAGGACGCGGGTGACGTCCGACAGCAGCCGGGAGCGGTCCAGCGCCTCCACCTGGATGGCGACCAGGAAGACCGAGGACTGGGTGGGCGCCCACTCGACCTCCAGGATCCGTTCCGGCTGCTTGGACAGCGAGTCGACATTGACGCAGTCGGCACGGTGCACCGAGACGCCGCTGCCGCGGGTGACGAAGCCGATGATGGGGTCGCCGGGCACCGGCGTACAGCAGCGGGCGAGCTTGACCCACACATCGTCGACGCCCTTGACGACGACGCCCGGATCGGCGCTGGAGCGCCGCTTGGAGCGCGGCCGGATCGGTGTCGACTCGGCGATGTCCTCGGTGGCCTCGTCCTGCCCGCCGAGGGCCTGCACCAGCTTCTGCACGACGCCCTGCGCGGCGACATGGCCCTCGCCGATGGCGGCGTAGAGCGATGAGATGTCGGGGTAGCGCATCTCGTGCGCGAGGGTGACCAGGGAGTCGCCGGTCAGGATCCGCTGGATCGGCAGGTTCTGCTTGCGCATCGCCCGCGCGATGGCGTCCTTGCCCTGCTCGATGGCCTCGTCGCGGCGTTCCTTGGAGAACCAGCCGCGGATCTTGTTGCGGGCGCGGGGGGACTTGACGAAGCCGAGCCAGTCGCGCGAGGGGCCCGCGCCGGGCGCCTTGGAGGTGAAGACCTCCACCAGGTCGCCGTTGTCCAGGGTCGATTCGAGCGGTACGAGCCGCCCGTTGACCCGGGCCCCTATCGTGCGGTGGCCGACCTCGGTGTGCACCGCGTACGCGAAGTCGACGGGGGTGGCACCGGCTGGCAGCGCTATGACGTCGCCCTTCGGCGTGAAGACGAAGACCTCGTTGCGGGAGAGGTCGAAGCGCAGCGATTCGAGGAACTCGCCCGGGTCCTCGGTCTCCTTCTGCCAGTCCAGCAGCTGCCGCAGCCAGGCCATGTCGTTGACGGTGTCCTGGCCGGCGCCCTTGCCCTTGGGCACGTCGGTGCGCACCTTGGAGGCGCCGGCGACGGCCTCCTGCTTGTACTTCCAGTGCGCGGCGATGCCGTACTCGGCGCGGCGGTGCATGTCGAACGTGCGGATCTGGAGCTCGACGGGCTTGCCGCTGGGGCCGATCACGGTCGTGTGCAGCGACTGGTACATGTTGAACTTGGGCATCGCGATGTAGTCCTTGAACCGCCCCGGCACCGGATTCCACCGGGCGTGCACGGTGCCGAGCGCCGCATAGCAGTCGCGGACGGTGTCGACGAGGACGCGGATGCCCACCAGGTCGTAGATCTCGGCGAAGTCGCGGCCGCGCACGATCATCTTCTGGTAGACGCTGTAGTAGTGCTTCGGGCGGCCGGTGACGGTGGCCTTGATGCGGGCGGCGCGCAGATCGGCCTGGACCTCGTCGGTCACTATGGCCAGATACTCGTCGCGCTTGGGCGCCCGCTCGGCGACCAGCCGGACGATCTCGTCGTACATCTTGGGGTAGAGGATCGCGAAGGC
The DNA here is from genome assembly GCF_046549095.1 of Streptomyces sp. x-80. NCBI lineage: Bacteria > Bacillati > Actinomycetota > Actinomycetes > Kitasatosporales > Streptomycetaceae > Streptomyces > Streptomyces sp. x-80. The sequence goes on from NZ_JAJPWM010000008.1 coordinate 312,962, forward strand.
GAGGTCCTCCAGCTCCCACTTGATGGTGTTCATGCCCAGGCGGTGGGCCAGCGGCGCGTAGATCTCCAGGGTCTCGCGGGCCTTCTTCTCCTGCTTCTCCCGCTTGAGATAGCGCATGGTGCGCATGTTGTGCAGCCGGTCGGCGAGCTTGATGACCAGCACGCGCGGGTCCTTGGCCATCGCGACGACCATCTTGCGGACGGTCTCGGCCTGTGCGGCCTCACCGAACTTGACCCGGTCCAGCTTGGTGACGCCGTCGACGAGCAGGGCGACCTGGTCGCCGAAGTCGCGGCGCAGGGTGTCCAGGCCGTACTCGGTGTCCTCGACGGTGTCGTGCAGCAGGCCCGCCATCAGCGTGGCCGGGTCCATCCCCAGCTCGGCGAGGATCGTCGTCACCGCGAGCGGGTGGGTGATGTACGGGTCGCCGCTCTTGCGCTTCTGGCCGCGATGCCAGCGCTCGGCGACCTGATAGGCACGCTCGACCTGGCGCAGCGTGGCGGTCTCGATCTTGGGGTCGTTGCCGCGTACGGCCCGCAGCAGCGGTTCCAGGACCGGGTTGTACGGGCTGGAGCGCTGTACGCCCAGTCGGGCGAGGCGGGCCCGTACGCGGTTGGGGGAACCGGAGCGGCTCACCGGGGCGGGCGGCAGGGGCTTCGCCACCGGGACCGGGGCGGCGGGCGGGGCGGCCTTCGCGGGCGGCTCGGGGGCGGGGGCCGGTTCGGAGGCGGGCGACACGGCGGGCGCCGCGGGGGCGCCGGGCTTCGGCTCGGGCTCGGCCGCGGGGGCCGGGCGTGCGGCGGCACCAGGGGCGCCCGGCTCGGGGGCGGGTGCGGAAGCGGCGTCCCGGGGGTTCGGCTCGGCCGGACGCGCGGCGGCGGATCCCGCCGGACGCAGTCCGGGGGAGAGCGGCTGGGCCTCGTCTGGCAAGAGCACTCCTCAAGTGGTTTGGGACCACAGGACCACGAACTGGTCGGGGTGCCATGGTATCGACCCACGCGCCCCGGCTCTCCCGCGGCCATCAGTACGTACATGACACAGCGCCGAGGGCGCCCGGATTCTTCCGGGCGCCCTCGGCGCTGATGTGGTGTGCGACAACCGGCTCAGACCGTGATCAGGGCCTCCAGCGGGGCGCCCTTCAGGCCCGGCTCCAGCCGCTGCCGGCCGTCGAGGAAGCCGAGCTCCAGCAGCACCGCGAGGCCGGCGACCTCGGCGCCCGCGCGGCGCACGAGCTGCAACGAGGCGTCGGCCGTACCGCCGGTGGCCAGCACATCGTCGATCACCAGCACCCGGTCGCCCGGGGCCAGCGCATCGGCGTGCATCTCGATCTCGGCGGTGCCGTACTCCAGGTCGTACGACTGCCCGAGCGTCGCGCCGGGCAGCTTGCCCGCCTTGCGTACGGGGACGAAACCGATACCGGCGCGGACCGCGACGGGGGCGGCGAGGATGAAACCGCGCGCCTCCAGGCCCACGACCTTGTCCGCGTGGTAGCGCTCGCACAGGTCGGCGAACGCGTCGGTGAGCGCCCGGAAAGCCGTCGCGTCGGCCAGCAGCGGGGTGATGTCCTTGAACATCACGCCGGGCTGCGGGTAGTCGGGGACGTCCGTGATCCGGCTGAGCAGCAGCTCGCGCAGCTCGGCGGGGGCGCTCATCGGCGCTTGCCCGACGTACGGCCGCGTCCGCGGTCACGGGTGGCGGACTGCGCGGGCGGTCCCACGACCGCCGCGTCGTCGTCCTCGGCGGCACCGGACGTGTCCACGGCGACCCCGTCCTGCGGGTCCTCCTGGCTCGCGCCCTTGGCCGCGGCCGCGGCGCGCTTCGCCCGCACCCGCTTGGCCAGCGCCTTCATCTGCGGTTCGCTGTTCTTGAGGTCGGAGACCAGCGGGGTGGCGATGAAGATCGAGGAGTAGGCACCGGCGGCGAGGCCGACGAACAGGGCGAGCGAGATGTCGTTGAGCATGCCCGCGCCCAGCACACCGCCGCCGACGAAGAGCAGAGCCGCGACCGGGAGCAGCGCCACGACGGTGGTGTTGATGGAGCGCACCAGGGTGCCGTTGATGCTGCGGTTGGCGATCTCGCTGTAGGTGAAGCGGGTCTGCTTGGTGATGTCCTTGGCGGCTTCCTTGAGGCTGTCGAAGACGACGACCGTGTCGTACAAGGAGTAACCGAGAATGGTCAGCAGACCGATCACCGTACCCGGGGTGACCTCGAAGCCGACCAGGGCGTAGACCCCGACCGTGATCGTGAGGTCGTGGATCAGCGCGATCAGCGCGGCGATCGCCATCCGCCACTCGAAGGAGATGGCCAGATAGATCACCACGAGGACCATGAAGATCCCCAGGCCCAGCCATGCCTTGTTGGCGATCTGCTCGCCCCAGCTCGGGCCGACCAGCTGGGTGTTGACCTCCTTGACCGGGACGTTCAGGTCCTTGGCGAGCTCTTCCTGGACCGGCACCGCCTGCTTGGTGTCCAGACCGCTGATCTGGATACGCAGCGCGCCGCCGCCGAGCTTCTGCACCAGGGCCTGGTGGCCACCGGACGCCGCCTCGGCCTTGTGCTGTGCCTCCGTGGCGGACACCGAGGTCTTCGGGGTGGTGAAGACCGCACCGCCGGAGAACTCGATGCCCATGTTCAGGCCCCGCACCGCCAGGCCGACGATGGCCGTGATGGTGATGAGGATCGAGATGCCGTACCAGAACTTCCGCTTGCCGATGAAGTCATAGCCGACCTCACCGCGGTAGAGCCGGGCGCCGAGGTTACCGAGCTTGGACATCTCACGCCTCCTTGGTCTCGGTGGTGACGATGGAGCGGCGGCCGCGGCGCAGCGGCGGCTTGACGCCCAGACGCTTGGGATCCAGACCGGACCAGGGGTGGCCGTCGGAGAAGAACTTCCGCCGGGCCAGCAGCGTCATGAGCGGCTTGGTGAAGAGGAAGACCACGACGACGTCGAGGACGGTGGTCAGGCCGAGCGTGAACGCGAAGCCCTGCACCTTGCCGACGGTGACGATGAACAGCACCGCGGCGGCGAGGAACGACACGAAGTCGGAGACCATGATCGTACGGCGGGCGCGCGGCCAGCCGCGTTCGACGGCCGGACGCAGGGTGCGGCCCTCGCGGATCTCGTCCCTGATGCGCTCGAAGTAGACGATGAAGGAGTCGGCCGTGATGCCGATGGCGGCGATGGCGCCGCAGACGGCCGGCAGGTTCAGCGCGAACCCGATGGCCGGGCCGAGCAACGTCATGATCGTGTACGTCAGGACCGCCGAGACGCCCAGGCTCGCCAGCGCGACCAGCGCCAGGCCCCGGTAGTAGGCGACCAGGTAGATGACGACCAGCGCGAGGCCGATGGCACCGGCGACCAGACCGGCGTGCAGCTGCTCGCCGCCGAGCGCCGCCGTGACCGTCGTCTCGTCATCGATCTTGAAGGAGAGCGGCAGGGCACCGTAGGACAGCATGTTCCCCAGGTCCTGTGCGGACTGCTGGGTGAAACCGCCGGAGATGGTGGCGTTGCCGCCGTTGAGCTGCTGGCTGACGCGCGGGTCGGAGACCACCGCGCCGTCCAGGACGATCGCGAACTGGTTCTGCGGCTGCGTCTTGGTGGCGAGCTTGCCGGTGATGTCGGCGAACTTCTTGCCGCCGTCGGACGTGAAGTCCATCTGGACGATCCAGCCCTGGCCCTGCTGGGCGTCGAAGACCGCCTTGGCGTCCTTGACGTCGGTGCCCTCGACACCGACCGGGCCGAGCACGTACTTCTGCGTACCGTCGTCCTTGCAGGCCACGATCGGGTCGGACGGCTTGCTGCCGCCGGCCTTCTCACCGGCCACCGCGCGCGACGCCTTCGTGGAGCAGTCCAGCGCGGCGAGCTGCTTCTGGAGCGCGGCCGGGATGTCCGCGTCACCGCCGCCGGCCGGGGGCGTGGCGGGCGGGGCGGAGGGGGTGGGCGGGGCGGACGGCGCCTTCTTCAGGGAGTCCGTGACGGCGCGGCCCTGGGGCGTGGCGCCCTGCTTGCCGTCGTCCTTGCCGTCCTTGCCCTTGCCGTCCTTGGTGCCCTGGTCGCCCTTGTCGCCCTTACCGCCCGCGGAGGGGGTGGTGGCGGGCTCGGGGGTCTTGGTGCCCGCGGTGGTGGTCAGCACCGGCCGGAAGCCGAGCTGGGCGGTGGTACCGACCTGCTGGCGGGCCTGCTTCGCGTCCGTCCCCTTGGGGATGTTCACGATGATGTGGGAGGGGCCCTGCGTCTGGACCTCGGCCTCGCTCACACCGAGACCGTTGACCCGCCGCTCCATGATGCCGGCGGCGGTGTTCATATTGGTCTCGTTGATCGCGTTGGGCTTGCCCGGCTGGTTCTGCGCCGCCAGCGTGAAGCTGGTGCCGCCGGCCAGGTCGATGCCCAGTCGGGGCGTCAGAGTGCCGGAGTAGAACATGCCTCCGACCAGCGCCACCATCGCGATCAGGATCAGAACCAGGGTGCGCCCCGGTTTTCCCTGGCTCGCGGGCGACCTGCGGCCCTTCTTCGGTGCTGCCACCTTCTCGTATCTCCCTGTCCAACCCCTCGGCATCGGGTGTCCGCCGAGGAGCCACGAAGTGTTGTGGGGACGTGCCCCCGCCGGAGCCTAAACCGTCCCGGAACCGCGGCACACCGCACGCGGGGCGCTCCGCGGTTCCGTCCGGGCGGGACTACTTCGCGTCGGCGCCGCCGGCCTTCTTGTCGTCCTTGGCGGTCTCGGCGTCGGCCTTGACGGCATCCTTGGCGGCCTCGGCGGCCTTGGCCTCCTCGGCGACGGGCTTCTCGGCGTCGGCGTCCGCGTCGGCCGGGGTCTCGCCCTTGCCCAGGTCGATCTTGCCGGCCTTGTCACCCGATTCGGTGGCGTCCGCGACGATGTCACCGGTCAGCGAGGAGGCGTCGTCCGGGACGACCGGGTCGGCGCTGTCCAGGATGCGGTTGTACTCCTCGTCAGCGAGCACCGCGCCGATGGCGTTCTTGGCGTAGAGGGCGTGCACACCGGGCGCGACCTCGAGAAGAACGGAGTCGTCGTGGATTTCCTTGACGGTGGCGTACATACCCCCGATGGTCCGGACACCGGTGCCGGGCTGCATCTCGTTGCGCATCTGCACGGCCGCCTGCTGCTTCTTCTTGGCAGACCGGGTCATCAGGAACATGGCCCCGATGAGGACGATGAAGGGGAGGAGAGTCATGATACTCACGGGACGGAAATCCTTCGCACGACCGCTCATCCGCGGTCTGATATACGGGGGTGGGTATGCCGGGCCATACGGACGGCATCGGCGGAGTCTAAGCGAGTCCGCACCGGTGGAACAACGCTCAGCATCGCACCGCAGTTCCTCAGCGGGCGACTCTCCGCGCCGTCACGCCCCGAACAGGCCCTGCTGTCCCGTTCCGCCCGATTGCTGCTGCGGCGGCACCAGACCCAGGTGGGCCCAGGCCGCCGGAGTCGCGATCCGGCCACGGGGCGTCCTCGCCAGCAGCCCCTCGCGCACCAGGAACGGCTCGGCGACCTCCTCGACCGTCTCGCGCTCCTCCCCCACCGCGACGGCGAGGGTGGAGAGCCCCACCGGGCCGCCGCCGAAGAGCTTGAGCAGGGCCGTGAGCACGGCGCGGTCGAGGCGGTCCAGGCCGCGGCCGTCCACCTCGTAGACCCCCAGGGCCTGCGAGGCGATCTCGCGGGTGATCACGCCGTCCGCCTTGACCTGGGCGTAGTCGCGGACGCGGCGCAGCAGGCGGTTGGCGATACGCGGGGTGCCGCGGGACCGGCCGGCGATCTCGGCGGCGCCGTCGGGCTCTATGTGAACGTCCAGCAGGCCGGCCGAGCGGTGGATCACCCGCGTCAGCTCGGCGGGGGCGTAGAACTCCATATGGCCGGTGAAGCCGAAGCGGTCGCGCAGCGGGGGCGGCAGCAGACCGGCCCGGGTGGTGGCGCCGACCAGCGTGAAGGGCGGGAGTTCGAGGGGGATGGCGGTGGCGCCCGGCCCTTTGCCGACGATGACGTCGACGCGGAAGTCCTCCATCGCCATGTAGAGCATTTCCTCGGCGGGCCGGGACATCCGGTGGATCTCGTCGAGGAAGAGGACCTCGCCCTCCTGGAGGGAGGAGAGGATCGCGGCGAGATCGCCGGCGTGCTGGATGGCGGGGCCGGAGGTGATGCGGATCGGGGCGCCCATCTCGGCGGCGATGATCATCGACAGGGTCGTCTTGCCCAGGCCCGGCGCGCCGGAGAGCAGGACGTGGTCGGCGGTGGCGCCGCGGGCACGGGCCGCGCGCAGCACCAGGTCGAGCTGTTCGCGCACCCGCTCCTGGCCGACGAACTCATCGAGGTCCTTGGGCCGCAGCGCGGCTTCGACTGCGGTGTCCTCACCGTCGGCGTCGGCCCCGACCAGCCGGTCGGCCGCGCCGGCGGCGTCCTCGGCGGTGGACGGTGCGGTGTCGTCCCAGTTCACTGCGGATTGCCTCGTGGGGTCGGGGCGGCCGGGCCGCCGGTGTGGTCGTACGGTCGGGGGCGCACGGCCGCGGCGGCGCACCGGCCGGAGCGGGCCGCCGGGTGCCGCCGGGCGGTCATCGCGACCGGTTCAGGGTCTGGAGCGCGGCCTTGAGGAGCTGCGGCACCTGCGGCTGCCCGCCGTCGGCGACGGCCGCCTCGGCCTGCGGGGCGACGGCGGCGACCGCCTCGTCCGCCTCGCGGGTGGCGTAGCCGAGGCCGATCAGGGCGGCGTGCAGCTGATCGCGCCAGCCGGCCGTCACCGCGCTGCCGATGGCCGCGCGGGAGTTGCCGAGCGGGGCGCCGAGCCGGTCCTTGAGCTCCAGGAGCAGTTTCTGCGCGCCCTTCTTGCCGATGCCCGGCACGGCGGTGAGGGTCTTCTCGTCACCGCCGGCGACGGCCATGCGCAGGGTGTCCGGGGAGTGCACGGCCAGCATGGCCTGGGCCAGCCGCGGCCCCACACCGCTGGCGGTCTGGAGCAGCTCGAAGGTCTGCCGCTCGTCGTCGTCGGCGAAGCCGTAGAGGGTGAGCGAGTCCTCGCGGACGACGAGGGAGGTGGCGAGTCTGGCCGGCTGTCCGACGCGCAGCCCGGAGAGTGTGTTCGGCGTGCACTGGACGGCCATGCCGATACCGCCGACCTCGACGACGGCGGTATCCGGTGCGAGGGCCGCGACCGGGCCGGAGACGAAGGCGATCATCGGGTGCCCTTCTGGGGTGTCCCCCGGCGGATGCCGGCGGACGGGACGGATGCGGGACGGGTGCGGCGGGCCGCGGCCTGTGCCTGCTGGAGGCGGTTGACCGCGGGGGCGCGCCAGATGTGGCAGATGGCCAGGGCCAGGGCGTCGGCCGCGTCGGCGGGCCGGGGCGGCGCGTCCAGCCGCAGCAGCCGGGTGACCATGGCGCCGACCTGGTCCTTGTCGGCCCGGCCGGAGCCGGTGACGGCGGCCTTGACCTCGCTGGGGGTGTGCAGCGCGACCGGCAGTCCGCGGCGGGCGGCGCACAGCATGGCGACCGCGCTGGCCTGGGCGGTGCCCATGACCGTACGGACGTTGTGCTGGCTGAACACCCGCTCCACGGCGACGAATTCGGGCCGGTGCTCGTCCAGCCACGCGTCGATGCCGCGCTCGATCAGGACGAGGCGGTGGGCGATGTCGGCGTCCGACGGGGTCCGGACGACGCCGACGCCAACCATGCGCAGCGGGCGGCCGGCGACGCCGTCCACCACACCGACGCCGCAGCGCGTCAGCCCCGGGTCCACCCCCAGCACCTTCATCGGGCCCCACCCCTCGCCGTTTCGTTCACCTGTTCTTGCAGGTTAACGGCTGCCACTGACAAACCGACGGGCCGACGGGGTGTGTCCCGCCGGCCCGTCGTACGGCCCTGTGTGCTGTGCGCGCCGAAGACCTAGGCGTCGACCTTGGCCATGACGTCGTCGGAGACGTCGAAGTTGGCGAAGACGTTCTGCACGTCGTCGCTGTCCTCCAGCGCGTCGATCAGCTTGAAGATCTTGCGGGCGCCCTCTTCCTCGAGCTCGACCTGCATGGTCGGGACGAAGTTGGCGTCGGCCGAGTCGTAGTCGATACCGGCTTCCTGGAGCGCGGTACGGACCGCGACCAGGTCGGTGGCCTCGCTGAGCACCTCGAAGGACTCGCCGAGGTCGTTGACCTCCTCGGCGCCCGCGTCCAGGACCGCGCCGAGCACATCGTCCTCGGACAGCTCGCCCTTGGGGACGATCACCACGCCCTTGCGGTTGAACAGGTAGGACACCGAGCCCGGGTCGGCCATCGAACCGCCGTTGCGGGTCATCGCGACGCGGACGTCCGAGGCGGCGCGGTTGCGGTTGTCGGTGAGGCACTCGATGAGCACCGCGACGCCGTTGGGGCCGTAGCCCTCGTACATGATGGTCTCGTAGTCGGCGCCGCCCGCCTCAAGACCCGCACCGCGCTTGACCGCGCTGTCGATGTTCTTGTTGGGCACCGAGCTCTTCTTCGCCTTCTGGATGGCGTCGAAAAGGGTCGGGTTGCCTTCCACATCGGCGCCGCCGGTGCGCGCCGCGACCTCGATGTTCTTGATCAGCTTCGCGAAGAGTTTGCCGCGCTTGGCATCGATCACGGCCTTCTTGTGCTTCGTCGTAGCCCATTTAGAGTGGCCGGACATCCGCCTGTCTCCTTCGCGTAACCAATTGAGAAACGAACGCCTGAGATCCTACCGGGAACGCGCCGGAGGGCCGTACGCCCGCCCGTCGCCCGGGGTCAGCTCCGGGCGCGCCGCACCAGGTCGACGAAGAACGCGTGGACGCGGTGATCGCCGGTGAGTTCCGGATGGAAAGACGTGGCGAGGACGTTACCTTGCCGGACGGCCACCGTGTGACCGTCGTACGTCGCCAGGACCTCGACGGCGGCGCCGACCGACTCGACCCAGGGCGCCCGGATGAAGACGCCCTCGACCGGCCCGCCGGGGACGCCCGCGATCTCGACGGCCGCCTCGAAGGACTCGTTCTGCCGTCCGAAGGCGTTACGGCGCACGATCATGTCGATGCCGCCGAACGTCTCCTGGTCCTCGCGGCCGTCCAGCAGCTTGTCCGCGACCATGATCATGCCGGCGCAGGTGCCGTAGACCGGCTGCCCGCTCCGGACGAACGCGCGCAGCGGCTCCAGCATGCCGAAGGTGACGGCCAGCTTGGACATGGTGGTGGACTCGCCGCCCGGGATGACCAGGCCGTCGAGCCCGGCCAGCTCCTGCGGGCGGCGGACCGGCCGGGCCAGGGCGTCCGCCGTGGCGAGCGCCGTGAGGTGCTCGCGGACGTCGCCCTGGAGGGCCAGTACACCGATGGTGGGGGTGGTCATCTGCGTCCTACCAGCCGCGGTTGGCGTAGCGCTCGGACTCGGGGAGGGTGTCGCAGTTGATGCCGACCATGGCCTCGCCCAGGTTGCGCGACACGTCCGCGATGACCGCCGGGTCGTCGTAGAAGGTGGTGGCCTTCACGATCGCGGCGGCGCGCTTGGCGGGGTCGCCGGACTTGAAGATGCCGGAGCCGACGAACACGCCCTCGGCGCCGAGCTGGCGCATCAGGGCCGCGTCGGCCGGGGTCGCCACACCGCCGGCGGAGAACAGCACGACCGGCAGCTTGCCCAGCTCGGCGACCTCCTTGACCAGCTCGTAGGGGGCGCGCAGCTCCTTGGCGGCGGCGAACAGCTCGTTGTTGTCGTAGCCGCGCAGCCGGGCGATCTCGCCCTTGATCTGGCGCAGGTGGCGCACCGCCTCGACGACGTTGCCGGTACCGGCCTCGCCCTTGGAGCGGATCATGGCCGCGCCCTCGGCGATCCGGCGCAGCGCCTCGCCCAGGTTGGTGGCGCCGCAGACGAAGGGGGTGGTGAAGGCCCACTTGTCGGCGTGGTTGACCTCGTCGGCCGGGGTGAGTACCTCGGACTCGTCGATGTAGTCGACGCCGAGCGACTGAAGGACCTGGGCCTCGACGAAGTGGCCGATGCGGGACTTGGCCATGACCGGGATGGAGACCGCGTCGATGATGCCGTCGATCATGTCGGGGTCGGACATCCGGGCCACGCCGCCGTCCTTGCGGATGTCCGCGGGGACGCGCTCCAGCGCCATGACGGCGACGGCGCCCGCGTCCTCGGCGATCTTCGCCTCTTCCGGCGTGACGACATCCATGATCACGCCGCCCTTGAGCTGCTCGGCCATACCGCGCTTGACGCGCGCGGTTCCGGTCTCGGGGTGCTGGGGCGTGGTGGGCGTGGTGGACACGGTTGACCTCACTCAGTGCGGGTGGTTGCGCTTCACCGCCACACAACCGTTAGTGAGGGGCCGACGAAAAGGGCCAATTAGACGTCAGTGGCTTGTCCGGGGGTGAGGCGGCGGCCCGTCCGGGGGCCGGTGGCTCGGTGGCTCGGGTCGATTGTCCGGAGGCTGGTGGCCTGGTCGGTGGCTCGGCCGGTTGTCCGGAGGCCGGTGGCGCCGCGCGGTTCGTGGTGCGGGGTGTGGTGACGCGGCTCGTGGCGTCGGTGGCGCGTCGCGGCCGTACGGATCCCCGTCCGCCCCGCGGTGCGTCCGTGTCCGGCCTCAGGCGCCGACGGAGCGGTCGTCCAGGATGGCCGGCGGCTCGTCGTCCATCTCGAAGGCGAGCGGGAACGGCGCATGGCCCGCGAGCCGGAGGTAGCGCACCACCCGGTGGCGACGGACGGCGCGCGCGGCCCGCACGGAGTCGTTGTGGAAGCGGCGCGCCATGGGGACGCGGCGGACCGCGGCGGTGAGTTCGGCGATCGTCTGCGCACCGCCCTCGGCCTCCCGTACGGCCTCCACCTGGGCCTCCTCGCCGAAGATGACCCGCAGCGCCTGGCTCAGCTGGCTCTCGGCGACCTCGCGCTGGTCCTCCTCGGCCTGCCGGGCCTCGTGCGCGGCCTGGTAGAGGACGATCGAGGCGGCCGGATCGAGGACGCCGGAGGTGCCCACCTCCTGGGCGACCGAGGCGCGCCGCAGCAACTGTGCGTCCAGGGCGGCGCGTGCCGCGTCGATGCGGGCGTGCAGGCGGTCGAGGCGGCCGGCGGTCCAGCTCAGGTAGACGCCGATGACGACCAGGGCGGCCGCGATGCTGATCAAAGTGGTCACGCCGGGCCACAGTACCGGCCGTCCGCCTCCACCCTGGGGTGGAGAACGGGGTGGAAGGTCAACCCACGGAATTCGCCCCTGGCTCCGATTCGCCCGACCGGCCCCAGCACCTAGCGTTTTGCCCAGGACGCCGTCCCCACGCAGGACAGGAGGCCCGGCCATGGAACAGTTCCCGTCGCAGACCGCGCGCAGCGCCGGCCCGTCTTCCCCGGTGCGCTCCCGGCACCGCCTGCTGGGCTCACTCGCGATCAATGTGCTGCTGCCGCTGGTGGCCTACTACGTCCTGCGGGCGCAGGGCGCGGAGCAGTGGCAGGCGCTGCTGCTCAGCAGCGCGATCCCGGCACTGCGCGTCGCCTTCACGATCGTCACCCGCCGTCGGGCGGACGCCTTCGACCTGTTCGTGACCGGCATGCTCGCGGTGTCCGCGGCCACCTCTGTGACCAGCGGCAGCCCGCGGGTGATGTTCCTCAAGGACATGGGGCTCTCGGTGGCGCTGGGGCTGTGGTTCCTGGGCACCCTGCTCACGCCGCGGCCGTTCGCCTACCACTTCAGCCGGCAGCTGCGGGCCGGCGCCGCGGCCGAGGAGCGGGAGCGGGCCTGGCGGGATTCCGCCGAGCTGCGGCGTGCGCTGCGCCTGGTCACCGTGGTCTGGGGCGCCGCACAGCTGCTGGACGCGGCGGTCGGCGCGTTCACCGCCCTGACCCTGCCGGTCGATGCCGTACCGCTGGTCGGCCGCGTGCGGACGCTGGTGCAGCTGGGCCTGGTGACGGCGCTCACCGTCGCCTACGCCCGGCGGTTCCGGGCCCGGCACGGCCTGTCCCTGTTCGGCACCCGGCCGTCCGCCCCGCTCCTCGTACCGGCAAGGGCCCCGGTCATGTGTGACGCCGACCTCACGCACACGTGGCGCGCCCGGGGTACACAGGGGCCGCAGCGCCCCGAAGAACCGCCCGCTCCGCTCGGGCCGGCCACACCGACAGGGCCGGTCACCCCGGTCAGGCCCGCCGATCCGGTCCCGGGCGCCCTGGTGGCGTGGGCGTGCGGGCACCGGCGGGTGCGCGCGGGGGCCGGACGGCGTGCTCCCGCGCCGCCTCCGGTGTCAGTCGCGGGCCGCCCAGCGGGCTCGCCGGCCCGTCCGCTCGTCCGCCGCCACCGCGGCGGCGCCGTGGGTGACCGTCTCGTACACCGCGAGGATGTCCGCGCCGACCGTCGACCAGTCGAAGCGGCGTACGTGCTTGCTGCCGCGCTCGCGCAGTTCGGCCAGCCGTACCGGGTCGCCGAGCAGGCGGACGGCGGCGGCGGCGAGCGCGTCCGCGTCCTCATTGGCGAACAGCTCGCCCGCCGCCCCCTGGTCCAGGACCTGGGCGAACGCGTCGAGATCGCTGGCCAGTACCGGCGCACCGGCCGACAGCGCCTCCACCAGGATGATGCCGAAGGACTCACCGCCGGTGTTCGGCGCGACGTACACATCGACACTGCGCAGCAGCCGGGCCTTGTCCTCGTCGCTCACCATGCCGAGGAATTCGACCCGGGAGCGCAGCTCGGCGGGGAGCGTCGCGACGGCCTCCTCCTCGTCACCGCGCCCGGCCACCAGCAGCCGGGCGTCCGGCACCTCGGCGAGGATCCGCGGCAGCGCCTTCATCAGGACCGGCAGGCCCTTGCGCGGCTCGTCGATCCGGCCGATGAACCCGATCGTCCGGCCCTGCCATTCGGCCTTCGGCTCCGCACCGGCGAAGAAGTCGACGTCCACGCCGTTGGGGATGACCACCGCGTCGCCGCCGAGGTGTTCGACGAGCGTGCGGCGGGCGTATTCGCTCACCGCGATGCGTGCGCTGATCTTCTCCAGCGCGGGTTGCAGGATCGGATACGCCGCGATCATGAAGCGGGACCGCGGATTCGAGGTGTGGAATGTCGCCACGATCGGACCCTGCGCCGCCCAGCAGGCGAGCAGGCCGACCGACGGCGTTCCGGGTTCGTGGATGTGGATGACGTCGAAGGCGCCGTCGTGCAGCCAGCGGCGCACCCGGGCGGCGGACAGGAACCCGAAGTTGAGCCGGGCGACCGAGCCGTTGTAGGGGACCGGTACGGCGCGGCCGGCCGAGACGACGTACGGCGGCAGGGGTGTCTCGTCGTCCGCCGGAGCCAGGACGGAGACGTCGTGACCGAGCCTGATCAGATGCTCGGCGAGGTCGCGGACGTGGAACTGGACGCCGCCGGGGACGTCCCATGAGTACGGGCAGACGATCCCGATCTTCACCGCTGCTCCGTCCTGTCGGCGTCCGCGCCACCGGATCCGGAGCGCGGGGCACCGGTCTCGTCGCGCGGCTCCAGGTCGGCGAGCCAGAGGCGCTGGAGCATGTGCCAGTCCTCGGGGTGATCCGCGATACCGGCGGCGAAGGCGTCGGCCAGTGCCTGGGTCATCGCGGCGGCCTTCTCGGCGCGGGTGCCGGTCGGCGGTACGTCGATCTCCGGGTGGACGCGGCCCCGCATGACCGGGGTGTCGTCGTACCAGAGGGTGACGGGCAGCAGCATCGCGCCGGTCTGCACGGCGAGCATGGCGGGACCGGCCGGCATCTTCGTCGCCTCGCCGAAGAACGTCACCTCTATCCCGGAGCTGGACAGATCGCGGTCGGCGACCAGGCAGATCAGGCCGCCGGCCCGCAGCCGCCGGGCCAGGGTGCCGAAGGCGGCGCCGCCGGTGTGCGGCAGCACCTCCATGCCCAGTCCCTCGCGGTAGGCGACGAAGCGGTCGTAGAGGGACTCGGGCTTGAGCCGCTCGGCGACGGTGGTGAAGGGAACGCCGAGCTTGGTGGTGACCCAGACACCCGCGAGGTCGTAGTTGCCCATATGGGGCAGGGCCAGGATGACTCCGCGGTCGCTCTTGAGCCCCTCCTCCAGGTAGTGCACGTCCTGAGCCGTGAAACCCGCCCTTATCCGGTCCTTGCTCCACGCGGGCAGCCGGAAGGACTCCATCCAGTAGCGCATGTAGGAGCGCATACCGGCCCGGGAGAGCTGGGCCAGGCGCTGCGGCGAGGCGTCCGGGACGACCCGGGCGAGGTTTGCCTCCAGCCGCAGGACACCCTTCCCCCGGCGCTTCCAGGCCATGTCGGCGAGCTGCCGGCCGAGCCGTACGGCGACCGCTTCCGGGAGCTTCTTGACGGTGCTCCAGCCGAGGCCGTAGAGCCCGTCCGTCAGCCTCGCCGTGTCGATCTTCGGCAGACCGGGCCACCCGGCACGTCCGGTCCGCCCCGTCCCCTCCGGCGCACCGGTCCCGCCGGTTCCTTCGGTCCCACCACTGCGGCTCATGCGCCGTTCCCCCCTTGTGCGACGGCGTCGGCCTCCGCCGACTCGCGGCGCACCGTCACCACGCGCTGGGCGAGGGTGACGGTGCTGCCGATGGCGACGACCCACAGCGCGATCGGCAGCAGGACCTGGACACCGGGCACACCGAACGCGTGCAGTCCGGACAGGCCGCAGGCGACGAGCGTGATGACCAGCCGCTCGGCGCGCTCCACCAGACCGTTGACGTCCACCGGCAGCCCGATGGCCTCACCACGGGCCTTGGTGTACGAGACGACCTGGCCGCTGGCCAGGCAGAAGATCGCCATCGCGCAGAGCACCAGGCTGTCGCCGCGCCCGGCGTACCAGAGGGCGAGCCCGCCGAAGATCGCCGAGTCGGCGACCCGGTCGAGGGTGGAGTCGAGGAAGGCGCCCCAGCGGCTGGAGCGGCCCAGCTGGCGCGCCATATTGCCGTCGACGAGGTCGGAGAAGACGAACAGCGTGATGACGATCGTGCCCCAGAAGAACTCCCCCAGCGGAAAGAAGACCAGGGCGCCGGCCACCACACCGCCGGTCCCGACGAGGGTGACCGCGTCCGGGCTGACCCCGAGACGGATGAGCAGGGCGGCGAACGGCGTGAGAACACGCGTGAAGAACGCACGCGCGTACTTGTTCAGCATGGCCTTCCCGGAGGATCGATTCGGGCCGCGCGGTCAATGGGGCCACCGGCTGGCCCATCGTAGCCAGGCGGCCCCCCGGCACCACGAATGCACCACCGCGTACGGTGCACCGCACGGCTCGCCGGGGCCGTGCCATGCCCCCGCGAGCCGAGCGGTGCACCGTGCGCGGTGGTGCCGGCGGAGCGGCGCCCGGCCTCACCCGGACCCCGATGGCCCGTGGTGCTGTGTGTTCCGGGTCTCCCGGGTCTCCCTGCTCTCCCGGGTCCCCCGGTGCCATGTATGGACGCGGCATGGCCACGGTGGAAAGCTCGAATCACCGCAAAGTGTCGACCTGGAGGCGAGACACATGAGCGAGAAGTCGAGCACATACCCGGGAGCCGCCGGAAGGGCATCGGCGGCCGGCCCGCCCACGGCCCTGCGCAACGTGGTGCTGGTCGGCCACAGCGGTTCCGGGAAGACCACTCTGGTCGAAGCCCTCGCCCTGGCATCGGGCGCGGTCAACCGGGCGGGCCGCGTCGAGGACGGCGGCTGCCTCTCCGACTACGACGAGATCGAGCGCCGCCAGCAGCGTTCCGTACAGCTCTCCCTGGTCCCCGTGGAGTGGGGCGACGTCAAGATCAACCTCTTGGACACCCCCGGATACGCCGATTTCGTCGGGGAGTTGAGGGCCGGTCTGCGCGCCGCGGACGCGGCCCTCTTCGTCGTCTCGGCGGCCGACGGGGTGGCGGGTGCGACCCGCATGGTCTGGGACGAGTGCGCGGCGGTCGGCATGCCGCGCGCGCTGGTCGTCACCCACCTGGAAGCGGCCCGCGCCGACTTCGAGGAGATGACCGAGATCTGCCGCGAAGCGTTCGGCGGGGCGGACCAGGACGCCGTGGTCCCGCTGTATCTGCCGCTCTACGGCACACCGGGCGCCGACGGCCACTCCCCCGTGCACGGCCTGATCGGTCTGCTCTCGCAGCGGGTCTTCGACTACTCCTCCGGCGAGCGCACCGAACGCGAGCCGACGGCGGACGAGCTGCCGCTGATCGCGCGGGCCCGTGACCGTCTGATCGAGGGGATCATCGCCGAGAGCGAGGACGAGTCCCTCATGGACCGCTATCTCGGCGGCGCCGAGATAGACGTCAAGACGCTGATCAGCGATCTGGAGACGGCGGTCGCCCGGGGCACCTTCCACCCCGTGCTGGCCGCGGCCCCGGCCGCCGACGGCTCCCGGCAGGGCCTGGGCACCGTCGAACTGCTGGATCTGGTCACCGCCGGTTTCCCCACGCCCGCCGAGCGCGACGCACCGGCCGTCACCGGCACCGACGGCGCCCCGTGCCCGCCGCTGACCTGCGACCCCGACGGTCCGCTGGTGGCCGAGGTGGTGAAGACCTCCTCCGACCCGTACGTCGGCCGGCTCTCGCTCGTCCGTATCTTCTCCGGCACCCTGCGGCCGGACGAGACGGTGCATGTCTCCGGCCACGGCATGCAGGACCGGGGCCATGAGGACCATGACGTCGAGGAGCGGATCGGCGCGCTGTCCGCCCCCTTCGGCAAGCAGCAGCGGCCGCTGTCGCAGGCGAGCGCCGGCGATCTGGCCTGCGTGGCGAAGCTGTCCCGCGCCGAGACCGGCGACACCCTCTCGGGCAAGGACACCCCGCTGCTGATGGAGCCGTGGGCGATGCCGGACCCGCTGCTGCCGGTCGCCATCCAGGCGCACAGCAAGGCCGACGAGGACAAGCTCTCGCAGGGCCTGTCCCGGCTGGTCGCCGAGGACCCGACGATGCGGCTCGAACACTGCCCGGACACCCACCAGGTGGTCCTGTGGTGCCTGGGTGAGGCACATGCCGAGGTGGCGCTGGAGCGGCTGCGCGCCCGATACGGCGTCCAGGTCGACACGGTCGCGCACCAGGTGCCGCTGCGCGAGACGTTCGGCGGGCCGGCTTCGGGGCGCGGCCGGCATGTGAAGCAGTCCGGCGGCCACGGCCAGTTCGCGATCTGCGAGATCGAGGTGGCGCCGCTGCCCGCCGGCTCCGGCATCGAGTTCGTGGACAAGGTGGTGGGAGGCGCGGTGCCCCGGCAGTTCATTCCGTCCGTGGAGAAGGGCGTACGTGCCCAGGCCGCGCGCGGGGTCGCCGCCGGGCGCCCGCTCGTCGACATCCGCGTCACGCTGCTCGACGGCAAGGCGCATTCCGTCGACTCCTCGGACGCCGCGTTCCAGACGGCGGGCGCGCTGGCGCTGCGCGAGGCGGCCGCCGAGGTCCGCATCGATCTGCTGGAACCGGTCGCGGAGGTGAGCGTGCTGGTGCCGGACGACTTCGTCGGCCCGGTGATGAGCGATCTGTCGGGGCGCCGCGGCCGGGTGGTGGGCACCGAGCAGTCGGGGGCGGGCCGCACCCTGATACGCGCCGAGGTGCCGGAGATCGAGATCGGCAGGTACGCGGTGGATCTGCCCTCCCTCTCGCACGGCACCGGGCGCTTCCAGCGGGTCTACCTGCGGCACGAGCCGATGCCGCCGCAGCTCGCCGCGAAACTTCGCGAACAGCCGGGGAACGGCGCATAGCCGACGCCGGGTCAGCCGCTGTCCCCGCTCAACTCCCTTGGGCCGGACGGCGGCTGTAGGCTGAGGTCACCGGCACGGCAGGTGTGCCGTGGGCGGTATCCGGGAAACAGCCGCATCATCGGATGCGTGCGGTGATGGGGGCGGTAGTGGCAGACAGCTTCGACTTCAGTCCCGGGGCGCAGGTGCCGCTCTCGGGGGGCGCGGGGCAGACGGCGGCGACCCAGGCACTGGCCTCGGTGGCCTATCGGGACAGCCCGCTCGCCGATATCTCCAAGGCCGATTCCGAGTCCGCCGCGTCCGAGATCAAGAAACCGAAGCTGTCGCTGTTCGAGCCCAATCTCGGCGAGGCGTTCGCGCGTGCCGTACAGGTGCGGATGCTCGGCGGCGGCCGCAAGGCGCTCATCCCGTCCTTCGGTATCGAACCGCAGATCATCGTCGAGCACTGCCTGTCCGCCACCCGCATCCGTAAGCAGCGGGACGCCAAGCTGACCGCCGTGATGGTGCTGTTCGGCCTGCTGTTCCTGCCCGGTGTGCTGCTGTGGCTGGGCTCCTTCCAGCTCAAGAAGATGCTCGTCAAGGGCGAGGGCAAGGGTGTCTCCGCGCTCGGTGGGGTGCTGCTGGCCGCGCTCGCCGGTGTCGCCCTGTTCTTCATGATCAAGCTGCCGCTCGACGGCTTCTGGCCGATCTACGTCCGCGCCATGATCGTCCTCCCGGTCGTCGGCTGGTGGTGGGCCAAGCAGATCTGCGAAACGACCGCGGTGGCGATGCGGGGCGCCTGGTCGGGGCTGCTGGACGGCGGCGGGGTGGCCGCGAAGATCCCCGAGGCGGTGCCGCAGGACCCGAATCACACCTCGGCCGAGACCCTCCGGCAGAATCTCGCCAAAGTCTCCGCCGAGCAGCGCAGCAACGTCGTCTTCTACGCCGGCCCCAAGGGCATTCTCGGTATGGGCACCCGCTGGGGCAGCTGGCAGCTCGCCGAGGAGCTCAGGCCCGCGCAGGAGGGCACCGAGATCCACCCGTTCCGCAGCTGGGACGTCATCCGCGTCATCCACGACCGGCTGCGCCTGCTGGAGCGCAGCCCGCTGCACACCGGCGGATTCCAGCAGCCGCCGTCGGTACGCCACTGGATCGTCGTCCCGGTCGGCGAGAAGGCCAAGGCGGTCTCCCACCCGGACGGCACGGACGTCGAGTCGTACCAGGTCCGCGGGCACGAGATCGAGCGCATCTGCAATGAGCAGCAGTTCGGCAGCGGCAACCGCCACTATCTGGGTGTCCAGTTCGTCCTCTGGGACGGCCAGCTCGTGATCACCCTGATGATCACCGTGACCGTGCTGCACGAGACGCTGCGCATCGAGGTGACCGGCCATGCCCTCGGCCCGGTCAACTCGCTCTTCACGGCCGGGCCGTCGCCCCGGACCAAGACGGTCTCCAAGGTCGTGAAGTTCTGGGAGACGAAGACCCACAACCTCCCGCTCATCCACCCCGGCGAGGTCGTCCGGCTCGCCGCCCGCGCCCCGCTGACCTGGTTCCCCCCGGTGCTGGACTTCCTCGGCGGCAAGCTCACCCTCCCGGAGCCCTTCGGCCTGCGCCATGTCTGGGCCGACAAGCCCTGGCGCCACCGCTTCATGGCCGACGACGCCCTGCGCGCCGCGACCCCCGTGCTGCGTACGGTCCACTCCGCGGCCATGAGCGTCCTGCGGGAGAACGGCGTCGACACCGAGCGCTTCGACAACCGCTCCCTGGTCCTCAGCGGCATGATCCAGAGCGTCGAGCCGAGGAAGGCGGACGAGTACAACGCGTAGCCGGTGCGTGTGGCGGCCCGTCCCGGCCGCCTACCGGAAGATCCCCGTGTGCCCCAGCGAGTACCGTCCCGGCTGCGGGTAGACCGCCAGACCGTGCGGCCCCTGGCCCACCGGGATCTTGGCCAGCGTCTCCCCGGTGCGGGTGTCCAGGGCGTAGACCTCGGCGTTGTAGCGGCCGGACAGCCACAGGACCTTGCCGTCGGCGGAGACGCCGCCCATGTCGGGACTGCCGCCGCCGCGGATGTGCCACTTGTCGACGAGCCGGCCGGACGCGAAGTCGAGGAGTGAGACGGAACCCTCGCCGCGGTTGGAGATGTACAGGTTCTTGGAGTCGCGGCTGACGTAGAGGCCGTGGGCGCCCTTGCCGGTCGGCAGCAGCTTCGGTTCGGCGAAGGTGTCGCCGTTGAGGATCCACACCCCGTCGGCCATCATGTCGGCGATGTACCAGGTCTTGCCGTTCGGTGAGATCTTCACGTCCTGCGGCATCGCGCCCTCGAACGGCAGCTTCTGCTGGTCGATGACCTCCATCTTCTCGGTGTCGACCTTGAGCAGTTCGCCGGAGAACTCGCAGGAGACGATGAAGTACCTGCCGTCCGCCGAGAAGTCGGCGTGGTTGACGCCCGAGCAGGTCACCGGCACGGTCTTGCGTTCCTCCATGGTCCGGGGGTCGCGGAAGACGAGTTCCTTGTCCTTCGAGGCCATCACGATCGCGTACTTGCCGTTGGGCGTGAAGTAGAGGTTGTACGGGTCGTGGGCGTCGACGCGGTCGCCTGCCTTGCCGGTCGCCGGGTCGATCGGCGTCAGGTCGTTCCCCCGGTCGTTGTTGACCCAGAGCGTCTTCATGTCCCAGGACGGCACGACGTGCTGCGGCTGCATACCGACCGGGATCGTCTCGATGACCTTGTACGTCTCCGGGTCGATGACGCTGACGCTCTCGGATTCGGTGTTGGGCACGTACACCCGCGAGGGGAAGTCCCGGACCTCCGGTGCCAGCTTGCCGGGCCGGTCCGCCGCGTAGATGTCGTTCTCGTCCAGCACCGGCGGCATCCCGGGCAGGCCCGGCTTGACCGCTTTGACCGGTGCGGGCTTGACGGGGCGCGGGCTGTGCTCGGCGGCCTTGGGCTTGGTGCCGCCGCCGCAGCCGGCCACCGCCAGCGCGCAGGCCACGGCGAGCAGCGCGGCCCGGCGGCCGGTGCGGGACGTCGGGCGGTGGGGGGTACGGGTCCGGTCAGCCATCACGTCACTAGCTCCGTTGTCGTCACCGCACGCAGTCCGCGCCGGTGCAGGCCGTCGAGGATCGGGGGCAGCGCGGCCACCGTGCCGGCGTGCCCGAGGTGGAGGCTCACGATCGACCCCGGCCGGACCCGGTCCAGAACCGTGCGCCGGACGGCCGGTGCGCCGGGGTCGCTCGCGTCGAGGGAGTCCACGTCGTAGGACAGGACGTGCGGATAGCCCGCCTCACGGGCCAGCCGGATCACCAGATCGGTGGCCCGTTGCGCCTGCGAGGGCCGGAACCAGCTGCCGATGGTGCCGGTGAGCCGGCGCAGCCGCTCGGCGCACTGGCTGATCTCGGCGTACGCCGCGTCGGCCGGCAGGGCGCAGATGTTGCGGTGGTGCATGGTGTGGTTGCCCAGCTCATGGCCGCCGTCGAGGATCCGGCGGGCCATCGCGGGCTGCTCGTCGAGCCAGTCGCCGATGGCGAGCACGGTAACCCGGGCACCGGCCCGCTCGGCCTCGTCCAGCAGCGCGGTGGCCGTCCTGGGGTCGCCCCGGCCGTGGAAGGTCAGCGCGACCGCGTGGCCGTCCCGTGGTCCGTGTTCGATCTGTACGGGCATCCCGGGTACCCGTGTCGGCGGCCGGGCGGCGTGCGCCGGGGCGGGCTGGACGGCACCCGGCCGGGCGGAGTCCGACGCACTGGGCCGGCCGGAGCGCGGGGCGCCGGGGGCCCGTACGGCCGGGGAGTCCGTACCGGCCGGGGCACAGCCCGACCCGAGCGCGCCAGCGGCCACGGCCGAGGCGGCCACGCGCAGCACGGAGCGACGATCCAGGGAGGTCACCACCCCATTAGAGGGGCAGCTATTCCAAGTTTGGGCGATTCGCCCGATTCATGCTGGTGCGTGTCGTCCCGGACACCCGCGGCGGAAGCGGCCTACGCCGGCCAGGCGTCGGCGAGCATCGCCCGAGTGTCGGCGAGGAGTTGGGGCAGCACCTTGGTGTGTCCGACCACCGGCATGAAGTTCGTGTCGCCGCCCCAGCGCGGTACGACGTGCTGATGCAGATGCGCCGCGATTCCGGCGCCGGCGACGCTGCCCTGGTTCATCCCGATGTTGAACCCGTGCGCCCCGGACGCGGTGCGCAGCGCGGTCATCGCCCGCTTCGTCAGCTCGGCGAGCTCCGCGGTCTCCGGGCCGTCCAGCTCCGTGTAGTCGGCGACGTGCCGGAACGGGACGATCATGAGGTGGCCCCCGTTGTAGGGGTAGAGGTTCAGCACCGCGTAAACGTGCTCACCACGCGCGATCACGAGGCCGTCCTCGTCCGACTTCGCGGGAATCGAGCAGAACGGGCAGCCGTCCCGGGCCCCCGGGCCGCTCGGCTTGTTCTCCCCCTGGATGTACGCCATCCGGTGGGGCGTCCACAGGCGCTGGAAGGCGTCCTGCGTCCCTACTCCGATCTGCTGCTCCGGCTCACTCGTCATGAAATGCAGCATATGACTTTCCCGGTACGGCGCAGGGCCCCGGGTCTCCCCGGGGCCCTGACCTCCCCGCGCGGGCGGGGCCGTGCTCACACCTGGATCCGGCGCTCCACCACGTCGACGATCTCCGCGATGGCCTGGTCGCGCGGAATGCCGTTCTTCTGCGATCCGTCGCGGTAACGGAAGGACACCGCGCCGTTCGCCACGTCCTCGTCACCCGCGATGATCATGAACGGCACCTTGCTCTTCTGCGCGTTCCTGATCTTCTTCTGCATCCGGTCCGAGGAGGCGTCGACCTCGATCCGCAGCCCCTTGGCCTTCGCCTCGGCGGCGAACTCCTGGAGGTAGGGCACATGCGCGTCGCCGATCGGGATACCGGTCGCCTGCACCGGCGCGAGCCACGCCGGGAACGCGCCCGCGTAGTGCTCCAGCAGCACCGCGAAGAACCGCTCGATCGAGCCGAACAGAGCCCGGTGGATCATGACCGGACGCTGCTTGGAACCGTCGGCGGCGGTGTATTCGAGGCTGAACCGCTCCGGCAGGTTGAAGTCCAGCTGGATGGTGGACATCTGCCAGGTGCGGCCGATCGCGTCCTTCGCCTGGACGGAGATCTTCGGGCCGTAGAACGCGGCGCCGCCCGGATCCGGAACGAGCGGGAGGCCCTGCTTCTCGGCCACCTTGCGCAGCGTCTCGGTGGCCTCCTCCCAGGCGTCGTCCTCGCCGACGAACTTCTCCGGGTCCTTCGTGGACAGCTCCAGATAGAAGTCGTTCAGACCGTAGTCGCGCAGCAGGTCGAGCACGAAGGTCAGCGTCGAGTCGAGCTCGTCCGCCATCTGCTCCTTGGTGCAGTAGATGTGCGCGTCGTCCTGGGTGAAGCCGCGGGCCCGGGTCAGCCCGTGCACGACGCCCGACTTCTCGTAGCGGTAGACGGTCCCGAACTCGAAGAGGCGCAGCGGCAGTTCACGGTAGGACCGGCCCCGCGCATCGAAGATCAGGTTGTGCATCGGGCAGTTCATGGGCTTGAGGTAGTAGTCCGTGCCCTCGTCCAGCTGCATGGGCGGGTACATACCGTCGGCGTACCAGTCCAGGTGGCCGGACTTCTCGAACAGCTTCCCCTTGGTGGCGTGCGGGGTGTAGACGAACTCGTACCCCGACTCCTCGTGCCGGCGGCGGGAGTAGTCCTCCATGGTGCGGCGGATGATGCCGCCCTTGGGGTGGAAGACCGCCAGGCCCGAGCCGATGTCCTCCGGGATGGAGAACAGATCCAGCTCGGCGCCGAGCTTGCGGTGGTCGCGCTTCTCGGCCTCGACGAGGAACTCCAGATGCGCCTTGAGCTCGTCCTTGGTCGGCCAGGCGGTGCCGTAGATCCTCTGGAGCTGCTTGTTCTTCTCGCTGCCGCGCCAGTACGCGGCGGCCGAGCGCATCAGCTTGAAGGCCGGGATGGCGCGGGTGCTCGGGAGGTGCGGACCGCGGCAGAGGTCCTTCCAGCACAGCTCACCGGTCTTGGCGTCGAGGTTGTCGTAGATGGTCAGCTCACCGGCGCCGACCTCGGCGGACGCCCCCTCGGCGGCCTCCGCGGCCGAGCCCTTGAGGCCGATCAGCTCGATCTTGTACGGCTCGTCGGCCAGCTCCTCGCGCGCGGCGTCGTCGCTCACCACCCGGCGCGCGAACTTCTGCCCGCGCTTCTGGATCTCCTGCATCTTCTTCTCGATGCGCTTGAGATCGTCCGGGTGGAACGGGGTCTCGACGTCGAAGTCGTAGTAGAAGCCGTCCTTGATGGGCGGGCCGATGCCGAGCTTCGCCTGCGGGAACAGCTCCTGCACGGCCTGCGCCAGCACATGCGCGGTGGAGTGCCGCAGGATGTTCAGGCCGTCCTCGGAGGTGATCTCCACGGCCTCGACCGCGTCGCCGTCGGCGACCTCGTAGGCGAGGTCCTTCAGCTCACCGGCCACCCGTGCGGCGACGACACTGCGCTCACCCTGGAAGAGGTCGGCGGCCGTAGTCCCCGTGGTCACCACGCGTTCTTCCCGCTCGGAATCGCGTTGGACGGTCACACGGACGTCTGACACCGGTCTCTCCTGACTCATGTTTCCCTCACGTCAGCGATTGCTGCGCAGGCGAATCGTACCGAGCCGCCGGACCGGACCGCGAAACGGATTGTCCGGCGCCCCCGCTACTCCTCGCCCAGCGGCCCGCCGCACGCCTCCTCGAAGAAGTCCAGATTCTCCTGGAGGGACTTCATCAGCCGGTCCCGCTCCGCCTCGTCGACCTGTACGGGCGTGACATCGCGGCCACCGGTGATCCGCCGGAAACCGCCCCGGCTCTCCAGCCGCCCGCTCACCCGGATCGGCAGCCCCACCAGATGCGCGTGACCCGCGATCCGGTAGTCCTCCTCCCCCAGCGCGACCCGCACCTGCACCACATCGGCCCCGTTGATCACCCGCAGCCGCACCGCCCCCGGCCCGCCCGGCCGCTCCCGGCGCAGCCGTACGACCGCCCCGGTCACCCGCACCGGCAGTGACGGCTCGTCCCGTACGTAGCGCTGCGCCGCCTGCTGGAGCGCGGGCAGATCACCGGGCGAGAACTCCACCGGCTCGGGGCGGGCCGCGAAACCGCCCGGGACGCCGGCCGCCGGTGACCACTCCACCGCGATCCGCACCCCCTCCGCGTCCCGCACCAGCGCGATCAGCGCCTCCGCCAGCTCATGGCAGACCCCCAGCGCGACGGCCGCGTCGAAGGCTTCCATCCCGCCGGTGGCCCGCTGGTAGTCCGTCGCGTCGCGGATCGCGTGCAGCGCCCGTTGCAGCCCGGCGACCGCCGGCCGCCCGGCCCCCACCGGGACGAACGCGGTCAGCCGGCGCCCGGCCGACGCCGGGCCGGCCAGCACCTGGCCCAGGAACCCCTCGGCCCGCCGCTTGTGCCGGGCACCGTAGAACCCGGCCCGGCCGTACGTGCCCAGCGCACCGGCCAGCAGCATCGCGCGCGCGGCACCCCGCAGCCGCTCCTGGGCCACCCACAGCGCGGCGCCCGAACCGTCGTCCGGGACCTCGCGCTCCCAGTGCACCTCGTCGCTGGGCACCGCGAGCCCCGTCAGCACGTCGCGGGCGGACGGCAGGCCGCTCTGCGCCAGCGACTCCAGCGCCTCGCCCAGCAGCTCCCCGCTGTCGGGGAACCGGTGATCGTGCGGCACCAGCAGGCTCGCGCCGCCGCCCCCGCCGGGCGGCGTCCACCGGGCGTAGTGCCCGGCGGTCCCGCCCCGGCGCCGCCACCCGTGCCGGGCCAGCAGCGCGCTGAGCACCGCCGGATCGACCTGCGTGGGGTCCGGCGGCATCGGATCGTACTCATCGGTCGGCCGGTACATCAGGGTCTCCCTCCCGCCCCGACCCGCGTCATGATCTCGCAGAGCGCGCGGTCGTCGAAGATCCGCGCCGTCGGGATCCGCACAGTGGTCCTGCGCCGGCCGGTCACCGCATGGCCGGCCAGATTGGTCCAGTAACAGCAGTGCCGCAGTTCGAGACGGTCATGGCTCGCCCGCAGCCAGTCCTCCTGGGTACGCGGCACCAGCATCACGACCAGGATCTTGTGCACCGCCACGGGGGTACGGGCCAGCTTCACCAGATGATCGTTGTCGAGGGTGAAGGCGAAGGTCGGCCCCGGTGGGCGCGGTGCGGTCTGGTAGGTGCACTTGAGCTGCACCTTGATGGTGACCTCGTCGTCGACGGTGTGTCCTGGCGCACCGTGGCTGACGTGCCAGTCGATTCCGTTGTCCGGGAAGGGCTGCGCCAGCGAGCACCCGGAGGCGGCGGCAATCGCGTGCAGATAGCCCACCTGGAGGGTCTCCATGCAGGCGGTGGTGGCGAGTCCGCCGCGCCGCGGGGTGATCCGCTGTGGCAGCAGCCCGCCCGGTTCGGGCTGCGCGAGCGTCATCGCTCAAATGCCTTCCGGGCTGTGCCGATCGAAGGTGACAGGGACGACGGGGAAGTGGCAGGCCGCGTACGGGAGAACTCCGCGCGCCGTCGGCCGCGCCCGGTGACGCCCGGGGGCGCCGCCGCCGGACCGCGCGGATCGCGCCGGCCCGTCCCTGTGGTTGTCTCCGCGTCAAGTGGTCCGCAAACAAGGACGGTTCGACCACCGTGCGGCTCGGGTATCACCAGCTCGGGTGGCGTGCACCGTCACCCACGGTACGAGCGCGAGGAGTTGGGATGATGCCGTGCTGGTATGACGGTCCGCTTGCTTCCTTCGACACCGAGACGACGGGGATCGACGTAGAACGGGACCGCGTCGTCTCCGCGGCCCTGGTGGTCCAGGAGACCCCGCGCTCCACCCCGCGCACCACCCGCTGGCTGATCAACCCCGGCGTCGCGATACCCGAGGCGGCCACCGCGGTGCACGGCCTGACCGGGGACCATCTCGCGCGGCACGGCCGCTGGCCGGCACCGGCGCTGGAGGAGATCGCGCGCGCCCTGGCCGCCCAGGTGCCGGCCGGCCGCCCGCTGGTCGTGATGAACGCCCCGTTCGATCTCACCCTCCTGGACCGCGAACTGAAGCGGCACCGGGCCGCCTCCCTCGACATCTATCTGGGCGCCCACCCGCTGTGCGTCCTGGACCCCCGGGTCCTCGACAAGCACTTCGACCGCTACCGCAAGGGCCGCCGCACCCTCACCGACCTGTGCGCGCACTACGAGGTCGAGCTGACCGGCGCCCACGAGGCGGCGGCCGACGCGCTCGCCGCGCTGCGCGTCGTCCGGGCACTGGGACACCGCTTCGCCGCCCGGCTGGACGGACTGCTGCCGGCCGAGCTGCACACCCGGCAGGCCATCTGGCACGCCGCGCAGGCCCGCGGCCTACAGGAATGGTTCTCCCGCAGCGGCACCCCGGAGGCCGTCGATCCGCACTGGCCGCTGCGCCCCGGTCTCAGCACCGCGGCCTGATGACTCATCAGCACATTCCCGGCGCATTCACCGGCCCGGCAGCGCCGGCCGGTACCGAATGCGGCGCTCAACGAAAAGGGCCGGGTCACCAATTGGTGACCCGGCCCTTGATCCCGGTGGGCGATACTGGGTTCGAACCAGTGACCTCTTCGGTGTGAACGAAGCGCTCTCCCACTGAGCTAATCGCCCGGGCGTCTGCGGCGTTTCCCGCGAACGACCTGAACAATACAGGCCGCCGGGGCGTTCCATCAAATTCCCGATTCCGCACCCACGGCGGCCACCGCGCGGCACCGTTCGCCGCCCCTCATCCGCGGGCCGGCCGGGAAGCCGGCCCGCGGCGCCCGGCGCGCATCATCAACGTGTGGTGGACGAGGAACAACGGCCGCGCGGGCACCGCGATCCGGCGCGGCGAGGGCTCGCACACCCCGGCCTCCTGGACGAAGCGGACCCGTGTCCCGCCGGCGTCCGGCTCTACCGTCCGGTCGGGCCCCTGCGCAGCGCCGCCGCCTGCGCCCCGCGTCCGGATCCCTCGCGTCCGGATCCCCTACGCCTCGCCGATGACAACCGTCAGGCCGAAGGGCAGCAGCGAGCGGAACCGGGCCGCCGCACCCCGTTCGTCGACCGGGGCACTTCGCGCACCTGCGGCCACCACCGGGGATACGCCGCGAGGTCTTCGAGGGCGGCGTGGACGGCAGCGGGCGGGGTGTTGAGCGGCCGTACGCCACGGAAGCGACAGCGGTGTGGACGGCGCAGCCGATCGGACATGGTCCCGGTGCGCCACCCGGACGGGCGCACCCTCCCCCAACTGACACAGCGGCCCGGAGGCTTGAAGCCTCCGGGCCGCTGTCCGGGGTGGGCGATACTGGGTTCGAACCAGTGACCTCTTCGGTGTGAACGAAGCGCTCTCCCACTGAGCTAATCGCCCGGTGCGGCGACAACATTACCCCACGTCGGCGGGGGTCCATGACCACCTGGGGAGCACCTGTCGACGCACCACGGCGGCACGGGGCCGAACCCGCCCGCCGCACACCGCGAACGGCACCGCGGCGCTCACCGCACCGACGCTCGCCGCACCCACCGCCACACCGCTGGAGACCGCCGGCCGGGCCGGGCGGAGGGGCGCACGAGCCGGGAGCGCCGTACGGAATGCGGTGCCCGGAGCCGGGCGAGCGCCAGGCCGTCGCGGCACCCTTCGCGGCGTCCGATCGCCTATCACTCTCCGTATTCGCGGGGCGGGACTTACCGGACGAGATCCGTCCACGGAATTCCCGTCGACGACGATCGCGCAATCCGCCGTAAGAGGTACGGGAAGCCACCCAAAACCGTCAGAGGGGTTTACAACGGCACCGTAGGTGGCATGTCGATTTCGCCGACGTGCGAATCCCCGAGCGCACACTGAGCGAAAGGCCCTGGCGCTTATGAACACCACGGTCAGCTGCGAGCTGCACCTGCGCCTCGTTGTGTCGAGCGAGTCCTCACTGCCTGTACCCGCGGGCCTGCGGTATGACACGGCCGATCCGTATGCCGTGCATGCCACCTTCCACACCGGAGCCGAGGAGACCGTCGAGTGGGTTTTCGCCCGCGACCTCCTCGCCGAGGGCCTGCACCGGCCCACGGGCACCGGAGACGTCCGCGTATGGCCGTCCCGGAGCCACGGACAGGGCGTTGTCTGCATCGCCCTGAGTTCCCCGGAAGGCGAAGCCCTTCTGGAGGCCCCCGCGCGGGCCCTCGAATCGTTCCTGAAGAGGACCGACGCCGCCGTGCCACCCGGTACGGAACACCGGCATTTCGATCTCGACACGGAGCTCTCCCACATCCTCGCGGAGAGTTGAGGCGTACCACAGCCACCCATTGCACCCATCCGCTCACGACTTGCGACCGTCCGACTCGGGGCGACGGCGCAGGACCGACAAGTTCATACGGCACACTTCGGCGCCGTCGCCGCGGACCCACCGCGGAGACGGCGCCGAAGCTTGTTCGAAGCGCTAGAGTCGGCGACCATTCGGCAAGGACACCGGGGGCGGGACCCGTCCGGCCCCATGCGGCCAGGGAGCAGAACCGTGATGATCACCCATGACACCCGGTGTGCGCTCGACGCGGTCGTCGCTCTGCTCAACTCCGCTCCGGAGGGCGAGTCGCCCAACGCACCGGACAGCCTGACCGGCCTCGGGGCCCTTGAGGACTTCGTGCAGCGCCACAACATCAGCGACGTGGGTGTCCTGGTCGAGGACGATCTGGCGGCCGTCCGGTCCGTCCGGGCGCGGTTCGCGCAGGTCTTCGCCGCGGACGACGACCGCACCGCCGCCGCGCTGCTGAACCAGCTGGTCGCCTCCGCGGGCACCACCCCGCAGCTGACCGATCACGACAGCTACGACTGGCACGTCCACTACTTCGCGCCGGGGGCCTCGGTCGCCGATCATCTGGCCGCGGACTGCGGGATGGCGGTGGCCTTCCTCCTCGTCGCCGGGGAGCGGGAACGGCTGCGGCGCTGCGAGGCCCCCGACTGCCGGCATGCCTTCGTCGACCTCTCACGCAACCGCTCCCGGCGCTACTGCGACAGCCGGACATGCGGAAACCGGCTGCATGTCGCGGCGTACCGCGCGCGCCGCCGGGAGGCCGCGGGCTGATCCCGCCCGGCGGCCCCTCAACGGTCTTCGCAGGTCCGGGCGGCGCGGCCGCGGCCTCACAGGAGAAAGAGGTCGTGGACCGCACCGAGCAGGAGCAGAAAGCCGATGAAGCCGAGGAAGAGCATCAACGGCGGCTGGGACAGCGCGAAAAGACAACCGCGCGGTTCGGGGTCCGGGGCATCGTTCCGGGCCAGGGCGCACTCATCGTTCATCTCGCGCGCATCATGGCGCACATGATCGTCGGAGCGCGCCTCATACGCTCCTCAGCAGCGGGAGTTCATCAGATCCCGTGCTTTTTCAGGATCGCTTCGATGTCCGAGAAGTCATCCTTGGGTGCGCCGCTCCTGCCCTGGGCCTTCGGCGGTGCGGCCACCTCGGCTCCGGTGCGGCCGGCGCCGAGGGAGGGCGCGGAGGCGGCGGGCGCCACCGCGGCGGACCGGGATTCCGGCGCGGCCTTGCGCTCCTTGCGGCCGCCGATGCCCCGGTGGCGCTCCACGGCCCGGCCGATCACGAACAGCACGGCGGAGAGCGCCAGCACCCCGAAGCCGGCCCAGACCATGGGCTTGAAGACGATGCCGGTGAGCCAGTCGATGACACCCGTCATCACCAGGCCGACGGGGACGAGGGAAAAGGCCGCGATGCGGGTCGCGGCCAGGAACCGCTTGCGGTATGCCGTCAGCGCGGCGATACCCAGGCCCGCCGCCGACACCGCGGCACAGACGGTCGAGGTCAGCATCCAGTCCTCCTGCCATCGATGAACGAGCGTACGATCCGCGCTCCCCTCCATCCTGCCTTGTCCGGCGCCCCGACTGCCATGTTCCGGCCCGGCCTCAGGGACATCTCGGGGTACCGCTCCTCCGCAGGTCCCAGTGCGAGGGCCGAATCACGGACTGGGACACTGCTCCCATGAACGACCTCACCGCCGCCCCCACCGCCCGCGCCGTCCTCGACGTCTGGTGCGATCTCCAGTGCCCGGACTGCCACGCCGCCCAGCAGGACCTGCGGGCGCTGCGCGAGCGGTACGGCGACCGGCTGGACATCCGGCTGCGCCACTTCCCGCTGGAGAAGCACAAGTACGCCTACGTCGCGGCCCAGGCCGCTGAGGAAGCGGTGGACCAGGGCAAGGGCCGGGAGTACGCCGAAGCGGTGCTGGCCCGTACCGAGGAGCTCGGCGGACGCGGCGAGCGGCTGCTCCTGGAGGTCGCCGGGGAGCTGGGGCTGGACACCGAGGAGCTGGACACCGCGCTGGTCGACGGGCGGCATCTGCTGATCGTCGACGCGGACCAGGCGGAGGGCAAGGCGATCGGCGTGACCGGTACCCCGACGTATGTGATCGGCGGGGAGCGGCTGGACGGCGGCGAGAGCCAGGAGGGCCTGCGCGCCCGGATCGAGGAGATCGCCGACCGGCTGCTGGCCGGGCAGGGCTGAGCACGGCGGCACGGGCCCCGGGGTCCCGCGGGCGCTTCAGCGCCGTACCGGCCACCGGAGCGCCCGGTGTCCGGGGGCCCGGCGGCCCGCCGTCACAGGATCGGCTTCCACAGCAGGTACGCGGTGGACCGGTAGCCCAACGAGCGGTAGAGCCCGAGCGCGGGGGCGTTGTCCGCGTAGACGTTGAGGCCCAGGACCGGGCGGCCCGCGGCGAGGCAGATCCGCTCGGCGAGGAGCATCAGCGTGCGGCCGTGGCCCCGGCCGCGGTGGGCGGGGTCCACCGTCACATCGACGACATAGCCACCGGATTCGCCCGGCATCCGCAGGGCGACCCAGACGCTGCCGACATCCGTGCCGTCGTACGCGAGGACCCGCAGCGCGTGGCCGGCCGTGCCGGCACCGTCCGGGAGCATCGTGCGGTGCCCCTCCACCGCTACCCGCTCAGCCCGCTCGCGGGACATCCCCTGCCCCACCTGCATCCGCACATAGGCGGCGTGCGCCGCGGCGTGCCAGGCCGGGTACTCCGCCGCGCCGAGCGGACGGTCGCGGGCGGCCGCGGGGAGCTCGGGCGGCGCGGTGAGCGCCTTGGCCATCCGGCGGCTGCGCTCGGTGTAGCCGAGGGCGGCCGCGAGCCGCAGCCCGGCCGCGGCCTCCGCCGGGACGGTCAGTTCGATCTGCCGGCAGCCCCAGCCGCGCAGTACTTCCTCGGCGGCGAGGGCGGCGACCGTGGCGCGCCCACGGTGCCGGTCGGGCGCGTCGATGTCCAGGGCCTCGATCCGGCCGGCGCCGGGGCCGAACCGCGCGTCGGTGGCCAGCCGGATCCCGCCGGCCCGGCGGCCGTTGACGCAGATGTCGTACGGACGGGCGCGGACCCCGTCGTCCCGTCGTTCTTCCGGTCCCGCGGGCCGCAGCGTTGTGGTCACGAGGACTTTCTACCCGTCCGCCCGCGCCACCGTCATCACCGCGGATCGAAGTCGGCGGCCGCGTGCGCGTCGAAGATCCGCATCGCCTCGGCCGTCACCGGCCCCGGCCCGTCCGCGAGTTGGCGGCGGTCGACCCGCGTCACGGCCTGCACATCGCGCAGCGTGGAGGTCAGGAAGATCTCGTCGGCCCGCTCCAGGACGTCCAGCGGCAGATCGGTCTCCTTGGCGCCCGCCCAGGTGACGGTGAGGGCGCGGGTGATGCCCGCCAGACAGCCGGAGGACAGCGGCGGGGTGTGCAGTTCGCCGTCGAGGACGACGAAGACGTTGGAGCCGGTGCCCTCGCAGAGCGCGCCGACGGTGTTGGCGAACAGCGCCTCGGAAGCCCCCAGTTCGCGGGCGCGGGCGAGCGCGACGACGTTCTCGCCGTACGACGTGGACTTCAGGCCGCTGAGCGCACCGCGTTCGTTACGGGTCCAGGGGACCGTGACGGCGGCGGTGGTGTCGGGGCGGCGGTGCGTCTCGGCGAGCGCGATGACCAGCGTCGTACCGGATTCGCCGCGGTCCGAACCGAGCGGTGAGACGCCGCCGGTGTAGGTGATCCGCAGCCGGCCGAGCGCCATCGGGTTGGCGTCCAGGACGGCCGCGCAGCCGCGCCGTACTTCGTCCAGGTCGGGGTCGGGCAGGCCGAGCCCCCGGGCGGAGGCCGTCAGGCGCTCCAGGTGCCGGGTGAGGGCGAAGGCACGTCCGTGGTCGGCCTTGAGCGTCTCGAAGACACCGTCGCCGACCGTCAGCCCGTGGTCGAAAACCGAGACCCGGGCGCCCTCGGCGTCCCGCAGTCCCCCGTCGAGCCAGATCTTCATCGTCGTTTCCCTCCGCTCGCTTCGTACCGGCCAGACGCTACCGCGAGCAGCCGAGCGGCCTTCAACTCGGTCTCGGCCCACTCCCGCTCGGGATCGGAGTCCCAGATGATGCCCGCCCCGGCGCCGAAGCGCAGCACGGGGCCGCCGGGGGCGGTGCGGTCGATCCAGAAGGTCCGGATCCCGACGGCGAGCTCCCCGGTGCGGCGGTCCGCGTCGACCCAGCCGATGCCGCCGCAGTACGGGCCGCGCGGTGCGGTCTCCAGTTCGTCGATGATCCGCAGGGCGCTGGACTTGGGTGCCCCGGTCACCGAACCCGGCGGGAACGTGGCGCCGAGCAGATCCGCCCAGGCCGTCCGCTCGTGCCCCTCGGCCAGTTCGCCGCGCACGGTGGAGACGAGGTGGACGAGGCCGGGGTGCGGTTCGACGGCGCACAGTGCCGGGACGGTCACGGTGCCGGAGGCGCAGACCCGGCCGAGGTCGTTGCGGACCAGGTCCACGATCATCACGTTCTCCGCCCGGTCCTTCTCGGACAGGTCCGCGGCGGTCCGGCCGGTCCCCTTGATCGGGCCGGACTCGACGGTGCGGCCGGCGCGCCGCAGGTAGAGCTCGGGCGAGGCGGTGGCGACCTCGACGCCGTGGGCGGGCAGCCGGACCGTACCCGCGTACGGAGCGGGGTTGCCGCGGGCCAGCACCGCGGTCAGCGCGTCCACGTCGGCGCGGGCCGGGTCGGGCAGCGGCGCGGTGAGCACCCGGCAGAGGTTCACCTGGTAGACCTCACCGGCCGCGATGTATTCACGTATCCGCCGTACGCCCGCGGTATAGGCGCCGCGGTCCAGGGAGCTGTGCCAGTCGCCGGGCCTGGGACCGCGCCAGTGGCCAGGGGCGGGCTCATCGGCGGCCGTCGCGGGGCGGACGTCGCCGAAGCGGGCGCAGACCAGCCCTCCCTCGAAGTCCGCGACCACGGCCCACCAGCCCGTCGAGTCGAGGGCCGCGGGATCGCTGGTGACATCCCGCAGGTCGGTGGCTATCAGGCCGCCGAAGCGGGCCATCGCAGGGAAGGAGCGCACGTCAACGAGTCTATGGCGGGGCCCCGGCCGCCGCCGTGGGCGAGCGTGCAGCGCAGCACGCTGCACAAACGCGTTTTTGTACTGGCCCCGGAATCCGCTAGAGTTCAACACGTCGCCGGGACGCGAGAGCGCCCCGGAGGCCCGGTGACTTCCCGGACGTAGTCTGGGAGAGATACCTGCGGACGTAGCTCAGTTGGTAGAGCACCACCTTGCCAAGGTGGATGTCGCGAGTTCGAGTCTCGTCGTCCGCTCGATGTGGGGGATCTTCCCGAACCCCTTCACTCCTGGTGGAGTGGCCGAGAGGCGAGGCAACGGCCTGCAAAGCCGTCTACACGGGTTCAAATCCCGTCTCCACCTCCAAGGACGATTAGCTCAGCGGGAGAGCGCTTCCCTGACACGGAAGAGGTCACTGGTTCAATCCCAGTATCGTCCACTGGATCCCCGGTAATGGGGTATCCGTCCCGCGCGATTAGCTCAGCGGGAGAGCGCTTCCCTGACACGGAAGAGGTCACTGGTTCAATCCCAGTATCGCGCACGCAGTATCCACGGAGATCATCGAGATCCGTGGTCCCGAGGA
The DNA here is from genome assembly GCF_046549095.1 of Streptomyces sp. x-80. Taxonomy (NCBI): domain Bacteria; kingdom Bacillati; phylum Actinomycetota; class Actinomycetes; order Kitasatosporales; family Streptomycetaceae; genus Streptomyces; species Streptomyces sp. x-80. The sequence continues at coordinate 347,484 of NZ_JAJPWM010000008.1, forward strand.
CGATTAGCTCAGCGGGAGAGCGCTTCCCTGACACGGAAGAGGTCACTGGTTCAATCCCAGTATCGTCCACATACAGGCCGAGGGCCGGAGCGATCGCTCCGGCCCTCGGTCGTTGTCCGGGTGGACCGGCAGGAGGGGGCGGCCGCTCCGGGCGCTGCCGCGGCGGGCCAACTCCTGTTGTCCCCCACCCGCTGAGTGGTGCGGCGCCGGTGGGCCCGGAATGCCAGATGGCCGGGCATCTCCCCAGATGCCCGGCCATTCCTGCCGTCCGCCGTACCCCCGTCCCCACGGGGTTCCGGTCCGAAGCCTGTCCCGGGCCGCTCTCCCGGGACCGGGGCGCTCAGCGCCCCAGCATTCCGACCACGGACGACGCCTGTGTGATGACGGCTTCCCAGCCGCCGAACACCACGGCCAGGAGGATCGCCAGCGGCAGCACCATGGCCACCGCGACGAGCGGATGGCGGGTGCCGGAGGACTGCCGGCCGCCGAACGCCGCGGCGGCCCTGCGCCCCTGCGTCCGGAGGGCCGCCCGTCCTGAGCCGTCCGCCATCGTCCCGCTCCTGTTCTGTGGCAGCGGCGGGCGTCCGACCTCGGGGGACGAGTACCGCGCCCGCCGCTTGAACTCCACATTAGGCATCCGGCGGGCGCCGGTCGTCATGCCGACGTATCGATTGCCCCGCCTCCAGGAGGATGACGGCACGGTGGGTGGTGTACTCCCCTGGGTGGAGACTGCGGGGCCGAGACCTGGGGACATCCCCGAGAGGACACCCGGGGGTCCGCCCCGCGCACCGGGGGTCCGCGGCGCCCGGCGGCTGGTGACTTCGCTCACTTCGGCCGCTCGTCCGCGTGCCGCGGCCCGCCCGGTCCGCCCGGCCCGGCATCGTGCCGTACGCCCCGGCCGGGCCTCCGGCCTCCCCGAAGCGCCCGGTCCAGCCATCTGTCGGTGCGTCAATCCGCCTGCGCCGTCAGATCCTTGAGATCCCGCACGAGAAGTCGGGCCGCACGGCGGCCGGTTCCGTCCCGGGCGTCGCGGATCCCGGCCGTCGCCGGCAATCCGGTTGCCGACGCATGCGCGGCCTATCAGCACAGCGCGCCGTCAATCCGTAAGCTGTGCGACGTCAGACGGTTGGCAGCGGAGTGGGGCCTCCCCACCGCAGGTAGGGGACGGACATGGCGATGATGCGGCTCCGACGCGAGGACCCGCGTGTCGTCGGCACGTTCCGGCTGCACCGCAGGCTCGGCGCGGGCGGGATGGGCGTGGTCTATCTCGGCTCCGACAAACGCGGGCAGCGGGTGGCGCTGAAGGTGATCCGGCCGGACCTGGCGGAGGATCAGGAGTTCCGCTCGCGGTTCGCGCGCGAGGTGTCGGCGGCCCGGCGGATCCGCGGCGGCTGTACGGCCCGGCTGGTCGCGGCCGATCTCGACGCGGACCGCCCGTGGTTCGCCACCCAGTACGTACCGGGGCCCTCGCTGCACGACAAGGTGAACGAGGAGGGGCCGCTGTCCCCGGCGCAGGTCGCCTCCGTCGGCGCGGCGCTGTCCGAGGGGCTGCTGGCCGTGCACGACGCGGGGGTGGTGCACCGCGATCTGAAGCCGTCCAACATCCTGCTGTCGCCCAAGGGGCCGCGGATCATCGACTTCGGCATCGCGTGGGCCACCGGCGCCAGCACGCTGACGCATGTCGGTACGGCCATCGGCTCGCCGGGGTTTCTCGCGCCGGAGCAGGTGCGCGGGGCCGCGGTGACACCGGCGACGGACATCTTCTCGCTGGGCGCGACGCTCGCCTACGCCTGCACCGCGGACTCACCCTTCGGACAGGGCAGTTCCGAGGTCATGCTCTACCGCGTGGTGCACGAGGAGGCGCAGCTGGCCGGGGTGCCGGACGCGCTGGCACCGCTGCTCGCGTCGTGTCTCGCCAAGGATCCGGCGGACCGTCCGAGCACGCTGTCGCTGTCGCTGCGGCTCAAGGAGATCGCGGCCCGCGAGGCGCACGGTCTGTCGGGCGACCCGGCGGAGGGCGGGGCCGACTGGGGGCGGGAGCGCCGTCCCGGTAGCCGGCCGACCGGGCAGCGGGCCGAGGAGTACGCGCGGCAGCACACGGTGCGCCGGGCGGCCGGCACTCCCACACCACGTCCGCAGGCGGCCCGGCCGCCGGCCCAGCGCGAAGCGCCGCCCCGGCCGGCCCCACCGGCGCCGGCGGCGGGCACGGACCCGCGGGCGGCCAGGCGGAGTACGGGACGGGTCCCGGCGGCGCGACCCGCCGCGCGCAAGGGTGCGCGCTCCCCGGTGCGGACGACGTCGGCCGGGCGCCGGCCGGGTCCCGACCGCCGGCTGCTGCGGCAGCGGATCACCGTGTTCGTGACCGTGACACTGCTGGTGGCGCTGGGGATCGCGGCGGCCCAGGGCTGCCAGGGGCCGACCCGCGGCATGGGGGTGGAGCGGCCGGCGGCACCGGTGTCCGCCCCGTCCACGGCCGGGACCGGGCAGCCGCCGGCGGACGGTCCGCGGACGGACGGCTGAGGACCGTCCGCCCGGTGCGTGCGGTCAGGCTTCCGGGCGGCCCGTCGCGACCGCGTAGAAGGCGACCGCGGCCGCCGCTCCCACGTTGAGCGAGTCCACACCGTGCGCCATCGGGATGCGGACCCATTCATCGGCGGCCCGCAGCGCGCCGGTGGTCAGGCCGCCGCCCTCCGCGCCGAGCATCAGGGCGGCACGCTCCAGGGTGTGCACAGCCGCCTCGTCGATGGCCGTGGCCCGCTCCGCAGGGGTCAGCGCGAGCAGCTTGAAGCCCGCTTCCCGTACCGTCGCCAGGTCCCTGGGCCAGCTCGCCAGGCGGGCGTACGGCACGGAGAACACGGCGCCCATGGAGACCTTCACCGAGCGGCGGTAGAGCGGGTCGGCGCAGTCCGGGGAGAGCAGCACGGCGTCCATGCCGAGGGCCGCCGCGCTGCGGAAGATCGCCCCGATGTTGGTGTGGTCGTTGACCGCCTCCATGACCACGATGCGGCGGGCGGTGCCGAGCAGTTCGGCGGCCGTGGGCAGCGGCTTGCGCCGCATGGACGCCAGGGCGCCGCGGTGGACGTGGTAGCCGGTGACCCGCTCGGCGAGGTCCGGGTGGACGGCGTAGACCGGGGCCGGTATCTCGTCGATGACGTCGCGCATGGCGTCGACCCACTTGGCGGAGAGCAGCATGGAGCGCATCTCGTAGCCGGCGTGCCGCGCCCGCCGGATGACCTTCTCGCCCTCGGCGATGAAGAGTCCCTCGGCGGGCTCGCGGCGGCGGCGCAGCTCGACATCGGTGAGTCCGGTGTAGTCGCTCAGGCGCGGGTCGTCCGGGTCGTCGACGGTGATGATTTCTGCCACGGGGAGAGAGTGCCTTGTCGGTGTCGGGGTGCCGAGGCCGCGTACGGGATCGGTTACCTGGGGGTGTGGGCGGCGACGGTGACGACGTCCCCGATGATGATGACGGCCGGCGGCCGGACGCCCTCGGCCCGTACGGTCTCGCCGAGGGTCGCGAGGGTGGCCTCGACGTGGCGCTGGGCCGCGGTGGTGCCCTCCTGGACGACGGCCACGGGGGTGTCGGCGGCGCGGCCGTGGGCGATGAGCGTGGCGGCTATGGCGCCGCTGTTCTCCACGCCCATCAGGACGACGAGGGTGCCGCGCAGTCTGGCGAGCGCGGACCAGTCGACGAGTGACCGCGCGTCGTCGGGGGCGACGTGACCGCTCACGACGGTGAACTCATGGGCCACCCCGCGGTGCGTGACGGGGATACCGGCGGCGCCGGGGACGCTGATGGAGCTGGAGATGCCGGGCACGACCGTGCAGGGGATGCCGGCCTCGGCGAGCGCCTGGGCCTCTTCCATACCGCGGCCGAAGACGAACGGGTCGCCGCCCTTGAGGCGGACCACGGCCTTGCCCGCCTTGGCGTGCTCGATGAGGGCGTGGTTGATGGCCTCCTGGGCCATGAACCGGCCGTAGGGGATCTTCGCGGCGTCGATGACCTCGACGTGCGGCGGGAGTTCGGCGAGCAGATCGCGGGGGCCGAGCCGGTCGGCGATGACGACGTCCGCCTCGGCGAGCAACCGGCGGCCGCGCACGGTGATCAGGTCGGGGTCGCCGGGACCGCCGCCGACCAGTGCCACGCCGGTGGTCCTGCTGCGGTGGTGCGGGGCGGCGAGGCTGCCGTCCCGCAGGCCCTCGACGATGGCGTCGCGTACGGCGGCGGAGCGGCGCGGGTCGCGGCCGGTGAGCACCGCGACGGTGACGCCCTCGCTGCGGCCGGTGGCCGGGGTCCAGGCGGTGGCGGCCTCCGCGTCGTCGGCGCGTACGCACCACACCCGGCGGTCCTCGGCCTCCTGCGAGGCCGCGGTGTTGGCCTCGGGGTCGTCGGTGGAGATCAGCGCGTACCAGGCGCCGGCGAGATCGCCCGCCTGATAGCGGCGGCGCTCCCAGCGGATCTCGCCGGTGTCGGCCATCGCCTCGACGGAGGGGGTGGCGGACGGGGAGATCAGCAGGACGTCGGCGCCGGCCGCGACGAGCGCGGGGAGCCGGCGCTGGGCGACCTGGCCGGCCCCGAGGACGACCACACGGCGGCCGGACAGCCGCAGTCCGACGGGGTAGGCGGCGTGTTCGGCGGGGTGCTCGGCCATGGCGGGTACGGCTCCTTGTACGGATGGTTCGGGTCGTCGCCGCTGCGGCGCCGAAGCGGCTGATGAGGGGTGGTGGGGCCTGGTGAGGGGTACGGCCCCGGCCCACAGCCTAGGGGGCTGTGGGCCGGGGGGCCGTGCGTGGGCGGGGTGCCGGTCAGCTCTTCTCGGTCACACCGGCCGAGTCGAAGGTGGCGACCTCGTGCATGGCGCGGGCGGCGCTCTGCACCACGGGCAGGGCCAGCAGGGCGCCGGTGCCCTCGCCCAGCCGCAGGTCGAGATCGACCAGCGGGCGCAGGCCCAGCTTCGTCAGGGCCGCGACATGGCCGGGCTCGGCGCTGCGGTGGCCGGCGATGCAGGCGGCCAGCGCCTCGGGGGCGATGGCCCGCGCCACCAGGGCCGCGGCACCCGCGCTGACGCCGTCGAGGATGACCGGCGTGCGCAGCGAGGCGCCGCCCAGGATGAGGCCGACGAGGGCGGCGTGCTCCAGGCCGCCGACCGCGGCGAGGACGCCGATGGGGTCGTTCGGGTCGGGCTGGTGGAGTTCCAGGGCGCGGCGGACCACATCGACCTTGCGGGCGTGCGTCTCGTCGTTGATGCCCGTGCCGCGGCCGGTGACCTCGACGGGGTCGGCGTCGGTGTAGACGGAGATCAGCGCGGCGGAGGTGGTGGTGTTGGCGATGCCCATCTCGCCGGTCAGCAGCGCCTTGTTGCCCGCCGCGACGAGGTCGCGGGCGGTCTCGATACCGACCTCGATCGCCTTCAGCACGTCTTCCTGGCTCATCGCCGGGCCGGTGGTGAAGTCGTCTGTGCCGGGGCGGACCTTGCGCGGCAGCAGCCCGGGGGTGGCGGGGAGTTCGCCCGCCACGCCGACGTCCACCACGCAGACCTCGGCGCCGACCTGATGGGCGAAGGCGTTGCAGACCGCGCCGCCCCCGAGGAAGTTGGCGACCATCTGGCCGGTGACCTCCTGGGGCCAGGGGGTCACTCCCTGGGCGTGTACGCCGTGGTCGCCCGCGAAGATCGCGACGGCGGCCGGCTCCGGGATCGGCGGCGGGCACTTGCGGGACAGTCCGGACAGCTGCGCGGAGATGATCTCCAGCATGCCCAGTGCCCCGGCGGGCTTGGTCATCCGCTTCTGCCGCTCCCATGCCTCGCCGAGCGCCTTGGCGTCCAGCGGGCGGATGCCCTGAAGCGTCTCCTGGAGGAGGTCGTGCGGGTCCTCACCGGGCAGCGCCCGGCGTCCGTACGTCTCCTCGTGGACGACCCAGGACAGCGGGCGGCGCTTGGACCAGCCGGCCTGCATGAGCTCGGGCTCGTCCGGGAACTCGTCGACGTAGCCGATACACAGGTAGGCGACGACTTCGAGGTGGTCGGGCAGGCCCAGGGCCTGGACCATCTCCCGCTCGTCGAAGAAGCTGACCCAGCCGACGCCCAGGCCCTCGGCGCGGGCCGCGAGCCAGAGGTTCTCGACGGCGAGCGCGGAGGAGTACGGGGCCATCTGCGGCTGGGTGTGCCGGCCGAGCGTGTGCCGGCCGCCGCGGGTGGAATCGGCGGTGACGACGATGTTGACCGGCGTTTCGAGGATCGCCTCGATCTTGAGCTCGCGGAACTGCTTGGCGCGGGCCTTGGGCAGCGACGCGGCGTACGCCTCGCGCTGCTCCATCGCGAGCCGGTGCATCTTCTCGCGGGTCTCGTCCGAGCGGATGACGACGAAGTCCCAGGGCTGGGAGTGGCCGACGCTGGGGGCGGTGTGCGCCGCCTCCAGGACGCGCAGCAGCACCTCGTTGGGGATCGGGTCGCCGCGGAAGCCGTTGCGGATGTCCCGGCGCTCGCGCATCACGCGGTGTACGGCGGCGCGTTCGGAGTCGTCGTATCCGGCGGCCGGTGCCGGGATCGGGATCGGGGCACCGCTGGTGTCCATGACGTTGTCCACGGGCGCGCCGTCCTGGGGCTGGGGCTGGGTGGGAAGCACGGCGCGGACGGGTACGCCGGCCGCATCGGTGGGTGCGGCGGCGGGGCCGGAGTCGGCGGTCACTGCCTCGGGGTGGGCCTGGTCCGCGACCGCGGACCGGTCGTCGTCCCGGCCCTCGGGCCCGGCGTCGTCCCGCTGCCGCGGGGGCGCGTCCGCGGGGGCCGCGTGCGTACCGCCGGCCGCCTGGGCCGGGATGCGGACGGCCGCCGGCGGCGGGTCGGCGAGCGGCTCGACGGCGCCGGGCTCCGCGGTCTCGACGGGCTCGGCGTCGGCGGGGAGGGGCGCTGCGCCGGCTTCGGTGACGGGCTCGGCGGCGGCTGCGGCTTCGGTGACGGGCTCGGCGGTCGGCACCGCCTCGGGCGCCGCGTCGGCCGGGGTGGCCGGTCCGGCCGGTGCGCCGGGGTCGTGCGGACCGGCCGGTACGGGCTGCCGCCGCCCGGCCGGGGTGTCCTGGTCCGGGTGCTGCGCGGGATCGGCCGGAGCCGCGCCGGGCGCGGCGGCCGGCGCGTCCGCGGTCTCGGTGGGCGCCCCGGGCTGCGGCAGCCCGGCGACCGGCTGCCGCGCCTCGGGCCGCTCTATGCCGGCCTGCTCCGGGACCGCGCCATCGTCGGCCGCGGGCTCCGCGACCGGGCCCTGGGGGGCGACGGCCGACGGCGGGACGGTCACGGCCACCGGGTCGGCGTCGGGCGCGGCCGGGGTAGCGGGCGCGGCGGGAGCCTCGGGCTCGGTTGAGGCGTCGGGCAGGGTCGGGGCGTCGGCAGGGGTCGGCGCGTCGGCCTGGGCCGCCGCGGGCTGCGATGCGTCGGCGGACGCCACGGGCCGGGCGAGCGGAGTGCCGTCGGCGGCAGCCTCGGGGGCCCCTGCCGGGGCAGGCTGCGCCGGGGCGACGAGCCGCGGGCCCTGCGGCGCCTGGGCGTCCTTCGGCGCGGGCGCGTCCTGCGCCGCCTGGTCGGTGTCCGGGTGCGCTTCGGCTTCCGGCTGCGCTTCCGCTTCCGGGTGCGCCTCCGCGTCGGCGACCGGCGCGGCAGGTTCGGCCTGTCCGGCTTCCGGTGCCGGGCGGTCGGCCGGCTCCCCGGCGGTCCCGTCCGGGGCGGACGGGGTGCCGGCGGGCGGGCCCGGCGCCTCGGCCTGGGCCGTCTCGGCGACCTGGGCCGTCTGGACGGCCTGGTCAGGGTCCAGGGCCTGCTGCGGGGCCTCGGCGGCCGCCGGGGACTGCGGGTGGAGGGCGACGGCATCCGGCACCGGCGCATCCTGCGCGGACGCTTCCGGTGCGGCTGCTTCCCGTGCGGATGCTTCCGGGAGGGCGGTCTCCGGTACAGCGGTGTCGGGCGTGACGGTCTCCGGCAGGGCCGTTTCCGGCACTGCCGTCTCCAGTACGGCGGCCGTCTCCGGCACGGCCGTCTCCACCCCGGCCTGGCCGGTCGCCGCCGCGTCCTGCGGCTCGGCCTGCTCCGGCTCCTGCTGTGCCGTGGCCTCGGGCGCGGGCTCCGCCGCCGGGGCCGCGGTCCGCGCCGCGTCCTCGCCCTGCGGTCCGTCCGTCACCGCCGTGCCGTCGGGCTCGCCCGGGGCGGCGTCGGCGGCGGGTCCGACGGCCTCGCCGTCCGCGGTCTCCCCGGCGTCCTCGCCCGGCGCCGGAACGGGTGCCTGCTGCGGCGCTTCCGCGGCCTGCGGAGCGACCTGGGCCGCCGCGCCGGTACGGGCGGTGGCTTCCTCGGCGGGTGCCGCCGCGGCGTGGCCGGCCGTTTCTGCCACCGGCGCCGCTACCGCCTGCGCCGATGCCTCGTTCCACGGCGGCATCCGGGACGGGATCTCGCCGAGCTGCGGGCCGGGCAGCGGGCCCTGGCCCGGGGCGCCGTACATCTGCTCGCTGTAGGACGACCGGTCGTAGGACAGCGCGCCGAACGGCTGCGCCGCGGGCGACGGCTCCCCGAAGGACTGCTCGGGGTACACCTGGGCGACGGGCGGCGGGCCGCCCATCGGCTGCTCGCCCATGGTGGTGGCGGGGGCGGCGTCCGGGACGTCGAGGTATTCGGGGGCGCCTGCCGGAGGGCCGGCGGGCGGCTGGGGCGCGGCGGCCGGGCCGCGGTCGGCGAGCGAGCGGACCACACCGCCGGTCGTCTCGGGGACGGGCGGGCCCATGTGCAGCGGACGGCGCGCGGGCGCGGCCGGTGTCCGGCCCTGCGGTGGGCGGACGGCGCCGAGGTCGACCGCACCGGAATCCCGGCCGCCGCTCTCGTGGTCACCGGTGTGCGCGGGCATCGGCGAGCCCGCGGCGCCCGGGGCGGCCGTGGCGTACGGTGCGTTCTGCTGCGGCTGGCGGGCCTGGACCTGCGGGTTCCCGTGCGGCTGCGGCTGGGGGGCCGGCTGCTCGCTCCAGGCGCCCTGGGCGCTCGGCATCAGGAGCAGATCGTCGTCCTCGGGGACGCCGTCGACCGGGTCGAGATAGGGATACGCCTCCGGAGCGGGGACGATGCCCGGCTGCTCCGTCGTTCCGGTGTCGACAGGGGAGGGAACGGCCGCCGGCTGCGGCTGCCCGGGATGTCCGCCTGCGTTCTCCGGCAGTCCCTCGCCCGGGACCTGGCCGGTGTCGGTCATGCGTACCCCTCGCCCATTGGTAGTGCTCCTTCCAGCCGCCCGTACGCCGCGCTCACCGGGGCGCGCCGACGCCTCGATAGCTAGAACGAGCGGGCCCGCCTCGCGGCACGTCCGCCCTCTAGAGCTTCATTTTCATCCAAAACCGCGGAAATTTCCGGATATTGGCGTACGAAGCCGAACGCGGAACGGCGGCGCAACGATCCGCCAGCCTACCTCCCACGGGTCGGCGACCCGGTCACGGGTGAGAAACGCGGTAACCGCTCAGCAGAAAGACGACGGCGCGCTCGCGTTCGACCCAGACCGAGGTGTCCAGGTCCACGGACTGGAGCAGCGCGCACTCGACGTCGTAGCCGCCGTCGGCCAGCGCACCCCCGAGTGATTCGGCCTCGTCCCTGGTCGCGGCGTGTGCCACGATCCGCTCCGGCCGGCGGGCGGCACAGGCGGCGATGACCGCCGCTCCCCCGCCGCCGACCCGCACCACGTCCGGCTCGGGGAGGTCTTCGAGGATCTGCGGCGCGCGGCCGTGCACGATCTGGAGCTGGACGCCGTGGCGGCGGGCGACCGCGGCGGTGCGGCCGCAGGCGTCCGGGTCGGCGTCCACCGCGATGACGGCGGCGCCGAACCGCGCGGCCTCGACGGCGGCGGCGCCGTTGCCGGAGCCGATGTCCCAGACCAGGTCGCCGACCCGTGGCCCGAGGCGGGCCAGTTGGGCGGTGCGCAGCTGGACGGACTCCCCCTCGTCCAGGACACCGCCGTAGGCGCGGGCCGGGAGTCCCCAGCCGCGCGGGCCGGTCGGATGGCCCACCTCGTGGGCGGCGATCCAGCCGGTCCCCTGGGCCGCGGCGCCGCCGGGCGAACCGCCGATGACGATGACGACGTTGGGGTCGCGCCAGTCGAGGTCGGCGGCCTTGTCGGAGGTGAGAACGGTCACCCGTTCCCGGTCGGTGCCCAGCGCCTCGCAGATGACGAAGGTGCGGTGGACGCCCGTCAGCAGCAGGGCGAGTTCGGCGGGGCCCGCGCCGGGCGAGGTGAGCACCGCGACCTTGGTGTGGGCACGGCAGACATTGACCGCGCGGCGCAGATCGCGGCTGTGGGCGACGACGATCTGGGCGTCGTCCCAGGGCATCCCGGCCCGTGCGAAGGCGGTGGCGACGGACGAGACGGCCGGCACCACCTCGACCTCCAGACCGTGTTCGGGGGCGCGCAGGGTGCGGACGACGCCGAAGAAGCCGGGGTCGCCGTCGGCGAGGACGACGGCGGTGCCGCGGTGCTGGGCGATGCGCCGGGCGGCCAGGCTCACGCTGCCGAGCCGGATCCGCTCGGCGCCCGGCGGGACTTCCGGCAGGGCGAGATGGTGGGCGGCGCCGGCCACCAGCGTCGCTGCGCCGAGGGCGGAGCGGGCGGCGGCGGTCAGTGCGGAGCCGTCCCATCCGATCACCGTGACCCGGTCGGCCATGCTCGTCAGTCTCCTGGGGCTGCTGTGGGTACGGGGCGGGGGCGGCAGGGCCTCGCAGGTCGTGCGGGTGCGCGGCAGGCCGAGACTACCCCGGGAGGCCCGGACCGGAGAGGTGGCGGGGCCTCAGTTCCACTCGGGGTAGGCGAATCCGTTCGCGTCGGCCATCCGGGCGGGGAGCCCGTCGAGGTCCTCGGGCAGCAGGCTCCACACGATCAGATCGGTGCGGATGTCCGTCCAGCCGCCGTCCTCGGTGCGGCTGCGGGCTATCCAGGCGTTGCGCAGTACGCCCTCGCTGATGCAGCCGACCTTCTGGGCGACCTGCTGGGAGGCGGTGTTGTCGGCCGGGGTGCGCAGCTCGATGCGCTCGAATCCGTGGTTCTGGAAGAGCCACTGGGCGACCGCGAGCACGGACTCGGAGGCGTAGCCCTCACCGCGCGCCCAGGGGGCGGTGACGTAACCGACCTCGGCGCTGCGCACCCGCCAGTCGGTGTGGTCGAGATGGACGGTGCCGACCAGCCGCTGGGTGAGGAACTCGGTGACGGCCAGGGCGATGCCGCGGCCCGCGGTGCGGACGGCGGCGGCCTGCCCGGTGGCCCAGGCGCGGGCGTCCTCGGTGGTGTAGGGGTGCGGCAGCGTGCTCCAGGCGGTGACGAGTTCGTCGCCCATCATCTCGGCGAGGGCGGGCACATCGGCCTCCTCGAAGGGGCGCAGCACCAACCGGTCCGTGCTGATGGAGATGTCCGGAAAGGTGGATGTCATGCCGCTGCTCCCACGCCGTTGACCGTATTGCTCGGGAGACGATTCGGGCCGTCGTCGCCGTGCCGGCACGGGCCGTCTTGACCGTCTTGACCGTCTTGAGTGCACCAGCATGCAGCATCCGCCCGCGGATGTGCCACGCGCGTGGGCCCCGGCCGCGCGCTGCGCGGGTCCGGGGCCCGTCCGTGATCCGTGCGGGCGGCCGTGGTACGGCGGCCGCCGCGGCGGAGGGGGCGTCAGCTCTTGACGGGACCGAAGGCCGGGATGACCGAGCCGTCCTTGTACTTGTCCTCCAGGAACTTCTTGACCTCGTCGGAGTTCAGGAGCTTGGCGAGCTTCTGGATCCGCGGGTCGTTCTCCCTGCCCTTCTTGACGGCCAGGAAGTTGGCGTACGGGTTGTCCTTCGCCTTCTCCAGGGCCAGCGCGTCGGTGGAGGGCTTGAGGTGCGCGCCGATGGCGAAGTTGCCGTTGATGACCGCGGCGTCGACGTCGGCGAGACGCGGCGCGGTCTGGGCGGCCTCCAGCTCCGTGATCTTGATGCCCTTGTTGTCCTGGACATCGGTGAGCTTGGCCTCCGCGCCGACGCCGGGCTTGAGGGTGATCACGCCGTTGTCGGCGAGCAGCTTGAGCGCACGGCCCTCGTTGGAGGGGTCGTTGGGGACCGAGACGCTGTTGCCGGCCTTGAGGTCGGTGATCTTGTGGATCTTCTTGGAGTAGACGCCGAGCGGCTCGATGAGGACGTTCACGACCGGCACGATGTCCGTGCCGTTCTCCTTGTTGAAGGTGTCGAGGAACGGCTTGTGCTGGAAGAAGTTGGCGTCCACCTGGCCGTCGTCGGTGACCTTGTTCGGGATCTTGTAGTCGTTGAACGGCTTGACCTCAAGCTTGAGCCCGGCCTTTTCGGCCAGGTTCTTCTTGACGAAGTCGAGGATGACGGCGTGCGGGGTGGGGCTCGCGGCGACGACGAGGGGGGCGTCCTTGTCGTTCTTGTCGGCGCTGGCCGTGGTGTCGGAGGGGGCGCTGCACGCGCTCGCGCCGAGGGCGACGGCGGCAGCGGCGGCGATGGCCACGGTGGTCTTGACGGTGTTACGCACGAAGAGTGCCTCTTTCTTGGTCACGCGCGTGCCATGAGTACGCGCGGAGGTACGCCCGGCAAAGGGTCCGGGCTCGTCCTGCGAGGTCCCCTCTTTACCGAGGGGGACACGAGGGGTCTACGGGGTCTTGCTGGCCTCTCGGGAGGCGGTCGGCGCGGTGGCGAGCTCGACGGGCGGCGCGGCCGCGGTCGGTGCGCGCCGCAGGCCGACGCGCAGCGAAGAGGGGGCCCGGGTGCCCCGGCCCGCGAGCCGGCGCACGATCAGGTCGCCGAGCAGCTGGACGAGGGTGACGAGGACGATCAGCTCCACGACGGTGACGATCATCAGCGCGGTCTCGTACTGCTGGTAACCGTAGGTGTAGGCGAGGTTGCCCAGACCGCCGGCGCCGACCGCACCGGCGGTCGCGGAGTAGCCGATCAGCGTGATGACGGTGGTGGTGATGCCCGCGACCAGCGCGGGCAGCGCCTGCGGGAGAAGCACCTTGAAGATGATCGTCCAGGTGCCGCCGCCCATGGCCTGGGCGGCCTCGACCAGCCCGTGATCGACCTCGCGCAGTGCGGCCTCCACCAGCCGGGCGAAGAACGGGATGGCGGCGATGGCGAGCGGGACGACGGCGCCGGTCGGGCCGATGGAGACGCCGACGAGGAACCGGGTGAAGGGGATCAGCACCACGATCAGGATCAGGAACGGAAGGGACCGTCCGATGTTCACGATCGCGCCGAGCACCTTGTACACCACGGCGTTCTGAAGCATCGCGCCGCGATCGGTCAGATGCAGCAGCACACCGATCGGGATGCCGATGAGTACCGCGTAGACCGTCGACCACCACACCATGAAGAGCGTGTCGAGGGTGTTGTTGTACAGCAGCGGCTGCATGTCGCTCCAGCTCACTTGGCACCTTCCTTGAGCGGCGAGGCGGCGGGCGCCGGGTTCGCGGGGGCGGGCACGGCGGCGTCGGCCGATGCTGTGGTGTCAGCGTCGTCGGCGTCGGCGACATCGACCTGGAGTCCCTGCTCGCGCAGGAAGCCGATGGGCACGACGTTCTCCTCGAAGCGGCCGGGCAGTTCGATGCGCATCCGGCCGATCTGCTTGCCGCCGACGGTGTCCATGGCGGCGCCGAGGATCGAGATGTCGACGTTGTACGTGCGCGACAGCTCGGAGATCACCGGGCGGGTGGCGGCCGCGCCGTGGAAGGTGATGTCGACGACCGTACGGTTCCCGTCCGAGGGCTCGCCGCCGACCGGGAACAGTTCCCGTGCCAGCTCGGAGCCGGGGGTGGCCAGCAGACCGGAGACGGTGCCCTGCTCGACGACGCGTCCGCCCTTCATCAGCGCGGCCGAGTCGCAGATCGTCTTGACGACGTCCATCTCGTGCGTGATGAGCACGACGGTCAGGCCCAGCTGGCGGTTGAGGTCGCGCAGCAGCTGGAGGATCGAGCGGGTGGTCTCCGGGTCCAGGGCGCTGGTGGCCTCGTCGGAGAGGAGCACCTTGGGGTCGCCGGCCAGCGCGCGGGCGATGCCGACGCGCTGCTTCTGGCCGCCGGAGAGCTGGGCGGGGTACGCCTTGGCCTTGTCGGCGAGGCCGACCAGGTCCAGCAGTTCCCGGGCCTTGCGGGCGCGCTCGCGGCGGTCGACCTTGAGGATCTCCAGGGGCAGCTCGACGTTGTCCTGGACGGTCCGCGAGGACAGCAGGTTGAAGTGCTGGAAGACCATGCCGATATGGCTGCGGGCGGCGCGGAGCCCGGCGTTCGCGCGCTTCCCGCGTCCGGCGAGCGCGGTCAGGTCCTGGCCGGCGACGGTGACCGTGCCGGAGGTGGGGCGCTCCAGGAGGTTGAGGCAGCGGATGAGGGTGGATTTACCGGCGCCGCTCTGGCCGATGACGCCGTACACCTCGCCCTCGCGGACGTGCAGATCGACGCCGTCCAGGGCGGTGACTTCGCGGTCTCCTGAGCGGTAGACCTTGGTCAGGCCCGTTGTGGTGATCACAGGGAATTCCGTCACTGTCGAGTGCTCGGTGGCTCGCCCACCGGGCACGGGGCATTCTTGCGAGTGCGGCAGGGGGGAACCCGGAGGGCGCAGGGCCCGGCTTCGGGTTCCGGTGACGCGGGGCTACCGGGTCTGTCATGGCGGACGGACATACGGCATGGGGCGATGGGTCTCGCTTCGGGGCGCGAGGCTCAGGCGGGGGCCCTCAGCGGTCACACATTCGACACATGCAACGAGCACCGGGCGTCGTGGTCGCCTCGGTCGCAAGGGTGCGGCTGCTCGTCGTGGTCATGTCGGCAAGTAAACCAGACGGGGGTGAGCGCCGAACAAGCCCGTCCGTATGACGGACAGGCCCGCCCGGCCCTTGGACAGCGGCCCGGTCCGCGCCGGCGGTCCGGCCGGATCCGGTCGCTGGCCTGCGCGGATACCGGGGACCAGGCGGCGGGGTGCGGCGGGGCGGGCGGGTGACCCGCCCGCCCCGCTGTGGTCAACGCCACGACCGGCGGGGCGGCGGCCGCCTCGGCGGGGCCGGACGCGGCCGCCGTGCGCGGGCCGTTTAGAGTCGCCTCATGCCCCACAACCCCACGGTGTGCCGCCGCGTCGCGCGGAGGTCCCGGTGATCGACGCGCTGACGCTCGTGGTCGGCGTGACCGCTCTCGCGCTGGCCGCCTGGTGCGGTTTCGCCGTGTACCGCGACCAGCCGACCAAGGACTGGCACTTCATCGGCATGGCCGTGGTGTCACTGCTCGCCGTCGTCCAACTGGTCATCGGCATCGTGCAGTTGGCGCGCGGGCAGTCGCCGGACAAGGGCACCGCCATCTTCGTGTCGTATCTGCTCGGGGCGGCCGCCTGTGTTCCCGCGACCGGGTTCCTGTCGCTCTCGGAGCGCACCCGATGGGGTTCGGCCACCGTCGCGGCGGGTGCCGTGGTGCTGGCGGTGCTGGAAGTGCGACTGTTCGACATCTGGGGAGGCGGCAGTGCCTGAGACCACGAAGGCCACCACGACCGACCGCACCGCGGGCACCGCGCCGGCGAAGCGTTCCCTGGGCACCGGCCCGGGACGGCTGCTGGTCACCCTCTACGGCGTCTTCACCGTCGCCGCCGCGTCCCGCTCCCTCTACCAGCTGATCGCCCAGTTCGACCGGGCCCCGCTGGCCTACAGCCTCTCGGCGCTCTCCGCGGTCGTCTACGGCTTCATCACCTTCTCGCTGGTGCGCGGCGGTGAGGGCGCCCGCCGGGCCGCGCTCGGCTGCTGCGCCCTGGAACTGCTCGGGGTACTGGGCATCGGCACCTGGACACTCGTGGACCCCGCCGCCTTCCCCGACGCCACCGTCTGGTCGGACTACGGGATGGGCTACCTCTTCATCCCGGTCATCCTGCCCGTCACCGGGCTGATCTGGCTGCGCCGGTCCCGGCAGGCGTGACGCCGCGGCCTCGGTACCGGGCCCACCCGTGCCACGGGCCCGGCACCGAGCCCGTCAGGCTCCGGCGGCGTACGCCTCGGCGGCCACCGGCTTCTCCAGTGTGGTCGGGCCGAGCCTGCGGGTGGGCTGTTCGGTGCCGACCGGTACATAGCCGTGGCTGCGGTACAGCCGCAGATCGCCCTCGCTGCGCCGGCCGGTCAGCAGGCGGTAGCGCTTGGCGGACCGCTCGGCGGCGAGCCGCTGTTCGACCGCGGCGAGCAGCCGGCCGCCGAGGCCGTGCCGTTGCAGCCGCGGGTGCACGATGAGTTTGGCTATTTTGGCGGTGCCTGTCGCGTCGACCGTGCCGCGCACCGATCCGACCACCTCCGCGCCGAGCCGGGCGACCAGCACGCAGCCGTCACCCAGTTCGGCCCGGAGCTCGGCCAGGCTCTGGGTGAGCGGCTCGATGCCGTAGTCGTCGTGCCGCGCGGCCTCCGGCTGATAACAGAGGTACTGGAGTTTGAGGATCTGCTCGGCGTCCTGGTCGGTAGCCGCAGAGATGGTCACGCTGGTGCCCATGCGCGTATGCCTCCCCTATTCGGGTCGCGGTTCCGGGCGCGCTGAGGGTTCCGTTCTCCGGGACACCCCCGAAGAGCCGGGGTACGCCCGGAGTGTTTCTGCCCTGACCGGCGGCGCCGTGCGCGGCACGCCGCCGTCCTGGCCTGGCTGACACTGCTCCTTCCGGAGTCCCCGGATTTCCGCGGCGGCAACCTCGGCCGCGAGCATTCTGCGCAGGCATTACGGACAACAGGAACAGACCGGCCGCAAGCTCCTCTGTGACATTCCCAACTCAGATGAGATGCCGGCGGGGCGGGCGGCCCGGAACCGCCCGCCCCGGTCCGTCAGCGCTTGCGGAACTCCGCGGCGGCCAGCAGCGCGGTGTCGGGGTTGTCGGAGAACAGGCCGTCGATCCCGGTGGCGAGATACGCCCGGAAGACGCCGAACGCGTCGCCGTAGGCGTTCGGGTCGGTGCCGCGGCGGTAGTCGGCCGGCAGGAAGGTGTTCTCGTTGCGGACCGTGTACGGGTGGAGCACGAGCCCGGCGGCGTGCGCGTCCTTGACGACCCGGGTGGGCTTGCCGAGCTTGTTGTCCTTGTCCCGCGGGATGATCACGGTCAGGTCCGGGCCGATGCCCTCGGCGAATCCGGCGATCCACCGCAGGCCCTGGGGCGTGATCAGATCGGCGACCGTGCGCGGGTCACCGGCCTCGACGAAGTCCCAGGGCCGGCTGGTGAGGGTGGAGAGCAGCACGACCTTGGGGCAGTCGACCAGCCGGCCCAGCCGCTGGATGCTGCCGGGCTCGAACGACTGGAGGAAGTTGGGCGAGTTCTTCCGGTGCCGGCCGTACGCGCGCAGCGCCTTGGCGATCCGCTCCTCCAGGCCCAGGCCCAGGCCCAGCTTGCGGAAGTAGGTGGGGTGCTTGGTCTCGATGTGCAGCCAGACCGGGCGGCCCCGCTTGCGGCCCTCCCGGTCGGCCCACCGGAGGACCTCGTCGAAGGTGGGCACCTCCCACCGGCCGTCGTAGAGGGTGTTGTGCTGCCGGTTGCCCGGTATGCGCTCCTTCGCGCGCAGCGTCTTGATCTCGGCGAGCGTGAAGTCCTCGGTGAACCAGCCGGTGAGCTGCTGCCCGTCGATGGTCTTGGTGGTCTTGCGGGCCGCGAATTCCGGGTGCGCGGAGACATCGGTGGTGGCGGTGATGTCGTTCTCGTGACGGCACAGGAGATGGCCGTCCTTGGTGGGCACGAGGTCCTGCTCGATGACGTCCGCACCCATGTCGAGGGCGAGTTGGTAGGAGCCGAACGTGTGCTCGGGCCGGTAGCCGCTGGCACCGCGGTGGCCGATGATCAGCGGGACCGGCAGCCCGTGGCCGGCGCCGCCGCGTTCACGGGCGCTCGCCTGCCCGGCGCCGCCCAGTACCGCCGCTCCCGCGCCGAGGGCCGCGGCCCCCAGCACCGTCCGTCGTCCCGGCTGCTCCCGCTTCTGCATGCCCGCGCTCCTTGCTCCGATGGTCTGTCCGCATCCGTCCGGATGTCCCGCGCCTGTCGATCGACAGGCGCGGACGGGCCGATCGTAAGCACGGCCGGGCCCCGTCGGGGAGACACCCGGCGACGCACGGGGGAACATGGGGCCAACACGCGTCAACTCTGCGTATCGGTCTTGTGTACCCGGTGTGCGAGCGGAGGTGACCCGCGAGTATCGTCCTGGGCTGCACCGTTCCGCGTTCCCTGCCGTCGACCAGTCACCACCCGGAGGACCCGTTGTCCCGCATTCTGCTGAAGGCGATTCTCGGATTGGTCATGCGCGTCCTGTTCCGCCCGAAGGTCGAGGGCATGGAGCGCATTCCGGGCAGCGGACCGGTGATCCTGGCCGGCAACCACGTCACGTTCATCGACTCGCTGTTCCTGAGCCTGCTGGTCAAGCGTCCGGTGTACTTCATCGGCAAGGACGAGTACGTCACCGGAAAGGGCGTCAAGGGCCGCCTGATGGCCTGGTTCTTCACCAGCTCCGGCATGATCCCGGTGGACCGCGACGGCGCCCGGGGCGGTGCCGCGGCGCTGATGACCGGCCGCCGCGTCCTGGACGAGGGCGGCGTCTTCGGCATCTACCCGGAGGGCACCCGCTCCCCCGACGGCCGCCTCTACCGCGGCCGTACCGGCGTCGCCCGGCTCACCCTGATGACCGGCGCGCCCGTCGTGCCGTTCGCGATGGTCGGCACCGACAAGGTGCAGCCCGGCGGCAAGGGCCGGCCGCACATCGCCCCGGTGACGGTGCGCTTCGGTGCGCCGCTGGACTTCTCCCGCTACGAGGGCATGGACCGCGACCGCTATGTCCTGCGGGCCGTCACCGACGAGGTGATGAGCGACGTCATGGAGCTGTCCGGCCAGGAGTACGTCGACATCTACGCCACCAAGGCCAGGGCCGCCTGACCCGACCGCAACGCCAGGGGCCCCGTCCGACGGACGGGGCCCCTGGCGTTGCGCGGAGCGGCGGGTCAGGACCGGCCGGGGCGGGCGGGGGTCAGCAGGGGACCCGGAAGCCGCCGGCGGCGCGCAGGCCCCGCAGTCCCGCGGCCGATGCCGCACGCAGCGCCGCCTCGGGACGGGGGACCGCGTCGGCGGCGGCCTTCGACTGCTGATGCCAGCCGGGGACGGTGCCGATCCGGGCACCGGGCACCTTGGTGTTCACGGCCGAGACCCGGTTCAGCGGCCCGGGGGCGAGCTCCCGCCGGCTGCGGACGAACTCGACGAAACTCTCGAAGTCCCGGGTGTGCCGCACCGGCTCGGTGAAGCCGCCGAAGGCGCTGTAGCCGTCCTGGTTGATGAGGGTGTACGAGGGGGCGGCGAGGCGGTACCGGCGGTGCGGGTCGAGTGCGGTGCCGTTGACGAACACCGCGCCGGGGTTGACGCGCCGGCCGACCGGCCCCGCCGCGTCGAAGGTGTAGTGGACGTTGCCGGAGACCGCCAGCGGCGCGTAGCCCAGCAGGCCGCCGGCGACCGGTGCCCACTGCTCCTCCAGCGCGTCGTGGATCTGTGCGCCGGTGACGGTGACCGTCATGATCGGGTCGCCGAAGCCGACGGCGTGCCACGCCTGGCCGAAGGTGACCGTGCCGTCCGACGCCTCGTCACGGAGCAGGTCCCCGCCGATGATGGCCTGGCCGACGCGCGGCGCGACGGCGATGACGGCCAGTTCCGCGGGGATGTTGCGGTAGCCGCCCGGATCGTCCATCGGGCCGTGCGGCTGTCTGCCCGCCCACAGGGCCCAGTCCGCCACGAGGTTGCCCATGGTGCTCTCCCCCAGGGCGTTGCGGCGCCGGGTGAAGGAACCGGACTGCCTGCCGATCGGGGTGGCGGCGCGCCGGGCACCGTAGCCCGCCCAGTAGTCGGTGATCGCCCGCACCTCCCGGTCGGGGGTCACGTCCCGGGTGTTGGGGTGGTTGGTGGAGGTGGTCAGAGCACGGACCACCGCTCCGGTGTCGGGGTCGAGCCGCAGGTTGATCTCGTTGATCAGCTGGCCGTAGCAGCCGGCCTCGACGAACGGGCGCGGCACACCGTCCGGGTCCGGCACCATCATGGTGAACGCGCAGTGCCAGTGGCCGGTGACGATCGCGTCGATGTCCGGTGAGACCCGCAGCGCCAGCTCGTAGGCGGGGCCCGAGGGGTTGCTGCCGCTCTCGAAGTCGCTGCCGGCGACGGCACCGTCGTGCATGCTCAGCACGATCGCGTTGACGCCCCGGGCCTTGAGTTCGGCGGCGCAGCGGTTGGCGGTGGCGATCTCGTCCAGGGTGCGCAGACCGGGCTGGTAGGAGCCGGGGAAGTTCTCGGTGCCGATGGCGGTGAGGTGGATGAAGCCGATCGGCAGCCGGCGGCCGCGGCCGGCGTCCACGTACTCGACGTTGTACGGCGGCAGGACGGTCCCGCCGCGTTCGTCGTCCCACACCATGTTGGCGCTGTAGTAAGGGAAGTCGGCGCCGCGGAAGCGCCGGCCGGTGGAGTCCCGGAAGGAACCGTCCCGGCCGGTCACCGGGTAGGCGTCGCCTTTTTGCATATGCGAGACGAGGAACCGCGCGGACTTGTCGAACTCGTGGTTGCCGGCCGAGGCGAAGTCCAGGCCCATGGCGTTGAGCACTTCGATGGTGGGTTCGTCGGCGAAGGAGGCCGCGTCGAACTCCCAGCCGGAGAACAGGTCGCCGGGGGCGAAGAAGAGGGAGTTGCGGCGGCCGGCCCGCAGGCGCTCCAGGTGTGCGGCCATATAGGCGACGCCGCCCACGGTGTAGGTCTTGCCGTGCGCGCCCCGGATGACGGAGTTGGCGGCGGGCGCGGCCTGGAGATAGCCGTGCAGGTCGGTGATGTTGAGGAGTTGGACGTCGACGTACTCGTCGGCGCTCGCCGCGTCGCGGGCGTGGCCGGTGGCGTAGGCGTCGGTGCCGATGGCACTCGCGGTGGCCAGGGCCCCCGCTGCGGTGAAGAAGGAGCGTCTTCCGATGTCGCGCACTGCGTCACTCTCCTGAGCGGAGCCAACCGAAGGGGGACGACGGGAGAGTCAAGCGTGCCGCGTGGGCCGTCCGGCCACCATGGTGCGTACCGGGCGTGAACGGGCGTGGGACAGTCGCCCCCGGGCGTGTCCCGTGGATCATCGCGGGTGCGCGCCGCGGTGATCCACCGGACACGCCCGAGCCGGCGTGCCAGGCTGTGACTGTCCCTCGTTCGCGCGTCGGGCCGTCCGTCCGTGCGCCCGACGGGCCGCCCTGTTACGGGTGTTCGGCCGGGCCGCCGGACGCGGCGCCGGACTCCGCGGAGCGGGACTCGGCGCCGGACGTCGCGGGGCCGTGCTCCAGCTCCTGGCCGCGCAGCAGGAACCACGCGGCCGCCGCGGCGGTCAGCAGCACCGCCGCGCCCACCCCGGCCGCCGTGTCCAGACCGCCGACGAAGGAGTCCTGAGCGGTCTTCAGGAGGGCGGCGCCCTGCTCGGCGGGGAGGGTGGCGGCCGTGTCGACGGCGCCGCCGAGCGATTCACGGGCGGCGTCGGCGGCACCCGAGGGCACCCCGGGCGGCGCCGCGAAGCCACGGTAGATGCCGGTGACGATGGTGCCGAGCAGGGCGATACCGAGCGCGGCGCCCAGTTCGTAGGCCGTCTCGGAGACCGCGGAGGCGGCGCCCGCCTCGTCCTTGGGCACGCTGGAGAGGATCACATCGGCGGTGACGGTGAACGCGAAGCCGCCGCCGACGCCGACGACGAAGAGGATGGTCCCCAACTCGACGGTGCTGGTGTCGGCGTGCAGGCCGATGCAGCCGGCGAGCGCGAGCCCGACGACCGCGAGGCCGCCGGCCACCACTATCCGTACGGAGAGCCGGCGGGCGACGTATCCGGCGGCCAGGCCCGCGCCGATCGCGCCGACCGCGGCCGGGAGTTCGGTGAGCCCGGCGTTCAGCGGCGAGCGCAGCTGCACCATCTGGAGGAACTGGGAGAGGAAGAAGACCAGCCCCGACAGGCCCAGGATGGTCAGCAGGTCGGCCAGCACCGCCCCGGAGAAGCCCCGGTGGTGGAAGAGCTTCATGTTCAGCAGCGGTGAGTCGAGGGTGTACTGGCGGCGGACGAAGACGACCAGCGCGAGCACGCCGATGACGGCGGCCAGCAGGGTGGGCCAGCGGAAGCCGTGCACCGCCGCTTCCTTGATGGCGTAGACGACGCCGATGATGCCGACCAGGGAGAGCGCCACGCTCGGCAGGTCCCAGGGGCCGGGATCGGGGTTGCGGGACTCCGGGAGCACCTTGGCGCCGACGACGACCAGCAGCGCCATCACCGGCAGGTTGATCAGGAAGACCGAGCCCCACCAGAAGTGGCCCAGCAGGAAGCCGCCGAGCACCGGGCCGACGGCGGTGCCGGCCGAGGCCATCGCGCCCCAGATGCCGATGGCGAGACTGCGTTCCCTGGGGTTGTGGAAGAGGTTGCGGATCAGCGCGAGGGTGGACGGCATCAGCGTCGCACCGGCCACGCCGAGCAGGGCACGGGCGAGGATCATCATCTCGGCGCTGGTGGCGTACGCGGCCAGCACCGACATCCCGCCGAACGCGACGGACCCGATCAGCAGCAGTTTCTTCCGGCCGATCCGGTCGCCGAGGCTGCCCATCGAGACCAGCAGGCCGGCGATGACGAAGGAGTAGATGTCGCCGATCCACAGCAGCTGCGTCCCGGAGGGGCGCAGGTCCTCGCTGAGGAAGGGGGTGGCGAGGCCGAGGACCGTGGCGTCGACGCCGACGAGCAGCACGGCGAGGACGAGGACGGCGAGGGCCAGCCAGCGCCCCGGGCGCGGCTCGTCGTCCACCGTCGCCGAACCGGCCGGTGCGGTCGGAGTGGTCCTGGTCATTTCTCCATGCTCCGCCGGATGCCCCCGAGCAGCAGCTCGACGATGGAGTGGTTGAGGTCGTTGCGGGCGACCCGGCCCTCGTGCACGGCCCAGGATCCGGCACCGATGAGCCCGTAGAACGCATCGGTGAGCCAGGCGGCGCTGAGATCGATCCGGAAGTCGCCCTCTTCCTGGCCGCGGCGGAAGAGCGCGTTGATCCTGCCGTCCAGGCGGTCCCAGCCGGCGTTGACCGCCTCGCCCTCGAAGAGCTGGTTCTCGGTGAAGAGGAACGCCAGCATGCCGGCGACCGGCTCGGCCTCGGTGACCAGCCGGCGCAGCGCGGCGGCGGCGTCCCCGTCCTCCAGCCGGGCCGCGTCCATCGCCCGCGCCAGTTGCTCGATCCCGCGTTCCTCCAGCGCTCTTATCAGGGCGTCCCGCCCCGCGAAGTGCCGGTGCAGGGTGGCCCGGCTGATTCCGGCGGCGCGGGCGATCTCGTCCATCGACGTCGTCGCCCGGCGGGTGAGCAGCGCGGCGGCTTCTTTCAGTACCTGTTCACGATCCACAGCCATGAGACGCAGACTAGCCGGATGAGACGCAGATGTCTCATCGATATCCGAGGGGCCGCTCGGGCGACGGCGGCCCCCACCACTCGGGTGAGGGCCGCCGTCGCCCGCTCCGCGGTTACGCCGTGCGCCGCTTCCCTGCCGCGGCCCAGGCCAGCTGGGCCGCCAGGTCGGCCTTCACCTCGGCGAGCTGGACGGCTACCGCGGCGGGGGCGGTACCGCCGCGGCCGCTGCGCGAGGCCAGCGCACCGGGGACGTTGAGGACCGTGCGGACCTCGGGGGTCAGTTCCGGCGAGATCTTGGCGAACTGTTCGTCGGTGAGCTGGTCCAGCTCGATGCCCTGCGCCTCGCACTCCTTGACGCACTCCCCCGCGACCTCGTGCGCCACCCGGAACGGCACTCCCTGCTTGACCAGCCACTCCGCGATGTCGGTGGCCAGCGAGAAACCGGCCGGGGCCAGCTCCGCCATGCGCTCGCGGTGGACGGTGAGGGTGGCCATCATGCCGGTGAACGCCGGGAGCAGGACCTCCAGCTGGTCGCAGGAGTCGAAGACCGGCTCCTTGTCCTCCTGGAGGTCGCGGTTGTACGCGAGCGGCAGCGCCTTGAGGGTCGCCATCAGGCCGGTCAGATTGCCGATGAGCCGGCCGGACTTGCCGCGCGCCAGCTCGGCGATGTCCGGGTTCTTCTTCTGCGGCATGATCGACGAGCCGGTGGAGAAGGCGTCGTGCAGGGTGACGAAGGAGAACTCCTTCGTGTTCCAGATGATGACCTCCTCGGCGACCCGGGAGAGGTTGACGCCGATCATCGCGGTGATGAAGGCGAACTCGGCGGCGAAGTCGCGGGAGGCGGTGCCGTCGATGGAGTTGCCGGCCGAGCCGTGCTCGAACCCGAGGTCGGCGGCGACCGCCTCCGGGTCGAGGCCGAGCGAGGAGCCGGCCAGCGCACCCGAGCCGTACGGCGACACGGCGGTGCGCTCGTCCCACTGCCGCAGCCGCTCCGCATCCCGGGACAGCGCCTGCACATGGGCCAGCACATGGTGGGCGAAGAGCACCGGCTGGGCGTGCTGGAGGTGGGTACGGCCGGGCATCGCGGCGTCCGGGTGCGCCTCGGCCAGGCCGACCAGCGCTTCCTGGAGCTCGGCGAGCAGCCCGCCGATGATCCGGGCGTGGTCGCGCAGATACATCCGGAAGAGGGTGGCGACCTGGTCGTTACGCGACCGGCCGGCCCGCAGCTTGCCGCCGAGGTCCGGGCCGAGCCGCTCCAGCAGACCGCGCTCCAGGGCGGTGTGCACGTCCTCGTCGGCGACGGTGCCGGTGAAGTCGCCGGCGGCCACATCGGCTTCGAGCTGGTCCAGGCCCTCGGTCATCCGCGCCAGCTCGTCGGCGGTGAGCAGACCGGCCCCGTGCAGCACGCGCGCGTGCGCGCGGGAGCCGGCGATGTCGTACGGCGCCAGCCGCCAGTCGAAGTGGACGGATGCCGACAGTTGGGCGAGCGCCGCCGCCGGTCCGTCGGCGAACCGACCGCCCCAGAGCCGGACATCGCCGCTGTTGCCGTTGCTCACTGCTGCTCCTCAAGACTGGAATGTGCCACCGCCTCCCCGCGCGGAGGGCGGGGAGGCGGCTGGGTACGCGTAGTCGGTGAACCGGGCTCAGCCCTGGTCGCGCTTGGCCGCAATCTTGCTCGACAGGCCGAAGAGCTCGATGAAGCCCTTGGACATCGACTGGTCGAAGGTGTCGCCGGTGTCGTACGTCGCCAGGCTGAAGTCGTAGAGCGACTCGTCGGACTTCCGGCCGGTGACGACCGCCCGGCCGCCGTGCAGGGTCATCCGGATGTCACCGGTGACGTGCTGGTTGGCCTCGTTGATGAAGCCGTCCAGGGCCCGCTTGAGCGGCGAGAACCACAGGCCGTCGTAGACCAGCTCGCCCCAGCGCTGCTCCACCTGCCGCTTGTAGCGGGCCAGTTCGCGCTCGACGGTGACGTTCTCCAGCTCCTGGTGGGCGGTGATCAGCGCGATCGCGCCGGGCGCCTCGTACACCTCACGGGACTTGATGCCGACGAGCCGGTCCTCGACCATGTCGATCCGGCCGACACCCTGGCCGCCGGCCCGCTCGTTGAGCTGCTGGATGGCCTGGAGCACGGTGACGGGCTTGCCGTCGATGGCGACCGGGACGCCCTCCTTGAAGGAGATGACGACCTCGTCGGCCTCCCGCACGGCGGCCGGGTTCTCCGTGTACTCGTACACGTCCTCGATCGGGGCGTTCCAGATGTCCTCCAGGAAGCCGGTCTCCACGGCCCGCCCGAAGACGTTCTGGTCGATGGAGTACGGCGACTTCTTGGTCGTCGCGATCGGGAGGTTCTTCGCCTCGCAGAAGGCGATGGCCTTGTCCCGGGTCATCGCGTAGTCCCGGACCGGGGCGATGCACTTCAGGTCGGGGGCCAGGGAGGAGATACCGGCCTCGAAGCGGACCTGGTCGTTGCCCTTGCCGGTGCAGCCGTGGGCGACGGTGGTGGCGCCGTGCTTCTTGGCGGCGGCCACCAGGTGCTTGACGATGGTCGGCCGCGAGAGCGCGGAGACCAGCGGATAGCGGTCCATGTAGAGGGCGTTGGCCTTGATCGCCGGGAGGCAGTACTCGTCGGCGAACTCGTCCTTGGCGTCCGCGACCTCCGCCTCGACGGCGCCGCAGGCGAGCGCGCGCTTGCGGATGACATCCAGGTCCTCGCCGCCCTGGCCGACATCCACGGCAACGGCGATGACCTCGGCGCCCGTCTCCTCGGCGATCCAGCCGATACAGACAGAGGTGTCCAGGCCGCCCGAGTAGGCGAGTACGACGCGCTCGGTCACGGGTTTCTCCTTACGGTGCATACGCTGATGGGTATAAGTATGCAGCCCACCGTATGGTTCGTCAACGCCTCAGTGAAAGCGCAGGTCAGCGGCGCGTCGCCAGGGCCATTCGGGGCACCGGGCACCCAAGACGCCCGAGGCTCAGGACCTCTCGCGCAGGACACCCAGCAGGACGGGAACATGGCTGCAGGCCAGATCCCTGGTCGCCGTCAGCAGCGTCAGCGGGCCATGGGCCGCCAGATCGCGCAGCTGCCCCAGGGCGGGCCGCACCGCGTCCTGGTCCAGCTCGACGCGGTAGCGCTCGGCGAACTCCGCGAAGCGCTCGGGGCGGTGGGCGTACCAGCGGCGCAGATCCGACGACGGGGCCGCGTCCTTGCACCAGTCGGTGAGGCGCGCGTCGGCCTTGGCCAGCCCCCGTGGCCAGAGCCGGTCGACCAGGACCCGGGCGCCGTCCGCGGGCTCCGGCGGGTCGTACACCCGGCGCATCCGGACCCCGTCATTCTCGGACATTTCATCCATTTCCTCATCGAAGCACGGAAGCGCCTCCGGCACCCGGAGGTGGCCCGCGGACGGCCTTCCGAGGACCCGCTTTGGAATCATGGCCCCGGACAGGGTATTTTTCTTTCTGCACGCCCCGACCGGGAACTTTCCGGCCGGTACGAGCACCGGGACGTGGCGCAGCTTGGTAGCGCACTTGACTGGGGGTCAAGGGGTCGCAGGTTCAAATCCTGTCGTCCCGACGGTGCACGAAGGCCCGCTGACCGGGAGAGAAATCTCCCGGTCAGCGGGCTTTTCGCTGCCTTGCGGCGGGTCAGACCCGGGCGCCGTTGTCGCCGGGCTCCCGGCTCCCCCGGCTCCGCCCGCGAGCGGCCGGACGGCCACCGGAGCGCCGGGCGACGGGCCGCGGCGGCGGGGCGCTGCTGCGCGCCTCCAGCTCGATGGCCAGCGGCGTCGCGGTGAACATCGAGGAGCAGGTGCCGATGCCGATGCCGAGGAGCAGCGCCACCGCGAAGTCGGTCAGCGAGTCGCCGCCCAGCGCCGCGAGCGCCGCCAGGATGAAGATCGCGCCGATGCCGGTGTTGACGGTGCGCGGCACGGTTTGCAGCAGCGCGGTGTTGGCGATGCGCTCGAACGGCGTACGGCGGGCCGCCGCCCACAGTTCGCGGACCCGGTCGAAGACCACTACGGAGTCGTTCACGGAGTAGCCGATGACGGTCAGCAGGGCGGCGAGGAACACCCCGTCGACCGGTTTGCCGAGCCAGGCGAAGATCCCGACGAGGATCACCACGTCGTGTGCCATACCGGCGACCGCGGCGACGCCGAAGGTCCACCGGAACCGGACGGCCAGGTACGCCATCTGCGCGAGGAGCGCCACCCCGAGCGCGATCAGCGCGTTGCGCCGCAGTTCGTCGCCGAGGCTGGGCCCGATCAGCTCGTCGCGCACCTTCTCCGCACCGCCGCCCAGTTTCCCGACCACCTCGCCCACCCGGGTCTCCTCGGCGGCCGAGAGCTGCTCGGTGCGTACGGTCAGCTCACCGTCGCCCGAGGTGTTGACCACCGCCCGCGGGAAGCCGGCGTCGCCCAGCGCCGTACGGGCCCGGTCGGCGTCCACCGGTGCGGTGGTGGAGTACTCGATCAGCCGGCCGCCGGTGAACTCCACGCCGAAGTCGAGACCGCGGACGGCGATCCCGGAGGCGGCGACGGCCAGCACGACGGCGGACAGGGCCAGCCAGCGCCGCCGGTGCCGCATCAGATCGGGGTTGCGGCGGGTGAGCCAGGTGCGTACGCGCCCCTCGTCGGCGAGTCCGGTCAGGCGCGGGCGGCGCTCCACGGACCGCCGGGAGACGGCGAATTCGGCCAGCACCCGGGTGATGACCAGGGCGCTGACCATGGAGGCGAGCACGCCGATGGAGAGCGTGACGCCGAAGCCGCGGACCGGCCCGGAGGCGAAGAAGAACAGCAGCCCGGCGGCGAGCAGGGTGGTGATGTTGGAGTCGGCGATGGCGCTGAAGGCGTTGCGGAAACCGGCGGTCAGCGCGGTCCGCAGGCTTCTCGGCCGGCCGGTCGCGCCGCGCCGGCCGGCGCCCGCCGCGTACTCCTCCCGGGCCCGTTCGAAGACCAGCACGTTGGCGTCCACCGCCATACCGATGGCGAGGACGAAACCGGCCAGGCCGGGGAGGGTGAGGGTGGCTCCGAGGGCCAGCAGGGCCGCGTACGAGATGAGCGCGTAGCAGGCCAGCGCGAGGGCGGCGAGGGCGCCCAGGAGGCGGTAGACGACGGTGATGAAGACGGCGGTCAGCGCGATACCGATGGCCGCGGCCTGGGCGCTGGACGCGATGGCCGCGGTGCCCAGCGTCGGGCCGACCGTCCGCTGTTCGACCAGCTCGACCGGGACGGGCAGCGCGCCGCCGTTCACCAGCAGCGCCAGCTCGCGCGCCTCCTCCTGGCCGAAGCCGCCGGTGATCCGGGTGGAGCCGCCGGTGATGCCGGTGCCGCAGGCGACCGAGGTGTCGACCTGCGGCGCGGAGATGATCTTCTCGTCCAGGACGATGGCCGCGCGGCGGGCCGGATCGCCTGACGGGGCGCAGGCCGCCTTGCCGGTCAGCTCGGCCCAGGACCGCTCCCCCGGGCCCCGCAGATCGAGACCGACGAACCAGCCGGCGCCGGACTCGGCGTCGAACTGCGCCTCGGCCTTGTCGACCTCGGCACCGGTCAGTGCGGGCGGCCCGAGGCGGAGCGGCGTGCCGGACGCGTCGGGGAGGGTCTTGTGGGGCGTGGGGTCCGCGGACTTGCCGGGGGCCTCGGGGTCCTGGGGGTCCTGGGGGTTTTCCGGTTTCCCGGCGCCCTGGGGCTTCTCCCGGTCCTCGGTGTCCTGCCGCGGGGGCGGTGCGGTGCCGAGGACGGGGTGGACCGTCAGCTGGGCGGTACGGCCGAGGACCTGGGCGGCCTCTTTCGGGTCCTGGACGCCGGGGAGCTCGACGACGATCCGCCGTTCCCCGGAGCGGGCGATGTTCGGTTCGGAGACGCCGAGGGCGTCGACGCGGCGGCGCAGGACCTCCAGCGTGCGGTCGGTGGCGTCCCGGTCGGCCTTGGCGGTGGGGGAATCACGGGTCTCCAGGACGATCTGCGTACCGCCGCGCAGATCGAGACCGAGCCGCACGGGCTGGGTCACGGCGAGATAGACGGACAGGGCGAGAACAGCGAGCGCGAGCAGCGCCCGCACCCTTGTGGCGCGGGTCATCAATGCCTCCAACAGGCACACCGCGGCCGGGAGCGCCGGGCGCGGCGGAAAAGATCGACGGGTGGCGTCGGTTACCTGTGGTGGCGGGGCGGGGCGCGGTCCAGGCACCGCCCGGCGTACCGGAGACGGCCGGCGGTGGCCCGGAGCTGTGGCGTCGGGAGACCGTCCCGCAGCCGGGGCCCGCAGCCGTGCGACGGGAGCACACCGGGCACCGGAGGATGGACCGGATGCGGGTGGTCACCGGCCGCACGGGCGGCCAGGCGCGGGGCGGCGGCCCAGGGGTGGGCGTTCGGGTGAGCGCACGGGCGGGCGTACGGGCGGGTGGCCGGAGGCGGGGCGGAGGCGTGGGGCGGGGCTGACGCGTGGGGCGGGGCGGGGGCGGCCGCCGCGGCGGGGGCGGAGGCTGCGGCCGTGGTGGCCGCTGTGACGGTGGTGGCAGTGACGGCGGAAGCGGCCGTGGCGGCGGGTGGGAGCAGACCGCCGATGAGGAGGAACGCGACGGCGACCAGGGCGCGCAGCGCCTGGGCCGGGGCCGGACGGAGTGCGGCGGGGCGGTACGGGAGCGGGCGGAGCGCGGTCGCCCGGCGCCGGGCCGACCGGCGCGGGGCAGGGGTCCCCCGGCGCATGGTCCTGGCGGCCATGGCCCTTCCCTCCCCCATCGCGTTCCCCCTGGTCTTCCCAGGTCTTCCCGAGCTCTCCCTGGTGCCCCCTGCCGGCCCTGCCCCGCCGGTACGTCCGTCCGCGCCGCTCCTACGGCTCGATCAGCCCGACCCGGATCGCGTAGCGGGTGAGTTCCAGCCGGTCCCGCATGCCGAGCTTGTGCAGCATGTTCGCGCGGTGGCGTTCGACCGTCTTGACGCTGATGACCAGCGTTTCCGCGATCTCCTTGGACGAGTGGCCCTCGGCGATCAGCTTGAGGACCTCCTCCTCGCGCGCGGTGAGCACCTTCTCCGGCACGTCGTCACCGTGCCGCACCCGGTCGAGGTAGTTGCGGATCAGCGCGGTGACCGCGCCCGGGTAGAGGAAGGGTTCGCCGCGCATCGCGGAGCGGCACGCCTCGACCAGATCCCGGTCGGCGACCGACTTCAGCACATAACCGGAGGCACCCGCCTTCAGCGCCTCGAAGAAGTACTGCTCGTTGTCGTACATCGTCAGCATCAGGATGCGCAGCCCCGGATGGAGCGCGGAGAGTTCGCGGGCCGCCTGGAGACCGGTCATCCGGGGCATCGCCACGTCCAGAATGGCCAGGTCCGGG
This sequence comes from Streptomyces sp. x-80, assembly GCF_046549095.1. NCBI lineage: Bacteria > Bacillati > Actinomycetota > Actinomycetes > Kitasatosporales > Streptomycetaceae > Streptomyces > Streptomyces sp. x-80. Next base: position 378,198 of record NZ_JAJPWM010000008.1, read on the forward strand.
CTGCTGGTGCGGGCCAGGGCGAGCGCCTCGGCGCCGTCCCCGGCCTCGGCGACGACCTGGAGATCGGGTTCGCCGTCCAGGATCAGCCGGACACCGCGCCGGACCAGTGCGTGGTCGTCGGCGAGCAGGATCCGGGTCGGGTGGAACTTCTGCGGCCCCTCGGGAGGCGCCCCCGCCGGCTGCGGTACACCTGGCTGCGGCGTGCCCGGGTGAGGTGCGCCGGCGGCGGAGCCGGCCGCGTGGGACGCGTGCGCCTCCGGGGGGTGCGTACCCGGCGGGTTCACGGGCGTCGGGTTCATGGGCGGTGTCGTCATGCGGCATCCCGGGGAAGAGGCACGGTCAGGCGTACGCGGGCACCGCCGGCCGGGCCGGGGCCGATGTCCAGATCCGCGTCGATGAGCAGCGCGCGTTCGCGCATCCCGCGGATACCGGCGCCCTCGCGGGCGCGGCCCATCCCGCTGCCGTCGTCGGTGACGTCCAGCACCACGGCGGCGGCGGTGTGCCGCAGGGTCAGGTCGATGCGCCGGGCGTCGGCGTGCCGGGCGGCGTTGGTCAGGCTCTCCTGGGCGACGCGGTAGAGGACCAGTTCCGCCGCCGGTTCCAGCGGGGGCAGGTCGGGGTCGAAACGGCGGTACACGGACAGGCCGGTGTGGGTGCCGTAGTCGGTGGTGAGCGCGGTCAGGGCGCTGACCAGGCCGAGGTCGTCCAGGACGCCGGGGCGCAGCCGGCGGGCGATCCGGCGGACCTCGTCCAGGCTCTCCCGGGTGGTCTCCTGGGCGTGCTGGAGGTCCGTACGCAGCGCCTCCGGCGCCCGGTCGGCGGCCCGTTTCAGTTCGAGCAGTACCGCGGTCATGCTCTGGCCCACCTCGTCGTGGAGTTCCTGGGCGATCCGGCGGCGTTCGGACTCCTGGGCGGAGAGCGCGCGGGCGCTGCTGGTGGCGCGTTCGGCCTCCAGCCGGTCGAGCATCTCGTTGAAGGTGCGCAGCAGCTCGGCGACGCCGCCGTGCCCGTCGACCGGCAGCCGCTGGCCGGGCCGCAGCAGATCGACGGTGGTCATGCGCTGGGTGAGCCGGTCCAGCGGGGCCAGGCCGATGCGCAGCAGCGCGGCATTGGCGACGAGCATGATGACGAGCCCGCCGACCAGGACGACGGCCTCGGTCAGGACGACCGGGACGGAGACGGTGATCGGGGCCCACAGCAGCAGCGCGGTGGCCGCGCCGAACACCACGGCGTTCAGCCCGAATATCCGCCAGAACAAAGACACAGTGCGCATTTCCTCCTCGTTGGTCACTCTCCCACCCCGGCCGCCCACGCGGCCGGCCGGGGCTCGGCGGCACCCGCTCCCGGGCGGCGGCACGGCTCGCCACGGGTCCACCCTGCCGCAGCGGGGCGGCCGGGTCGATCGGGTGTGGACGCCATACCGCCGGGCGGTTACAGCCCTGGCGCCCCTCGAAATGGGTGCTGGACCCCATGGCCACTCCGTCCGGTTCCGGCCATGGTGGGTGCCATGGAGCGCTGATACCTCGTCCGCCGCCCGGCCCCAGGCCGCCGCCGGCGCAACCCGCCCGAGCCCGCGGACCGGCGCTGTCTGCCGCCGCGCGCCCACCCCACGGCCCGACGTGCCCGCCCGGCCCGTCGGTTCGCCGTCGTACGTACCCTTCTCCGCACCGCGGCGCCCCTCGGGGCGCACCGAAAGGAACCCGTCCGCCATGTCGCCAGAAGTCGCCCCCGCCGAATCCCGTCCGCAGCGGCTCGCCGCGCACGAGGCTCATCAGCGCCTGGCGCATGAGCGCAATTCGCGGCTCGCGCAGCTCACCGCGATCGAGGAGAGCGCGCCGCCCGGGTCCGACGCGCTGCTCTCGGTGCAGACGAACGCGATCCGGCGGGTGCTGACCGACATCGAGGCCGCGCTCTCCCGACTGGCCACCGGTACCTACGGGAACTGCCAAGGGTGTGCCAAGGCGATCCCGGTGGAGCGGCTGGAGATCCTGCCGTACGCGCGCTGCTGCGTCGGCTGCCAGGAGCGCGCCGTCTGACGGACCGGCGTTCCGCTCCCCGTCGGGCCCGGCCACCGCACGGCCGGGCCCGACGGCTGTCTCCGGTTCCCCCTTCCCCGCTCCCGCTCCCCTCTCCCGTGTTTCTCCGGAGGACGTGAAGTCGTGCATCACCAGCTCATCGACACCGGCATGGCCGGCCTTGCCCCCAACGCACTGGACGCGCTGCGCGAGAACCTGGAGGAGCAGCGCCGGTTCCGGATCGAACAGCTGCGGGAGTTCGGGGAGCCGTCGCCCGCACGGGCCGTACGGCTCCGCGAGCAGCGGTCCGCGGGCCAGCACGAGGTGCACCTCCGGCTGGCGGCGACCGCCCGTATGGTGCTGGCCGATGTGGAGGCGGCGCTGGAGCGGATGGACCACGGCCGGTACGGGAACTGCCACCGCTGCGCCCGGCCGATCCCCCTCGACCGGCTGGAGATCGTGCCGCAGGCCCGCTACTGCGTGCGCTGCCATCAGGCGCGGGAGGCGGAACGGTGACCGCCCCGTGGCCGGACCGCACCGTCGGCGAGCGGCCCGCCCGGTGGCGGGCGCGGCGCTGGTGTCCCGGGATCGCGCTCGACATGGGCAGCGCCCGCACCCGCGCCTGGCTGCCCGGCCGCGGCATGGTCTGCGACGTCCCCACCGTGACGTTCCCGGGCGCCGGCGCCTATCCCGTGCGGCGCGGCAGTGTCGTCGATGTGGCGGGCTCGGCCCGGATGCTGGAGCGGCTGCTCGGCCGCTGCCTGCCGTACGTCGCCCGGCGGCCGCTGGTCGTGCTGACCACACCGGTGCTGACCGGTGACGACCAGCGGGCGGGTGCGCTGCGTGCGCTGGAGATACTCCGCCCGCACCGGGTGCTGACCATCGACAGCGTCCGGGCGGCCGCCCTGGGGGCCGGGTCCGACCCGGCCGAACCGGTGCTGGTGGCCGACATCGGGGCGCAGCTGACGGAGGTGGCGCTGCTGGCCGACGGCACGGTACGGCACGCCCGGCGCGCCGACCGGGGCACGCTCGATCTCGACGGTGCGCTCACCACCGACGCGTTCGTACGGACGGTGGTGGGGATGGTGCTGGAGCTGCTGCGCGAGGACGCCGCCGCGGGTGTACGGGCCGTGGACGCGCTGGCGCGGGGGCTGCTGCTGACCGGTGGCGGCGCGATCCGGCCGGAGCTCGGCTACGGGCTGGCCCGGCTGCTGCGCGCGCCGGTGCGGCCGGTGCCCGCGCCGCACACCGCGGCGGTGCGGGGCGCGGCCACCGCGCTGCTGTCGGCCGGCCGGCACCCGGCGTTCGCGGACCGGTGGCGCTGAGCGGGCGGCGGGGCTGAGCGGGCGGTGGCGCTGGGCGGACGGCGCGGCGGGGCCGGTCCGGCCGGTCCCGGCCGTGCTCGACCGGCGCCCCGCCGCCCGGTCTCAGTGCGCCTTCTGCGCCAGCCGCAGCAGATGGTCGGCCAGCGCCTGGCCGCCCGCCGGGTCGCGGCTGATGAGCATCAGCGTGTCATCGCCCGCGATGGTGCCGAGGATGTCGTGCAGTTCGGCCTGGTCGATGGCCGAGGCCAGGAACTGGGCGGCGCCCGGCGGGGTCCGCAGGACGACGAGATTGGCGCTGGCCTCGGCCGAGATGAGCAGTTCGCCGGAGAGCCGGCGCATCCGCTCCTCCTTGGCCGACTCCCCCAGCGGTGCCCGTGGCGTACGGTCGCCGCCCTCGCTGGGCACCGCGTAGATCAGCTCACCTCCGGTGTTGCGGATCTTCACCGCGCCCAGCTCGTCCAGGTCCCGGGAGAGCGTCGCCTGGGTGACGGAGAGCCCGTCGTCGGCGAGCAGCTTGGCGAGCTGGCTCTGGGAGCGGACCGCCTGCCGGTTGAGGATGTCCACGATCCGGCGGTGGCGGGCGGTGCGGGTCTGCGGAACGGCCTGGCCGCCGTGCAGCGTCTCGTTGTCCTGCGCCTCGGTCATCGTTGTCGTCAGTCTCCGGATCCTTGTTCCCCGTCGGCCCCTTGGCGAGCCGTGTCGAGGACGGCGGGGAGCTTTTGGAGAAACGTATCCGCTTCGTCGTCCGAGACGATCAGCGGCGGGGCGAGCCGGATGACGTCCGGCGCGACCGCGTTCACCAGGAGGCCCGCGTCCTGAGCCGCCTGCTGCACCTGGGGCGCGAGGGGCTCGCTCAGAACGATACCCAGGAGGAGCCCCGCCCCGCGGACCCGGTTGACCAGCGGGTGACCGAGCTCCTCGGTCCCGGCGCGCAACCGCTCACCGACCCGCTTGACGTGGTCGAGGAGGCCGTCCGCCGCGATGGTGTCCAGGACGGCGAGGGCGCCGGCGCAGACGACCGGGTTGCCGCTGAAGGTCGAGCCGTGCGACCCGGGGGTGAGCAGTTCGGCGGCCGGGCCGAAGGCGAGCGTCGCGCCGATCGGCAGACCGCCGCCCAGGCCCTTGGCGAGGGTGATGATGTCGGCCTCGACGCCCTGGGCCTGGGACTCCAGCCAGTTCCCGGTCCGGCCGATACCGGTCTGGATCTCGTCGAGAACGAGCAGGGTGCCGGTGGCGGCGGTGATCTCGCGGGCCGCCCTGAGGTAGCCGGGCGGCGGTACGACCACGCCGTTCTCGCCCTGTACGGGCTCCAGGATGACGAAGGCGGTGTCGGTGGTGACGGCCGCGCGCAGGGCGTCGGCGTCGCCGTACGGGACGTAGCTGACGTCGCCCGGCAGCGGCGCGAACGGGGCCTGCTTCGCGGGCTGGCCGGTCAGCGCGAGGGCGCCCATGGTCCGGCCGTGGAAGCCGCCGGCGGTGGCGACCATGTGCCGGCGCCCGGTCAGCCGGCCGATCTTGAAGGCGGCCTCGTTGGCCTCGGCGCCGGAGTTGGAGAAGTAGACCCGGCCGGGGCGGCCGGTCAGCGCGAGGAGGCGTTCGGCCAGCGTCACGGTGGGTTCGGCGACGAAGAAGTTGGAGACGTGCCCGAGGGTGGCCACCTGGCCGGCGACGGCGCTGACCACCGCGGGGTGCGCGTGGCCGAGCACGTTGACCGCGATCCCGCCGAGGAAGTCGAGGTACTCCTTGCCGTCGGCGTCCCACACCCGGGCGCCCGCGCCGCGGACCAGCGGGATGCGGGGGGTGCCGAAGTTGTCCATCATCGCGCCCTGCCAGCGCCGGGTCAGGCCCGCGTTGTCCACCTGGCCGCTCATCACGCCCCCTCGATCGTGTCGGCGTCGTCCGGCACGACCATCGTGCCGATTCCCTCGTCCGTGAAGATCTCCAGCAGAATCGCGTGCTGGACCCGCCCGTCGATGACCCGGGCGGTGTGCACACCGTTGCGGACGGCGTGCAGGCAGCCCCGCATCTTGGGGACCATGCCGCTGGCCAGTTCGGGCAGCAGCTTCTCCAGTTCGGTGGCGGTGAGCCGGGAGATGACCTCGTCGCTGTGCGGCCAGTCCTCGTACAGCCCCTCGACGTCCGTGAGCACCATCAGCGTCTCGGCGCCCAGCGCGGCGGCCAGCGCGGCCGCGGCAGTGTCGGCGTTGACGTTGAAGACGCCGGTGCGGTCGCCGTCGTCGCCACTGCGGGCGATGGACGAGATGACCGGGATCCGGCCGTCGTCCAGGAGGGCCTGGACGGCACCGGTGTCGATCTCGGTGATCTCGCCGACCCGGCCGATGTCCACCCGCTCGCCGTCGATCTCGGCGTAGTGCTTGGTCGCGGTCATCAGCTGGGCGTCCTCGCCCGTCATGCCGACGGCGAGCGGGCCGTGCTCGTTGAGCAGCCCGACGAGCTCGCGCTGCACCTGGCCGGCCAGGACCATCCGGACGACGTCCATCGCCTCGGGCGTGGTGACCCGCAGCCCCGCCCGGAACTCCGACTCCAGGCCGAGCCGGTCCAGCTGCGCGCTGATCTGCGGGCCGCCGCCGTGCACGACGACCGGATGCAGCCCGGCGTGCCGCAGGAAGACCACGTCCTGCGCGAAGGCGCGCTTGAGCTCCTCGTCGACCATGGCGTTGCCGCCGAGCTTGATGACGACGGTCTTGCCGTGGTGCCGGGTCAGCCAGGGCAGCGCCTCGATGAGGGTGCGGGCCTTGGGGAGCGCGGTGTGCTTGCGCGGGGGTACCCCTGTCCGGGGGGCGGCGTCGCTCATGACGAGTACGCGCTGTTCTCGTGGACGTAGTCGGCGGTGAGGTCGTTGCTCCAGATGACCGCGGACTCGGTGCCGGCGGAGAGGTCGGCGGTGATCCGCACCTCCCGGTAGCGCATGTCGACCAGTTCGCGGTCCTCGCCCACCGAGCCGTTCTTGCAGACCCAGACGTCGTTGATCGCGACGTTCAGCTGGTCGGGGTCGAAGACGGCGGAGGTGGTGCCGATGGCCGACAGGACGCGCCCCCAGTTGGGGTCCTCGCCGTGGAGTGCGCACTTGAGGAGGTTGTTACGGGCGATGGAGCGGCCCACCTCGACGGCGTCGTCCTCGCTCGCGGCGCCGATGACCTCGATCCGGATGTCCTTGCTGGCGCCCTCGGCGTCCCCGATCAGCTGCCGGGCCAGGTCGGCGCAGACCGTGCGCACCGCCTCGGCGAACGCCGCGCCGTCCGGTACGACGCCGGAGGCGCCGGAGGCGAGCAGCAGCACCGTGTCGTTGGTCGACATGCAGCCGTCGGAGTCGACCCGGTCGAAGGTGGTCCGGGTGGCCGCGCGCAGCGCCGTGTCGAGGTCGGCGGCGGGCAGATCGGCGTCGGTGGTGAGCACGACGAGCATGGTGGCCAGGCCCGGTGCGAGCATGCCCGCGCCCTTGGCCATACCGCCGACCGTCCAGCCGTCCTGGCCGGCCACGGCCGTCTTGTGCACGCTGTCGGTGGTCTTGATGGCGATGGCGGCCTTCTCACCGCCGTGTCCGGACAGTTCGGCCGCGGCCTGTCCGATGCCCGGCAGCAGCTTGTCCATCGGGAGGCGCAGCCCGATCAGACCGGTGGACGCGACCGCCACCTCGCCCGCGCTGTGCCCCGCCAGCACCTCGGCCGCCTTCTCCGCGGTGGCGTGGGTGTCCTGGAAGCCCAGCGGGCCCGTACAGGCGTTGGCGCCACCGGAGTTGAGGACCACCGCGGAGACCCGGCCGCCCTTGAGGACCTGCTCGGACCAGACGACCGGCGCGGCCTTGACGCGGTTGGCGGTGAAGACGCCGGCGGCGGCCAGTCGCGGCCCGTTGTTCACCACGAGGGCGAGGTCCGGGTTCCCGTTCTCCTTGATCCCGGCGGCGATCCCCGCCGCCGTGAATCCCTGTGCTGCCGTGACGCTCACTGCATCTCCTCCGTCGCTTCTTCGGCCGTGCCCCTGGCGGACACGCCCGTCACCCGTTGCCGCCCGCGCCCGGCGGGTCCGCCGCTCACGGCGCGACCCCGACCGCGCTGAGCCCCGTCGTCTCCGGGAGTCCCAGGGCGATGTTCATGCTCTGCACCGCGCCGCCCGCGGTCCCCTTGGTGAGGTTGTCGATGGCGCAGATCGCGATGATCCGGTGGGCCGCCGGGTCCAGCGTCACCTGGATCTGCGCGGCGTTGGAGCCGTGGACCGCGGCGGTCGACGGCCACTGTCCGGCGGGCAGCAGCTGGACGAACGGTTCCTCGGCGAGCGCCTTCTCGTACGCGGTGCGGACGGCCTCCGCGTCCACGCCCGGCCGCGCCTTCGCCGAACAGGTGGCGAGGATGCCGCGCGCCATGGGCGCGAGGGTCGGCGTGAAGGAGACCCCCACCCGCTCCCCCGCCACGGCGCTCAGATTCTGGATCATCTCCGGCGTGTGCCGGTGCCCGCCCCCGACGCCGTACGGGCTCATCGAGCCCATGACCTCGGAGCCCAGCAGATGCGGTTTGAGCGCCTTGCCCGCACCGGAGGTCCCGGAGGCCGCGACGATGACGGCCTCGGGTTCGGCGATCCCGGCGGCGTACGCGGGGAACAGCGCGAGCGAGACGGCGGTGGGATAGCAGCCCGGCACCGCGATCCGCCGGGCTCCGTGCAGCGCGGTACGCCCCCCGGGCAGCTCCGGCAGGCCGTACGGCCAGGTGCCCGCGTGGGCCGAACCGTAGAACGCCGTCCAGTCCGCGGCGTCCTTGAGCCGGAAGTCCGCCCCGCAGTCCACGACGAGCACATCGGGCCCGAGCTCCTCGGCCACGGCCGCGGACCGGCCGTGCGGCAGCGCGAGGAACACGACGTCGTGCCCGGCCAGCGCCTCGGCCGAGGTCGCCTCGACCACCCGCCCGGCCAGCGGCGCCAGATGCGGTTGCAACGAGCCCAGCCGCTGCCCCGCACTGGAGTGCCCGGTCACCGCGCCGACCGTCACCTCCGGGTGCCCCAGAAGCAGACGCAGCACCTCACCGCCCGCATACCCGCTCGCACCGGCCACTGCCGCTCGCACCACCATGGACCCTCCTCGTCGATGGCATGACTATACGGACGAAGGCAGGTTTATGCAATGAGCTGGGGGCCACTCTCCACACCCTCCACCCCTCGGCGTGACCGATTGTCCGAGGTGGCCCGTGAGCGGTCGGGCCGGCCCGCGGATGAGCCGGGACCCCCGGCCCGACCTGCCCGGCCCTCGGAACCGGGCCGATGCGCCCCCGCACCCCCGCGTACCCTCTTCCCCGTGCCTGCCCCACCCCCGCATCACGTCGCCGTCCTCGTGCTCGAAGGTGCGAAGCCTCTCGATGTCGGTATTCCCGCGCAGGTTTTCACGACCCGCGCGAGCATGCCGTACGAGGTGCGGGTGTGCGGCGCGCAATCCGGTCTCGTGACCGGCGGCGACGGCCTGTCGTACTGCGTCGCCCACGGCCTCGACGCGCTGGCGTGGGCCGACATCGTCTTCGTCCCCGGCTACCGGGTCCCGGACCGCGACGACCCGCCGCAGGCCGTCGTCGATGCGCTGATCGGCGCCCACGACCGGGGCGCGCGGCTCGCCGCCATCTCGACGGGCGCCTTCGCGCTCGCCGCCACGGGCCTGCTCGACGGCCGACGCGCCACCACGCACTGGCATTACACGCGGGCCCTCGCGGCGAAGCATCCGCTCGTCCAGGTCGACGAGAACGTGCTGTTCGTCGACGAGGGCAGCGTGCTGACGTCGGCCGGCGCCGCCTCGGGCATCGACCTGTGCCTGCACATTCTGCGCGGCGACCTCGGGGTGGCCGCGGCGAACCACGCGGCCCGGCGCCTGGTAGCGGCCCCCTACCGCAGCGGCGGTCAGGCGCAGTACGTGCCGCGCAGCGTGCCCGAGCCGCTCGGCGAGCGGTTCGCCGCCACCCGCGAGTGGGCGCTGCACCGGCTCGGCGAGGCCCTCACCCTGGAAGCGCTCGCCCGGCACGCGGCGGTGTCGCCGCGCACGTTCTCGCGACGCTTCGTCGAGGACACGGGGTACACGCCGATGCAGTGGGTGATGCGCGCCCGCATCGACGTGGCCCGCGAACTGCTGGAGCGTTCGCAGCGGAGCGTCGAGCAGATCGCCGCCGACGTCGGCCTCGGCACCGGTACGAATCTGCGGCTGCACTTCCATCGCATCCTCGGCACCACGCCGAGCGAGTACCGGCGCACCTTCGCCCAGGGCGAGTAGCCCGCCACCACCGCGTGGCGCGATCCTTTCGGACCGTGGCGATCACGCCGCTGTCACCGTCGGACGCCGCACGCGAACCTGATGGCGAACCCGAAGGGACACCACTCATGACTCGCATCGCCATCAACGGATTCGGCCGCATCGGACGCAATGTGCTGCGCGCGCTGCTCGAACGCGACAGCGACCTTGAGGTCGTCGCCGTCAACGACCTGACGGAGCCCGCAGCCCTCGCGCGGCTGCTCGCCTACGACACGACGGCGGGCCGGCTCGGTCGCCCGGTGACTGTCGACGGGGACGCCCTCGTCGTCGACGGCCGGCGCATCACCGTGCTCGCCGAGCGTGAACCGGCGCAGCTGCCCTGGGCCGAGCTGGGCGTCGACATCGTGCTGGAGGCGACCGGCCGCTTCACGTCGGCCACGGCCGCCCGCGCCCACCTCGACGCGGGCGCGGAAAGGGTACTCATCAGCGCGCCGGCGGACGGCGCCGATGTCACGCTCGCGTTCGGCGTCAACACCGACGCGTACGACCCGGCGGTGCACACGATCGTCTCGAACGCCTCGTGCACGACCAACGCGCTTGCGCCGCTGGCCTCGGTACTCGACGATCTCGCCGGCATCGAGCACGGCTTCATGACGACGGTGCACGCCTACACACAGGAGCAGAACCTCCAGGACGGTCCGCACCGCGACGCCCGCCGCGCCCGCGCCGCCGCTGTCAACATCGTGCCGACCACCACGGGCGCCGCCAAGGCGATCGGCCTCGTGCTGCCGAACCTCGACGGCAGGCTGTCGGGCGACTCGATCCGCGTGCCGGTTCCGGTGGGCTCGATCGTCGAACTCAACACGACCGTCGCCCGCGACGTGACGCGCGAGGACGTGCTGGCGGCGTACCGGGCCGCGGCGGAGGGGCCGCTCGCCGGCATCCTCGAATACTCGGACGACCCGCTCGTGTCGTCCGACATCACGGGCAATCCGGCCTCGTCGGTCTTCGACTCGGCCCTCACCCGCGTCGACGGCCGCCACGTCAAGGTGGTCGCCTGGTACGACAACGAGTGGGGCTTCTCGAACCGCGTGATCGATACGCTCGAACTCCTCGCCGCCGGCTGACCGGAAGCCGGTGCGGCCCCGCTTCGGGGGCCTCGCTGCCCAGCACCTCCGGTGAGCGCTCTGGTCGGCCGGCCAGGCCGACCAGAGCGCTCGGCCACACCCGGTCCCGCGCTTGCTCCGGCCGGGCTGCTCCCCGGTGAAGAGGTCCCGCTGTCCGCATGTCAGAGATGGCCGGGCTGTCTCGTCTGAGGTGGTGAAGACAGGTTCCGGGAAGAACCCGCCTCGACAACAAGGAGACAGGTCATGAGCGAGGAGCACACACACCGGAAGGTCGCGCTGGTCACCGGGGCGAACAAGGGGATCGGTCGTGGCGTGGCCGGGCAACTCGCCGCGCTGGGCATGACGGTCGTGATCGGGGCCAGGGACCCGCTGCGCGGCGAGGAGGCCGCCGCGGCGGTGCGCGCGGCCGGCGGCGATGCGCACGCGGTCACGTTGGACGTCACCGACCAGGCCACCGTCCACGAGGCCGCGAAGCAGGTCGAGGAGCGCTTCGGCCGGCTCGACGTGCTGGTCAACAACGCCGGCATCACCGGCTCCGGGCAGGTGTCGCCCGAAGACGCCCACGATCAAGTCCCCAGCTCCGTCGACCTGGACATGGTCCGGGCGGTGTTCGAGACCAACGTCTTCGGGGTGATCGCGGTGACCAACGCCATGGTGCCGCTGCTGCGGCGGTCACCGGCGCCACGCATCGTCAACGTGAGCAGTCATGCCGCGTCGCTGACTCTCACCAGCGATCCGGACGGCCCCTTCACGGCACTGCTGCCGTCGGCCGCGTATGCGCCGTCCAAGAGCGCGCTGACCGCCCTGACCGTGCAGTACGCCAATGAGCTGCGGAAGGACGGCATCCTCGTCAACGCGGTCGCCCCCGGCTTCGTCGACACGGACAGCAACAACCACACCGGGTTGCGCACGGTCGCACAGGGCGCCGCGGTCGTGGTGCGCCTGGCTACGCTCGGCGCGGACGGACCGACCGCCGGGTTCTTCAGTGCGGAGGGCCCGGTGCCCTGGTGAGGGTGGCCCTGGACAGCCGCGTGGTACGGGCCCGGCGATCCGGCTCGGCCCCGCTGTCGGCCGGACAACGGGGAGGGGCAGCTGATGGGCGCGGGGGCGGCTTCTCCCACCGGGAGCTCTGCCGCCCCCTCGTGGCGGCGTTGATGCGAGAAGGAGCCGGCGTGCCGAAGACCGAGGAGTTCCAGGAGCTGCGGCCGCTGCTGTTCTCGATCGCCTACCGCATCCTGGGCAGTGTGAGCGAGGCGGAGGACGCGGTCCAGGAGACCTGGCTGCGCTACCAGGCCACCTCCACCCGACCCGGGTCGGCCAAGGCGTTCCTGTCGACCGTGGTGACCCGGATCTCGATCGACGTCCTGCGCTCGGCCCGCGTCCGGCGGGAGGAGTACGCCGGACCGTGGCTCCCCGAACCGCTGCTGACCGACCCGTACGAGGATCCGGCGCGGTCGGCGGAGCTGGCGGACTCGCTGTCGATGGCGGCCCTGCTCCTGCTGGAGCGGCTCACCCCGCTCGAACGCGCGGTCTTCGTGCTGCGGGAGGTGTTCGCCTTCGGCTTCCCGGAGATCGCATCGGCCGTGGGACGGTCGGAGGCAGCGTGCCACCAGCTGGCGGTGCGGGCACGCCGTCACATGAGCGCGGGCCGGGCCCGGTTCGATGCCGACCGGAAGGAACGCGAGAAACTCGCCGAACGGTTCTTCGGCGCCTTCCGGGAAGGGGACATCGACGGGCTGGCCGAGCTGCTGGCCGCCGACATTCGCATGACCGGCGACAGTGGCGGCAAGGCCCCGCAGTTCGAGCCCGTCATCCTTGGTGCCGAGAACGTGCTCCGGGCGCTGGCGACGTTCGTCCCGCTGGTGATCAGGAGCGGTGGCGCCGTGGAGCCGCAGCAGGTGAACGGCCGGCCGGGCGCGGTCTTCCGCGACCGGCACGGCCAGGTCCTCGGCACCTGGGCGCTTGACGTACTCGACGGGCGGATCCGGACGATCCACGCAGTGAACAACCCCGACAAGCTCGGGCACGTCGGTCCCGTGGCGGACGCCTGGGAGGCCCTCCGCGCGGCGAACCAGGCACACCGGCCCGCAGGTTGAGCGGCGAGCCGACCGCGCTCCACCTCAGCCCTTGACGGCCTCCGCGATCCGGAGGGCGGCCTGGGTGGGCGTGAGGTGCGTGGTGTCGACGACCTCGGCCTCACGGTGGAGCCAGGTGCGGGCCGCCTCGGCGTAGGGCTCAAGGTATGCGAGGCGGAACGGGGAGTCGGGGCCGAGAACAGTGTCCCCCGCGATGCGCCCGCGGAGGGTGTCCTGGTCGGCGTGGAGGACGAAATGCCGTATCGGAATGGCATGCTGGGCGAGGCCCGCGCTGATCTCGCGCCAGTACTCCTCGACCAGGACGGTCATGGGCATCACCAGAGTGCCGCCGGTGTAGTCGAGTACGCGGCGGGCGGTCTCGACGACGAGTGGCCGCCACGGCGGCCAGTGCTGGAAGTTGTCCGTCGCCGGCAGCCCCGGGGTGATGTCCATGAGTGTCTCGCCGACCTTCTCGGCGTCGAACACCCGTGAATCCGGGATCAGCTGCTGCACGAGTGCACTGGTCGTCGTCTTGCCCGCGCCGTGGGTGCCGTTGAGCCATACGATCATGGGACCCACGCTAACCGTGCGCGGGCCGCGGGAACGGGCACAGCAGAAATCCGGTACGCATGCGTGGCTCGGCCCGCGAAGGACCGGTCCCGTGCGGGTCGCCGGCTGCCCTCAGGACGTCAGTGAGGTCCACCACCGGATGCCAGTGGTGCTGCCGCGAGGACTTGTCAGCAGAGGTCCGGGCCTGCCGGGTCGCCTCGGTGCGGAAGAAGTCGCTTTCCGGTGAGCGAATGGTGTCCGACACTGACGCGATGGATCAGCTTGAGCAGACCGTTGGACTCGTCCGTGACGTCTTGGCGCCAGAGCTCCTCGGCACCTACCTCCACGGTTCCGCCGCGTTCGGGGGTCTCGCTCCGGCCAGCGATCTGGACATCCTGGCCGTCACCCGGCGGAGCCTGGACGACCGGAGGCGGCGGGCGCTCCTTCAGGGCTTGCTGGAGATCTCCGGCCTCACCGCCGCGGTCCGGCCCGTCGAACTCACCGTCGTCGTCCAGTCCGAGGTCCGCCCCTGGCGGTTCCCGCCGACCGGGGACTTCCTCTACGGCGAGTGGCTGCGCGACGAACTCCGGGCGAGCGGGCCCCCGCAGCCCCGCTCGATGCCGGACCTGGCTCTCGTGCTCACCATGGTCCTGGCGGGCGACCACCCTCTCACCGGACCGCCTCCCGCCGAGCTTCTCGACCCCGTGCCGCACGCCGACCTCGTCGGGGCGAGCGTCGTGGGCATTCCCGAACTCCTCGACGACCTCACCGACGACACCCGCAACGTCCTGCTGACTCTCGCCCGCGTCTGGACCACCCTCGCCACCGGCGAGATCAAATCCAAGGACACCGCCGCGGACTGGGCTCTCGCGCGCCTCTCCCCGGAGCACCGTCCCGTCTTGGAACACGCCAGGCATTTGTACCTCAACTGCCACTATGCGGACGAGAACTGGAGCGACGGACTGAAGGCCCAGGTGCGTCCGCACGTGGACGAAGTACTCAGCCATATCGACAATCTGCGTCGACAGGCATGAGCCACCCCCTTGGACGCCTGCCCCGGTCACTCACGAATTGCGTCTGACGGTCCCGGCTTCCCCGGACCGGCGGAACGTGCGATGGCCTCATGCTCACCACACCGGGTCCTTGACGCGCTCCCGCACCGGGACGGGGGGATGCGCGAACTGCCCGCGCCTTTGTCGACGGGCGGGTCTCGCGGGACGCCGAACCGCCGGTGGGACTCGCATGCGGCCGCGGGCACCCGGCGCGAAGGTGCGGGTGTGCGCGCCGCCTGACTGCGCGGAGCGGCCGGCCGGAATGCGGCCTTTTTGAATGGGGGTTTCATGATTGACGTGATCATCGTCGGCGGTGGACCGACCGGCTTGAGGCCGGCCGGCGAGTTGCGGCTGCACGGCGTGCACACCTCTCGTCGGCTGCGGCGGCGGCCGCAGCACGGTGCGCAAGCTGCTCGGCGTCGGCTTCCCCGGTGGCCGGGCGGACCGGGTCGACCGCATCGTCGACGTCAGCGAGGAACCGGACGTACCCGCGGCGCTGCTGCGGCCGGACGGCCACGTGGCGTGGGTCGGTGACGATCAACGGGAACTGCTCGGCCGGCTGCCCAAGTGGTTCGGCGCTGCCGTCGGCTGAGCGCGCGGTCGCGGCTCGCAAGGGCGTGGCCCGTCTCCGGCCGAGTTCGGCGCGGCCCGGCACCGTACGCCGGATGTCCCTGACCCGCGTCGTCGGCAACCCCCGTACAGAGCAGGCGAGTTTGCTGACCGCCACCACAACAGGGGGGCACTGACGCGGGGTTGGCAGCGCCGGATCGAAGCCGGCGGACTCGGCCTCCGCTCTTACCGTGCCGGGAACGAGACGACTGGCGGTCCTTGGCCCGGTCACGACCGGGCACGCCACGGGGCTCGTCACGCCTCGCACGATGCCACACCGCGTCCCCGGTCCGCCTGCCCGTTCCCGGTGCGCCCGGCCGTCCCGGACCACCGTTCCATCGGCATGGCGTATGCACAGGTCAGTGGGTGTTTCACCGTTCCGGCGTCCCCTTCCACCCGCAGGTCGTTGCGGGCCGGGCCGTTCGCCTTCGAAGCTCTTGCCTGTCGGCAGGGTGTGCGGCACGCCGGTCCGGCAGGACCCCTGGCCGCTGCGGCCGCTACCGCCATCGCTGACGCCTGCGGTAGCGGTGGCGACAGCGCGTGGATCCCCGCGCCGGTGACCTCACCGCAAGGAGCGGTGCCCCCTGGTCCCCCGAGTTCCGGTTCCGGCCGGGAGCGCGACCGGGCCCCGACACGTCCGCGTATTCACTGTGGAAAAGGAAGTCATGAGAAATCGGAAGATGCTGTCTCTCGCCGCCGTGGCGAGTGCGACGGCCCTCACGATGGGGCTGATCGGCGCCGACACCGCGATGGGCGAGGAGAACGCCAGGAGCGGCTCCGGTGCCGGTGTCTGCAAGGCCCAGGGCGCCGTCGTGATGAATCCGCCCGGCGGGGGGAACATCGGCGCACAGCCGGACTTCGCCGGCCAGGCGGGCGCGAAGCTCACCACCAGCATCCTCAGCCTGGTGATGCAGGCCAGGGCGGCTTCGAAGGGCCGCGAGGACTTCGTCAAGAACATGGTGGACGAGGTCAACAAGACCACGGGCCCCGGCTACAACGTCGTGGTGGCCGACATCAGGCACGACCCCGACGACGTCGATCCGAACGGCCGCCCGCTGATCGACGCCGATATCAAGGGCAAGCCGGACGCGATGTTCGACGTCGAGTACTGCCAGGACTGGGACGGCACCAAGCACACCTACCGCACCTGGATCTTCGACTCCGAGGCCCAGTTCTCCAACTCCACCGACGGTGGCTGGATGAACTGGGGCTTCTCCGGCGTCTATGACGTCACCGACGCCACCGAACCGGAGCAGGGCGGCTACAAGAGCATCCATTTCCGGGCGACCCCCGAGCGCAACAGCCTGGAGCACCTGAAGCCGCGCACGCTCACCTACACCGAGCCCGGAGGCACCGAGCAGGAAGGCGTCCTCAATCCCACCGGGACCAACCCCCGGGAACTGGTCAGCAAGGAGAACGAGGACCGCATCACCGTCGAGGACGGCGGCGACCTGGTACAGAAGGTGCCGCACGTCTACAACAAGGACCTCGAAACACTGGCCGAGGCGCCCGGCAGGACCCGGATCCGGTGGACCACCTTCGCGCGGCCCATCCAGCGGTGGACGTTCGTGCCGGACGGCGACCGCTTCAAGATCGTGAGCGAGGAGACCGGCGGCGCCATGCACCTGGCCGGGGACGGATTCAGCGCGCCCAAGACCGTCTCCGCCGCCACCGGCGGCGACGCGACCTGGGAGCTGAGGCCGGAGAGCGACGGCTACTTCTCGCTCCGCGACGACAAGGGCGACTGCCTGGAGCAGCCCATCCCCAACTCCACGCTCTCGACTGCCACGTGCGACGGCTCGGACAAGCAGCAGTGGAAGCTGGACGGCTACGCGACGCAGTCCTTCTGACGGGAGGGCGGAAGTAGCGGGAGTGTCCTCCTGAAACAGCCGTCGCAGCGGTGATTCCGAACCGTTGCGACGGCCTCCCGCTTTTCCGCGGCCTCCCGCTCTTCCGCCGCGGTTCCCGCGCGCCGGGCCGGCCTGTTCCGTCGTCGTATGAGGCGCGCCGTTCAGGGAGCGGCGCCCGGTGGCCGGCCGGTGACCTGCCCTGCGGTCCTGTCGCGTACGGCCCTGCCGCGCCGCGGTCCGGTCGCCCGTGCCCGGTCAGGAACGCGGCTGATCGTCACGCTCCGCGTTCTTCTCCTTGATGCGTACCGTCTCTTTCCGGACCTCGGCCTGGGTGGCGCGTTCCTTCTGCAGCCACTCGGGGAGGTCCTTCTTCAGCGCGTCGATCTGCTCCGTGGTGAGGGCTTCCGTGATCCCGCCGCGCGCGAGGCCCGAGATGGAGACACCCAGCTTCGCCGCGACCACCGGGCGGGGGTGCGGACCGTTGCGCCGCAGCTCACGCAGCCACTCGGGCGGATCGGCCTGCAATGCGTTCAGCTCGCTGCGCGAGACGACGCCTTCCTGGAACTCGGCGGGGGTGGCCTCAAGGTACACACCCAGTTTCTTCGCCGCGGTTGCGGGCTTCATTGTCTGGGTGTTCTGGTGCGACGTCATGGTGTCAAGGGTACCGAGCGTGTCCGGCACCTTCGAACACGACCGGTAGCCTGGCACGGTGACAGGCTCAGAAGCACCCCCGTCGTTCCGGCTCGCCTACGTCCCGGGTGTGACCCCGACCAAATGGGTGCGTATCTGGAACGAGCGGTTGCCCGGCATCCCGCTGATCCTCGTCCCGGTGACCGCCGCCGAAGCGTCCGGTGTGCTGTGCGACCGCGGCGCCGACGCGGGTTTCGTACGGTTGCCGACCGGCCGGACGGACCTCAGCGCGATCCCCCTCTACGCCGAGACGACGGTGGTCGTGGTCCCCAAGGACCACCTCGTGGCGGCGGTCGACGAGGTGTCCGCCGAGGATCTGGCCGACGAGATCGTGCTGCATCCCCTCGACGACACCCTCGACTGGGAGCGCCCGCCGGGGCGGCCCGCGAACGAGCGCCCCGCCACGACCGCGGACGCCATCGAGCTGGTGGCGGCGGGCGTGGGGCTCCTCGTCGTCCCGCAGTCGCTCGCCCGCCTGCACCACCGTAAGGACCTCACCTACCGGCCGGTCACGGACGCCCCTCAGTCGCGGGTCGCACTGTCGTGGCCGGCGGACGAGACCACCGACATGGTGGAGGACTTCATCGGGATCGTCCGGGGGCGGACGGTCAACAGTTCACGGGGCCGCACCGCCGCCCCGGCGCAGGAGACGCAGCGCAAGCGCCCCGACACCCGCGGTGGGCAGCGGAAGCCCGCGGCCGGTAAGTCGGCCGGTAAGCCGTCCGGCAAGAGCTCACGGGGCGGTTCCGGCAGCCCCAAGGGCGGCAAGCGCGGCAAGCCTCGCCGCCGGTCCTGACCCTGGCGTCGCGCACCGTACGGGCAGCCCCGGTACCGGTGCCGGCGTTCCCGTTGCCCTGGTACGGGCCCGCCGCGGCGGCGACGTCCCCCAGGCCGGGGCCCTGGCGAGCCGGCGCCCGGGAGCGGCACCCCCGTACCGCCACCGAGGAGGCGCGCGGAGCGCCGGCGGGCCAGGGATACGGCCTGGGGACGCCCCGCGGGAGAACGCGACGGCCGGTCACCACGCCACGTCACCGGTGCGGCGCCCCGCCGCGCGGCGGCGGTCAGTATCCGGCCGGGCGCACCAGTCCCGTCTCGTAGGCGAAGACCGCGGCCTGGGTGCGGTCGCGCAGGCCCAGTTTGACCAGGATCCGGCTCACATGGGTCTTGACGGTCTGTTCCGCCACCACCAGCCGCGTGGCGATCTCCGCGTTCGACAGGCCCTGCGCGATCAGCGACAGGACCTCGGTCTCGCGTTCCGTCAGATCGCCGACGCGGTCCTTGAGGGGGGTGCGCGGGGCGCCGGTCATCCGGGAGAACTCGGCGATGAGGCGCTTGGTGATGTTCGGGGCGAGCAGGGCGTCGCCGGCCGCCACCACCCGTACCGCCTGGGCGAGTTCGGCGGCCGACGCGTCCTTCAGCAGGAATCCGGACGCGCCCGCACGCAGCGCCTCGTACACGTACTCGTCGAGGTCGAAGGTGGTCAGCACGAGCACCTTGACGGTGGCGCCGGCCGGTCCGGTGATACGGCGGGTCGCCTCGATGCCGCCGAGGGCGGGCATCCGGATGTCCATCAGGACGACGTCCGGGGCGAGTTCGGCGACCTTGGCGACGGCGTCGAGGCCGTCCACGGCCTGGCCGACGACCTCGATGCCGGGTTCGGCGTTGAGCAGCACCGTGAAGCCCTGGCGGACCATCATCTGGTCGTCGGCGATCAGCACGCGGATGGTCGTCATGCACTGGCCTCAACAGGGTCGGCGGGCGCCTTCGGGGCGGTGGCGGGCAGGATCGCGGTCACTTCCCAGCCGCCGTCGGGAGTGCGGCCGGTGGCCAGTTCGCCGCCGAGCATGGCGGTGCGTTCGCGCATGCCCAGCAGCCCGTGACCGGTGTCCGGCGGGAACGGTACGGGCTCCCGCGGCGCGGTGTTGGCGATCCGCAGGGTGAGACCGTCCGGCCGGTATCCGATCGCCACCCGTACCGCCGCCCCGGGCGCGTGCCGCAGCACGTTGCTGAGCGCCTCCTGGACGATGCGGAACGCCGACAGTTCGACACCCG
The DNA here is from genome assembly GCF_046549095.1 of Streptomyces sp. x-80. Lineage (NCBI taxonomy): Bacteria > Bacillati > Actinomycetota > Actinomycetes > Kitasatosporales > Streptomycetaceae > Streptomyces > Streptomyces sp. x-80. Next base: position 397,780 of record NZ_JAJPWM010000008.1, read on the forward strand.
GCGAGAGCGGGCGCGGCTCGCCGGTGGTCTCCGTGGTGACCGTGAGCCCGGCGCCGCGCACCTTGGCGACCACCTCGTCCAGCCGGTCGAGGGTGGGCTGCGGAGCGTGCCGTACCCCCTGCGCCCCGGCGTCCTCCGTGCGCAGCACGCCCAGGACCCGCCGCAGTTCGGTCAGCGCCTCGACGGCGCTCTCGCGGATGCCCGCGAGGTTCTCCGTCAGCTCCTCGGTCGGGTCGTCGACCAGATGCGGGGCGACCTGCGCCTGGATGGAGATCACCGACATGTGGTGGGCGACCACGTCGTGCAGCTCGCGGGCGATCCGGTTGCGCTCCTCCAGCAGCGTGCGCCGGGACCGTTCCTCGGCGGTGAGCTCCTCCTGCCGGACCAGCCGGGTACGGGCCACCCGGCGGCCGCGCAGCGCGGTGCCGACCACCACCGCGGTCGCGAAGATCACGGCGCCCCGCGTCAGGACCTGGTTGTGGTTCTGGGTCGCCAGGGAGGTGTTGAGCAGCCCCGCGAGGACGGTGAGTCCCAGCGCCTCGACCGCGATCCGGGGACGGACCCGCAGCGCGAGGAGGAGCAGCACGAGGGTGTGCAGGGCGATTCCCGCGACGCTCCAGGGCCACAGCGTGTCGCGGTCGGCTCCGGTCTCCGCGGCCGCCGCGGTCGCGGACAGCGCGATCGTCGACAGCCACCAGGCCGGCACCGGGCGGGACAGCGCGAGCAGCGCGGCCGCCGGCTGGAGCACGACGATCAGTGTCCAGACCGCCGACGCCTCCCCGAGCACCTGCCGGGCCTGGTTGGCGTTGAGCACGCCCATGATCGCCACGAAGAGCATCAGATGGACATGCGGCAGCCAGCCCAGCAGGCCCGCGCTCGGCAGCGGGTCGCGCGCCACCGTCCACAGGTCGCCGCGCATGGCGCGCGGCGCCTTCCGCAGACCGTCGCGTACGGTGCGCGGCGCCTTCCTCAGGAACGCCGTCAGACGCTCCCGGTCCCCCTCGGCAACAAGATCCACGACGTCCAGCCTAGGCACGGTGCGTCACCGTCTCCCGGCCGGGGCGGTGCGCACGTACGACCCGGGTGCCCCCGCGCCGTGCTCGCCGTCCCTGCTCGTACGTGCGGAACGCGGCCCAGCACACCAGCAGCGCCACCGCGAACACCGGCAGCCAGGCGAGGCGGGCGAGGATCCAGGCGGGGCTGTCGGGCACGGTGTGCAGGCCGGGCAGCGGCCCGCCCGCCAGCAGACCGGTCGCGGTGACCGCCATCATCGCGCTCTGATGCCACAGGAAGACGGTCATCGCGGAGAGATTCACCAGCGCCACCGCCGCCCATGCCCCGGGCCTGGCCAGCAGGCGCCGCAGCGGGCCCAGCAGCAGGAGGGCGGCACCGCACTGGGCGAGGCCGAAGGTGACGGCGGCCAGGGTCGGCGGGTTGAGGTTGGAGACGGCGGCGCCGGGCACCCCGACCATGGCGGCGGGATAGCCCGCGCCGACCACCAGTGCGGCGGTCGCGGCCGCTCCCCCGGCCAGCAGCACCACCGCGGTGCTGCGGCCGCGCAGCGCGCCGCGGGCCCAGGCCGTCCCCAGGCAGTACGGGACCAGCCAGCCCGCCGCCACATTGATCCAGCCCAGCCAGCCGGGCCCGCCCAGGGCGAAGCGGACCAGGTCGACGTGGAGCACCACGGCGAGCGGCCACAGCGGGTGCAGCCGGGCCACCAGCGGGGTCGCCGCCGTCAGGCCGGCGAAGACCAGCAGGAACCACAGCGGGGACAGCACCAGCTTGAGCAGCGTGTGCACCGTCTCCAGGCCGGTGCCGGCGGCGAGCATCGCGCCCGCCGCCACGGTCCACACCACCAGGACGGCGGCCACCGGCCAGCACAGGCGCGCCATCCGGGCGCCGAACCACTGCCCGTAGGTGGCGCCCCGGGCGCGGGCCGCGGCGTAGCTGCCGGCGGCCACCCGGCCGCCGACCAGGAAGAAGACCGCCAGGGTCTGCAACAGCCAGGAGACGGGAGTGAGTTGGGGCAGGTGCTGGAGCGGGCTGGCGGTGTGCAGGGTGCCGCTGTCGGCGACCAGGGCGGTCACCAGCCAGTGGCCGAGCACCACGCCCCCGATGGCCAGGGCGCGCAGGGCGTCGAGGGCGCGGTCGCGGCCGGGTGGCGTGGCCGCGTCGATGCGCCGGACGAGGCCGCGCAGGCGGCTTGACGTGATCATCGGGGCTCCTTGGCAGGGGTGCGGCCCAGGACGATCCGGGCGAGGTTCTCCAGGGACAGGGAGTGGGGCGTGAGGTAGTCGCTGTGGCCGCCGGTGCCCGCGGCGAAGAGGCGGGCACCGAACTCCGGTGAGAGCGGGTCGGTGCCCAGGCCGAGGGTGGTGAAGGGCAGCGGCAGCCGGGTGTGGGGCACGTGGGCGACCCAGTCGCCGGCGGCGCGGCCGGCCCAGACGGTGGCCGGGGTGCGCAGGGCGGCGGCGGTCCCGGCGCCGGTGCCGGGGCTGCCGTACAGGACGATGTCGGCGACCCGCAGCCCGGCCGCGGCCCGCCCGCAGACCACGGAACCGTAGGAGTGGCACAGGAGAGCGACCCGGGCGGCGGGCCGCAGCACCCCCAGTTGCCCGACGAACGCGCGGAGTTGGGGTGCGGCTTCCTGCGCGCGGTCGGGGGTGAGGACAACGGGGCTGATGGTGTCCGGCGTCCGGTATCCGAGCCAGGCGACGACGGCGGAGCCGGCCCCCAGCTCCCGCTGGAGCGCCGTCGCGCCGGAGCGGAAGCGGGCGTAGTGGTCGAGGCTGGTGTCCGAGCCGGGGACCAGGACGGCGATCCGCTCGGCCCGGGACAGGTCGCCGAAGACCTCGGTGGTGCGGCCGCCGTCCCGGCCGTCGAAGGACAGGAAGTGCCGGTGCGGGTCCGCCATGGCGCGCAGTGCGGCGGCCCGCCCCCGGTCACCGTGCGCGGCCGCCGCCCGGCCGGCCGCCCGGATACCGTCCCGCACCGCGGCATACCGCCCGGCGAGAGCCGCGGGCGTCGCCGCCCCCAGCGGGGCGAGCACGGCCGGTTCCGGCGCCGGCACCGCCCCGGGACCCGCCGCACCCGACACCGGCACCGCCACCGACGCGACGACGAGCGCCGCGAGCACGGCACGCCACCCACGCCCCCGGCGCGAACGGCCGCCGGGTGAACGGCCGCTGGGCGGGCGGTCGCCGCGCAGCGGACTTCTGCGCGGGCGGCTGCTACGCGGGCGGGGCACCATCGCGGAGGTCCTTCCGTACCGGGGTGTGTCGTGCTTCCGGTACCGAAGCTATGAACCGCCGCGCGTGGTCGGCGTCCCTCCGGGGAGCACACCTTCCGCGTAGCTCCGAAGTACTACGGGTAGGGGGCGGGCCGGTCACCGTCCGGCTGCCGGCCCGCGCCGGCGAGCTGCCGGGGGGTGACGTCGAAACGGTTGAAGAGACTCGACACCCGACATACCGATCATGAGGACCAGGGCCGCGAGTTGCCGCTCGTCGTAGTACCTGGTGGCCTCGGTCCGGATCTCGTCCGGCACCGGGTCGCTCCGGTCGCCGAGCCGGGTGACGGCCTCGGTGCGGGCGAGGGCGGCGCGTTCGGCGTCGGCGACATGGCGACATGGCAGCGAAATGCGCCGCCTCCCGCCAGACCGCCACCGCGAAGAGCCGCTCCTCGCGCGCACCCGCCTTCCGCGCACCGCACGCACCCCCCGTCGACGCAGTACGAGGTGCGCACCGCCGCCGCGCGCGGACGGCGTCCGACGCCGCCGCGGAGGGCGCCTGTCGCCGTGCACGGTGCCGGTGCGAGACTTCGACGGGCACCACCACGCACCGTCCGGACGAGAGCGCCGAGCGCATGCGCAGCCGCGGCGGCTATCAGGACCGGCTATCAGGACCGGTGGATCGAGTGCACCCCCGACGCCGTGCGGATTCGCGGCTACTACTTCCCGTGGGGGACCAAGACCGTCCCGTACCCCTCGATCCGCGCGATCCGGCAGGTGACGCTGGGCCCGGTCAGCGGACAGGCGCGCCTGTGGGGGACCGCGAACCCCCGTTACCGGGCGAGCCTGGACCCGGGGCGGGCCGGCAAGAACACCGGGCTCGTCCTCGATCTCGGAAAATTCGTCCGGCCCTTCATCACCCCGGACGATCCCGCGGCCGTGGCGGCCCTCATCTGCGACCGTGCCGACCTCGTCCTTTCCCGCTGACAGCGGTCTTCGCGGCACCTCCCGGAGCGGCCCGAGGCGAGCGCGGCGTCCCCGGCGACACCCCACCGGTCCCAGGTACACCAGGTGAACGGGCCGTGAAGAGGCCCGGTCGAGCGCATACTGGAGGCGATGACAAAGCCAGCCATGATCAAGCGCCCCCTGCCCACCAGCCCCTTCAAAGCCGCCGCCGCGCCGCCCCTCAAGGTGTTCGCCGTGGGCGACCGGGTCACCCATGACGTGCACGGTCTCGGCCGGGTCACCGCGGTCGAGGACGGAATCGCGGTGCTCGTCGACTTCGGCTCGTTGCAGGAACGGATCACGAGCCCGTACCCCAAGTTGACCATTCTCTAGGCCCACCGGGTCCGTGGCACCACCGGGCGGCCAGTACTTCCGCGCCGGAGCCGGGGCGAGGCGAACCACCGGGCTCGCCCTCTCCCCCCGGCGCCATACGGCGCTGAGCACCGGCCGGTTGAGATCACGACCCTGAGCTGACGCGTCCGCGCGTACCCACCCGCCGACGGGCACTCCCGGCTGCGCTGCCGGGCCCTCCCCTTCATCGACACCGCGTACGACGACGACGCCCAGCCCGCCGAGCCTCCGGTCTCCGCCCCTGGCCTCGAAGACACCTGGACGCGGGACGATGCCAGGACACTGCGCCGGTACCGGGCGACGGGCCGCACCGGGAGCGGTCACCACCTGCGCGTCCACGCGAACCACTGCACCGCTGCCGGGGAGCCCGGCCGCGCGATCGACGGTCCGCGCCCCGGTCCGCGCCCCATGGCCTTCCCGTGGCCTTTCCGCACGCACCGCTCGCCGACGAGGCGCGGCCGCGGTGTGGGTTCCGCCGCACCGCCCGCCCGGCACAGGGCCGGAAAATCCCGTGGCGGAACCCGCTCCGCGCTGGCACCCTCACCGCATGATCGAATCACTGCTGCCGCCGGACGCCGCGGAACGTGACCGGTGGGTGCGTACCGCTGCCCGTAACAACGCGGGCTGGTGCGAGGCGGTCTGCCGGGCGCACGGCACACCGGGCGCCGTCGCGGACGGGATATGGGCCAGTCCGCGCCGCACGCCGCCGCTCTACCCCGACGCCGTCACGCTGACCCCGGACGCCGTGCCCGCGGAGCTGTCGGCCCGGATCGACACCGCCTCGCCCGGCTGCTCGGTCAAGGACAGCTTCGCCTGCCTGGATCTGTCCGGCGCGGGCTTCGAGGTGCTGTTCGAGGCGGAGTGGATCTACCGGCCGGCCACCCTCGCGGCGCCGGCCCCGGTGGACGGCGTCCGCTGGGATGTCGTACGGGACGCCGACGGACTGGCCGCCTGGGCCGCGGCGTGGGGCGCGGACGGGAACGGGCCGTTCCGGAGTGAACTGCTCGCCGACGCGGGGACGTTCTTCCTGCGCGGACGGGACGGTGACGCGGTCGTCGCGGGAGCGGTCGCCAGCCGGAGCGAGTCCGTGGTGGGGCTGTCCAACGTGTTCGCGGCGGACGGCGAGGCGCGTGCCGCCTGGGCCGGTGTGCTCGCCGCCGTCGCCGAGCGGTGGCCGGGGCTGCCGGTCGTCGGGTACGAATCCGGCGACGATCTGGCGGCGGCAGTGGGCGAGGGGTGTCTGCCCATCGGGCCGTTGCGGGTGTGGTGGCAGGCCGGCTGACAGCTCAGCGGCGCTCGGTCAGCCGCCGGTAGGTGACCTTGTTGTGCCGGACATGGGTGACCTCGACGGTCAGCTGACGTTCCAGGCCGGTGGGGAAGTGCGCCGTGCAGCGCACCACGGTGTACGGCACGGGCCGCAGATCGCCGGCGCAGCGCACCCGGTCGGGCCCGTTGCGCAGGGGCAGGCTGAGCTGGCCGCTGACGGTGCGGGCGATCTCGGCGCGCGGAATGGTGTGCGTGCCGCCGTCGACCACTCCGGTGGCCTCCCGGGGCATCAGCCGGACGGCCGCGTAGACGACAACGCCGGTCACCAGCAGGGCGGTTGTCAGTCCGATGGCGACCGCGCGCCACAGGCGGCCGGGGCTGATGCCGGTGCTCACCGGGGTCAGCCCCGGCCGTTGCGGATACGCCGGCGGTAGAGCACGGCTCCCCAGCCGGCGGTACCGGCCAGCAACGCGGCGCCGAGCACCGTGACGGCCGTGCTCGCGCCGGAACCGCCGCCGAGGCCGGTCTCCGAGCCACCGCGGGGAACCGCCTCGACGGCCTCGCCCTCCCGGCCGCCCGCCTTGCCCGTCCGGTGCGCCGCGCCCGCCCTGCCGGGCTCGCCGGAGACCGTCAAGGTCCCGGTGATCTTCCTCTGCTGTCCGACGTCCTTGCCGCCGCCGCAGCGGAGGGTGACGGTGTACGAGCCGGGTCCGGTGGACTCCGGCACGGTGCCGGTGCCGCCGACCTGGTTCCGCAGCGGGGACAGTGCCAGCTTCGGGATCTCCGCGCCGTCGAAGACCGCCTCACCGGTCTCGCCGGGGCAGTTGCCGCCGTCGAGGACGGTGAAGCTTCCGCCGGGCGCCACCGGATCGGGCCGGACGGTCACCGCATGCGCGTCGCCCGAGGCATCCGCACCACGGTCACCTGCGCTCGTACCGGCGCTCACCGCGGCACCGGCACACAGCAGCGTGCAGGCCGCCGCCAGGGCGCCGGTCACGGAGGCGGCTCGGGAGGCGTGGCGAAGGGCGCGGCGTAGGGACATACCCCGAGCGAAGCGCCCGGCCTCCTCGCGCGCACCTCGGTGGTACGCCGCACCTTGGGCCAACTGCCTGGCCGGGCACCTCGCGCGACGACTCTCCCCGCAGGTCACACGGTTGCGCGCGCCCCGTACCGCGGACGGGCCCGGCTGGGCTTTCCGGGTACCTGCTGGGCCTTCCGGGGGGCGGGGTCCGGCCGGTCCCCCTACGGGCGGACGTCCGGCAGCGGCGGACCGGCGCCCGCCCGCCGGCCGACGGGCGTTCCCACCCATGTCCCGCCCGCGCCCCGCCGGTCAGCTACCGCACGGCCCGGGATCCATCGGTCCGGGATCGATCAGCCCCAGGGTCATCCACTGGTCGGGGGCCGCCAGGGCGCGGAAGCCGATCTTCTCGTAGACGCCGTGTGCGTCCTTGGTCGCGAGGTTGATGCGGGCCAGACCGCAGGGGGTGAGGTGCTCGGCGACGGCCTCGACCAGGGCGGTGCCCAGTCCCTTGCCGCGGTCGTCCCGGCCGATGTAGACGTCGCAGAGCCAGGCGAAGGTGGCCTGGTCGGTGACCACCCGGGCATACCCGGCCTGGCGTCCCGAACCCGCCTCGTACAGACCGAAGTTGAGCGAGCCCGCGACCGCTCGGTCGTGCTGCTCCCGGGGGCGGTCCAGGGCCCAGTAGGCGTCGGTGGACAGCCAGTGGTGGACCAGGTCCGTGTCCAGGCGGGCCCGGTCGGTGGAGATCTCGTAGCCGTCGAGGGCGTGTGCGTTCATGCCGGGAGATTCGCAGACGCGCGGGCCGGCGTCGAACCGATTGCCGAAGACGGGCCGGGCCGCCGCGAGTCCGGCCGGCCGCGCATGGGGTCCGGGCGACCGGCTCACCCCGCGGCGATGCGCAGTTCGTCGCAGGCGGTGCGCAGCCGGCGGACGCCTTCCACGAGTTCGGCGGTGCCGGCCGCGGAGGCGAAGCTCAGCCGCAGGTGCGGTGCCGGTGGCTCGGCGGGGAAGTAGGGGCGGCCGGCCGCGACCGCGACGCCCGCGTGCAGCGCCGCACCGGTCAGCGCCGCCTCGTCCGTACCGTCCGGCAGGCGCAGCCAGAGGTGATAGCCGCCCTGCGGGACGTACAGCGCGCCGCCCGCCGCCCGGCCGCGGCCGGGCACCGCCCCCGGGCCGGGTGTGGTGAACGCGGGCAGCCACTGGTGCAGCGCCGTGACCATCGCTTCCCTGCGGGCCGTCAACTCCCTTGCGATCAGGCGCAGATGGCGGGCCCAGGCGGGCGATCCGACGAGTTCCAGGGCGGCTTCCTGGAGGGGCTTCGACACGAAGAAGCCGTCCACGACCTGGATGGCGCGCAGCCTGTCGAGGACCGGTCCGCGGGCGGCCAGGGCGCCCACCCGCAGGCTGGGCGAGGCGGCCTTGGTGAGCGAGCAGACATGGACGACCGTGCCGTCCGGATCGTCCGCGCTCAGGGTCGGCGGGAGCGCGGGCGTGTCGTCGTGGACCAGCCGCCGGGCGAAGTCGTCCTCCAGCACGAACGCCCCGGCCGCACGGGTCACCCGCAGCACCTCGCGCCGCCGCTCCCCGGCGAGCCGGGTGCCCGTCGGGTTCTGGAAGAGCGGCTGGCAGATGAACAGCCGCGCGCCGCTGGCCCGGAAGGCATCGGCGAGCAGATCGGTGCGTACGCCGCCGGCGTCCATCGGCACGGGCACCAGCCGCAGCCCGGAGGCGCGGGCGGCGGCGAGCATGCCCGGGTAGGTCGGCGATTCGACCAGCACCGGCGCGCCGGGCGGGGCCAGCGCGCGCAGGGCGGCGGTCAGCGCGCTCTGCCCGCCCGCGGTGACCAGGACGTCGCTGGCGGCGAGCGTCCCGCCCGGCCCGCCGATCTCCCGGGCGAACCAGGCCCGCAGTTCGGGGACGCCTTCGACCGGGGGCCGCCCCCAGGCGCCGGGCCGCCGGCCGGCCCGTGCGAGCGCGGCGGCGAGGGCGCGTTCGGGCTGGAGAGTGGGGTGCAGATAGCCACCGTTGAGCTCGATGACGCCGGGGGCCGGTGCGGCGAGGGTGGCCAGCACCCCCGACGCGTCCACACTGCGCGGCACCTGGTCGCCGGCCGGTTCGGCGCTCAGGGCGATCTCCTGCCAGGACGTGTCGGCCGGCCGCGGTGTCCCGGTGCGCGGCGCGGCCCGGAAGGCCCCGGCGCCGGGCCGGGTGACGACCAGGCCCTCGGCGACCAGTTCGGCCAGCGCCCGGGAGACGGTCACCGGGCTCACCCGGTGCCGCTCGACAAGGGCACGACTCGACGGCAGTTTCTCGCCGGGAGAGTAGCGGTTCAGCTCGGTACGGAGGATGGCGGCCAGTCCCGCCCCACTGCTACGCTCATGCATGAGAGACAACGATAGCGCTACCACCTCGGCCGCGATAGCAGTGAGCGGCGGGCCCGAGAGCGGGACGGCGAGCGGACCGCCGTGGCCCGCCGGCGTCGGGGGTGGCCCGGACCCCGGTCCGGCGGGCACCGCGGACCACGCCCCGGCGGACGCCCCGGCCGGGGCCACCCGCTCCCCGTCCGCCTCTCGCGGCACCGCGCTCGCCGCGCTCGGCGTCGCGGCCTTCTCGCTCACCTTTCCCACCACTGCCTGGGCGCTGGAGGGCATGGGCCCGTGGACGGTGGTGATGCTGCGCCTCGTGCTGGCGGCCACGATCGCTGGCGGCGCGCTCGCCGTGTGCCGGGTCCGGCCACCCGAACGGCGCCACTGGGCGGGGCTCGCGGTCGTAGCCGGCGGCGTGGTCCTCGGCTTCCCGCTGCTGACCACCCTCGCGCTGCGGACCTCCACCACCTCGCACGCGGCGGTCGTGGTCGGGCTGCTGCCGCTGACCACCGCCGCCTTCGGCGCCCTGCGGACCGGGACGCGGCCCTCCCGCACCTTCTGGTTCGCCTCGCTGGCCGGTGCCGCCGTCGTCATCGGCTTCGCGGTGCAGCAGAGCGGCGGGGCGCCGAGCACCGGTGATCTCCTCCTGTTCGCGGCGCTGCTGGTGTGCGCGGCGGGCTACACCGAGGGCGGGCGGCTGGCCCGCGAGATGCCGGGCTGGCAGGTGATCGGCTGGGCTCTGGTGCTCGCGCTGCCGGTCGCGGTGGTGGGTTCGGTGGCCGCGCTGGCCACCGAGCCGCTGCATCTGACGGCGCACGCGGTCGGCGGGCTGCTCTGGCTGGCGATCGGTTCGCAGTTCCTGGGCATGGTCGTCTGGTACCGCGGTATGGCCGACATCGGTGTCGCCAAGGCGAGTCAAATACAGCTCGCCCAGCCGCTGTTGACGATGGTGTGGGCCGTGCTGCTGCTCGGCGAGCACTTGCCGCCGACCGCCGCGGCGGCGGCGCTCGCGGTGCTGGTGTGCATCGCGGTCACCCAGCGGACGCGCGGCTGACGGAACGAGCGGGGAACGGGGCGGGGAACGCGGCGGGGCGGACGGAGCGTCCGGACCGGGTGCGGAACGGGGACGGGACGGACCGGGCGGGCGAGGCCCGGGATGTGTGCCCGGGGCAACAGGCCCGCTCGGACGTAAAATTGCGGCGACGGCAGGTACCGCCGTCCGGACCGCCCCCGGTCCGTAACCCTTGGCCGTTCAACCAGCTCGGCCGTCGCTTCGTCGGCCCCCGGTCGTACGGCCGCCAGAGGCGAAGGGACACCCCTGATGAAAGCGAGCACGGGCGACCGTCTGGTGGTGCACGGCAGGATCGTCGGGCAGCACGACCACGTCGTCGAGATCATCGAGGTGCTGGGGACGAACGGCACTCCGCCGTACCGCATCCGCGCCGAGGACGGACATGAAGCGATCATGTCGCCCGGCCCCGATTCGGTCGTTCAGCACAAGACGGCGGCCGACGTCCACCCCACCCGCTGACCCGGCCCCCGCCGCCGGCGGTCACCACCCGCCGTCGGCGGGCGCGGGGACGCATCGGCCTGCACCCGGGCCCCGGACTTCACTCCGACGGCCGCGCCGGGCCGCCGTAGTGGTCGCTGACGACCCGCGCCAGCGCGCCCACCCGGTCCTCGGCCACATCCGTCGCGGCGAAGTAGACATGACCGCCGACCTCTGGGCAGCCGTGGGCGAAGGTGAGGTGGCGGGAGAGTTCGGCCGGGTCCTGCCAGGCGGCCGGCTGCGCCGGATCGCCCGCCTTGTACAGGGCCTCGCCGATGTAGAGGTCCACACCGGTGCCCGCCACGGTCCGCGACCACCAGGGCACCAGTTCGGCGTAGTCGGCGGCCGGGAAGCCGATGTTCCAGTACACCTGCGGCACGATGTAGTCGAGCCAGCCCTCGCGCACCCACCGCCGGGTGTCGGCGTACAGATCGTCGTAGGTCTGCACCCCCGCCCGGGTGGCGGAGCCCGCCGGGTCGGTCGCGCGATTGCGCCAGACGGCGAACGGGCTGACGCCGAACCGCACCCGGCGCCCCGCCCGGCGCCCGGCCTCGGCGGTCCGGTGTGACATCTCCCGTACCAGCCGGTCGATGTTGTTCCGCCGCCAGTCGGCGCGGTCCGGGAAGCCCGCGCCGTGCGCCGCGTACGCCGCGTCGTCGTCGAAGGTCCGGCCCGCGACCGGGTACGGATAGAAGTAGTCGTCGAAGTGGATCCCGTCGACGGCGTAGCGGCGTACCGCGTCCAGCATCGCGTCCTGCACGAAGCGGCGGACCTCCGGCAGTCCCGGGTTGTAGTAGAGCTTCCCGCCGTACGGCAGCGCCCAGCCGGGGTGCCGCCGCGCCGGATGGCCGGGCACCAGCCGGCCCGGATCGGTGTGGTTGGCCACGCGGTACGGATTGCACCAGGCGTGCAGCTCCAGCCCGCGCCGGTGCGCCTCGCGGACCGCGAAGCCCAGCGGGTCCCAGCCCGGGTCGCGGCCCTGCTGCCCGGTCAGGCACTCCGCCCACGGTTCGTAACGGGAGGGCCACAGGGCGTCCGCGGTGGGCCGCACCTGGAAGAGCACCGCGTTCAGCCGGTGCGCGACGGCGGTGTCGAGGCGCGCCAGCAGTTCGGCCTGCTGTGCGGCGGGCGGCAGGCCCGGCCGGGAGGGCCAGTCCAGGTTGGCCACCGTCGCCAGCCACATACCGCGGAAGTCACGGCGCGGCCGGCCCCCGTGGCCGGCCGGTGCCCTCTCCTCGGCCGCCGCCTCACCCGCGGCGGCCACCGCCTCGCCCGCGGCGAGCAGTGCCGAGGCCGCGCCCAGCGCCGTCGCCGCGAACCCTCTTCGTGTGATCCCTCGCATGGAAAGCCCCCAGCTTGTCCGGTTCATCCCGTCCTGGCGCGTCCTATCGGCTCAGCATGCCCGCCCCGGCCCCCGGTGCACAGGACCGTGCCGGGTAACGTCGGGAGGGAGGCGGACGCCGCACCCTTACGGCCGACCGCCGGTCCTGAAGATCAGCGAAAGGCACGAGGTGACGGACATCGAACGCGTCGGAGTGGTCGGCTGTGGCCAGATGGGCGCAGGCATCGCCGAGGTGTGCGCCCGCGCCGGGCTGAACGTCATGGTCGCGGAGACCACCGGCGAGGCCCTGGAACTGGGGCGCACCCGTTTGACCAACTCCCTCGGCAAAGCAGCCGAGCGCGGCAAGATCACTGCCGCGGAGCGCGACGCGACACTCGGCCGTCTCAGCTTCACCACCGACCTCGGGGAGTTCGCCGACCGCGACCTCGTCATCGAGGCCGTGGTGGAGAGCGAGCAGGTCAAGACCGAGATCTTCCAGGTCCTCGACCAAGTGGTGACCCGGCCGGACGCGATCCTGGCGTCCAACACCTCGTCGATCCCGCTGGTGAAGCTGGCGGTCGCGACCTCCCGCCCCGACCAGGTCATCGGCATCCACTTCTTCAACCCGGCACCGGTGCAGAAGCTCGTCGAGCTGATCCCCGCCCTGACCACCGGCGAGGACACCGTCAAGCGCGCCGAGGCGCTGGTGCAGGACGTCCTGGGCAAGCACGCGATCCACGCCCAGGACCGCTCGGGCTTCGTCGTGAACGCCCTGCTCATCCCGTATCTGCTCTCCGCGATCCGGATGTTCGAGTCCGGGATGGCCAGCCGGGAGGACATCGACAACGGCATGGAACTGGGCTGCGCCCACCCGATGGGCCCCCTCAAGCTGTCCGACCTGATCGGCCTGGACACCGTGGCCTCGGTCGCCGCCTCGATGTACGAGGAGTACAAGGAGCCCCTGTACGCCGCTCCCCCGCTGCTCCAGCGGATGGTGGACGCGGGGCGGCTGGGGCGGAAGAGCGGGTCGGGGTTCTACTCGTACTAGAAAATCCGGCAACGCCCGCCAACTGGCGCTGCTTCAGGGGGAGTTCACCCGGAGCAGCGCCATGCTGGGAGACCACACTCGGGCGGCTCACACTGCCCCGCAGGCCCCCGGTCACTGAGCCCTACCCAGTCGGCACAACCTCCACCGGCAGCGCAGCCCGACGAGCGTCATGGGCTGGCAGAAAACTGCCCCCGACCTGGGATTTTATGCCTTCAGAGCCGTCGGGGCCTTTCCCGCTCACTCAGCGAAAAATCCCTGGAAAGTCCTTGGGACAGAGCTGAAAATCCCTGGCCGGGAGCGTCCCGGCCTGTGTCACGATCCCTGCATCGGTGCATGCGATGGACGATGGCAACAGTTCGGCCGCCCCCTGGAGACACCCTCGGCGGGCACGGTGCCTGGACCGAACTGGCACGCCCTCCAAGCGGCTGAGTACCGAACTGATGATGACGGGTGGCTTCGACCTCACACGCGGTCGAAATCGCCACAAGGGGCCGCCCTGCGACACGTCTCACACCGGCACGCTGGTGCCAGCAGCAGTCAGCCGGCTTCTGCGGCGCCTTCTGCTCGTCAACGCTGTGGGCGGCGGAACCAGTCGCCGGACTGACGCGGGGAGAGCGTTGCCACGATGGCGATGCCGAGGCCCAGCTGAACGATCCCGGCCGGTAGACCACGCCCCAAGGCGCCGAGACCGAAAAGAATCATGAACGATGCGAAGACGATCGCCGTGACCTTCGCCCCGCTACCGGACCTGGCGAAGCACAGCGCACAGATGAAGACGCCGATGACCGGTATCGCGGAACCCAATGCAGCACCTGCCCCCGCAGGACCCGCCATCACCCCGGCGAGCGCCGTTCCGAGCGCGGCGAACCCTGCGGCGACGTATGCCAACACCCGCGCGGCGCGCACCGATCCCGGCATGGGCGGCTGAGCCACGGGATACGGCTGGTAGGGACCCCGGTAGTACGGCGGCGTTACCTGCTGCGGGTTGGGCGGCGCGTTCCAGCCAGGCTGATTCTGATACGACATGCCCAGCAAAATACGCTGTGAGCGGGAACGCTTCGTATCCAGGCTGGCTGCGTGACGGCAGGCGCAGAAGTGCGCCATGCTGCGGGACACCTCAGAGTGACGGCTGGTGTGTGACCGCCGAAGGTGGAGGGTTCATCGGCCATGGCCAATACGGCGGGCGACTGAGGCGAAGAGCGAGGAAATGGCGCGAGATTACGACAGTCAGTTGCTGGAGTCGGTGGCGGTGCGCCGACGCAGGATTCGGGATGCCCTGCTGTTCGGTGGGCAGCGGGGGCGGCGCACGGCGGACGAGCGGTTGGGGAAGGCGTTCGCGGGGATCGCCATCACGGCCGTTCTCTGCGCAGGGTGCGTGGGGTGGTCGTTCCTTCAGCACACGCTGGCACAGCAGAAGGCAGAGCAGGACAAGCAGCAGCGGCAGGTGCAGCAGTACGAGCAGCCGACGCGGTCGGCGAGACCCTAGCGTTGATCGTGGCTTCGGAGGGCTGTACGGGACGATCTGATGGACCCATCCGATGATCTGTAGGCCCGCCTGCGTGAGGGTGCTGCCGTCCCACTTGGCTCGCTTGTGGTGCTGCTGTGACTTGTGTTGCGTGCTCGAACGACAGCGCGACCTGATTCTGCCCGCTCGTGTCCTTCACTGCCAGAGCGGTCTCGATCCGGGTGGCGTCGGCTCCTCGCCGTTCCTCCCAGGCGGCGTCCACTGGCCCCCTCAGCGTGGGCCCCAGCACGGACCAGTTCGCACGGCCTTCTTCGGTCTCCTGCGCCTTCAAGTAGCTCATCGTGTAGGCGGTTCGGGCTGTGTAGTACTTCTGCTGGAGCTTGAGGTAATCCTTGAAAGCTGAGTTCTCCACGGTGACTTGTTTCTTTTCCCCGGTGTCCTCATCCACCTCGTTGACGACGCGGTAGAGCAGAGCATTGGCCTCATTGATCTTCTTCGTCTCTTCCGCATCGGATTGCGTCGGATCAACGTCGGATTCGGTGACGCGCTCGTAGATGTTGTGGATGAGTTCGTCTCGGAGTGCGACGGACGGGCTCGTTGTGTGGGTCTTCACGTCGTTCGCGGGCTCGTGAGCCAAGCGGAGGGTAAGAAGATCGCTGCGATCTACACAGCCTGGCACCGCGGTTACGCGCTGACGGCCGAGGACGCGATCCTCGCTGCGGGAAACTATGACGGGGCCCCGGGGAATTCACGATCCTGAAGGCTGCGACGGGTAAGAAGATCACCGCCATGGCCATGGACGAGAGGCACACTCTCGCGCTGACAGCCGACGGCAAGCTCCTCGTCACGGGGGATGACCCGTACGGCCAAGCCTCGGGAATCCTGAAGGCGACGAAGGGCAGGACGATCACCGCCATCGCCCCCGGGGCCTCACACACTCTCGCGCTGACAGCTCCCCCGGACTGAACGGATTGCCCTTCTCTGGAGCCCGGCCGGACCTGCCCGGCATTCACCTCGCCCGCGCACGTCAGCCTGGTCGTCAAACGAGGCAACGACAGCATCACCGTCGACGCCGGAACCGCCAAGGGCTGGAAGCCGGCCGAGACACCGCAGCAGGTAGTTGTCCGCAGCGCCGTCGGGGACATCGCCACCGGCGCGGTCTACTTCGCCACGCCGGAGGACGGCCGCACCCCGCATCAACCGCGACGCCACCCAGCTCCCCGACGGCCTGACCGCCTCCATCGCCGACGACGCCAACCAGATCACCTTCCACTGAGACCCCCTCAAGTCCCGGTGACCGCATGCCGGTCCGGCGGCCGCCGAACCGGCCAGGCCGTGCCACCCCGTCGCGACCGACCGACGACGCTGCGGTCCCCAGCACTCGCCGGCCTCCGACGCTGCAGGAACCGACAGTTGGGATTCGGACAGGCTGCGCGACAATGAGGGACATACGGGAAGAGCTCCGCGCGACGTTCGAAGATGCTCTGACGTGGAACGGAGGCCAGAAGCCAACAGCGCAGGCATGTCCGATTGGCCCGAGAGTGCGTCAACCTCGCGATGGTAGGTTCCTGTGAGTGGTGAGCAGAGGAACGACTTCCCGGGGGCAGCTGAGCCGAGTGACGTTGGTCGGCGACCGGCGGCGGGCCGACGTCGTCCTGCTCGCCGATACGCCGATAGGTCAGCTGATCCCGGACGTCCTGGAGCTGCTGGACGACCGGCCCGCATCGCGGCCGGCGGCACGGCAGTTGATGACGTCCGACGGCTCTGTCCTGCCGCATGACAGCACACTGGCGTCGGCCGGGATAGCCGACGGCGCCGTGCTCCGGCTCGTCACGACGCACTCCGCGCCGCCGGCGCCCGTAGTCCACGACGTCACCGACCAGGTGGCCGACGACCTCGATCTGCGTGCCTGGCGCTGGCGTCCCGCCGCGCGCCGGGCCAGCGCGGGGCTCGCGACCGTCGCCTTCGCGGTGACCGCCGCACTGCTCGCCCGTCGCGAGTTCCCGCTCGGCGCTCTGGGTGGTGTGCTGTCGGTGGTATCGCTCGCGCTCCTGGTCGGCGGTGCGCTCGTCGCCAAGGTCGGGCGGGGGAATCGAGGTTTGGCGACCGCGCTGCTGGTCGCCTCCGGAGGGCTCGGTGTGCTCGCCGCGTGGACGGCGGCCGATGCGTACGGCTGGCCGGGCGCTGGACGGCTTGCCGCCGTTGCGGGTGCGCTGGTGGTGATGCTGGGGGCCCTTGGTTACTTCTCGCCGCTGGGCAAGGGTGGGCTCGTGGGCGCCGTGGCCACGGCCGTGATCGCTGCGGCGTGGGAGACGGCGACCGCCGTTCAGAGCGATCCGGCCCGGCTCGGCGCTGTCATGGCCGTCTTCTCCTTGGTGGTGCTTGGACTGTTGCCGCGGCTGGCCCTGATGGCGTCGGGGCTGACCGCGCTCGATGACCGCCGCTCGGCCGGGGTGTCTGTCAGTCGTCATCAGGTGGGTACCGCGTTGGCGGCGACGCACCGCGGCCTCGCCCTGGCAACGGCCGTCACCGCGGTTTCGGCGGCGGCCGCGGGCTGGCTGCTCACGCTGGCCGAGCAGCCGACGGTGTGGGCCGTGTTGTTGGCATCGCTCGTCGTCGTGGTACTGGTGTCGCGGGCGCGTGCTTTCCCGCTGGCCGCCGAGGTCGTCGCACTGTTCGTCGCCGCATCGTGCCTTGTGGTGCGTCTGGTGATGGTGTGGATGGAGCAGACGGGGGGCGGCGGGCCGCTCGCGGTGCTGTGCCTGGCCGCGGTGCTGCCGCTCGTCGTGCTGGCGGTGCAGGTGCCCGAGCACGTGCAGGTGCGGCTGCGGCGCATGGCCGATCTGGTCGAATCCGTCGGCATGGTGGGACTCTTCCCGCTCGCCTTCGGTGTGTTCGGTGTGTACGGGCAGCTGCTCCATCAGTTCTGAGTCGATGTGCAGGTGCTGCGGACGGGACAGCAGGTTGGGGTGAAGGGCAGGCATGTCGAGCGGAGACGGCTGGCAGGGGGATGTGCTGCGCGATCTGCGAGCGGGCGCGCAACAGGGGGTGCAGGGTGCGGGCGGGCAGGTGTACAGCGCCTCCGTGCCTGGCTCGGGCCTGCCTGCGGAGAGCTCTCAGGCGCCGAATGCCGTCGGTAGGGGTGACGTGCACCGGCAGGCCAGCCACCCGCCCCCGGGGCAGGAGCAGCAGGCGGACTACCAGGGTGGCCAGTCGCAGCCGTCCGGCTCCACATACCCGCACCGGCAACCACGGCAGGAGCAGTCGGCCCCGGCCCCGTACCCCCTGAACAACTCTCAACCTCACAGTGCCCCTGGCTCTCAGCCTGTGGTGGACAAGGGGGTGGCCGGCGTGGTGCGCCACAAGCCGCAGCACGGTGAGCCTTTTACGGCGCGTGCCGTACGTGCCCTACGGCGCACGCTCTTCTCGTCCGCCGCGCGCGAGGTCGCCGAGGTCACTCGCACCGCCGCGGTGCTCCAGCAGCCCGTGACGACCGGCCGGCAGATCGCCGTCACCTCCATCCGGGGCGGCTCCGGCAAGTCCACCGTCGCCGCGCTGCTCGGCACCACGTACGCGCACTACCGCCAGGACCCGGTCCTCTTCCTGGAGGCCGATCCGGCGCTCGGCTCGCTACCGATGCGGCTGGGTGCCGTGTCCCGGCGGTGGACCACCAGCGATATCGCCGGCATCGTCAAGCCGGACATGTCCCTGCTCGACGTCACCGGATATCTCGTCCAACTGCCGGACAACGCCTGGCTGCTGCCCGCGAGCCTGGGGCAGATCGGCGTGATGCTGGACAGCCGGGCGTACGAGCGGGCCGTGGTGGCGCTGCGCCGCTACTTCGGCGTCATGGTCATCGACTGCGAGACGCTGCCCGCCGAGGTCGCCCGAGTCGCGCTGGCCGCCTCCCACTGTCGCGTGCTGACTGCACCGGCCACTCCGGAGGGCGTCACCAGTACGTACTCCGTGATCCAGTGGATGCAGCAGCTGCCCCGGCAGGTGATCGCCGGCACGGTTGTCGTGCTCACCGAACTGGTACCCCACCAAGGACTCGACCTCGACGAGGCCGCCCGGCAACTCAAGTCCACCGGGGTAGGCGTCCAGATCCTGCCGTACGACCGGCACTTGGCCGCCGGCGGTCCGGTCCGCACCGAGTTCCTCGCCGCCCCGACCAGGGAAGCAGCCGCACGCATCGCCGCGGACGTCTTCCAGCTCTCCCAGCCACGCTACTGACCGGATGCCGAGCCCGGCCGTGAACCACGGACAGGGACGATGAACTGTGAATGACGGACGACGACGATGAGTACCCGACTGATCCACCGCCCGGCCCGGACCACCCGGCCCCCGGCCGCCACCGCGCCGCGCGACATCGAGGCCCCGCCCAACCTCCCCGAGGGCAAGGCAGGAAACATCGCGATGTCGCTGCTGCCCATCGCCGGTGTCATGTCGTCGGTGGTGATGATGACGGTCGTGCGCAACAGCCAGTTTGCCGGGCTCGGCGCGATCATCCTTGTTGTCACCGTCCTCGGCTCCATGGCGCTGGTCTTCTCGCAGCGCGGCAAGGCCCAACGCACCCGCCGCACCCAACGCGAGGCATACCTCGCCTACCTGGAGGACCTGCGCGAGGAGCTCTCCGCCGACGAGCGCGGGCGTCGCGAGCGCGCCGAGGTCCTCAACCCGTCGCCGCCCGCCCTCTATGACATCGTGCGCGACCCGGCGCGGCTGTGGGAGCGCCGACGCACCGACGGCGACTTCCTGCGTGTACGGGTCGGCACCGGCGAGATGCCAGTGCGCGATTTGCAGATTGCTCAGCAGGGCTCGTCGGTACTCACTCCGCCCGACCGGTTCATGCTCAACGAGGCGTCGGCGCTGATGGCCCGCTTCCGCACCGGCACCGAGCTGCCGCTGACCGTACCGCTCGACCGCGTGGGCAACATCAGCGTCATCGGCCCCCGCGAGGACTGCCTGCGCGTCGCACGGGCCCTGCTCGTCCAGGCCGCCGCGATGCACGCCCCGGACGATGTGGCGATGGCGCTCGCGGTGCCCGGCGACCGCCTCGCCGACTGGGAGTGGGCCAAGTGGCTGCCGCACCTCCTGGACGCCGAGCAGCTCGACGGCCCGGTCGCCGCCCGCCGAACAGCGCCCTCCGCTGTCCAGCTCGCCCGGCAGCTCGGCCCGGAACTGCGCCGCCGTGCTTCCTATGCGGCCGAGGTGCGCCGCGGCCTGTCCGGTAGCGACGCCCTGTCGATGACGTCCCGGCTGCTCGTCGTCGCCGACGGACACGGCCAGGACGCCGTCGACCTGCCGCGCCCCGACGAGGCGGTCGGCCTGCGCGACATGGGCATCACCGTGCTGCACCTGCTGGGGCAGCGGGTCCAGGAGCCGGGCCAGGTCGGGGTCCGGATCACCGTCGACGGCGATCAGGTGGTCATCGAGGATCTGCGCGGGCAGGAGCCGATCGGCGCCCACGGCACCGTGGACGAGGTCGGCATCGCCTTCGCCGAGGGCTTGGCCCGGATGCTGGCGCCGCTGCGCCTGTCCGCCGAATCACTCGCCGACGCACCCCTGACCGGCCCCGTCGACTTCGCCGGTCTTCTCGGCATGGACGACGTGGCACGACTCGACCTCACCCACCTGTGGGCGCCGCGCGGCGAACGTGCCTTCCTGCGCGTGCCGATCGGCGTCAACGACGCCCACGAGCCGGTGCTGTTGGACCTGAAGGAATCCTCCGAACTGGGCATGGGCCCGCACGGCCTGTGCGTCGGTGCCACCGGCTCCGGCAAGTCCGAACTCCTGCGCACCATCGTCCTCGCCCTGGTGGCCACACACCCACCCGAAGACCTCTCCCTCGTCCTCGTCGACTACAAGGGCGGTGCGACCTTCGCGCCGTTCGCAGACCTGCCGCACGTCGCCGGCGTCATCACCAACCTGGAGAACCAGGCGAGCCTGGTCGAACGCGTCCACGCATCCCTCGCCGGCGAGGTCAAACGCCGCCAGCAGGTCCTCAAGGACGCCGGCAACGTCGCCGACGTCGGCGACTACGCGACCCTGCGCGCCAGCGGCCGCCCTGACCTGGAGGCGCTGCCGCACCTGTTCGTCATCATCGACGAGTTCGGTGAACTGCTCACTGCCAAGCCGGATTTCATCGACCTGTTTCTGTCCATCGGCCGTATCGGCCGCTCGATCGGGGTGCACCTGCTGCTGTCCAGTCAACGCATCGAGGGCGGCCACCTCAAGGGCCTGGACACCTACCTGTCCTACCGGCTGGGCCTGCGCACCTTCTCCGCCGACGAGTCCCGCACCGTCCTGGACACCACAGACGCCTTCCACCTGCCACCGCTGCCCGGCTTCGGCTACCTCAAGGTCGACACCAGCCACTACGACCGCTTCAAGGCAAGCTACGTATCCGGCCCCTACCGCGGCCCCGCACAACGCCCCGAAGACGAGGACACCGGCCCCCTCGCCCTCCCGTACACGACCTTCAACACCCTTTCCACCGCAGAGAATGCGGATACCCAGGAGCCGACGATGCGGCGCCGCGAGACGGGGCCGACCGAACTGGCCATCATCGTCGAGCAGCTGACGAACTCCTCCGGTGTGGTGCGTCGCATCTGGCTGCCCCCACTGCCCGACGCGCTCACCCTCGACGCGGTCGCCGGCCCCCTGGACGTCGGCGCGCGCGGGACGCAGCTCACGTGGCGCCGCGGTCCGCTCGAAGTCCCGCTCGGCCTCCTCGACGACCCCACCAGGCAGTGGCAGGGCCAGTGGTACCTGGACCTCACCGTGGCGGGCGGCCACGCCGCCGTCATCGGCGGCCCCCAGTCCGGCAAGACCACCCTCCTACGCACCCTCGTTCTCTCCCTCGCCCTCACCCACACCCCCCAGGAAGTCGGCATTTTCGGGCTCGACCTGGTCGGTGGTGGCCTGGCGGCCCTGTCCGGCCTGCCGCACGTCGGCGGCATCGCCGGCCGCGCCGACCGCGAACGCGCCGCCCGCACCCTCGAAGAAGTCCGCACCATGCTCGCGGCCCGCGAGGACCTCTTCCGCGTACACGGCATCGACTCCCTCACCCAGCTCCGCGACCTCCACGCCGCAGGCCGACTCCCGCAGCTGGCCTCCGCCGAGATCGTGCTCGTCATAGACGGTTTCGGCGCACTGCGCGACGATTTCGAGGAGCTGGACGAGGACGTCACCGACCTCCTCAAACGCGGCGGCGGCTACGGTATCCACCTCGTCGCGGGCATGCTCCGCTGGAACGACGCCCGCATCGCCATCCAGTCGAACTTCGGCACCCGCATCGAGCTACGCCTCAACGACCCCAGCGAGTCCTGCATCGACCATAAACTGGCCGCGACCCTCTCCCCGGACGAGCCCGGCCGCATCCTCACCGACGGCAAGCTCTTCGCCCAGGTCGCAGTCCCCCGCACCGACGGCGCCGCCGACACCGCGGACCTGGGCGCCGTCCTGGAACGCACGGCCCGGACCGTCCGCGCCACCTGGAGCGGCGATGTCGCCCAACCCGTACGCGTACTGCCGCACCTCCTTCAGCCCCACCTCCTGCCAGGCCCAGCCGCCGAACCCCACCAGGTCCCCATCGGCCTGGACCAGACCGCCCTCCGACCCGTCCTGCTCGACCTCTTCGGGCACGACCAGCACCTGCTGATCCTGGGCGACAGCGAATGCGGCAAAACCAACCTCCTCAAGACCATCGCCCACGGCCTCATCAACCGCTACGGCGAAGACGAGCTGGTCTTCGCCGTCATGGACCCCAGGCGCAGCCTGCGCGGCGTTATCCCCGAAGAGTTCAACGGCGGCTACGCCTACAACGCCAAGATGTGCGCGGGACTCGCCACCGGCGTCGCCGGCGTCCTGGAGAAGCGACTGCCCGACGACACCACACGCCCCGAGGACCTCCAGCCCGGCAGCTGGGGCGGCGGCCCGCGGATCGTCGTCCTCGTCGACGACTACGACGTCCTCACCACCACCGGCCAGGAACCCCTGGCCCCCTTCCTCCCCTACATCCCCTCCGCCGTCGACATCGGCCTCCACTTCGTCCTCACCCGCCGCGTCGCAGGCGCCTCCCGCGGCCTGTACGAGCCCCTCGTCCAGAGCCTGCGCGAATCGGGCTCCTCGGCGCTCGTGATGTCAGGCGACCGCAGCGAAGGCCAGCTCTTCCCCGGCGTCTACGCCGCCCAACAGCCGGCAGGCCGAGGCGTCTTCCTCCGCAGGGGCCGCCCCAACCGCCTGATCCAAACCGCGTGCTCACCCACCTGACGAGCCGAAAACCCGCCCGCCCACGCACGCGGGCCGGGAGCAGTGGACAGCACCCATGCCACGAACGACGAAGGACCGGAAGACCCATGACCAAGGACGTCATCGCCCTCACCCAGCGCATGCCCGACCCGTGGACCGTGGTCGCCGGCCTGCTCTCCGGCGGCCCCGCCAACCTGGTGGACACAACGGGCGAGGACGCCGTCGTTCGCCTCTGCGACGCCGAGGGCCGACCTCTCGTCTCCGTCGAATCACCGCTGCTCGTCCAGGTCGAAGGCGAAGCCGAACGACTGCTCGGAGCCACCCCACCACCACTTCCCTACTGGTGGACCGAGGCCCGCGCCACCACCGGAGTCGAACACGCCGAGCAGCTCGCCGGCACCTTCGCGGCCCGACTGGCCACCCTGGCCGACGGCTCCGCCTGGCCGCCCGAGGCCGCGCGCTCCCTGGCCGTGGTGAAGACCGACGGCGTGACCATGGCGCCGACACCCGCCACCGCGCATCCCACCGTCGACGTTCTCACCGACAAGGTCGCCGTCGTCATCCAGGACCGCCCGGTGATCGCCATGACCGCCTGGCTCTCGGACGCCTTCCGCACCGCCGCCACCGCCCAGCTCGGCCTCCAGATCGTCACCCCACCAGGAACCACCCTCTCCCCGGCCGTCCGCGACAACCTCAGCAACTGGCCCTCCCGCTGGGTCATGCGCGACGAACGCGACGGCTACTACGACGGCCTGACCGGAGCCGTACTGCGCTGGCAGGACGGCATGTTCACCCCCATAACGGCGCCCGAAGCAACCGCCGACGACCCCCGGACGCCGGTGGCCGCCTCCTACCAGGACGTTTCGGCCACGGACGAGCGTCAGCTGGCGGTGACCTTCCGCACGGTCCACCCCGCCTCCGACCACCTGGAACTCGGCGGCGCACTGGAGTCGCTATGGCGCGAACTGACCGGCGAGCCCCCGGCCGGGTGGGGCACCGCCGAACCCGCCAACCTCCCCTGGTCACCACGCCACCTCACCGACCTCGCCCGCGAACGCGCACCCGAACCGACCTGGATCGTGGCGGTCGGCGGCCCTCACCGGCCCGGCCTCGCAACCGTCCGCATCAGCCGTACGAAGACGGGCGTGGAGGAACACGTCACGCTGATGTTCGGCTACGGCCCCGACGAAGAGCCGCCCGTGGAGGTTCTCCCCAAGGCCGCGGAACAGCTCGCCACCCGCCACCGCCTCCAGTCGATGCTCGTCCAGATCCGCAAGGCCCGCCGTGACCTGGCGGTACCGCCCCGCTTCGAAGGCCCAGGAGTTCCACTGGCCTTCGTCCTCGGCGCGGAGGAGGTCCGCCAGATGCCCGACGACCGCGCCCACCACACCCCGCTCTCCCAGGCACCCGTCTCCCTCGGCCCGAAGAACCGCCCCGCGCTGTACTACCCGCTCCCCGGCGACCCGTCGGACCTGTCGGGCTGGCAGGACTTCGAACGCCTGATGCGGCATCTGAAAGGCGCGTAAGACCACCTGGACGGAGTGATCCGACGCGTGGGCCTCCGGCCCGTCGCAACACCGTCCAGAACAGGCGGACGGACAGCGGCTTTGAGTCGTTGTCACACCCTCGTCATAACATCGGGATTGTGAATTGCACCGGTTACGCCTCGGTTGATAGGCATGACCATACATACGCACGTCAAGTCTGGTGGGGGAGCCGATGAAGTTCGACATGGGGGCGCAGACGCTCTCGACGCTGAGGTCGCAGTCGCAGGGGTCGAGCACGGAGCTGGGGACGTTGATCCACCAGCTCGTGCAGGCGGCCCAGCCGCTGGAGGGCAAGTTCAACGGTGCGGGTAAGGCCGCCTTCGACTCGTTCAAGACGCACGCCGACGAGATCACGGCGGAGTTGAACAGCGCGCTTTCGGCCATCGTGGGCGGCCAGTCAGGCATGGAGTCGGCCTTCGGCTCCGGCGTCCAGGAACAGGCCGACAACGCCCGGACGCAGATGTCGGCGGCCAACTTCGACGCGGCCCGCTTCTCCGGCCGCTGACCACCTGGCCGCGGCAGAAGAACTCAGACCAGATTTCCACGGGGAGGATTGTGATGGCTGCTGGCATGGACCGGCGTTCGTACGACTCGGGCGCATCGGGCGAGGCTCAGGGCAACATCCAAGCGGTGATCGCGCGCCTGGAGCAGGTGATCGCGGCCCGCGACTCGCAGGTCAAGCAGGCGATGGCGGACTTCACCGCGGACGGCGTCGCAGACGAATACCACGGCAAGGAACTGCGCTGGAACCGCGCCTCCCAGGAGGTCAAGAACATCATCCACCTGCTCAAGACGACGCTGGAGAAGAACGACGCGACCGCGCACCAGACGCTCGCGCGCGCGAAGTCCGCGGTCGACAACATCGGCTGAACCACCCCGGCGCATCGGTAGGAGAAGCAATCCTCCGGGGTGCGCCAATTCATTGCCGGGCGGGGCGGCGGCAGCGCCGCGCGGCTCACGGGGGCGGTACAGCAGAGAGGTATGCAGGGGGGCGTTCATGGCGTCGTGGGACATCCAGCCACAGGGAGTGCAAGGCCAGTTGAAGGTCGTCGGCGCGCACGCCGAGGACCTGGGGGACGTTCTGAGCACACTGCTCGCGGACTTGCGGGATGCGGCGCAGGCAGCGGGCACCGCCGTACCGGGCTCGCAGGCCATCACCGCACCACACGGGCCGGTGATGGCGAGGAGCGGAGTGCAGGGCCCCTCGGGCGCGCCCTTGTTGTCGCAGACGTCGACGGGGCCGGTCGCCGCCGCACTGTCCGAGTACGCGACGCGCCGCCAGAACGACTTCAAGGCGATGGCCGACCGTTGTCAGGCCGCTGTCCTGGGCGCGGTCAAAGCCACCAATGAGTACGTCCAGGGCGACCTGGAGGCGGCGAAGAACGCCCAGAACGCCGCCCGGGCCGTCCGCCTGGACGCATTCAAGGACGTCGGGGGGAATCAGAGATGAACAACGCACCGGTCGACCCGTCCGAGGTGCCGGTCTTCACCGGCGATCTCGACCTCCTCGAAACCAAGGTGAAGTCGCTGTCCCACAGCGGCCCCAAGGTCGAGACCGCCGGCTCGGACGTCCACACGTCCTTCGGTGGCCTGTCCGCCTACTACAGGGCGCCCGAGGCGGAGCAGCTGTTCGCGGTCACCAAGCCGGTGGCGGACAAGGCCCACGACGTCGGCCACGACATGCGCGTCATCGCCGGCGCCCTGGGCACCTACGCCAACGAGGTCCGCCCGCTGGTCAGCCAACTGACCCAACTCAAGCAGGACGCGGCCGATTTCCGTCACAAGGTCGAGGGCAGCGACGACGACTGGCGCGAAGACGGCGACCTGGTCGAGGAGAACCTGGCTCGCCGCAACAAGATCGCCGAGGTCTGGGCCTCGTTCCAGGCAGCCGAACGCGACTGCCACGCCAAGATCGTCGGCCTGGTCGGCGGCAAGTCCCTCCACGCCATCGACGCCTCCCACAAAAACGGCTACGGCTACAACGCCGAAACCCTCACAGAATCCCAGAGCCTGCCCTGGGGCGACGCGGTCGAGGAGTCCGCTCCCTGGTGGAAGGTCTGGGTCCACGCCTACGACTTCGGCAAGGGCGTCATCATCGACGGCGTGTGGGGCACGATCAAGGGCCTGGGCACCCTGTTCGGCGTCGACGGCTCGGAGGCCGCCGGCCAAGCGTGGTCCGGCCTGGCCAAACTCGCCACCGGCTCCATGTTCCTCGCCATCCTGCCGCTCGCCCCCGTGTACCTGATGACGCCGGGGCACATGCTCCCCTCCTGGATACGGGAATCGCGTACCACGATGCTGGAGGCCGGCAAGGCGTTCGTGGCCTGGGACCAATGGGAATCCAACGGCCCCCGAGCCGCCGGCGCCGTCACCTTCAATGTCATCACCGCGGTCATCACCCGCGGTGGGGGCGCCGCCGTGGAAGGCGCGGGCAAGGCCGCAGCAGCAACCAGGGCCCTGAACATCGCCGGCAAGGTAGGCCAGGCCATCGACCCCATGGCCTACGTCTTCAAAGGCGCAGGCACCGGCCTGTCGAAACTCGGCGATGTGGTGGCCCGCCTCAAGGACGCCGGCCACTTCCAGGTACCCAAGATCTCCGAAGGCGCCTTCAGCCTCCCCGAAGGCGCCGCCAGGCTGCCGGACGGCACCGTCCAACTCCCCAAGGACACCGCCATCCCAGCAGGCGCAACCAAGCTTCCCAACGGCACCATCAAGCTGCCCGAGGGCACAACCGTCCTCCCGCCCAACACCGTCAAGGACCCCTTCACCGGGAACTACACAGACGGCGCCGGCCACCTCTACAACAAGGACGGCGCCCTCCTCCAACACGCCGACAACGCACCCAAGAACAAGCCCGCCCAACCCACCACGGGTGCGGACAACCCGCGGATCGAGGCCCCAGCTCACCAGGGCCAGCCGGTCCTGGCCGGCGTCGGCGGACGAGGCGACAACGCCGCACGCGTCAGCTCGGCCACCTCCGAACCGGCTCGTGCCGGCGACAACGTGGGCCACCGGGGCGCCGGCCCCGGCGAGAACACTCCCGTGGGCCGAGCAGGTGCCCATAACACCCCAGGCGGCAATGCGGGCGGCCAAATCCCCACGGACAGCCACGCCGCAGGCGGCAGAAACACCTCCTCCACTTCGGACACCGGCGGACCGAACAACTCCACGAGCGGTGCCGGCCACCCCACCGAAAGGGGCCACACGGGCAGCGGCGGACACGGCTCTGGTGACGGGTCATCTGTCCCGCACCAGAGCGGTGGCTCAGTTCATGAGGCAGTGCCTGGATCAGGCGCTGGAGATGCACCGCATGAGCCAACACCCGGGGATATCGACTCCGATGCAGCACGAGGGAGCGAAGGGAAACAGCCTCCCTCAGGCCATGATGCCGGTCGTTCGAACGAGCCGCTTCCGGAACTGACGGCGCAGGAGCGGGCCGACCACTGGAGCCACCTCGATGTCGTGGAGCAGCGCAACCTTGACGATTTCGATCATTTGCAGCGCGACCCGGATAAGAACGGCGGGATCTCAGAGCCATCGAAGGATGAAGCCAGGGTGGGGCTGGACCTTCGAGAGCAGGACCGACTTCCTGACGACATTCAGCGCCCCACAGAAGCTGATCGCGGAGAGTTCTACTCGCCGGCTACTGGAAGGTACTACGACATCAAGGGCGTTCATTCCGACTGGCCACCGTTCAATAATGTTCGCGATAAGTCGCAGCCGTTCAGGGGTGCCTATAACCCGTCCAACAATGGAAGGTGGGTAAAGAAGCTTTCCGAGCAGATCGCCGACAAGGGGCGTATCGTTATCCTAGACGTCCGGAATGCGAATCAAGTGGCGATCAACGACATTAAGTCCATCGTCCAGAAGAATGGCTGGGAAGATGATGTCATCTGGTACCCGTAACGGCTGGGCGCCGCGCGCGCTTCCCGTCGACCCCGTTGCTGCGGAGCGCCTACAGGAATGGCTACTTGCGGCTGATGAACAAGGACTTGACGCGGTAGGCCTAGACTTCAGTGGCGCGGACATGTCGGGCGGTGACTTCCGCGAGTCGTGGTTCACTGATGCGAAACTGACCAACGTGAACCTTACAGAGGCGGACTTCTACCGTGCCGACATGCAGGGCGCCGATCTTTCCGGGGCCAATCTGGCTGGCGCCTCACTGGTGCGCGCCAATCTAGATGATGCGGTCCTGCGGGGCGCAAACCTAGATGCAGTTGATTTCGTAAAAGCATCGCTGTATGGGGTGGATGCTTCGAATGCAAGCTTCCGAGGCGCTCGGCTGATGGGATCTTCCATTCTGGATGTGAGCATCTGTGGAGCGGACCTGACGAATGCAGTGGTTCAGGAAAACTCTTTTCACGTCAGAGTTGACGATAGAACGATCCTGCACGGATTTTCGGGTTCAGTTTTCGGACCAGTCGAATTCATTGGAGAAGCGGGGGTGACTCAGGAAGTCAGCGGTATTGATCTTGAATGCTGGATCAGGGAGAGGGGTGGAAATGTGAACGTTATCTCGAGAAAACCCCATGAGGGCTGAAATACAAGACGTACACATACGCCGAATGTGACGCATTCAGGGGAACCTAAATTTGAAGACCCGGCCGCAAGAGGGCAAATAGGTACACAAATTCCCCATCACGACTTCCGCACGGACAATGCGGCGGAGGCCATGGCACCTGTCGTCACCATGGCCCAGGAAGTGCTTGACGAGCTTGCGACTTCGGAGTTCGACCGCTTCGACGCGTTGGACTGCACGCTGACCAATGCGAAGTGGCACTGCCTGGTGGATCCCGAAGCATCGGAGTTCCCGACCTGGGAGACATGGGTCACGGCCATGCAGGTCGGTTCCGCACTGTTCATCTCAGGCACGGCGGCTGAAGGTGCCGTGCCGGATCGGGTCCGAAGGCGAGGTGACGAACCTTCCCGCTACGGGACCTCAGGATTACCTGCACGCGGGAGCCTGGATCTCCTCCTTCTGCCTGGCAGTGATCTGCCGCGAGAACGGTCGCCTCAACTAGCTGGCCCAGGTGCCCATCTCTTTCCTCCGAGAATCCGGCGCAGAGTTCGACGAGTACATCTACACATGGGCGGAAATCCTCCGGAACGCCTGGTTCCGCCGACCGGAGACTTGGGGCACCCTGACCACCGCGATCAGCAGCACCGCCCCCGAGGCCGCACAGATCGCCAGCAAAGACCTGATGCTGAAGGTCCTTTATCCGCCCCTTGAACTCTTCCATCGCTACCAGCGCCAGGAAACCGAGCAATTCAACGCGGCCCTGGTCGACGCTCTCACCTGGCACAAGGAGTACTGGACCGCGAACGAGGCACGTTCGCTGAGTAGCGAGGGCCTAAGAGGAGCTAACAGAATGTCGTGTGGGGGCATGTCGTCTGGGGTGGTGGCTCGTTGGGCTTGTCATGGGGAAGGGGCCGCCGTGGTTGGTGTCGGATGACTTGTGGGGGCGGGTTGAGCCGTTGCTG